>CAZCAC010000014.1:0-102106 GCA_964496575.1 uncultured Planctomycetaceae bacterium | reverse complement strand
GGCGGAGCCTTTTCGAGTCTCACCGCCAGAGGCGGTGGCTTACCGATGGAGTTACGAGGCGAGCGTCGTCGCCGGGTCCACCGTGACGACGACGATCCGGATCCCCGAGGGGGACCACGTCCGGGGGCGCGTCGTCACCTCCGAGGGCGAGCCAGTCGCTGGAGCGGAGGTCTGGGTCGGGCGCCGGGGCAACCAGGTGGCGAAGGCCGCACGGGCCACCCGCACCGACTCCGCCGGCGCCTTCGCCCTCACCCACCTGGGCCCGCGGACGATCCTGAGCGCGCGCGCCGACGGGTGGGCGTCGTCGGTCTCCTACGAGGTCGTCAATCTGCCGGTGGAGGACTCCACGCGCACGATCACGATCACGCTGGGCGAGGCAGGTGGCACCGTGCGCGGCCGCGTGGTCGATCCCGGCGGCGAGCCGGTCGCCGGCGCGGTGATCGCCATCGGCAAAAGGGGCGGTTACATCATCGATCTCCCGAGCGGAATGCGCGGGATGGCTCCCCATCCCGTGCCGGTGTTCACGGGATCGGACGGGGCCTTCGTCTACCCCGGCGGTCTGTCCTTCGGAGCCCAGTCGGTACAGGTCTCCGCGCGCGGGTTTCCTGTGTTCAGCGGTTCGGTCGAGGTCCTGCGCGAGGGTGCGACCGAGATCGAGATCCGACTTGCCGGGCCGGCGGCGATCGTGGGAAGGGTCCTTGATGCGGATGGTCTCCCCGCCGTCGGGGCGTCGCTGATCGCGGGCCTGGCCGGTCGCGGCCGGCATACGAACGGGCTACCCGTTCCTCGGGCGATCACCGACGAGGAAGGTCGCTACCGCCTGGAGTGGGTCCATCCCGGCAGCGTGGAGGTCAATGCATCGATGCTCCAGGATGCGCGCGCCGGTCTGGGCCGGGCCGAGGTGCTCGTCCACGAAGGGGAGGAGCACGAACTCGAGCTGTCGCTGTCGCGCGGGAAGACGATCACCGGCACCGTCGTCGATTCGCACGGCAATGCGCTGGTCGGCTGGACGATCTACGCCGAGTCGGCCCTGGGCTTCCAGGAGAGACGTCGGGATAGGACGGACGAATACGGGAGTTTCCTGCTCTGTAACCTGGGCGAGCGCGGGGACGGCGAGTTCGACCAGGAGTACAACCTGGCAGTCGCCGCGCCGGGCGAGATCCCCATTCCACCGCGTGCGGAGCTGAAGGGAGTCGCGCCGGGGAGCGAAGACGTCGCCCTCGTGGTGGGTGAATCGGTGACCCCCGACGTGATGATCAACGGGTTCTTGCTCGACGCCGACGGCACCGCGCCCGCTGACGTGAAGCTGGTCTACCTCCCCCATCCAGGTCTGACCGGGCAGTTCATCCACGTCGATCTCGCGAACGGCGCCTTCTCGCACGGCCCGGTCAGGGCCGAGAGGTTTCGCCTGGTCATCTATCGCGGCGGCCTGTCCCGGGTCGTCGCGTTGACTCCCTGGCTGGAGTCGCGGAGCGGCGAGACCGTCGACGTCGGTACGATCCGGATCGATCCGCCGGGGCGGGTCGAGGTGGTGCTCGACCGGCGAGAGGGTCTTCCGGTCGATCTCGAGCTGAGCCTCAGCCGGGACGGCAGCAGCTCCGAGGAGCTCCTCCTCGAGAACGGCGTTCACCGCTCGCGCGAGCTCCTCCCCGGGACCTGGATGCTCCACTCCCGCTTCGGCGGAGAGTGGTCCATCCGTCCGCAGCCGGTCGAGGTCGCGTCGGGTCGCACGGTGCGAGTCACCGCGGACTTCGTACAACAGGTTCGGGTGTCGATCACGCTTCGTCCCGAGGGCGCCTCGGAGGGGTGGTCGACCTGCTCCCTCCGGGTCGTCGAGCAGGAGACGGGTGCGACGCTCGTCCAGCGCGGCTACCCCAGCGCCAACTTCGAGCGCGGTTCGTCGCGGACCCGTCTGGAGCTTCCCGAGGGCCGCTACCGGGTCGTCGCCGAGCTCGACGACGGTCGCCGCGGGGAGCTCGAGCTCGAGATCGATCCCCTCTCCCCGCCGAGAAAACCCTTCGAGCTGCCGCTGAAGTGAGCCGATTCCGCGCGCGTTCCCTTGAGGAATCGCACCTCCGGCACGTCTCATGGGTCGGGGCGGCGCTCCGCCACCCCGGCCCCGTTGCCCCCGCCAGGAGGATCCGATGTTCCCCGCCTGCTTCGCCCTCTCCTTCGGCGCCCTGGTCGCGCTCGCACCCGTCGACGACGACCCCCAGCTCGACTCGCGCTTCGCCGAGCTGGTTCGCGGCGCAGCCCGGTTCGTCGGCGCCCAGGCGCAGGCCCGGGAGAACGGGGTGGTCTTTCCCGAGTACGCGGAGACCCCCGAGAAGGTCGACGCCTCGCTCTACTCCGGCACCGCGGGCGTCTTGATCTTCCTCGAGAACGCGGCAGCGGTGCTCGAGGACGAGGCGCTGCGAGAGCTGAGCGATCGCGCGGCGAAGGGTCTGCTCGGTGAGGTGGAGTCGAAGAAGGGCGGCAATGCCTCGGCCGGGCTCTACACCGGGGACGCGGGAATCGGCCACGCCTTCCTGGTCCGCGCGAGGCTGCGCGACAGTGAGAAGGAGCTGAAGATCGCGAAGCGGATCGGCGATTCCCTGCTCGATTCCATGGAGGGCGAGAAGGGCGGCACCCACTGGGGTACTTCGCTGGACATCATCGGCGGCGGCTCGGGGACGGTGCTGTTCCTGCTCGAGCTGGCCGAGGAGAGCGGCGACGAGCGCTACCGCAACGCGGCCCTGCGCGCCGGCCGCTGGCTCGCCGGCCAGGGCCTGAAGGCGGAGCCGGCTGAAGAGGGTGGGCCCGACCTCCTGTACTGGATGCCGGGGATCGGTCAGGAACGGCACTACCCCGGCTTCTCCCACGGTACGGCGGGCACGGCGTACACGCTGGCGCGCGTGGCGGACGCGACCGGGGACGCGCTCTGCTTGCGGGCGGCGGAGGCGGGGGCGCGGTGGCTCCTGGAGCACGGGCGCTCGGAGGAGGACGCGTTCTACTGCTTCCACTACACGCCGGGGGCGGAGGACCGCTTCCTGGAGGGGTGGTGTCACGGACCGGCGGGGACCGCGCGGCTCTTCATGATGCTCGGGAAGATGACCGGCAAGGCGCGCTACAGCGACGCCGCCGCGCGCTCGGCGAGCTGGATCCGGCGGGAGTGGCCACGCCCCGGCGAGGCCGATTCGGGGACGCGCTTCTACTCGCCCAGCCTGTGCTGCGGCGCGGCGGGGGTGCTCGACCTGTTCGTCGATCTCTACCGGCTGCGCGGACAGGAGCAGGACCGCGAGTACGCGCGGCAGGTCGGCGCCTACCTCGAACGCCTGGCCAAGCGCGACGGCGAGGCGGTCAGGTGGACCAACTACGACCGCCCCGACGAGAAGGGCCTGATCTACCACGGCGTCTGCCTGATGATAGGGACCTCCGGCGAGGCGCTGGCCCTCCTGCGCCTGGCCGCGATCGACCTCGAGGAGGATCCGGTCGTTCACCTCCCCGACCGGAGAGTCCGCGCCCGGCAGTGAGTCGGCGAGGCGTGCTCGAGGGCGGACGTCGGGAAGCGCCTCGACCCCACTCGCGCCGATCGGGCCGACGGCGTACCCTGCTGGAGACCGATTCACGCGGCCCTTTCCAACTTCCTATTGCCATGCGCTTCGTCAGGATCGTCATCTCCCTGCTCGCCCTCACCATGACCGCGGCGGCGCAAGGAGGCGCGGAGCTGCTCGGAAAGTGGCGAGGAACGGGGCCGGGCTTCGAAGGGATCGAGCTGGTGTTCGAGGAGGGATTCGTCGTTTCTGCCGGACAACGCACCCCCTACTCGATTCCCCTCCCGGGCCAGCTGGTGCTCGGGAACCCGCCGGAGGCCTCGTTCAGCTACCAGATCGAGCAGGACGAGCTGACGCTGCGCGTCCCCTGGGGTGAGGTGGTGCTGCACCGCGTCGTCGCGCCGCCGGTGGTCGATGAGGCGAAGCCCGTCGAGCCTGCCGAGCCCGCTGAACCCGGTGATCCCTTCGCGCGCACGTTCACGTCGGAAGGCGTGGTACTGATCCTGCAAGGAACGAAGAAGACGGGCTACACGGGGCAGCTGGCCCTGGACGAGAAGCTCCACTCCGTGGAGGCGAGGCTCGTCGGCAAGCGGCTGCGAGGCACGATCGGCGAGGGGGACGACCGCACGTCTTTCAAGGCGACGCTGGAGAACGACGAGCTCGAGCTCTCGATCGACGGCAAGCGCTACACGCTGCGCGGCGAGCCGATGCTGCCGCCCGAGCTCGAGGGCGTGTACGCCGGCGAGGTCCATCACTTCGAGCACCCTCGCGGCTACCTGGGCTTCGACCTGCCGAAGGGGTGGTCGGCGGGTGAGCTGGGCGACGAGGGAATGTCCTTCAACCTCGGACTGCCACCCTACGGAATGCCGGAGGCGATCGCCGGCCTGCTCTGGGGGCTGGTGCCGGAGGAGGATCAGAACCGCCCCGTGGCCCAGATCCTCGAGAAGTACATTCCCACCCTGCGCACGGCGCTGAAGGACGAGGGGTTGATCATTCGCAAGCCCGACGGCCCGATCAAGACCTACCGCGGCAAGGACGTTCCCGGTGCGGTGGTGCGCTTCGAGGGACGTACCACGACGGGAGTCGACTGCGTGGTGTGGTGTGGCTCGATGATCAAGCGCAACGTCTACGTCACGGTCAGCGGGGTCTACGCCGCGGAGAAGGAGGAGAAGTACCTGCCGAAGCTCAAGCGGGTTTTCACCACGCTCGAGCCGCGACCTCCCGAACGCAACCCCGAGCTCGAGGAGCGGATGGTCGGCAAGACCTTCAGCTCCAGCCAGTACGGCCGTGTGGTCGAGGCCGCCCACCACTCCAGCTACACCTTCGCCGCGAACAACCTGGTGCACCGCCGCCTGCTGTCGAACATCGTCGCCAAGCCGGGTCTGCCCGGGAGCGTGGTCGACTCGGAGGCCTCGGGTCGCTACGAGGTGTGCGGTGACATCCTGTTCATGTTCTTCGAGACCGGGCAGACGGTCGGCCAGGTGCTGCTGGAGGGGAAGCAGGTCGTGGGCTTCCGGGTCGGGGGGGCGCACTACCAGTAGCAGGCCGGAGGCGCACTCCCGGTACGGCTACTTCGCCCGCGACAGCTCGAACGTGCGAATCCGGGGCTCACTCCCCCAGGTCGCCAGTCCGACCGCGTGTTTCCCGCGGATCGGGTAGATCGGCACGCGGTCGAAGATCACCACCTCGTCGAGACTCACGCTGACCTCGTCGTCCAGGCAGCTGAGCGACAGCCGGCGCACGTTGCCCTCCACCTTGGACATCTCGGCCGGCTCGCTCTGGTAGACCAGCCGGTCGTAGCGCTCCAGCCGCGCGGAGATCGAATCGCGGCCGCTCGGCACCAGGATCAGGTTCCACCCGGACAGGCCGTCGGTGCCGCCCTCCCCCTGGAAGGTGATCAGGAGCTTCGGGGCACCGCGGTCGCACAGGAGCTCGGCGTCGATCTTCAGGTTGGTGAGGTCCTTGGTCAGCTTCGGGCGCAGCCAAAGGAGGTTCGACGGTGAGTCCTTCGGGAACCCCGGCCGCACCGTCCACATCCGCCAGCCGACGCGGCCGTCGGTGCTCGTCCCGTGGAACGCCTTGCCCGCGCCGCGGAAACCACCCACCTCGGCCTTGGTCTTGCCTTTGAACGAGCGGTGGTCCAGCCGGGCCAGGCGCTTCCAGCTCGCCTTGCGCGCTTCTCGTCGGTCCGTCACCGGACCGAGGTCCGTGCGGAACGGGAGCTTCGAGCCGTCCGGTTTCGACAGCGCGACGATCAGCCCCGCCGAGCCGCTGATGTTCTTGATCTTGACCAGCACCAGGTGCCGCCCCGCTTCCAGGTGCGTGGCGAAACGCTGCGCGTCCGGCAGGTGCTTGAACGGCCCGCGCCAGTTCCCGTTGCGCGACGTACCGTTGAATCCGCGACCGCGATACGAACCCAGCCGCTTCCCGTCGATGAACAGTGCGAAGTCGTCGTCCGCGCGCACGTGAGCCAGCACGTCGCTCGCCTCGGCGAGCGATACGCTGGTCACCGCGTAGATCGCCGCGTTGCGCTGGCCGTACGGCTCGTAGTCGAAGTGCATCCAGCCGCTGCTGTCGATGGTCACCGGCGCGTTCGCTGCGTCACGCTCCCAGGTCCCCACCGGGTCGCGCCAGATCAGCTGGGTGTCGCCGTCCTTGGTCGAGCGCAGCGCCGGGACCTTCTGGTCGTAGTCGATGTGCCACTCCGGTTCGAAGGGACAGCCCGCTGCGTCGGCCCTCCTGGTGAAGAAGGGCCCGACCGTCTTCCACTTGAAGAGCACGCCGTGCTCCTCGCGCAGCCCCGCGGTCGCCTCGTCCTCCCAGTCGGCGTTGCGCGCCAGGCTGCGGCCGTCGAGGTCGCGCGGCAGCGGGGAGGTCGGGAACTCGTCGTACGCATCGTCGAAGAGGTCGAAGTCGACCCGGTCGAACGCCTCCAGCTCGAGGGACAGCGCCCGCCGGTCGCTCTCCACCAGCGGGAAGCCGAACTCGTGCAGATCGTCGAAGACCTTCGGCCCGAAGGCGCGAATCAGGTGCAGGCCCAGCACGCGCACGATGAACGGCTCCCGTCCGTCGCGCACCACCGCGTCGCGGTACTCGCGGAAGAACTTGCGCAGCGGTGACCAGTCGTGGCGCGCCTTGCCCAGACTCGCGTACGTCTCGACGAAGTACAGGAAGAATCCCGCACTGGGACCGTAGTTCTGGATCCGCCAGTACTCGAGGTCGCGCTCCAGGAAGTAGCGGCGGAACTGCTCGAGGTTCGAGTCGAAGGAGTGCAGCGCGTCGGCGTCCTGATCGAGCGCCTCAAAGGTGTACGCCGCGCCCATGTTCGCGAGACCCTCGCGAAAGCCCGCGAAGATCGGCCGCGTATCGTCCACGCAGTGCGTCAGCTCGTGGTAGAGCAGCCCCGTGTCGACCCGCACCGGGCGCTCGGGCCGCTCCTGGGCGCGACCGATGTCGATGATCTTGCCGCCGCCGACTCCCCCACCGAAGTCCCACAACTCCTTGAAGTAGACCGTGAGGCGATCCCCCTTCGGGTTCGGCTTGCGGCCGAAGAGGTCGGTCTGGAAGACGTAGGCGAGGTCGAAGTTCAGCTTGCTGTCGTCGGGCAGCCCGCCGATCAGCTCCCGCGGTCCGATGAAGATGAAACGGTGACTGGCCAGCGAAACCGTACGGGTCCAGGCCGGGTGATCGATCGCGGCGCGCACCTTCTCCATCTGATCGGGCGGCGTCAGCGCGATGTACTCCTCCTCCACCTCGGCCAGGCGCTCCCAGGCGGCGGTCTCCACGTCGTCGTCGTCACTCGAGCGCAGGCGGCGCAGGAGACCCAGCGCGACGGGGTACTTCTTCCGCTCGATCAGCGTCTCCGCCTCGCGCAGGAGCACCGCGGTCAGGCCCTTCTCCTCGATGCGCTTGCGGATCTCCGCCTCCTCCTCCCGGCTCGGCTCGCGCACCAGCTTCTCGCGGATGTCCTCGATGCTGCGCCGCACCCGCTTCTCCTCGCCGGTCGCACCGATCACCTCCGCCCCGGCCTGCTCGGCGAGCGTCCCACCCGCCTTCTCCAGGAGACGCAGCGCGCCGTGCAGCTCTCCGCGGTCGTACATCCTCCCCGCGATCAGGCGCCAGTAGCGGACCTTCTCCGCGCGAATGCGGCTGTCGACGATCCGCTCCTCCAGCGGGCTGATCGGCGCCGGCTCGAAACGCCCGACCTTCAGCAGCTCGTCGCGGAAGCGCTCCTTGGTCAGGTCGTCGCCCGCGTGGCGCAGGCCGTCCTCCAGGACGTTCCAGGCCTCGTACGCCTTGCCCGCCGCCTCGAGCTTCTGCGCCTCGGTGAAGATCGCCTCGAGCCTCGCCGTCCCCTCCTCGCCGAGGAACCCCGGCATCGGCAGCGCGGCGACCTCCACGAAACCGTCGATATCGGGCCGACCGGTCAGCGGCGGGTGAATCGTCGCGTCGGGACCCTCGACGAAAGCGAGCTGTACGATCATCTCCTGGCCGAACTCGAGCTGGCAGTCGTCGGGCACGCGCAGCGGGTACTCGCAGCTGACTTCCCGGCCCGCCCGCCACCTGTCGGTCGGCGGCTTCGGCTCGAGATCGATGACCGTCGGCGTCTCCTCCCAGCAGTCGAGCATGATCCGCAGGCGGTAACGCTGCTCGAGATCCTCTCGCGGCCAGAAGGAGAGCTGCAGCCGGAAGTTGCCGGAGCGGTCGATCTGCGAGGCGTGGGCGCGCACCTCGACCGGGACGGGGGGCTCATCGAGCTCGTCCTGCGCCGCGGCGGAGAGGGCGAATGATCCTATGGCGAGGAGAGTGAGACCAGGTTTCAGGAGGGTGCTGTGCATGGAGTCCGCGGTCGGTTCGAGGGCCGTCCGGAGATCGTACGGGATCGAAGGCCCCGGGACGGGTCTTCTCGCGCGGCAGCTTCGTGATCAGCGCGAGAAGAGCCTCAACGTCGCTGCTACCGACTCCAGCCCGGGAGGTGACCCGGAACCTCGAAGCTCCACGCACTCGAGCCGCTCGCCGGCCAGGCCGCCGAGGTGAATCACCACCACCGCGGGACCGTCGATCTCCGCCAGGGGTACGATCCGAATCGTTTCCGGCCGGTCGGCCGGGCGAATCCGGAGCTCGGAGATCGTCGCGCGCGCGGGCCCGTCCTCGAGCTGGAGGACGAGCACGTCGTGCTCCGCGGGCGCACCCGGCTCGCCGTGACGCGCTTCCGCCACCCAGGAGGCGGCGTCCGGGGCGGGAGCGTCGAAGGGAAGGTCCACGGCGTCCTCCTCGGCGAGCTCGACGCAGGCCTCGACCGAATCGAGGCGCAGCGTCGCATCGCCGCTCCTGGCCCGCGCCCTCACCTCGATCCCGTGCGCACCGGGGTGGGCACACACGAGCGGCAGGACGACGGTCTCTGCTCCCTCGGGCCAGAGCGCCCGCATCGAGGTGCCGCCGACGAGGAGCTCGAGCTCCAGCTCGCCACCGCGCGCCTCCCCGGTGAGCACGATCGCCACGGCGCCCTCGCCGCCGTGGTGCAACAGTCCCTCGCGGAGCTCGATCAGCGGGACCGTCTCTCCGCGCTCGAGCTCCACAGTCCGCCCCTCACGGAAGGGCTCGCCAACCGCGAAGCGCGACCGATCGACCAACCGCGTTCGCCGCGAAGGCGGATTCTCGGCGAAGAGGTTGCCGACGGCGCGGGGCAGCAGGGCCACGCCGTCGCCGTCGGGAGCGAAGAATATCTGATGCACGGGAAACTCGAAGAACACCGTCTCGAGCTCGGGGAGCGATTCCCTTCGCCGCAACAGGATGCGCAACGGCCCGGCGAAGTTCGCCGCGGCAACCGCGCCGTTGAATACCGGCTTCTGACAGAAGTGCGCGAGGTAGCGAGGAAACCGCCCGTCGTCGGAGAAGCTCGTGCCGCTGATCGCGACCACGCCCGACTCGCGGCTCACCGCGACCTCCGGTGCGAACTTCCTCGGCGGCCCTTCGCCCATTTCTATCGAGTAGTTGCGGACCCCTTGCTCGCGCAGTGCCGCCAGCCGGTCGCCTTCCAGCTCGACGTCGATGTAGCGCAGGATGTCGAGGCGGGTCAGCGGGGTCGTCTCGTCGACGGGCCTCACCCGGGTGATCCGCTCCTCTTCCGGCGCGAGCACCTCGGCGACGCGCGCCATCTCCTCCGCGGCGAGGAGCTGCGTCGCGGGAGTCCAGTGACTGTCGCAGGGGTAGTAGATGGCGCCCTCCTCCTGCGCGCGGAAGAGGCGCAGGAGGTCGGTGGAGTGAACGCCGCGTTCGCGCAGCGCCTCCTGCAAGCGTTCGTCGATTCGCGGGCGCGGGTCGATCCCACGCGGCAACCGATCTTCGTGCAACACCGACTTGCGTGGCACCGGCACGGTGGTCATCGACCAGCCGAAGGCCTCGACGCGACGCTCCAGCGCGGCGACGACCGAGGCGCCCAGATTCGCGATCTCCTCGTCGGCGAGCCGCGGCGGCTCGGCGCGGAACTTCAGGAAAAGCCAGTCCCCTTCGCCGCGCAACCCGCTCTGCGAGGTCTCGTGAAACGTTTCGAACAGGAACGTCGAGTAGGGAACGGCCAGCGCACGGCGCACGCGAGAGGTCAGGCGCCAGTCGTACTCGAACAGCCGAGCTCTCGAACCGTCGCGGAGGTTCGCCTCCTCGACCATCGCCGCGTACTCGACCCGCTGTTGCACGGGCAGCCGCGGCGGCGGCACGGGAAAGAAGGTGTCGACGACTCCGGTCCCGGTGAGCACCCCCAGGAACAGGAGCCCGATCCCCGCCTGCAGGAGCACTCCACCACGCCCCCGCGCGCCCTCGTCGGGCAACGCGATCAGGCTGTCGGGCGCCATCCCGCTGGAGCTGGCCTTCCGATCAGAATTGGAAGTAGAGGAAGGGGACCTGGTCTTCATGGTGGAGGTGAATGAGAGCGGCCCAGAACGCGAGCTGCAACGGAATCACCCAGGCGAGCCGCGCTCTCTGGACCAGCTGCTGGGTGGTCGGCAGGAACCAGATGATCCCCACGGCGGCGGCACCGGCGACGAGGTGGATCGGGCGCAGGGTCAACGTGGCGAGGTCGCCGCCGGCGAAGCCGAACATCCCGGTGAGGAAGTGCCCCGCATCGGTCATCGTCTCCGCGCGGAAGAAGACCCAGCCGACCAGGGCCAGCACGAAGGTGAGGAGGATCTGCACCGGCCTCGGCATCCCCGAGTAGAACGCGCGCTTGCCGATCAGCCGCTCGATCACCAGCCAGAAGCCCTGCCACGCGCCCCAGACGATGAAGTTCAGTGCCGCGCCGTGCCACAGCCCGCCGAGCAGCATGGTGAGCGCGAGGTTCACGTAGGTGCGGATGGGGCCCTTCTTGTTGCCGCCGAGCGGGATGTACAGGTAGTCGCGCAGGAACGAGGAGAGCGAGATGTGCCATCGCCGCCAGAAGTCGGTGATGCTGATCGAGCGGTACGGCTGGTTGAAGTTGACCGGGAAGCGGAAGCCCATCATCAACCCCAGCCCGATCGCCATGTCGGAGTAGCCGGAGAAGTCGAAGTAGATCTGGAAGGCGTAGGCGACCGTGCCGACCCAGCTCTCCATCACGCCCAGCGCCCGCCCGTCGTACGCCTGGTCGGCAAGCCCCCCGAGCACGTCCGCGATCAGGATCTTCTTGGCCAACCCCGCCTGGAAGCAGAGCACGCCGCGGTAGAACTTGGACAGGGTGTGCGTGCGCTCGTGCAGCTGGTCGGCGATCGTGTTGTAGCGCACGATCGGCCCGGCGACGAGCTGCGGGAACATCGCGACGTAGCACATGAAGTCGCGGAAAGAGCGCACCGTCTCCGCCTTGCCGCGGTAGACGTCGATCGTGTAGCTGAGCGTCTGGAAGGTGTAGAACGAGATCCCGACCGGCAGGATCACCTTGGCCGCCTCCAGCGGCGCGAAGTCGAACGGCTCGATGATCGCGTTCAGCGTGTCGACGCCGAAGTTGAAGTACTTGAAGTACGCGAGCAGCCCGAGGTTGACGACCAGCGAGAGCAAGACCCAGCGCTTCCCCCGCTCCCCTCGCGCGCGCCCTGCAACGATGCGGCGGCCGGAGAAGTAGTCGACCACCGTCGAGATCCACATCAGGACCACGAAGTCGGGGCGCCACCACCCGTAGAAGACGTAGCTGGCGACCGCGATCGTCGCCGTGCGGTACCTCCGCGGGGTCGCGAAGTAGGCCGCCAGGAACAGCGGCAGGAAGTAGTAGAGGAAGACCCCGCTGGCGAAGACCATGCTCGGGCGAAGGGAATCCGGGGGAGGCGGCGGCGGGCCTGGAGTGTGCGGCGACGGCCTCGCGCGCGGGGCGCCGCGGGACCGTCGTGGATCATCCTACCGACTGAGGCGTGCCGTGGGGAGACCGGGGTCGTAGGGTGGGCCCATGAAGCGACAACTCCTGATCGTCGACCTCGAGGCCACCTGCTGGCAGGGCGGCCGGCATCGGCCGGAGGAGATGGAGATTATCGAGATCGGCGCTCTGCTGGTCGATCCCGACGAGCAGGCCCGACCGCGCGAGTTCCAGTCCTTCGTTCGACCGCAGAAGCACCCCCGCCTCAGCCGCTTCTGTCGACAGCTGACCGGGATCCGCCAGGCCGACATCGGGGGGGCGAAGCTCTATCCGGAGGTCCAGGCCGACTTCCTCGAGTGGATCGGCGATCCGGCGGCCGTGCGCTTCGGCTCGTGGGGCGACTACGACCGGAAGCAGTTCGCGCGAGACTGCACGCGACACGAGATCCTCTATCCCTTCGCCGACGACCACTTCAACATCAAGGCGTACGTCGCCGGCCGCCTGCAGTGTTCTTCCGCCGGGCTCGCGCAGATCCTCGGCCGACTGGGGCTCCGCTTCGAGGGCAACCACCATCGAGGGCTGGACGACGCGCGCAACATCTGGCGGATTCTCGCTCGGGTGACCGAAGGGGATCTGAGCGAGATTCTCTGAGATCTCGAGTTGCGCGCGTCCCCATCGGGTGCGAGCCCCTGGCGATCCGCTGGGGCGTTCAACAGCCCTGCTCGGTGCAGAGCGAGTGAGCTGATCGACCCGTAGAGCACGGGTGAGCCCTCTCTCGCCGGGCGATCATCGCTCGGCGAGTCCGGACCGCCGGATCCGCGCCATCACTCCATTGTGCGTGGCGCCGGAAAGGGCCAGCAATGAGGTTCGAACTACCTTCAGCGTCCCTTACGGCCTGCACGATAGGACAGCATCGCCAGAGAAGCACGGGCGCTTCCGAGGGGGGTGGAAGAACTGACCACTCCACTGCAGAGACCGACCATGTCAGAATCGAATCCCTCACCTTGTGGTGTTCTATCCTCTGCGCGGAAGGTCTGCACTCGCTCGGTGCTGGTCTCTGCCGCAAGCGCCACAGTCGTGGAGTGCTTCCCGGGGGAATCGAGAGGTTGCTCTTCCTACCGGATGATGGACGTGCCGGGGCACACGCCGAGGAAGACTACGGCGACCGAGGTGATCAGAGGTGTAAGAGCCGTCCGCGGGGGAGGAAATGACGAGTAGGTCCCGTCAATCATCCCCCGTCCGGAACCTGCGGCGCGACCTCCTGGTGCTGAGCACGGTCGTCGGCGCAGGCCTGTTGCCGGTGCTGTTCATCTTCCTGCTCCTCCGGGGGAATGAGCGAAAGGTGGTGCAGGAGGAGTTCACCACCCACGCTCGGCGGCGAGTCGCGAGCGTCACGAGCTCGATCAAACACGACGTGGAGGTGCTGCTCTCGGTCCGGGCGTTCTTCGACGCCTCGACCGCGGTGGATCGGGACGAGTTCGCCATATACGCAACCAGGCTCCTCGAGGCCAACGAGGGACTCGTCGCGCTGGAGTGGGTATCCAGAACTCCTCGCGACAAGCGTCCACAATTGGAAGGTGCCGTCGTGAGGGGCGAGTACCCTCCGATCTGCTACGTCGAGCCCCCTTCGAGCCACGAAGCTGCCATCGGCCTCTTTGCTGACACCTGTTCAGATCTGGCGAAGACCCTCGGTCAGGCCCGAGACTCCGGTCAGGTCCTGGTCACTGATCTCTTCGCTCCGAGGGCCGAGGTCCGTACGGAGGCTGCGTGCGTGGCCTGTGTCCCGGTGTACGACCAAGCGGGGATTCCCGACACTCTCACCGGGCGACGCGAGAACCTGGAGGGTCATGTACTGGGCCTGTTCGACAGCGAGAAGCTCCTCCAGCAGGCGCTGTCCAGGCTCGACGCGGTGGGTCTCATCACGGAGCTCTCCTACGAGACGGCCGCTTCGGGGTGGGTCAGCTTCTCCATCTCGTGCCCCGCGAGTCCGGAGGACACCCTCGAGACCGCGTCTGCGTTCGGCCAGCTACATCACCAGCAAGAGCTGGACCTCTACGGCCGATCCTGGAGGTTGTCCTGCACTCCGACTCCCTCCTTCGTCGCCGCCCACACGACTCGGGTACCGTGCCTGGTGCTGGCCTCCGGGGTGCTGCTCTCCGTGCTGCTCGGATTGCTGGTGAGGGTCCATCTGAATCGGACGGACGCCATCCGGCAGAGAGTGACCGAGCGCACGGCGGAGCTGGTGGAGACGAACAGCCGACTCCAGGAGGCGATCGCTCGCGCGAAGCACCTGGCCGAGGAGGCCGAGCTGGCGAACATGGCCAAGGGCCGGTTCCTGGCCAACATGAGCCACGAGATCCGGACGCCGATGAACGGCATCATCGGCATGACCGGACTCCTCCTGGAGGGTGAGCTCGGCGAGGAGCAGCTCGAGTACGCGACGACGATCCGCGCCTGCAGCGATTCGCTGCTGAGCCTGATCAACGACATCCTGGATCTCTCCAGGATGGAAGCCGGGAAGCTGGAGCTGGAGCACCTCGAATTCGACATCCACGTGGCCGCGGAAGAGACGATCGACGTCCTGGCCATCAGGACGCACGAGAAGGGCCTGGAGTTCACCTTCTTCATCGACCCCGACGTGCCGCACCTGCTCCGCGGGGATCCGGGACGCATCCGACAGGTGATCGTCAATCTCGCCGACAATGCGATCAAGTTCACCAGGAAGGGAGAGGTAGCCATCGTCGTGTCCCTCGTGGAGGAGACCGACACCCTGGCCACGATCCGCTTCGAAGTCCGCGACACCGGAATCGGAGTCCAGGCGGACCAGATGGAGCAGCTGTTCAAGTCCTTCTCCCAGGTCGATGCCTCGACCACCCGACAGTTCGAGGGAAGCGGGCTGGGCCTGGTGATCGCCAAGCAGCTCGCGGAGATGATGGGCGGCGAGGTGGGCGTGGAGAGCGAGGAGGGCCAGGGGTCCACGTTCTGGTTCACCTGCCGACTGGAGAAGCAGGCGGCTCCGGCCGCGGAGGAGCTGTTCACCTTCGGCGACATCGAGGGCGTACGGGTCCTGGTCGTGGATGACAACGCCAGGCACCGGGAGCTCCTTCTGAGGTACCTGGAATCCTTGAAGTGCCGAGCGGACGGTGTGCAGTCCAGTGAGGAGGCTCTGGGGACCTTGCGGCAAGCGAAGGCCGAGGGGGACCCCTATCGGATCGCCCTCGTCGAGTACTTCATGCCCGAGCACGACGGAGAGGGCCTCGGCCTCGCGATCCAGCAGGACCCGGAGCTCGAGGACTCGTTGCTGGTCTTGCTGACCTCCGCGGGACTCCGCGGTGAGGCCGCGCACCTGAAGCAGAGCGGCTTCGCTGCCTACCTGACCAAGCCGGTGAAGCTGAAGGTGCTGCGCAGCTGCATGCAGACGCTGCTGGGAGCCGGGGTGGGCGGAACGTCCGTGAGAGAGGAGCCGGCGATCGTCACTCGCTACTCCATCGAGGAGAAGTCGAGGCACAACGTCCGCATCCTCCTGGCCGAGGACAACCGGATCAACCAGAAGGTGGCCGTGAAGATGCTGGAGAAGCACGGCTACCGGACCGATGTCGCGAGCAACGGCAGCGAAGCCCTCGAGGCCCTGGCGCGTGAGGACTACGATCTCGTCCTCATGGACTGCCAGATGCCGGTGATGGACGGCTACGAGGCCACGAGGGTGATCCGCGACGGCTCCTCGAAGGTGCGCAACCACGACATCCCGGTGATCGCCATCACCGCCAACGCGCTGAAGGGAGACCGCGAAACCTGCCTCGCCGCGGGAATGAACGACTACCTGGCCAAGCCGATCGAGCCGCAGGAGCTGCAGGAGGTCATCGGCAAGTTCTTGAAGAGTGCCTGATCGTCACGGGGGGTAGCGAGATCCGCTCCCTCCCGACCTCCGGCCGCACCGCGTCAGTCACCGCCGCCGAGCCCCAATCCGGCGAGGAACGGCGCAGGGTCCTCCCAGAAGGCCTTCGGGCAGTTCGGGCAGCAGAACGCGATGGCTCGCCCCTCGAACAGGACCACGTAGCGTGAATCGATCGGGCTGCCGGTGACCGGGCAAGTGGTGTTGATCGGTTGTGGAGTTGCGGCGACAGCGGCGGGATCGAGCGGCGCTTCGCCGACGCGCGTGAAGATCACCTCGCCTTCGACCTCGACCGCTTCGTCCGGCGGACGACTCGCCGCGTGAACATCGAGCTCCGGCTGCGCGTGGCGCAGGGCCTCGGCGTCCAGACCGGTCTCCCAGACGTACACGCGGTCGAGCCGGGGGAGCGAGCCGATGATCTCCACCGCCGACGGATCGATCGACGTGCCGGCGAGATTGAGCCGGCGCACTTCCTCCGCGCCCCGGAGTCCGGACAGCGGGTGCGGTCCGCCGGGCAGCGCGCGCAGATCCAGGCGCTCGAGGCGCGGCAGGCTCGCGACGAAAGCGAGGTCCTCCTCCCCCACCGGCTGGCGCGCCAGCGACAGCTCGACGATCCGTGCCGCGAGGGGCTGGAGCAATCCCTCGAGCTCGCCCGCGGTCAGGCTCGCCGAGGCGAAGTCGACCCACAGGTCGGTCTCGCCCTCGGCGTGTGCCTGGACGTGGACGAGGCGCTCGCGCAACGCGGCGGCCGCCGCCGCCGCCTCGGCTGCATCGGGCGGCGTGACGCGTGCTTCTTCGGGTTCCGGCTCCGGTGCCAGCACCACCTCGGGCTCCTCGGTCGCCCGGGGCACCGCCTCCGCGGCGATCCAGGCGCGCAGGAGCTCGACCTCCTCCACCGTCGGCTGCGGTTTGTCGGCGGGCGGCATGTGCGCGGCGTCCTCGAGCGGCAACAGCACCCGCTGCAACAGCGTGCTCCCTTCGGGGTCGCCGAGCCGGAGCGCCGGACCGGAGTCCCCCCCCGCCTCGGCCAGCGCCAGCGTGTGCAGCGCGAGCCCGCCCCGCTGCCGCCCTTCGCCGTGACACCGGCCGCAGAGTCGGTCGAGCACTGGCTGCACCTCGTCGAAGACCGGCGGTGTCTGCACCGCGGTGCTCGGAACGATTTCGGTGCCTTCCGGCTGCTCCTCACCGAACCACGGATCGAGCAGGAACCTCTCACCGTGCGTCAACACCGCGCCGAGGTGCCCGGTCGGGAACAGGAGCAGCAGGCCGAGCCAGACCAGCGGCGCGTACAGCTTCGCGCGCAGCAGGAACGCGAGGGCGAGCAGCAGCGACAGTGCGGCCGTCCCGATGCCGAGCCACTGGTGCCAGTCGGCCGCCTCGCCGTAGCCGCCCTTCTCGACCAGGAGCCAGCCGGTCACCGCGGCGAGCGGCGTGGTCACGACGAGCAGGAAGACCAGTGCCCCGTGCGCCCGGCGCAGTCCGGGTTTCTCCTTCCGGCCGCCGACCAGCAGCAGGAAGGCGAGGCCGGCGAAGAGCCCGATCGGCAGGTGCAGGACGAGCGGGTGCAGGTGGCCGAGGGCGGTCGCGAGGTCGAAGTTCTCGGGCGGGAACATGGCGAGATTCAGGCGAGGAGCTCGGGAACGACGCGGCCGGCGACATCGGTGAGACGGAAGTCACGACCCTGGTGTCGGTACACGAGCCGCTCGTGGTCGAAGCCGAGCAGGTGCAGCATCGTCGCGTGCAGGTCGTGAACGGAGACGGGATCGGCGACGATGTTGTAGCCGTAGTCGTCGGTCGCACCGTGCACGACTCCCGGACGGACGCCGCCGCCGGCCAGCCAGACGCTGAACGCGCGCGGGTGGTGATCGCGCCCGTAGTTGGTGTTGGTCAGCGTCCCCTGGCTGTAGACGGTGCGCCCGAACTCGCCCGCCCAGAGGACGAGCGTATCCTCCAGCAAGCCGCGCTGCGCGAGATCCCGCAGCAGCGCGGCTTGCGGCTGGTCGACCGCCGCAGCCTGCTTGCGGATCTCCGCGGGCAGATTGCCGTGCGCGTCCCAGCCGCGCATGAAGAGCTGGATGAAACGCACACCGCGCTCGGCGAGCCGCCGGGCGAGCAGGCAGTTCCTCGCGAAGGTCCCCGCCTTCCGCACTTCGGGCCCGTACATCTCGAGCGTCGCCTCGCTCTCGTCGGAGAGGTCGGTGAGCTCGGGCACCGAGAGCTGCATGCGGTAAGCCATCTCGTACTGCGCCAGGCGCGTGGCGATCTCCGGGTCGAAGGAACGCTCGGCCTCGGCGGCGTTCAGCTCCTCGACCAGGTCGAGCATCCGCCGCCGGTCCTCGCGCGCGACTCCGCCGGGGTTCTCGAGGTAGAGCACCGGGCTCTCGCCACCGCGGATCTTGCACCCGGCGTGGCGTCCGTCGAGGAAACCGCTGCCCCAGAAGCGCTCCGACAGCGCTTGTGTGTTCCCGAAGCCCTGGCTGATCAGGACCACGAACGCGGGCAGATTATCATTCGCGTTCCCGAGGCCGTAGCTGCACCAGGCGCCGAAGCTCGGTCGGCCCGGCTGCTGGTGACCGGTCTGGAAGAAGGTGATCGCCGGCTCGTGGTTGATCGCGTCGGTGTGCATCGAACGCACGAAGCACAGCTCACGCGCCATCCCACCGGTGAAGGGCATCAGCTCGCTGACCCACGCGCCGTCCTGCCGGTTCGGGTAGCGGCCGAAGCGGAACATCGACGGCGCGACGGGGAAGCGAGACTGGCCGCTGGTCATCCCGGTCAGGCGCTGGCCCTGCCGGATCGAGTCGGGCAGGTCCTCGTCGAAGCGCCGCCGCAGCGCGGGCTTGTAGTCCCACAGGTCGAGGTGGCTCGGCCCGCCCTCCATGTGCAGGTAGATGACCCGCTTCGCCTTCGCCGGGAGGTGCGTGGCGGGCAGGGCGCTGGTGAGCTCGCCGGCGCGGGCGGGTGGCGATGCGATCAACGAGGCGAGCGAGGCCCGACCGAGCAGCGCGCCGGTGCTCGCCGCGGCGCCGGCGGTCACACCGAAGAAGCGGCGCCGGGTCAGGAGGAGCCCGCGCTCGCGCAGAGGGTCGTTCTTGGTCGTCTCGTCGCTCATCGCTTCTCTCCTCAGCCGATCGTGATCGTCGCGTGCAGGTTGAGGAGGGCGCTGGAGACCATCGTCCAGGCCGCGACCTCCGCCGCTTTCAGTCCCTCGCGCCTCGGCGCCTCGCCGATCGACGCGAGCGCTTCAGCGTCCTCCGCGTCTTCCGCGTAGCGAGCGCGCTGCGCCGCGAGCGCCTCGCGCAGGGCGCCGACCTCGCGCTCGGTCGGACGCCGGCCGGTGCAGCGCCGGAAGATCCGCCTCAGGCGCTTTCCGTCGTCCTCGCTCTCGACCAGCGTTCGCTCCGCCAGCACGCGCGCGGCTTCGAGGAACTGCTCGTCGTTCCACAGGACGAGCGCCTGCAGCGGCGTATTGGTCGTCGGCCGCTGGACGACGCACGACTCGCGCGTCGGCGCGTCGAAGGTGAGGAGCGCGGGTGGTGGGCACGCGCGTTTCCAGTAGGTGTACAGGCTCCGGCGCCACAGGTCGTCGCCCGTACCCCGCTCGAAGGTCCGCGTGTTCGACTGATTCATGGCGACTTCGCGCCACAACCCCTCGGGCTGGTACGGCTTGACCGACTCGCCGCCGAGCTGCTCCACGAGCAGGCCGGAGACGTGGAGCGCCTGGTCGCGGAGGCGCTCCGCGTCGAGGCGCCGGCGCGGGAAGCGGGCGAGCCAGAGGTTCTCGGGATCCGCGGCGAGGAGCTCCGCGGTCACCGCGGGCGACTGGCGGTACGTCTCGCTGGTGACGATCTGTTTCAGGAGCGCTTGCACGTTCCAGCCGTTCTCGACGAACTCGACCGCCAGCCAGTCGAGCAGCTCGGGGTGCGTCGGGAACGCGCCCTGGTAGCCGAAGTTCCCCGAGGTCGCGACCAGACCGCGCCCGAACAGGAGCTGCCAGAAGCGGTTGACCGCGACGCGCGCGACCAGGGGGTTCTCCGGCGAGGTCATCCAGCGCGCGAGGTCGAGGCGAGTAGCGTCACCCTCGAGCTCGCCGAAGAGGCCGGGGATACCCGCCGGCGTCGGACGGGTTTCGTCGGGCTTGTCGTACTCGCCGCGGCGCAAGAGGTAGGTCGTGCGCGGTTCGGCGCGGTCGCGCATGACCATGGTGCGCGGCGTCGCGGCCAGGAGCTCCGCCGTCTCGGTCTCGAGCTCGGTGAGCCGGGCCAGGCCCGCCGCGTACTCCGGAGAGCGCGACAGTCGCCAGGCGTGCTGCACTCTGCGCTCGAGCGCCGCGCCGCCGTCGGCCCAGGCGGTGGTGTCCACCAGCGCGGCGACGACGTCGGCGGCGAGACGCTCGGGTCCCTCGAGCGCCTTGAACCAGAAACCCGCGGAGCCGCCGGTGTTGACCACCTCGAAGGCCAGGACGTTGCGCCCCTCGCGCAGCGGGAGCACGGCGCGGTCCTGGTCGGGAGCGACCCCGCGCCCCACCTCGCGCGCCGCAACCCGCACCCCGCCTATGTAGAGCGCAAAGCCGTCGTCGCTCCCGACGGCGACCTCCAGCTCGCGCGCCGTCGGCGACCAGATCTCGCGCGCGAGGTAGTGGATGTTCGATCCACTCGCGAGCGCGTTCAGCGTCTCGTCCGCGAAACCCTCGACGAAGGTCCAGCGCCGCTCGAGCTCGCCATCGAGAAAGAGCGCCTCGCGGTCCAGCTCGGTGTCCAGCTCCGGGCCGAAGTGCGTCGCGTACGCCGCGTCCGCATCCACCGCGAAGGGGCCCGCGTGGTACCAGCGCCCGAGCCTGACCGGCAGCTCCTCGCGCGCCTCCGGCGCGAGGCTGGCGACGCCGAGGCGAACGCGCCCGAAGGTGTGCCTCGCGTAGATCGACTCGTATCCGAGGCGGACGTGAAGCTCGGTACCGCCTTCGTAGCCGAAGGGCTCCGCCGTGCCGAAGAGAGCGACCACGTCACCGTCCAGCTCGTGCGACTGGATCGCCCAGACGCTCGCCGGATCGTCGTCGAGGGTTCCCTCGAGATTGAACGGTCCGTTCCGCTGCTCCCGGCTCGCCCAAAGCCAGTCGAGCTCGAGCCGCCGGCGTTGGTTCGGGTCGGCGACGGAGACCACCTCGACCTCGAAGCCGGTCAGGACGGCGTTGCCATTCTCCGCGCGACCGGGCTTGCCGTCGGGCAGGGATTCGTGGCCGAGGACGTCGAGCTGCAGGAGGCGCAGGTCGGTGCCATCGACCCGCAGGCGCAGGTCGTGAACGTCGCGGTCGGGGTTGCTCCCGCCGGCGAGCACGCTCCCGTCCTCGAGCACCGTGAGCGTGGCCCCCTCGCGCGAGCTCGCCTCGATCACCGTCGCGTGCTCGTGCCGCAGACCGAAATGCCCGGTCGCCCCGATCAGGAACTCCTCGAGCGCCGCTTGCTCTTCCACCGTCGGCTCGGCGAGTTGCGCTTCGATCTGTTCGCGTTCGGCCTCGAGCTCCTCGCGGCGCGCGAGCTGCTGCTCGGTCGGCACCTCGAGGAACGGCTCGAAGGCGCGCTTCGGGTCGGGCCGCTGCGAGTACAGCCCCGGCTCGTCGTTCGAGTGGAAGAAGTCGAAGAGACGGAAGTAGTCCTCCTGCGTGAACGGATCGAACTTGTGGTCGTGACAGCGTGCGCAGCGCATCGTCACCCCGAGGAAGACCGAGGAAGTGGTCTCGACGCGATCGGCGGCGTACTCGACGAGGTACTCGGCATCGATCGCGCCGCCCTCGTCGGTGATGACGTGATTGCGGTTGAAGCCGCTGGCGACGATCTGCTGCACCGTCGCCTCCGGCAGCTGGTCACCGGCGAGCTGCTCGATCAGGAAGCGGTCGAAGGGCAGGTTGTCGCGGTACGCCGCGAGCACCCAGTCGCGCCAGAGCCACATCTGCCGCCCGGCGTCCATGTGGATGCCGTTGGTGTCGGCGTAGCGGGCCTGGTCGAGCCAGGGGCTGGCCAGGCGTTCGGCGTAGCGCGAGCGGTAGGGCTCTTCCGCGAAGAGCCTGTCGATCCAGCGACTCCAGACCTCGTCGGGATCACCCGCGTCGATGTCGGCGAGGAACGCGTCGAGCTCCTCCGGCGTCGGCGGCAGTCCGGTCAGGTCGAGAAACAGGCGTCGCAGGGCCAGCTCGAGTTCGACCGGCGGAGACGGCTGCAGGCCTCGCGCGTGCAGCTCCGCCAGGATGAAGGCGTCGATCGGGTGCGGCGCGACCTCGGGCGGCGCGGGTCGGCGCGGCGGCGTGAAGGCCCAGTGCGACTCGTACTCGGCGCCGTCTTCGATCCACCGGCGGATCAAATCGCGCTCCTCGGCAGCGAGAGGCTTGCGATTCGAGCCCGGGGGAGGCATCTGCCAGGCGGGATCCTCGCTGGTGATCCGGCGCCACAGCTCGCTCGCTTCGGGGTCTCCGGGGACGAGCGCGGCGCCCCCGTCCCGCACCGCGGTCGCTCCTTCCGAGGTGTCGAGCCGCAGGTCGGCGAAGCGGTGCCCCGGATCCATGCCGTGACACTGGAAGCAACGGTCCGAGAGGATCGGGCGCACGTCGCGTCCATAACGCACGACGTTCTCGCTCCCGATGGCGGCGACCACCGTAGAGCTCGAGGCGAATACGAATAGAAGCAGGAACAGGCGCCCGTGGCGCGGGGCTGGGTGACCCATGAGCCCAGCCTAACAGAGACCTCGGCGGGGCGCCGCCTGGATCGGGCGGGGAATGAGTCCGGACCCAGCCGGAATCAAGAGACCTGTAGCCCTTGAAATGAACTCGGGCTGCGCCGCCTGGTCGACCAGCTGACCACACTTCGACTTGGCGAGAGATCGCGCTCCCCTCGAAGGCTTGACTCATCAGGACATCTCCTCCGCGAGCTGCTCGACAGCCGGACGAATCGCGTCGAAGTATCTCGCCAATCACATCTCTCCTCACCCTGCTCGGGAGAGGGAATCAGGTGGCTGGTACACACAACCCACTCGAAGGTTCACACGCATTCGAGCGGATCCACTTCCCCATTCAGAATCTACTCATATCAGGAATTGGGGGACCTTAAAGGGAAGCCATCCACTGGTCGAGTAGGAACCATCCACTCTCTTCTTCTACTACCGAGTATTGGCGTATGGCCAGACCCACGGCAGAGCCGACCGGAGTCGAGCGCTTCTTCGACGAGGACGAGATCATCGTCAGCAAGACCGACCCTGCGGGCATCATCACCTATGCGAACCAGGTGTTCCTTCGCGTGTCGGGATTCACCGAAGAGGAGCTCCTCGGACAGCCTCACTACATCATCCGGCATCCGGACATGCCCCGTTGCGTCTTCAAGTTGCTCTGGGACACGATCCACGCGGGAGAGGAGATCTTCGCCTACGTGATCAACCAGGCGAAGAACGGAGATCACTACTGGGTCTACGCCCACGTGACGCCGACCTTCGGCGCCGGAGGCGAGATCGTCGGCTACCATTCCAATCGTCGCGTCCCGAGCAGGGAGGCAGTCGACAAGATGACGAGGCTCTACGCCGGGCTTCTCCGCGAGGAGAGTTCCGCCGGTTCGGCCGACGGAATGCAACTGAGTCTGTCTCTATTGAACCAACAGCTCGAGGAAGCGGGGGTGCAGTACGATGAGTTCGTCTTCTCGATGTGGAGCTGATATGGATAGCCCGGACGAGACTACCGAGGTCGAAGAACTGCGCGCCGAGCTGGAGCTCTACGAGCGCTGGATTCGAGAGGTATCCGGCGTTTGCCGCCGGGCCAGCAAGGGAGACCTGGAGCCGCGCCTGCTCCGGATCGATGTCGATGGTGATCTCGGGACGATGCTGTGGGACATCAACCATCTCCTCGACATGACCGACGCCTTCGTTCGCGAGGCGGGAGCGGCTTTGACCTGCGCCAGTCAGGGAAAGTTCTTCCGCAAGGTCATCGAAACCGGGATGCTCGGAAGCTACCGCCGAGCATCCGGGGTCATCAATCAGGCCACGAACCGACTGGCCGAGGGGGCTGCAGCGCTCGAGCACGCCAGGGAGCAACGCCTGGCGCTGGCCGACGATTTCGACGAGACGATCAAGGCCATCGTCGACTCGGTCGCCGCGGCAGCCACGGAGCTGCAGGCGACCGCCAGGCACCTCTCCGACAACGCACGCGAGACGAGCAGTGGCGCGTCGATCCTCTCCACGTCGATCGATACGACGCAGAGGAGCATGGAGAGCATCGCGTCGATGATCGAGGAGTTCGACGCGTCCATCAAGGAGATCGACCGACACGTGTGCAACTCCACCGAGTTCTCCGAGGCGGCGGTCAAGGAGGCGGGCAGGACCAACGAGACGGTCAACGGCCTGGCCGAGGCGTCGGAGAAGATCAGTGACGTCCTTGTGATGATCCAGAGCATCGCCGGCCAGACCAACCTCCTCGCCCTGAACGCGACGATCGAAGCCGCCCGGGCCGGCGAGGCGGGCAAGGGCTTCGCGGTGGTCGCCTCGGAGGTCAAGCACCTCTCCGGGCAGACTCGCGAGGCGACGGCGGAGATCGATGGACAGGTACGCGGGATCCAGGACGCCACCGGTGAGGCGGTGTGTGCGATCAAGAGCATCGGGGGGACGATTCGTGAGCTGTCCCAGATCTCGATGACCATCGCCTCCTCGATCACCGAGCAAGGCACGGTGACCGGAGAGATGAGCCGCAACGCCAGCGAGTCGGCGAACAGCGCCCGAGTGATGACCGAGCACATCGACAAGGTCACCGACGTGGCATCGCAGACGAGCGAAGCATCCGAGCAGCTGCTGGAGGCGGCCACCGAGCTCTCGGTTCTCGCCGAGCGGCTGAATGCCGAGGCGCACCGGTTCGTGACGCAGACGCGGTCCACCTGACCGTCGTGGATGTACCGGGTCGGTCAGCTCTCTCCCGCCTCGGCGTGAGGTGGGGAGTGGGTGCTCAGCGCGGTATACTCACGGAATGGCTCACTTCAAGCTCGAACTCTGTTGCCCGAATTGCGAGTCCCTCGCCCTCGCCCGCGACTCGGCGAGCCCTTGGATCTTCTTCGGCGCGAGCGCCCTCTTCCCGTTCGGACTCCTGTTCTTCCTGCTGAACAGGAACGTCTACTGCCGGGATTGCGGAGTGAGGTTCCGGCGACTGTACAGGGTCTACCAGGTCGAGGAATCGGTCCCCTCGCCGAGGTAGAGCTCCGAGAGCCGGCGCGGCGGACCGCCGAGCTGGCCTCGTTGCAGCTCCGGGAGTAACCTCTGGCAGGTGCCGGAGAGAGGGTCCATTCACCCAGGAGACCGGGAGATGAGAGCGGGAGGTGTTCTGGCGGCGCTGGCGATCTTGGTCGCGCTGATCTGGTTGCTGGTGGAGTGGAGCTCGCCGGTTCCTTTCGAGGAGCTGACAACTGGACCGACAGACGAGGAGGTTCTGCCCTCTCCCGGCGAACGGCTCCCACCGCCCAGGGCCGGCGCGACCGAGAGTCTCCCCGCCGAACGGCGAGTTGCCGGAGCCGTGACCGGAGCGGGACCGACCTGCATCGTGTTCGGCTGGGTCATCGACGAGGCTGGATCATCGCTGGCCGACGTCGGCATCTACCTCTATTCGGTCGGGGGTGGTTGGGGTGGTGGGACCGATGAAACGCCTTTCTCGACCCGCACCGACAGCTTCGGTCGTTTCGAGCTGAGAGCCCCGCTGCCCTCCAGCGACTGGGTTGCTCTGGACCTTCGCCCCTCGCGCTTTCACTCGCTCGCCAGCCGACACTTCGGGCGGGCGGGGGGACGTGACGAGGATCCGCTGATCGAGGGAGAGAACGATCTGGGCACATTCGTGCTGACCACTACCGGAGCGATTGCGGGTCGGGTGAGCTCGCGGGATGGACAGGCGGTGCACCGGGCGTACGTCCGGATCGGCGGGCGCTCTGTCGGCGGCCACAGCCTGTTCGGGATTGCCGATGAAGCGGGGCGCTACACGATCGAACACACGCCACCGGGCACCTACGAGCTCGAGGCCATCGCCAAGGGCTACGTCACCGGCAGGCTTCACGGGATCGAGGTGCACGAGCGCGCCGTTACCGAATGGACCGACTTCGTTCTCGATCCAGCCTCGAGCATCTCCGGACGAGTCGTCGACGGGAAGGGGAATCCACTCGAGGGTGTGCGCCTGGTGGGCGCGCCGAGGCGGGGTGGACAGGGCGCGAGGAGTCGCACCGATGCAGAGGGGAACTTCACCATGTATCTCTCGTCGGACCGGCCGGTCTCCATCGCCGCGAGCAAGGAAGGCTACGTGACCTTCGGGGAGGGGCCGAGGAGGCCGATGCACCGGCCGGGAACCACGGGGCTCGAGATCGTTCTGCGCGGGGAGGTCCGGACCGAGTTCAAGGTTGTCGACGCGAACACCGGCAGGCCCGTGGAGCGATTCGGGCTGCGGATCGGCAAGAAACCGAATGACAGCTGGGGCTCCTCGGCCGAGCGGCGGGACGTACCCCTGCGAGATCATCCCGGCGGTATGGTCACTCTCGCGGCCAACCCGAAGAAGCACGCCTACTCCATCCAGGCTCCCGGCTACGCTCCGCAACGTGAGAGCGTGCAGTACGACACGGCGGACCAGGCGCGCCAGACGATCCGACTCGAGGCCGAGGCGCGGATCCTGGGTCGTGTCCTGCTCGGGGAGCAGCCGGTCGCGGGCGCGACCGTGCGCCTGAAGAGTGGGTCGGCCCCGCGGAGACGCCCTTCCACGCCGGAGTCGAGCTCTCCCGGGCAGGACGCCGGCCGCGCACCACTCGATGAGTTCACCGGCCGCCTGCGCCTCCTCACCACCGACGGCGATGGTCGCTTCGATATCGGCGAGCTCGCCGTCGGTACGTACCGGGTGGAGCTGAATGCTCCCGGCGTATGCCCGCTGATCGAGCGGCAGCTCGTCGTGAGGAGCGGGCAGGTGCTCGACCTCGGTGATCTGCGGCTCATCGCCGGCGGAACGGTCCGGGGACGGGTGGTCTTCGGGTTCGGGATCGCGGCTCCAGAACTGGAGGTACGCCTCGACGGAGCGCGAACGGAGGCTCGTCGGATCGGCCCTGGGGGCACGTTCGAGTTCAGCGGTCTCGGTGCGGGCCGCTACCAGCTGATCATCGGGGACCTGCCGGGAGTGGTCCTCGGAGTGGAGCCTTTTCCCTTCGAGATCGCCGCGGGCGAGGAGAAGGAGGTTCTGCTCGATCTCACCCCCTACCAGCCGGTCGAGGTTCGCGTGCGCGTCCACATCGGAGGGGAGCCCGTTCCCCTGGTCCGGGTCAAGCGGCGCGAAGTCGACGCCGGTCCGTGGCGCTCCTTGCACAGGATCGACGGTTCCCCCGAAGTGGTGACTGATTGCCTCGCCGGGAAGAGCTACGTCTTCCTGGCCAGCTCGCTGCAACGACTCTACCTCGGCAGCCAGGTGGTTCGGGTCGAAGCCGCTCCGGGAGAGAAGATGCGGGCCGAGATGCCGGTCGAGGCCGGGTGGCTGGAGGTCGCCTTCCCCGAGGGCTTCGACCTGCCGAAGGGGGGACGAGCGACGGTATCGATTCACACCGAGGAGGGCACGGGGACACCCGGTCTCCAGACTGTCCAGATCGCCGACCGGCGGGTCGACGGCAACCTCCGCTGGGTGGGCTCCGTCAACGACCTCGGTCCGATCGCCGCGGGCGACTACCGGCTGGAGGTCGAGGTTCGAAGGCCCGATGGAGAATCGCGGAAGACCCGGCTGGTGGAGACGGGGGACGCGTTCCAGGGGCAGGTCACGGTCGAGATGGGCCGGCGCGTGACGTGCTCGCTGGTGCGGGACGGCTAGCGAGGCCACCAAGCAGGCTCCAGGTCGCCAAGACCTCGAAATATCGCGCTTTCGAGCCTCCCTCGATATATCGTGAAGGGAAAGGAGCCGACCGGAGAAGACATGCCCCCCGCGACCCAGACCATTCTCGACCTGACCCGCGACCTGCACGCCGCCGTCAACCTCGGCACCTCGACCGGCGAGGTGAACGAGCTGCTCGGCAGGGCGATCGACACCCTCGGGAGGCTGGTGCCCTTCGACCTCGCGACGGTGATGGAGCTGCGGGGGGAGAAGCTGCGCGTGCGGGTGGCGCGCGGAGAGCTGGCCGGGCCCAAGGTCGAGGATCACACGCTGGACCTCTCCCGCTTTCCGGGGATCCAGGAGCTCCTGCGCGACGATCAGGCGCGCGCCTTCACCGAGCACGATCACCGCGACGGGGACGGGGACGCCTTCGACGGGGTGCTCGACCTCCCCCACGGCCACTCCTGCATGGTCGTCCCGCTGCGCGCGGCGGCTGGTGTGGCGGGGATCATGACCTTCGACCGCAAGACCTGCGGCGAGTACCCCGCGCCGGTGGTCGAGCTGGCGGACACCTTCGGCAAGTTCCTGGCCATGGCGCTCTCCTACGGCGAGCAATCGGTGATGCTCAGCCGCCTCGGCGCGCAGCTCAAGGAGCAGAACCGCCTCCTCGGCGAGAAGGTCGACGGCCGCAGCCGAGCTTGCGAGCTGATGGAGGCGAGCCACAGCTCGGTGATGCTCAAGGTGGTGCAGCTCGCCAAGCAGGTCGCCGTCGCCGAGACGCCGATCCTGATCACCGGCGAGACGGGCACGGGCAAGGAGGTGCTGGCCAACGCCGTGCACGGCTGGAGCCCGCGTGCCAAGCGTCCGCTGGTCGGGATCAACTGCGCCGCGCTGCCCACCAACCTGATCGAGAGCGAGCTGTTCGGTCACGTCAAGGGCGCGTTCAGCGGCGCGACCAAGGACCGGATGGGCCGGTTCCAGGCGGCGAACGGCGGGACGCTCTTCCTCGACGAGATCGGCGACCTGCCGGTCGACCTGCAGGCCAAGCTCCTGCGCGTGTTGCAGGAGGGGACCTTCGAGCCCGTCGGCAGCGACCGCACCGTCCGCGTCGACGTGCGACTGGTCGCGGCGACCAACGTCGATCTGCTCGACGCGGTGGCGGAGCAGCGCTTCCGACAGGATCTCTACTACCGACTGGCGGTGTTCCCGATCCACCTTCCTCCGCTTCGGGAGCGCGGCGAGGACATCGGCTTGATCGCCGAGGGCTTCCTCGAGTCACTCTCGCGGCGCACCGGCCGCGGGCCGTGGCGGCTGAGCGACAGCTCACGTCGCTGGCTGATGGCGCAGCCCTGGCCGGGAAACGTCCGCGAGCTGGTCAACGCGCTGGAGCGGGCGACGATCCTGGCGACCGGCTCGGAGCTCTACTTCGGGACCGACGCGGGCCCGAGCCCCACGCTCACCCCGGCGGCCGCGCCGGCGGCGGAGGCGAGCGACGAGCTGCTCACGCTGAAGGAGATGGAGCGCTTGCACATCCAGCGCGCGCTGGAGCGCACCGGTGGCAAGCTCTACGGCGCGGGGGGGTGCGCGGAGCTCCTGGGGATCAACCCGAGCACGCTGCGCAGCCGGATGCAGAAGCTGGGGCTGGGCGGCGCGAGGGAGTTTCGCTCGAAGGGCTGATGTCGACAGAGGGCGGGCTGACGCCCGCAACTCAACCGGTCAACAGGCTGTTCGTTTCACGATTCTAGAGAGCTTCGATGCCTTCCCGGCCTGCGTTCTGCGCGCAACGCGCAGAAGCCGACTCCGACTGGAACAAGGTGCTGCGCAGCAGCCCCGGGTCATCGGTGATGATCCCCGACACGCCGGCCGCGGCGGCGGCGCGGAACTCGGCAGGGTCGTTCAGCGTCCAGACGTAGACCGGCATCTCGCGGTCGGCGGCGGCATCGAGGACCGCCGGAGTGACGCCCGTCCAGTTCAGCGAGAGGGCGTCGTAGCCCTTCGCCGCGAGACTGCGCACCCAGTCGCCGCCGGCATTCGCCGGGACCTCGCCGATGAACAGGAGCTCGCAGCCGCCGAGGTGTTCCATCGCGTCGGCGAGCTGCTCGTCGTCCCAGGCGCCGACGACCACGTCGGCTCGATCGAAACCGGTCCGTCCGATGCCGCGGGCGATCGCCGCCCCGCAACCGGGGACCTTCAGGTCGAGCATCAGCCGCGCCCGGCCGCGAGTGGCGTGAAACGCCGCGTCCAGGGTCGGGATCGGCTCGCCGGTGAAGGCGCTCCCCCACCAGCTTCCCGCATCGAGCGCGGCGAGCTCGGCGAGGGTCCTCGTGCCCATCGGACCGGTTCCGTCAGTGGTGCGATCGAGGTCGTCATCGTGAAAGAGCACCACCTCGCCGTCGGCGCTGAGGCGCAAGTCCACCTCGACCGCATCCGCTCCGATCTCCAGAGCCTTCACGATCGCCGCCAGCGTGTTCTCCGGAGCGAGCGCGGAAGCGCCGCGGTGAGACACCACCAGCGGGGAAGCGGAGCTGCCGGCGAGTACCTTGTCGCGCGAGGAAACAGGAGATTGCTGGCAAGCGATCGTCGGACCGACGACGGCGAGCACAGAGGGGAACAGTATTCTCATCGATCCTGGAGAGCTGGGGGGAACAGCGAATAGCGCTTGGGGGAACGCGGAAGTCGAGCAGTCTGCCCGAGTCCGCCGCGGCCGCCAACCCCTTCCGTCGAGGTTCGTCTAACCCTGCTCGGAGCCGGTCAACGCCCGGGCAACCCGTCGGCCAGCGCCCGGCCCAGTCTCCGATCGGAGTCCTCGACGTCGAGCAGGGTCAGAAAGTCGATCGTGCCGAAGAAACGGTCGAGCGCGGGCGGCCCACAGATCTTCGCGCCGTTGCGCAGGTAGATCGAGAAGAGCTTGGGGATGGGGAATCTCCCTCGGAAGGGTTGGTGTCCGTCGGCGACGCACTCGTAGGCCGTGAGGGGCGGTGTCTGGAAGTCCTCGCGAACGTATCCCTTGCGCAGCAACCAATCGTACGCCTTCAGGCCCTCCTCCGGATCCTGGCTGGTCAACGACGAACAACCGAAGAGGTAGCGCTTGCGATTCCAGAGGAGATAGGCCATCAGGCCGCGCCAGAGGAGAAAGAACACCGCCTTGTTGCGGTGCTCCCTGATGATGCACGCGCGCCCGAGCTCGATCGCTCGTGCCTCGAGGGAAGGAGGAAGGCCGGTGAGATCGAACTCGTCGGCCGAGTAGTAGCCGACACCGGCGTGGGCCCGCTCGCTTGTTTGCATCCGGTAGGTACCGATCACCTCACCGTTCGACTCGTCGATCACCATCAGGTGATCGCACACCTCGTCGAAGCGGTCCCGGTCGAGACCCGTCCGCTCCGACTCGGAGAGCCCTTCGCCGAGCTCGAGGTTGAATACCTCGAAGCGCAAGCGACAGCACGCGTCGATGTCGGCGCGAGTCCGGGCGAAGCGCACGCGATAGGGTCCGCTCACCTCGTCGAGAGGCGGGCGAAAGGACATCGTTGCGATGCGCGCAGGGCTCTTCGCTCCTGGGATGGGTCGATGGGGCACCTTGGTTTCCGTCCTCGGCGACACGCCGATCCACGGTCTCGGTGGATTCACGATAGCGCATGCGGACCGAACCGGTGCACATTCACGGAATCAGCACCGGAGGTGGTGCTCGCCCTCATCAGCCGAGGTCGGGGTCGGGCGGTTCCCTTCTGCGCCTCGTTCCGGCAGAATCGTCGATCCCGCTGACCAGGAGCTGGATGATGAGACTGCTGATCCTCGCTTGTGTTGCGCTGTTCTCGGCGCCCGTCGCTCCCCTCGCTCCGGACTGGGAGCTCACCTGGTCGGACGAGTTCGAGCGCGCCGGGCTTCCCGACTTCAAGAAGTGGACGTTTGAGGAGGGCTTCGTCCGCAATCGCGAGCTGCAGTACTACACGAAGGCCAGGAAGGAAAACGCCCGGGTCGAGAAGGGGATGCTGGTCATCGAGGCACGCAAGGAGAGGTTCGCCAATCCGCGTCACGACCCGGGACGCCCGGACAGGGACTGGCAACGATCCCGCTCGCACGCCGAGTACACCTCGGCGTGCGTCACCACCAGGGGCAAGGCGAGCTGGACGCACGGCCGGATCGAGGTGCGCGCGAAGCTGCCCACGGGCAAGGGAATGTGGCCGGCGATCTGGACGCTGGGAGACGACATCGGCAAGGTCGGCTGGCCGGCGTGCGGGGAGATCGACATCATGGAGAACGTCGGCTTCGCGCCAGACTCGATCCACGGCAACGTGCACACGAAGAAGTACAACCACGTGAAACGGAACGCGAAGGGCTCGAAGATCGAGGTGAAGAGGCCCTTCGAGAGCTTCCACGTCTACGCGATCGAGTGGGATGAGGAGAAGATCGACTTCTTCGTCGACAATCGGAAGTACTTCACCTATCACAACGAGGGCTCCGGCGTCGACGCCTGGCCGTTCGACAAGCCGCAGTACCTGATCCTCAACATCGCCGTCGGGGGGAGCTGGGGAGGAAAGAAGGGGGTGGACGACGAGATCTTCCCGCAGAGGATGTACGTCGATTACGTGCGGGTGTACCGGAGAGCGGTGGGGACCGGTGAGAAGGCGGGGGGTGAGTGATCGGGCCTCGTCGCCAGCCCCGAGCTCGAATCTCGCGAGTCGAGTGATGGCGGTGACCTTGACGGGATCGGGAAGCTAGAGCTCCAGGACGTCCGGAATCGGGCCACTGTTCACGCCGGCGGGCGAGCGACATCCAGAGCATTGGGTATGAATTCCTTCTCTCGCTTCTCGTCGAGCCAGCTCCGCAGAATGCCGATAGAGCGTGTCCTCGCTGTCCGGGGGAGGGAAGCCAGGGGCGATCAACCGAGAGTACTTTCCGAAGAGCGACGATCGATGGATACCGACGAAATCGAAGACCGGACGAAAGGCATACCGCAGCGGGCCCGCATCTCGACCTCCAATCTCGGGATGTCGCGAGCGGGAGATGAGCACACCACGTGCGACATCGATTTCGCCAACCTGGGACTGATGGACGCACTGGATCTCGCCATCCTGATCGAAGAGGAGGCTGGCGAACGACTCGAGGAGCTCTCCCGAATGGTCGGCACGGGCCGTGACGAGGGCGCCTCGGACTTCTTCAGGTCGATGGCGAGGAACGAGCGGATTCACGGCGACCAGCTCAGCACTCGCCGCTGGAGGCTGTTTCAGGATGCACCGAGTCGGGTCCGGCGGAAGATGATCTTCGACGTCGAGGCGCCCGGCTACCACCAGGTCCACACCTGCATGTCGACCAGGGAGGCGATTCAGGTTTCGATCGAGGCCGAGCAGAGGGCGTACGAGTTCTACACGGAGGCGCTGCAATTCGTCGACGACTTCACCACCCGCGACCTGTTCAGGCAGCTGCAGACCGAGGAGAAGGAGCACCGGGAGCTTCTCTCCCGGCGACTCGCCGAGCTACCGGTCGAGGAGTCGTAGGTCGATGAGCCGCCCGCGCCAGGTGGCTCCTAGTGGATCTGGTTCAACCCGTTGAGCGCGGCGATGCGGTACGCCTCCGCCATCGTGGGGTAGTTGAAGGTGGTGTTGATGAAGTACATCAACGTGTTCCCGGGGCCGTCCTGCGACATGATCGCCTGACCGATGTGAACGATCTCCGCCGCCTGGTAGCCGAAGCAGTGGATGCCGAGCAGCTCCAGCGTCTCGCGGTGGAAGAGGATCTTCAGCATCCCGGTCAGGCGCCCGGTGATCTGCGCGCGCGTGAGGTTGCGGAAGAGGCAGTGCCCCACCTCATAGGGAACCTTCGCGGCGGTAAGCTCCGCCTCGTTGCGGCCGAGCGAGCTGATCTCGGGGCTGGTGTAGATCCCGGTGGGGATGTCCTTCAGCAGGCGCGAGGGATTCTCGGAGAGGATATGGCGCGCGGCGTAGCGCCCTTCGTCGTACGCGGCGCTCGCCAGCGCCGGCGGTCCCGAGACGTCGCCGACGGCGTAGATGTGATCTTGCGCGGTCTGGTGATTCTCGTTGACGTCGATGTTGCCGCGCGAGTCGACCGTGATTCCCAGGTCTTCGAGGCCCAGGTTCTCCGAGTTGCCCGTCCGGCCGTTGGCCCAGAGCAGGATCTCGGCCTTGATCCGCTTGCCCGACTTGAGGTGTAGCACGACTCCATCCTCGAGGCCCTCGATGCTCTCGAACTGCTCGCCGTGACGGATCACGATCCCCACCTCGCGCAGATGGTAGGCGAGGGCATCGACGATCTCCGCGTCGAGGAAGGCCAGCAATCGCTCGAAGGTGTTGATCAGGTTCACCGTCACGCCGAGATTGCTGAAGATCGAGGCGTACTCGCACCCGACCACCCCCGCGCCGTAGATGGTCATCGAACGAGGCGTGCGGTCGAGCTTCAGGATCGTCTCCGCGTCGCGGATGCAAGGATGAGAGAAGTCGATGTTCGGCGGGTGATAGGGGCGCGAGCCAGTCGCGATGATGAAATGCTCGGCGCGGATCTGGTAGTCGCTCACGTCGGGCGGCGACACCTGGATGGTGTTCGCGTCGACGAAGCGCGCTGTGCCGTGCGCGACCTCGATCCGGTTTCGGTCGTAGAAGCCGGTGCGCATACCCACCTGTCGGCCGATCACCGTCGAGGCGGTCTGTAGCAGCTCGGGAAAGCCGAGGGGAGGGCCGGTCGTGGCGAAGCGCAGCCTCGGATCGGACTTGAAGTCGGAGAGGAGCCGCCCCGCGTAGCGCAAGGTCTTGGTGGGAATGGTGGCCGAGTGGGTGCAGGTCCCCCCCACTCGCGGGTGCTGCTCCACCACCACCACTTCCTTCCCGCCCTTGGCGACCTTCATGGCGGCCCCTTCGCCTCCGGGACCGCTGCCGATCACGGCGACGTCGCACTGCTTCACCAGCATCGTCTCACCTTTCTGCTCATCTTGTCGGGGGATCGCGCGGCCGGCACCGCCAGGAGGCTCAACGACTGGTCTGAACGTAGTGCTGGAGCTGCTCGATGGTGAACTCCTGGCCCTCGATGACGGCCTTCACGATGTCGCCGATCGAGATCACGCCGAGAAGGTGGTCCCCATCCATGACCACCAGGTGGCGAATGTGCTTGTCGGTCATCACGGACATGCAGGCGTCGACCAGCACCGTGGGCGGCACACAGAGGACGTCGGCGGTCATGATGTCGCGCACGGGGGTCTCCTTGGAGGTGCGATCCTTGAGGATCACTTTCCGCGCGTAGTCGCGCTCCGACATGATCCCCACCAGCTTCTCCCCATCGAGCACGACCAGGGCACCGATGCCCACTTCGGCCATCTTCTTGAGCGCCTCGTACACCGAGGTGTCGGGCGTGGTCGAGTGGATCTGGCTGCTCTTGCCTTCCAGGAGCTGCTTGGCGTTCTTCATCGGTCTCTTCTTCGGTACTTCGGGTTTGGGTGCGGCGGTCGGACTCGGCGACGTGGCGTGTGGTTCCGACGCCGGGGTGGTGGGTGTTTCGAACAGGCTCTTCAGGTCGAGCCCCGAGAGCGCGCCGCACACGGCGGCCGAGATCTCGTGGGTGCAGGAGACGATCGGGCAACCACCTGCCAGCAGGCAGTCACCCACGCCCGAGCCGTTGCAGGTGGTGAGGAAGATCGGCCCCTGCAACGCCTCGACGGCGTCGACGACGGTGATCTCGTCGCGGGCAAGAGCATAGCCGCCCCGGGCCCCCCGAAAGGAGGTCAGGATCCGATGCTTCGCCAATCGCTTGAGCAGCCCGGCCACCATCGGCTGCGGCAACGTCGTCGCCTCGGCGAGGTCGCGCGCACTGAAGATCGCCCCCTCCGGCTGGCGGAGCAGGTACCTCAAGAGGGCGAGTCCGTAGTCGGTGTCCTTCGAGAACTTGAGCATCTGGCGGGGGGGGGCGGGGTCCTGCTCCCCGCGACGACGCCTATATAGTAGTGATTTACTACTATTTCTCCAGCCGGCAGTCCACTCCCCGTCGGAGATTATAAACCATTTCTCCACGGTCACTTACGAGCAGCGTCGATCAGCCTGGGGCGTGCCCGCGGATCATCGCCGGACCTCCGGCTCCTTGCAAATTCTCACCCTAACGTTAATTAGAGGGCCCATTCGGAGAGGGTCTTCTCCCCTCGCCGGACCCCTCGGAGACCCGCCCGGAGGGCCTCCTCCCGACCCCGTTTCCGATTTCCTCCCAGCAAGCGCGGGCTGGCGCCCGCAACCCAAGCGGTCAACAGACTGTCCGGACCACGATTCTCGAGGGCTTCAATGCCCTCCCGACCTGCTTTCCGCGCGCAACGCGCAGAAACCGACTACGAACAGACCAAGGGGGCTAGCGTGTTCACCAGGCAGTTCGACCGACGGATCCGCATCGCCGCCGTCTCGGTAGCCGTCGCCCTGCTCACCGGCGTCAGCTTCGGCACCTACGCCCTGTGGCCGGCCAACCTGGAGACCGGCTACCAGCCGGCGCAGCCGATCGAGTTCAGCCACGCCATCATGGCGGGCAAGCACGAGATCGACTGCCTGTTCTGCCATTCCAACGCGGAGAAGGGCGCGCACGCGGGGATCCCCCCGGTCTCGACGTGCATGAAGTGCCACCTCGAGATCCAGACCGTGGACGCGCGAGGTGAGCTGAAGCCGGCGATCGCCCAGCTCAACGAGCACTGGAAGAGCGGCGAGCCGATCCTCTGGGAGAAGGTGCACGACCTCGCGGACTTCGTCTACTTCGACCACAGCCGCCACCTCACGCCGCAGGCCGGGCTCGACTGCGTCGACTGCCACGGCGAGGTCGAGAAGATGGACCGCGTCGAGCGCGTCCACTCGCTGAAGATGGCCTGGTGCCTCGACTGTCACATGCAGCCCCCCACCGAGGGGACCCCTCCCGGTCAGCCCACGCGCGCGCCGATCCACTGCACGACCTGCCACCGCTGATCGGAGAGGAGATCACCTGATGAATAGAGAGAATCGATCCCTGGCCGCGGCGAGCGAGAGTCTGGTGATCCTGCCGGAGAACGGGCTGCCCTCCCGCGAGGAGACGGCGGGGTTGCCGCTGCGCGATGAGACCCACTCCGAGCCGTCGAAGGTGAACCGCCGCACGCTGCTCGAGCTGATGGCGGCCTCCACCGCGCTCGCGCTCGGCAGCGGCTGCGACCGCAAGCCGCCTCGCAAGATCGTCAGCCTGCGCAACACGCCCGAGTACCAGCACCCGGGGCAGCCGCTCTACTACGCCACCACCTGGACCGACGGGCTCACTCCCTACGGGATCGTGGCCAAGACCGTCGATGGGCGCCCGGTCAAGATCGAGGGGCTGCCCGAGCACCCGCTCAACGAAGGCGCCGCGAGTGCGGCGATGCAGGCCTCGCTGCTCTCGCTCTACGATCCCGAGCGACTGCGCGAGCCGCGCGACGGTGGAGAGGCCACCAGCTGGGCCGCCGCGGACGAGCAGGTCGTCGCCGCCCTGCGCGAGGCGAAGTCGGTCGCCCTCGTCACCCGCTCCACCCTCGGTCCCGCCGAGCGGTCGCTGGTCGCCGAGTTCCTGGCGGCGAAGCCCGGCGCGCGCCACTTCGTCCACGAGCCGGTGAACGACGGCCTCCGGCGAGACGCCTGGTCGACGATCCACGAAGAGCCGGGCGAGTGGCGCCCGCACCTCGACCGCGCCTACGTCGTGCTCGGCCTCGATTGCGACTTCCTCGGAATGGACGGCGATGTGCTGCGGAACACCCGCGATTTCGCCGCCAGCCGGTCGGCGGAGGCCGTGGTCTCCTCCCGCCTCTACCAGGTGGAATCGAGCCTCAGCCTCACCGGTTCCAACGCCGATCACCGCCTCGCCCTGCGCCCCTCGGCGATCCTCGATGCTGTGCAGGCGCTGCGCGCCGCGGAGCGAGGGGACGAGGCGCCGCTGCGCGGATTCGCCTCGGAGATGGGCGTCGACGAGACGCTGCTCCTCGCCCTCGCTCGCGACCTCGCCGCGAACCGCGGTCGCGCGGTCGTGCTGGCCGGCGCCCACCTGCCCGCCAGCGTGCACGCAGCGGTGACGCTCCTCAACGAGGCCCTGCAAGCGCCCGGGAACACCCTCGTCTGGAACCCGAGTCCGTCGACCGTCGAGGTCAGTTCTCCGCGTGAAATCGCTGAAGCGCTGTCCGGGGGAGTCGACGTCGTGATCACGCTCGGGGTCAACCCGGCCTACGACTGGCCCGAAGGAGAAGGTGCACGACTGTTCGAGCAAGCGAAGCTCGTCGTCTCGCACGGTCTCTACTTCGACGAGACGCTGGCCAGCGCGCATCTCGCCCTGCCCAGCCACCACAACCTCGAGTCCTGGAACGACGCGACGCCCCTCGCCGGCGTCCAGACGCTCTGCCAGCCGGTGATCTCGCCGCTCTTCGACACCCGGCAGGAGGCGCACTCGCTCCAGCTCTGGACGCGAGCGCTCACCGGCGCCGAGAGCCGCGACGACTGGCACGACTACGTGCGCACTCGCTGGGAGCGGGAGGTCCTGCCCGAGGGTGCCGCTCAGTGGGAAGGGGCGCTGCGTGACGGAGTCTTCGGCGAGGCTACTCAGGATGGCCCTCCCACGATCCAGCGTGACGCCGCCGAGCGGCTGATCGCCACGCAGTCGACCCCGCCCGGCGACTTCGAGGTCGTGGTCTTCCCCCACCACGCGGTCCTCGACGGCCGCTGGTCGCACGTCTCCTGGCTCCAGGAGCTGCCCGAGCCGGTCACCAAGCTGGTCTGGGACAACGCGGCGCTGATCTCGCCGGCGACGGCGAAGGCACTGAGCGTCGTCGAGGGCGACCGGATCCGCGTGAGCGTCGGCGAACGGAACGCCGAGCTGCCCGTGCTGACCTTGCCCGGCGTCGCGAAGAACGTGGTCGTCACCACTCTCGGCCACGGCCGCAGCGACGGCAACCCGGTCGGCGGCGGTGTGGGCTTCGCGACCGCCGCGCTCCTGGGTCCGAATGGCGAGCGCCACACCCCTGCAGTCCGGGTCGAGCGCGCGGCCGATGCGACCCCCTACCCGCTGGTCCGCACGCAGAAGCACTTTTCGATGGAGGGGCGGCCGATCGTGCTGCGCGGCACGCGGGCGGAGTACGACGCCGATCCCGCGTTCGTCCAGCATCGGGTGCACGTGCCCGAGGACAGCCAGCTCCACGGCGAGTTCGACTACTCGCAGGGCTCCAAGTGGGCGATGGCGCTCGACCTCTCCAAGTGCGTCGGCTGCTCGGCCTGCGTCACCGCCTGCCAGTCGGAGAACAACACCCCGGTGGTCGGCAAGGAGGAGTGCGAGCTCGGCCGCGAGATGCACTGGATCCGCCTCGACACCTACATCGACGGAACCGAGGAGGACCCGGAGGTCGCGCACCAGCCGATGCTCTGCCAGCACTGCGACAACGCGCCGTGCGAGAGCGTCTGCCCGGTCAATGCGACCGCGCACAGCCCCGATGGACTCAACGAGCAGGCGTACAACCGCTGCATCGGAACGCGGTACTGCGCCAACAACTGCCCGTACAAGGTCCGGCGCTTCAACTTCTACAACTACACCGGGTGGAACCACACCGACCCGGTGCAGGAGCTGGCCCAGAACCCGCAGGTGACCGTGCGCTCGCGCGGGGTGATGGAGAAGTGCACCTTCTGCATCCAGCGGATCAACGAGGTCAAGTTCCAGGCAAAGAACGAGGGTAAGCCGATTCCCGACGGCGCGATCCAGCCCGCTTGCCAGCAGACCTGCCCGGCGGACGCGATCGTGTTCGGGGACGTCAACGACCCCGAGAGCAAGATCGCGAGGCTCGTCGAGTCGCCCCGCAACTACTCCGTGCTCGGTGAGCTGAACGTGAGACCGAACGTCAACTACCTCGCCCGGGTGGTCAACCCGAACCCGGCCGTCCCCAGAGCCGATGATGGATCCGATGAAGATCACGCGCGTGCCGATCACGCGAAGGAGGCGGGTCACAGATGAGCATCCCTCCTGCTGAAACGCTCGCCGCCCCCCCGCTGGTCACCGGCGAGGTCGACTTCAAGAAGCTGGATGAGGACATCAACCGGCCGCTGGAGTCGTTCCCGACGATGCGCTGGTGGTTCGCCTTCGCCATCGCCAGCTCCCTCGTCCTCTGGTTCCTGATCTCCTTCGGGGTCACGGTGGTCCAGGGGATCGGAACCTGGGGCAACAACAACCCCGTCGGCTGGGGCTGGGCAATCACCAACTTCGTCTTCTGGATCGGCATCGGTCACGCGGGCACGCTGATCAGCGCGATCCTGTTCCTCTTGCGGCAGAAGTGGCGGACGGGGATCGCGCGCTTCGCGGAGGCGATGACCGTCTTCGCGGTGATCTGCGCGCTGCAGTTCCCGCTGATCCACACCGGGCGGCCATGGCTCGCGTTCTGGATGGCGCCGATTCCCAACCCGCACTCGCTGTGGGTCAACTTCCGCTCGCCGCTCCTGTGGGACGTCTTCGCGGTGTCGACCTACGGGACGGTCTCCTTCCTTTTCTGGTACACCGGGCTGCTGCCCGATCTCGCCTCGGTGCGCGACCGCGCCAAGCACCCCGTGCGCAAGTTCGTCTACGGACTGATGAGCCTCGGCTGGACCGGCAGCAATCGCGCCTGGAGCCACTACGAGAAGGCCTACCTCCTGTTCGCCGGTCTCTCGACGCCCCTGGTGCTCAGCGTGCACAGCGTGGTTTCCTTCGACTTCGCCACCAGCGTGCTGCCCGGCTGGCACACGACGGTCTTTCCGCCCTACTTCGTGGCCGGCGCGATCCTCAGCGGCTTCGCCATGGTGGCGACCCTGATCGTGGTGCTGCGGCAGTCGTTCCGGCTGCAGCACATCGTCACCGAGCGGCACCTCGACGTGATGAACAAGATCGTCATCACCACGTCGCTGATGGTCGGCTACGCCTACCTGATCGAGTTCTTCGTCGCCTGGTACGGCGGCAACGCCTACGAGCGATTCACCTTCATGGGCCGCGCGCTGGGGCCCTACGCCTGGGCGTACTGGACGATGGTCGCCTGCAACGTGATCATCCCGCAGCTCCTGTGGATCCCGCGGTTCCGGCAGAAGATCTGGCTGCTCTACCCGATCGTGCTGCTGGTCAACGTCGGGATGTGGTTCGAGCGCTTCGTGATCATCGTCACCAGCCTGCACCGCGACTTCCTGCCGGCGAGCTGGGACGAGTTCTCGCCCACGTGGGTCGATGTGGGGCTCTTCGTGGGCAGCATCGGCATCTTCCTGACGCTGATCCTCCTGTTCTGCCGCTTCCTCCCGACGATCGCCGTCTCGGAGACCAAGGGGATCCTCCCCGGCGCGCACCCATCCCCGCGTGAGCTCCACGCGCATGGAGGTGGCCATGAGTGAGAAGAAGAAACAGATCGGGCTGGTGGGGCTCTTCGACGACTCCACCACCCTGGTCAAGGCGGCTCGCGCGGTTCGCGACGCCGGCTTCGAGAAGTGGGACTGCCACACTCCCTACCCGGTCCACGGACTGGACGGGGCGATGGGCGTCAAGCGCTCGCCGATCCCGATGATCTGCCTGGCCTCGGGTTTCGCCGGCGTCGGCGTTGCGCTCCTGATGCAGTGGTGGATGAGCGCGGTCGACTACCCGGTGCGGATCGGCGGCAAGCCGCTGTTCAGCTGGCCCGCGTTCATCCCGATCGTGTTCGAGCTGTTCGTGCTGTTCGCGGCGATGGCCACCACGGGCGGCGTGCTGTATTTCTGCCGGCTCCTGCGCTGGCACTCGCCACTGCACGACTCGGGGCTGATGCACCACGTCACCTCGAACCGCTTCGCGGTGGTCCTGGAGGCGGAGGACGCGAGGTACTCCGAGGAAGGCGCCAAGGAGTTGCTCGAGCAAGCGGGCTGCACCGACATCCACCCACTCCTCGAGGATATCGAAGAGGATGAGGCCGAGGAGGTGGCGTCGTGATCCCCGCCTTCGTCGTGGAGCGCCTGCGCTCCTGGTCCCCCGGCTTCTCGCCGAAGCTGTTCCAGATCTCGCTGATCTCGCTGTTCGTGGCAGCGTTCACGATCCCGCTGATCATCGTCGCGCTGCCCTACATCGAGCTGCTGAACGACATGGCCGTGCAGCCCAAGGGCAAGGCGCAAGGTGTCCACGGCTCGCTGCTCGGCGAAGAGCTGATCGTGGAACGCCTGCCGGTCGAAGGGACGGTTCATCGCACCTTCGTCTCCTACCCCTTCGAGGGGGAGGAAGAGGAGACCCTCGAGGCCGCCGGTGAGGCGCTGGCCAACCCGCTGACACCAACGCTCGAGGTCCTCGAGCTGGGGCAGAAGATGTTCAACCGCTACTGCTGGACGTGCCACGGCGAGGAAGGGGACGGGGACGGACCGATCGTGGGACCGAATCTCTTCCCCGCGCCGACGTCCCTGCACACCGAGACGGTGCGCGAGTTCAAGGACGGGCGGATCTTCCACGTGATCACCCGCGGACAGAACACCATGCCGAGCTACGCGGACAAGCTCACCTTCGAGGAGCGCTGGGCCACCATCCACTACGTGCGCGCGCTGCAGCGGGCGCGGAACCCCAAGCCCGAGGATCTCCAGCGATGACCGATCACAACGACTCGAGCGTCCTGCCGGAGCGCCCCACTCCCCGGTCCACGGTCTCGCCGCGCGGCGTCGCCGTGCTCCTGATCGTCGTCGGCGCGGTCTTCAGCGCGATGGGCCTCTTCGCCGACGAGGGCCCGAGCCGCTTCGGCTTCGGCTACCTCTGGGCATTCGCCTTCGGCTGGTCGATCGTGCTCGGCAGCCTCTTCTTCGTCGCCTTGCAGCACGTCACCCACTCCGTCTGGTCGGTGGTGATTCGCCGCGTCGCGGAGATGTTCGCCTCACCGATGTGGCTGATCGCGGTGCTGTTCATCCCGGTCCTCCTGTTCGCGATCTTCAACGACAGCTTCGGGATCTTCCCCTGGCTCGACCCCGCGGTCGTCGAGGGCGATCACCTGCTGGAGGAAAAGGAGCCGTACCTGAACCTGCCGTTCTTCGGCGTCCGGGCGGGAGTCTTCTTCCTGGTCTGGATGGCCTTCACCGCGTTCTTCATCCGCCGCTCCACACAGCAGGACAGCGGTGAGATGGACGTGAGCAAGACGAGAGCCATGCGACGCGCGGCAGCGCCGTTCATGCTGATCTTCGCGCTGACGGTGACCTTCGCGTCCTTCGACTGGTTCATGAGCCTGGAGCCGCACTGGTTCAGCACCATCCTCGGCGTCTACGTCTTCTCCGGCATGACGCTGGCCGCGCTGGCCGCGATCACCATCGCGGTGATCTGGATGCGCGGGCGCGGGATGCTCGGCGACGGGATCGTCACCGGTGATCACCTGTACAGCCTCGGCGCACTGCTCTTCGCCTTCACCTGCTTCTGGGCCTACATCGCGTTCAGCCAGTACATGCTGATCTGGTACGCGAACATCCCCGAGGAGACGCTCTGGTACGACCACCGTCTCGGACACGGGTGGCTGGTCGTCACGCTGGTGCTCGCCGCCCTGCGCTTCTTCCTGCCCTTCGCGCTGCTGCTCAGTCGCGAGGCGAAAATGAACCCGCGGCTCCTGGTGGCGACCTCGGTGCTGGTTCTGATCGGCGAGCTGGTCGACCTGTACTGGCTGATCATGCCGCAGCTCCACCACGACGGCCCGGTGCTCTCCTGGCAGGAGCTGGGGCCCGTGCTGCTCCTCAGCGGCGTGCTGATCATCTTCGTGATGCGCTTCCTGGTCCGGCACCGGCCGCTGCCCGTGGGCGATCCGCTGCTCCAAGAGTCACGCGACTTCCACCTGTAGAGGGTCGAACGATGACGACGAAACGAATCGAGAGAGGACGGAGAAGAGTCGCCGGGCTCGGCGCGCTGCTGACGGTCCTGTCGCTGTCCCCGGCCGCGCTCGCCGGTGAGGACGATTTCAGCTACGCCGCCGACTCGACGGTGGGTGTCGAGGAGAAGCTCGGCGAGACAATTCCGCTCGACCTGTGCTTCACCAATGAGGCGGGGCAGGAGGTCACTCTCGACGAGATGATCGACAAGCCCACGATCCTGACGCTGGTCTACCTGCGCTGCCCGAGCATCTGCAGCCCGCTGATGAACGAGGTGGCGGCGGTCGTCGACGACGAGTCCTTCGACCTGGTGGCAGGCGAGGACTTTCAGCTGCTCACCGTCAGCTTCGACATCACCGACAACCCCGACCTGACCAGCACGGCCAAGAAGAACCTCCTCGCGCGGATGGAGAACAGGGAGGTATCCCCGAACAGCTGGCAGTTCCTCACCGGGTCGGCCGAGTCGATCTCCGCCCTGACCGACGCGGTCGGCTTCCGCTATCGCCGGGAGAACGACGACTTCGTGCACGCGGCGTCGGTGATCTTCCTCTCCCCCGAGGGCAAGATCGTGCGCTACCTGCCGGGGCTGTCGATCCTGCCCGCGGACATGAAGATGGCCGTGTTCGACGCCGCCGAGGGAACGCCGCGGACGATGATGCAGAAGCTGCAACGGCTCTGCTACTCCTACGACCCCGAGGGGCGGGGCTACGCGCTCCAGGTGAACCGCATCATCCTGGGCATCACGCTCCCCGGCGTGCTGCTCTTCCTCGGGTACCTGCTCCTCAAGAAGAAGAGACCCGCAGCGCAGAGCTGAGGATTCACGATGTCGACCAACGAGGCACTGGATACCACCACCAGCCCGATGCCGGACTACCTTCACGACGGGAAGGGGCTGATGTCCTGGCTGACCAGCACCGACCACAAGCGGATCGGGGTCATGTACCTGATCGCGATCATGGTCTTCTTCCTGTTCGCGGTCGCGCTGGGCTTCCTGATCCGCCTGGAGCTGTTCGCCCCCGGCGAGCAGGTCCTCGACCACGATCTGTACAACCGGGTGATCACGCTGCACGGCGTGACGATGGTGTTCCTCTTCATCATCCCCAGCATCCCGGCGGTCTTCGGCAATTTCGTGCTGCCGATCCAGGTCGGGGCCAATGACGTCGCCTTCCCGCGGCTGAACCTGGCTTCCTGGTACCTCTACATGATCGGGGGGCTCTTCGCCCTGCTCTCGGTCGGCCTCGGTGGGATAGATACGGGGTGGACCTTTTACATCCCCTACGCGACCGACACCTCGACGCGGGTGCTCTTCCCGATCCTCGCCGCGTTCATCCTGGGCTGGTCATCGATCCTCACCGGGATCAACATGATCGTCACCGTGCACCGCCTCCGGGCGCCGGGCATGGGCTGGTTCCAGATGCCGCTCTTCACCTGGGCGATGTACGCGACCTCGTGGATCCAGGTCCTGGCGACGCCGGTGGTCGGCATCACCATCCTGATGATCCTGATGGAGCGGTACCTCAACGTCGGGATCTTCGACCCGGCCAAGGGCGGCGATCCGATCCTGTACCAGCACATGTTCTGGATCTACTCCCACCCGGCGGTCTACATCATGATCCTGCCGGGGATGGGGGTCGCCTCCGACGTGATCTCCGCCTTCTGCAAGCGCACCGTCTTCGGCTACCGCTTCGTTGCCTACTCGTCGCTGGCCATCGCGGGCATCGGTTCGCTGGTGTGGGCTCATCACATGTTCACCTCGGGGATGGCCGACACGGCGCGGATCGTCTTCTCGCTGCTCACCTTCCTGGTGGCCATCCCCAGCGCGGTCAAGGTCTTCAACTGGCTGGCCACGATGTACAAGGGCTCGATTCACCTCGGCACGCCCTTGATCATGACTCTGATCTTCATCTTCCTCTTCTGCATCGGCGGCTTCACCGGCCTGATGCAGGGAGCGCTGGCCACCGACATCCACATCCACGACACCTCCTTCATCGTCGCTCACTTCCACTACACGATGTTCGGCGGCGGCGGCCTGATGTTCTTCGCGGCCATGCACTACTGGTTCCCGAAGATGTTCGGCCGGATGTACAACAAGAAGATCGCCAAGACGGCGGCGGTGCTCTTCTTCATCGGCTTCAACACCCTCTACGTCCCGCTCTTCTTCGCGGGTTACGCGGGGATGCCGCGGCGCTACGCCGACTACCTCCCCGAGTACGAGATCTACCACAAGATCTCCACCATCGGCTCCTGGATCCTGATCCCGTCCCTGCTGCTGATGTTCGGGAACCTGCTCGTCGCCCTCCGACGCGGGAAGCGCGCGGAGTCGAATCCGTGGGGCGGGGTGACGCTCGAGTGGCTGGTCCCCTCTCCGCCGCCCACCCACCAGTTCCCGACCGTTCCGGTCGTCGAGGGCCCTGCCTACCACTATCCCGAGGAGTCGAGCGATGACTGATATCGCCACCCACGAGCACTCCCACGAGGAGGAGTACGACCCGGTCGGCGGCAAGATCGGGATGTGGCTCTTCCTGTTCACCGAGCTGCTCCTGTTCGGCACGCTGCTGATCGCGTTCGCCGTCTACCTGCACGACTACACCTGGGAGTTCCGCCAGGCGTCGGGTGAGCTGAACGTCCCGATCGGCGCCGGCAACACGCTGATCCTCTTGACCAGCAGCCTGACCATGGCGCTCTCGATCGCGGCCTTGCAGCGCAAGCAGAAGCCGCTCGCGATCGGGATGCTCTGGATCACGATTGCCTTCGCCCTGGCGTTCTGCGTGATCAAGGCGTTCGAGTGGACGGCCAAGTTCGAGCACGGTCTTTACCCCGGCGCCGAGCACCTCGCCGAGCTCACTCGCGGCGAGCAGCTGTTCTTCGGACTCTACTTCACCCTGACCGGACTTCACGCCCTGCACGTGCTGCTCGGCGTGGGGGTGATCCTGCTCGCCATGCGGAAGGTCAAGCGGGACGAGATCACCGGCGAGCGGATCCTGTTCCTGGAGAACACGGGGCTCTACTGGCACCTGGTGGACGTCATCTGGATCTACCTGTTCCCGCTCTTCTACCTGATCGGGTGAACCGGCGAAGCGAGCGCTTACCGACCATGGAAAAAGAACAAGAACACCACCTCGTCCCCTACCGGCTGTACCTGGCCGTGTGGGCGGGCCTCATGGGGTTGACCGTCGTGACGGTCGGCGCGAAGTACGCCGACCTGCAGCATCTGGCGATCTTCGCGGCTATCCTGATCGCCACGGTGAAGGCCCTGCTGGTCCTCCTCTACTTCATGCACCTGCGCTACGAGCGCCCGATCTACGCCATCATGATCCTGGTCTTCCTGATCACGTACGGGATCTACATCGGCCTGGTGTTCACCGACTACCCCTTCCGTTGAGATCGAGCATGCTTTTCCTCGCCCAATCCGAGATCGCACGTGAGGTGGACAACGCCTTCGCCTGGATCGGAGGCATCAGCGTGGTACTGCTGGTCGGGATCACCATCGCGATGATCTACTTCGTGGTGCGCTTCCGCCGCGGTCGCAACCCGAAGCCGACGCAGATCGAGGGCAATACCAAGCTCGAGGTGACCTGGATCGTGATTCCGACGGTCCTGGTGCTCTTCATGTTCTACAAGGGCTACGGCGGCTTCAAGATGATGCGCAACGTGCCCGGCGATGCGATGGTGGTCGAGGTGCAGGCCGCGCAGTGGTACTGGTCCTTCCACTACCCGCGGCAGGGGATCACCAGCGACAAGCTGTACGCGCCGGTCGATCGTCCGGTGAAGCTGGAGCTGCACGCTGCTGAGGACGACGTCGTTCACAGCTTCTACCTGCCCGCCTTCCGCGTGAAGGAGGACTGCGTCCCGGGCAGGGACACCTACCTGTGGTTCCAGGCGGAGAAGGAAGGCACCTACAACGTCTTCTGCGCCGAGTACTGCGGGCTCGACCACAGCTCGATGATCACCGAGCTCGTCGTGCTCTCCGACGAAGGCTACGATCAGTGGATCGAGGAACAGCTCGCGCTGAAGAACAAGCCGGTCGAGATCGAGGTGGCCATGGACCCCGAGTCGGAGGACATCAAGGCCTGCGACGCGCCGACGCTCTACGCGACCTACTGCATCTCCTGCCACGGCCCCGAGGGGCGCGGCGGGTTGATCGAGGACGCGCGCGACTTCACCGCCCCTGTGGGGTGGAAGCGCAGCGCGAAGATCCCGGACATCTTCCGGACGCTCAGCGAGGGGATCGAGGGCACGCGAATGCGTTCCTTCGTCAACCTGCGCCCCTGGGATCGCTTCGCGCTGGCCCACTACGTGGCGGCCTTCAACCAGGGTCCGAAGCCGACGAGCAGCGAGGAGGAGATCGCCAAGCTGGTCGAGGACTACCGGATCGGCGAGGTGGTCGAGGCCGCGCAGACGATTCCCGTCGAGGAGGCGATGCGCCTGATCGCCGAAGAAGCGGGGCGAGGGGAGTAGGGAGATGGACGAGCGAGAGGGCAATCGGCTGCTGGGCACGTTCAAGCTGATCATCGAGCTGACCAAGCTCAAGATCACCATCGGTGTGTGCCTGACCGTGGCGATGGGCCACTTCCTGTTCACCGAGTCCCTCTCCACCAGCGTCTTCCTGCCGATCCTCGGCGTCTTCCTGCTCGCCTGCGGCTCCGCCACGCTCAACCACATCCAGGACGCGAGGATCGACGCCCGGATGGAGCGCACCCGCCGGCGTCCGATTCCTTCCGGTCGGATCGGCAAGGACTGGGCGCTCTTCGTCGCCGTCGTCTTCATCTCGGCGGGGTACTACACCATCGCCAGCGTCGGCGTGCACACGATGACGCTGCTGGCGCTCGGGACGCTCGCGCTCGTCTGGTACAACGTGGTCTACACCCCGCTGAAGCGCGTCACCGCCTTCGCGATCATCCCCGGCTCCTTGATCGGCGCCATTCCGCCGGTGATCGGCTGGGTGTCGGCGGGCGGCATCTGGTGGGATCCATTCATCCTGATCGTCGCCTTCTTCCTGTTCCTCTGGCAGATCCCGCACTTCTGGTGCCTGATGCTGCTCACCAGCGAGGACCAGGAGAAGGCCGGCCTGCCGACGATCACCAGGGTCCTCTCCCGCTTCCAGCTGATCCGCGTCACCGGCATCTGGATGCTGACCCTCGCGGTGGCCGGCCTCTTGCTGGCGAGAGAGTCCGACCTCGGCTGGCCCTGGCACCTCGGCATGCTGGTCGCCTCGATCTGGCTGGTCTGGAGTGCCATCGCCATCCTGAAGGGCAAGCAGCTCAGCCGGCCGGGGATGCCGGCCTTCGCCCGCATCAACGTCTACCTGTTGCTGGTGGTGGTGTTGATGACGGGGAATGCGGTGGCCTAGTACGGAACCAAGTGCGTGAAAACGAACCTGGTTCCGTATCACTCGCGTCCTGGTCTGGCGCGGCGGCTTCGCGCTCTTCGAGAAGATGATGAGCGTCTGCATCGGCCTGATGTTCGTCACCGTGATCGCCACGGCGGTCCTGCTGGAGCCCGACTGGAGCGCCGTGATGCACGGGATGATCTCACCCTCGATACCCGACGGTGGCGGCGAAGGAGTGGCCTGGACGATCGCGTTGATCGGCGGAGTCGGCGGCACCCTCACGATCCTCTGCTACGGGTACTGGATCCGCGAAGCGGGGCGGGAGAACGTCGACCAGCTCGGCCTCTGCCGCGTCGACCTCGGGGTCGGCTACCTCATGACCGCGCTCTTCGGCTTGGCGATGGTCGTGATCGGCAGCACCATCGAGATCGAAGGGCGCGGCGCGGGACTCCTGGTGCAGCTCGCCGATCGTCTCGAGGGTCCGCTCGGAAGAACGGGGCGCTGGGTCTTCCTGGTCGGCGCGTGGGGCGCGGTCTTCTCCAGCCTGCTCGGCGTCTGGCAGGCGGTCCCGTACCTGTTCGCGGACTGGTGGCGGCTGACCCACGCCGAGGCCGAGGGAGAGCGCGCAGGTGCCGTCGACACGGGTTCAGCGCCCTATCGAGGCTATCTTCTCGCGATCGCGATCGTGCCCCTCGTCGGACTCGGCGTGAGCTTCCAGGCGGTCCAGAAGGCCTACGCGGTGATCGGCGCCCTCTTCCTGCCGATCCTGGCGGTCGTGCTACTGCTGCTGAACGGCCGCACGGACTGGATCACCCGACGCTACCGCAACTCACCCCTGACCGTGATCGTCCTGGTGTCGACCCTCGCCTTCTTCCTGCTCGCCGGCGTGCTCGAGTTGGCCCGGAAGCTCGGTTGAAGGGCGTGGTCGACGAGGCGGCTCACCGCGACGCCCGGATCTCCTTCAGCTTGCGCCTGAGCCGCGCCGCGAGCTCGGGGCGCTCGCGGACGAGGTTGGTGGTCTGCGAGAGGTCGGCCTCGAGGTCGTAGAGTTGCTCCGCGGGCGCTTCCTCCACGAACTCGCCGTTCGCGATGTCGCTGTTCCGCTCGCCGGTGAAGAGGAGGGCGCCGGGCCCGCCCAGGCCGTGGTCACCGGGGTTCGGTTGCATCGATCCCCCACCGCCCCGGCCGCTGATGTAGACCCAGCGCCCCTCGCGCAGGGCGAGGTGCGAGGCGTGTTCGGCGGCGGCGACGAGGTGGTCGCGCACCGGCACGGTCGGATCGCCGGTCAGCGCCGGCCACAGGTCGACGCTGTCGGGCCCCTCGCCCTCGCCGAGCTCGCGTCCCACCAGCGCGGCCAGCGTGGCAAGCAGGTCCACCTGGCCGACGAGCTGATCGGAGACCGTCCCCGCCGGAATCACGCCGGGCCAGCGCGCGATGAACGGGACGCGGTGCCCACCCTCCCAGGCGTCGAACTTGAAGCCGAGCAGCTCGCCGTTCAGCCGGTGCCCCGCGCGCCAGGCGTCCTGCCCGCCCTGGTTGAGCATGCCGCCGTTGTCGCTGGTGAATACGACGAGCGTGTCGTCCGCCACTCCCATCCGATCGAGCACGCCGAGGACCTCTCCGACGACGAAGTCGAGCTCGTGGACGAAGTCGCCGTAGCGACCGCACTCGCTGGTGCCCTGGAAGAGCTCGCGCGGGGTGAACGGGTGGTGGATGTTGGGCGTGGCGAGGTAGAGGAAGAAGGGCTCCCGGCGGCGCTGCGAGAGCCAGAGGATCGCCCGCTCCATCAGGATCCACGCCACCTTCTCGTCGACGTAGAGCTCGTGCGGGGTCCGGGCCCCGCCGAGCCAATCGAGGCCGAACTTCTCCGGATACGGCCGGGTTCTTGGCCCGCTCGCCGGGGACGAAGGGATCGTGGCGCTCGAGGCCGAGGACGTCATGGTCCTGGACCCAGACGAACGGCGGGTGGCTGTTGACCACCGGCACGCCGAAGTAGTGGTCGAAGCCGAGCTCCAGCGGCCCGGGCCGCAGCGCGCCGTTCCAGTCGGGCTCGTCCTCGCCGAAGCCGAGGTGCCATTTGCCGAAGCACGCGGTGGCGTACCCCTCCTCCTTCAGGATGTCGGCGACGGTCAGCCGGTCGACGTCCACCACCAGGCCGGTCCGGTGGAAGACCGGCGAGTAGAGGTTGCGGCGGAAGGGGTATTCCCCGGTGAGCAGCGCGTAGCGCGAGGGCGTGCAGACCGCCGAGGCCGAGTGCGCGTCGGTGAAGCGGCGCCCCTCCGCGGCGAGCCGATCGATGTTCGGCGTGGAGAGCCTCGTCGCGCCGTAGCAGGAGAGGTCGCCATAGCCGAGGTCGTCGGCGTAGATGAGGACGACGTTGGGACGACTCGCTTCGGATTCACCGGTCGAAGCGCACCCACCGAGCAGCGGGCACGCGCCCAGAACCACCGCGACCATCAGGCCCTTTCCGTCCATCCGACACCTCCAGCAGCAGGATGGCGGATCGCCAGGGAAGGTACGGAACCGATCAGCGGAACTGACTGGCCCCGCAAGTGCGTAAGAATGAACCTGGTTCCGTATCATGGACGACATGAAGATCAGATCGCTCCTCTGCTCCGGCTGGCTGTCCCTGCTGGCCTTCGCACCAGCCACGGCCCGGGACGACGGAACCCGCTTCGTCGACGAACAGCTGCCGACCTACAACGTCGTCTGGAATGCCCCGAGTGAGGACTCCTCGGAATCGATGCCCTGCGGAGGCGGAGACACCGGGCTGAACGTGTGGGTGGAGGATGGCGACGTGCTCCTCTACATCCAGCGCAGCGGCAGCCTCGCGGAGAACAACGAGTACCTCAAGCTGGGCCGGGTGCGCTTGCGCCTCGATCCCAATCCGTTCGCCGCGCCGAGTTCCTGGTTCCGCCAGGAGCTCGACCTGCGCGAGGGCAGCATCGTGATCCGGGGAACGGCGGCCGAGGATCGCGCGCAGGCGCTCGAGGCGAGCGTGCGCATCTGGGTGGAGGTGCACCGGCCAGTGATCCACCTCGAGGTGGAGGCGAGTGAGACGATCCACGTCCGGGCCTCCTACGAGAACTGGCGCCTGGAGGACGAGGTGATCCCCCACGATGGGCGGCGGCGCTCCTTCTTCACCCTGGACAAGTACCCGGGGGAAGTCCGACTTGGCAAGGACATCGTTCGGCACGAAGAGCAAGGCGTCCTCTTCTACCATCGCAACCCCGATGATCCGTTGCTCCCCGGCCTCCTGATCCGGCAGCAAGGGCTCGAGGAGTTCGAGGACGAGATCTGTGATGACCTGCGCGGGCGCACCTTCGGCGGTCTGTTGACCGGCCCGGGATTCGAGGCGACAGGCCAGGAGGACGACACGTACCAGATCACTCCCTATCGGGCCTGGCATCTCTTGTCGATGGAGGCGGCCCGGGACCACCACCTGCGCGTGGTGACGCACATCTCCCAGACCGAGGAGCTCGACAGCTGGCGACAGGCACTACAGGCCACCATCGACCAGTCGGCGGGCGATCGCGATGAAGTGCGAGAAGCGACTCTCGCCTGGTGGGCCGAGTTCTGGGATCGCAGCTGGATCGCCATCCAGCCGGACCGACCCGACCCCTCCAGTCGAGCCTGGCGCATGGCTCGCAACTACAACCTCTTCCGCTACCAGCTCGGTTGCAACGCCTTCGGCGAGTACCCGTCGAAGTTCAACGGCGGCAACTTCACCTACGACGCCAACCTGGTCGGCGGCAAGGCCAAGCGCTTCGGGCCGGACTGGCGCGACTGGGGCGGCGGGGTTCACACGGCGCAGAATCAGCGCCTGCTCTACTGGCCCCTGCTCAAGTCGGGCGACAGGGACGCCATCCTGCCGCAGTTCGAGCTCTACCGCAAAGCGCTGCCCGGGTCGCGCGCACGGGTCAAGGCGCACTTCGGCCACGACGGCGCGCTGTACAGCGAGTACGTCGGAGCCACGGGACTGTGCCTCGGAGCGGGATGGGGCTGGGAGAGCGGGCCGCGGGTCCGCGGTGAGGAGATTCCCTGGGGCGATCCGCGCGCCGATGGAAGCCGGGGCTACAACGACCTCGTCGAGAAGGGCGTGATGGCCAATCCGGCGATCTCGTACCACTGGGAGTCGCAGCTCGAGAACGCCTACATGATGCTCGAGTACCAGCGCTTCACCGGGGCCGACCTCGAGAAGTACACACCCTTCATCGAGCAGGCCGTGATCTTCTTCGACGAGCACTATCGTCTGCGCGAGAAGAAGCGCTCCGGTGAGGAGCTCGATGCCAACGGCAAGCTCGTGATCTTCCCGTCGACCTCCTGCGAGTCGTACCGCGGAGCGAAGAACCCCGCAGACGTGATCGCCGGGCTGTCGGCCTGCCTCGAAGCCATCCTGGAGCTGGACGACGATGATCTCCAGCTGCGCGACAAGGCCTACTACCGAGCGTTCGCACGGAGAATCCCCACCTACACCTACGGAGAGACGGAAGGCGACCGCGTCCTCCAGCCGGCCGAGTCGTGGAAGAGGTACCAGAACGTCGAGTGCCCGCAGTTCTACCCGCTGTTTCCTTTCAACCGCTTCGATCTCCTCGGCGAGGATCGCGATCACCTGCAGGTCTTCCGCGACACCTGGAAGCACGGGCGCTTCCCCAAGAACATGGTCATCAGCTGGCACCAGGACGGGATCTTCTTCGCGCGGATGGGGATGACCGCCGAGGCCAGCGACTACAACGCACGCAAGCTGGACGACAGCCCGCGCCGCTTTCCCACCTTCTGGGGCCCCGGTCACGACTGGGTGCCCGACCACAACTGGGGCGGCAGCGGGATGCTCGGGCTGCAGGAGATGTTGATGCAGACTCCGGGCCGCGCGATCCACCTGCTCCCCGCCTGGCCGAAGGACTGGGACGTCGACTTCAAGCTCCACGCTCCCGGGCAGACCGTGGTGGAAGGCAGACTGCGGTCCGGCGAGCTGATCGAGCTGAAGATCACCCCGGAGGAGCGGCGCAAGGACGTCTCCCTCGCCGCTCCATTCAGGTGATCGAGGCGGTACGGTAGTGCTCAACCTCGTTGACAGGTCCCCGCCCCCATGACCAGCCGCGACGACCTTCCCCCTTCTGACCGCCCTCCGGGTGACCGGATCGAGGACACCTCTCCACGCACCGGGGGACCGTCCTTCCGTCCCGGTGAGAAGGAGCGTCTCCGGCCCGCGCCCGGGCCGGAGACGGGGAGGGTGATGGGCGACACCCGACCCGTCTCGATGATCGGTCACGTCGCGGTGGTTGCGACGGTGGTCCTGGTGATCATCGCTGGGCAGAAGACCGAGGAAGCGGAGGGGAGCGCCGAGCGGGGTAGGAGTGCACCAGGGCAACTGGCGTCCGCAGAGCGGTGGCGGGCCGACTTCGCTCCGGGGGGTCCGTTCGCCTCACGCTGGGACGAGGCTCTGCCCGCGATCGATGCTGCCTACCCGGATCTCGATCTCACGGTGCAGATGGGTCTGGTCCCGATAGGGCCCGACCCGGGCTCGAAGCTGTGGGAGTTCTGGCACGTGCAGTCGGGGGAGGAGCCGATTCGAGTGGAGGATGGCAGGCTCGCGATGAAGGAGTCCTCCGGCCTGGTCTTCGTGCTGCTGCCGGGTGGGAGATTCTGGATGGGTGCTCAGAAAAGAGACCCTGACGGGCGCAACTACGCCTCCAAGGCGTTTGCCGACGAGGGGCCCGTTCACGAGGTGGAGCTGTCGGCCTTCTTCCTGTCGAAGTACGAGATGACGCAGGGTCAGTGGGAGCGCTTGGCCGGGAGCAACCCGAGCTGCTATCAGAAGCAGTCGGTGGCCCCGACGCTCTTGCACCCGGTGGAGCGAGTGAGCTGGGATGACTGCATGGCGCTGTTGCCGGACTTGTCCCTGACGCTGCCGAGCGAGGCGCAGTGGGAGTACGGAGCGCGGGGCGGAACGCACACGGTGTGGTGGACGGGGGATGATCGGGACTCGCTGAGGATCGCGGGGGCGGCGAACCTGGCGGATCAGGCGGCGGCTCGGATGGGTGCGACGTGGGAGACCATCGAGGACTGGCCGGAACTGGATGATGGGTATGCGGTGCACGCGCCGGTGGACGAGTACGCGGCGAACGCCTTCGGCCTGCACAACGTCCATGGCAACGAGTGCGAGTGGTGCCTGGACGGCTACGATTCGGGTTTCTACGGCAGAAGTCCCCCGAGAGACCCGGTGAGTCCCCACGAGGGCGCTCGCTACCGCGTGTTCCGCGGCGGCTGCTTCCGCCGCCAAGCCGCCCGCACGCGCTCGGCGTGCCGTGGCCAAGGTCTCAGGACGTACGCCGACTACGACATCGGCTGCCGTCCCGCCCGTGCGATCGAACCGTGAACCGCCCGGCCTTGTTCTGCGATTCGGTCGCGAGTCCTCATCCCGCGTCGGCGAGCGAAGGTTGATTCTTCGAACATCCCCCCGGGTCTGATGGCGGTTCAGAGCTCCCGCATAACCTCGAACACCCAGGCATGCCGGCAAGGCACCGTCGCCGGGTCGACCGCCGGTGCTTCGATGACGACACGATTCCCGTTCGCTCTCCAGCGGACCTCCCCGTCGTGGCCCAGCATGGTGACCCGAGCGATCGGGCCCTCGATCCCTCTCAGCTCGAGCTCCCGGCGCGGCCATCGAGTGCGGATCACGTACAGCACCGAGCCCTTGCAGGTGAAGAAGGAGTCCGCGTCCACCTCTCGATTCTCTGCGGCCCGGTCCCACGGCATCGTCCCGTAGATCGCGGCCCCGTTGACGGCCATCCAGTCCCCGATGTCGACCAGGCGCTGCTGCATGATCACCGGGATGCGTCCATCGGCGGTCGGGCCGACGTTGAGCAGCAGGTTGCCCCCGCGACTGACCACGTCGACCAGCTCGTGCACCAGCTGGGTCGAGTTCGAGTAGTCGTCGAGATTCTCGGCGCGATTGAAGCCGTAGGAGCCGCCGACGCCCCGGCTCTCCTCCCACGGGTGTGAGGCACCGATTCCCTCGGCGTCCTCGTACTCGCTCGAGAAGTAGTCCCCGTGCGCCCCGGGCATGTCGCTGCCGAAGCGATCGTTCACCACGACCTCGTCCCGGTTCGGTGCGTGGTTGTAGAGCCAGGCCAGGAAGTCGATCGTCTTCCACTCCGCGGCGGTGCGATCCCACTCCCCACCGTCGGCGAAGATCACCGCGGGCCGATAGGCCTCGACCAGCTCCCGGAGCTGCGGGATCAGGTTCCGATCGACGTACTCGTCCTCGGGGATGCCGTACTTCTCGACCAGGTGTTCGGGAATGAAGTACCCACTCTCGGTCCGGCCGGTGCGGTTGCTCTCCCACTCGATGATGGAGTAGTAGAGCCCCATGCGCAGGCCGCGGGCGCGGACGGCCCGGGTCAGCTCGCCCACCAGGTCCCGCCGGGGCCCGGAGTCCAGGCTGTTCCAGCCCTGCTTGTATGGACTCTTCGTCGGCCACAGGCAGTATCCGTCGTGATGCTTGGTGGTCAGGACCACGTACCGCGCGCCCGAGCGGGCGAAGAGCGCGGCCCACTCCTCGGGGTCGAAGAGCTCGGCGCGGAAGAGCGGAGCGAAGTCCCGATACTCGAAATCAGCGCCGTACACGCGCTGGTGGAACTCCTTTCCCCCACTCTCCTCGTTGAACATCACGCGGGCGTAGTACCACTCGGCGTAGGACGCGTAGCGCCCCGCCTCGAGCGGGCGCCAGGCGGGAACGGAGTAGACACCCCAGTGGATGAAGATCCCGAACCGCGCCTACTGGAACCACTCGGGGATCGGCCGGCGGTCGAGCGATTCCCACGTGGGCTGGTAGCTCTCCGGAGTTGCTTGGTCGTTCATCGGAGGAGATCGGACGTCGGGACAGCCTACCAGCCCGGGTGCCGCGCGAGGTCGGGTCCGGGCAAACGACACGCCCGGCCCGGTCCCCGGAGGGTCGATGGGGTAGACTGAGCGCCCTTCAGATCCACTTCTCCAAGGAGCTCCCCATGTCTCACCTCAGATGGGCGCTGCCCTTCGCCCTGTCCTTCGGCCTGTTCGCCTGTGGAGCGGAGGACTCCAGCACCCCCACCCCTGCCGACGAACCCGGCACCAGCGATCCCGCGCCGGCCGGCCAGGACTCGAACGGCGAGGTCGCCGAGGAGCTCGGCGGCAAGGTCGATGAGCTCGGCGAGCAGGTCGAGGATGCCGCCGCGTCTGCCGTGGCGGAGGCGGATGGCTTGATCGAGAAGGTCACGGCCTACCTCGGTGAGAACAAGCTGGAGCTGGCCAAGAAGGCCTTCGCCCAGCTCGAGGCGCTGAGTGACACGCTGCCCGCCTCCTACCAGGCGCAGATCGAGAAGATCCGCTCCCTCGTCGAAGCGAATGGGCTCGAGGACAAGGCGGGCAAGCTCCTCGACGACCTCGGTGGGTTCGGGGGCGGCGACTGACGAGGCGCCCCTGGTCGTGGTGAGCGCTGTCCCGGCGGGCTCGATCGGGCAGATCGTCGCCCGCAGACCCCACCGTTCGGCCCCCGAGTAAGTCTTCCGCTCCCTGAAAAGAGCTCCAGGGTTCTTTCGTCATACTGAGTCATCATGACCAGTAGCCTCCTCGCTCTCACCTTCGCCCTCGTCCCGAGCCTCGCCTTCGCTCCGGATGGTCCGGAGAGGACCGAGCTGGCTCCACCGGCGTCCCCTGTGGCCGTCCCCGTGACGGCGGCCGAAGCTCCCCCTCCGCCCCGCCCCGCGGGCGAGCGCGGCGGTCCGGGCCTCGCGCTGCGTTCGGCGAAGATCATGACCCTGGCGCGCGAGGGCCCGCAGTGGATCGACCACGGCGTGCTGCTGATTCGCGACGGTTCGATCGAGGCGGTCGGTCGCTCGTCGGAGACGCCGATCCCGGTCGGCTACGAGCTGATCGACGTCGGCGAACGCTGGCTGATGCCGGGGATCGTCGAGCTGCACAGCCATGTCGGCAGCCCGACGCCGTTCGCGCCGAACGACATCAACGACATGGTCTTCATGCTCAACCCCGGCCTGCGGGTCAGCCCGGGGGCGGTGCCGGACAACAAGCTCCTGCGCCGCGCGGTGGCGGGTGGCGTGACCACGGCGCTCTACATCCCCGGCTCCGGCACCAATGTCGGCGGCCACGGGCTCCTGATGAAGATCGGGCACGACACGTACGAGGACTTCGAGCTGCGAAACCCCGGCTCCCTCAAGATGGCGCAGGCGGGGAACCCGGAGCGCTGGGGCTACGGGGTCGCGCGCACCTTCATGAACTGGAGCCTGCGTCTGATCTTCCGGCAGGGTGCCGCCTACGCCAAGCGCTGGGAAGCGTACGAGCGAGGTGAGGGCCCGAAGCCGGAGAAGAACATTCGCTTCGAGATCTTCCGCGACCTGCGCAAGAACCACACCCAGGTCTCCACCCATACGCAGTGGGGCCAAGTGGTGATGATGACCGTCCGGATGGTCGCCGTGGAGTTCGGGCTCAAGGCCTACATCGACCACGGGAGCTTCGGCGGCTACCTCTACGGCGACTACGCCCAGGAGCATGGCGTCGCGGCGATCCTCGGTCCGCGGCAGGTCGCGACGTTCAGCCCGTACGGGTACTACGACGGTCTAGACACCGACGGTCGGATCAACGGCATGGCGGCCGAGTACCAGCGCCGGGGGCACAAGGCGATCGGTTTCAACACCGACGCGGTCGACGGCGCCGGGTACATGACGCCTCCGCAGGAGGAGATCTCCTTGCAGGCGGCGATGGCGGTACGCTACGGCCTCGACAACGCGAACCTGGAGAGCCTGCGCGGCCTGACCATCATCCCCGCCGAGACCGCCAACCTGGGCGACCGGATCGGCAGCCTGGAGCCGGGCAAGGACGCCGACGTCCTGGTGCTCTCCGGCGACGTCGCCGATCCCCGCACCTGGGTCCAGCGCGTCTACACCGATGGCGAGCTGGTCTACGACCACGAGCGCGACGGGCGGCGCTGGTAGGTCGATCCAGTTCCGATCCTGGTAGGCCTGGCGCCGGGATTCCGCCGACCCGGCCCACGCAAAACCTCTCCTCGGAGGAGACTCGGCCCCATCCCGATGGAATGATCCTCCCTGGACCTCGTATGCGGTCAGATACCTCCCGCTCCGCCCGGCGTGAGACCTCACCCGGGCCCGATCCCCACCCTCCGGCAACTCCATGAACGCCGTCGACCTGGAGAGTGTCACCAAGACCTTCGGCGACCACACCGCCGTCGACGACCTCTCGCTCAGCGTACCGCCCGGCAGCGTGTACGGTTTCATCGGACCGAACGGCTCGGGCAAGACCACCACGCTGCGCATGATCATGAACATCTTCTACCCCGACCGCGGGAAGATCCGCGTGTTCGGGGAGGAGCCCACCAGCGCCTGCACCGACCGCATCGGCTACCTGCCCGAGGAGCGGGGGCTCTACAAGAAGATGAAGGTGCGAGCCCTGCTGCGCTTCCTGGGCGAGCTCAAGAACGGCAGCGACGTCACGGCGAGAGTCGATCAGTGGCTGGAGAAGCTCGACCTCGAGGGCTGGGCGAACAAGAAGGTCCAGACGCTCAGCAAGGGGATGAGCCAGAAGGTCCAGTTCATCGCCGCGGTGGTCTCGCAGCCCGAGATGATCATCCTCGACGAGCCCTTCAGCGGGCTGGACCCGGTGAACGCCGACGCGATCGAGCAGGCCGTGCTCGAGCTGCGCGCGCAGGGGACGACGGTCCTCTTCAGCACGCACGACATGGCCACGGCCGAGAACCTCTGCGACTTCATCTTCATGATCTTCAAGGGGCGGAAGGTGCTCGACGGCTCGCTGGCGGCGATCCAGGACGAGTACGCGAACGATACGATTCGGCTGCAGGCCGATGCCGGAGTGGACCTGTTGAACGGGCTGCCCGGAGTGGACCGGGTGGTGGACCGCGGGCAAATGAAGGAGCTGCGCCTCGCGCGCGATGGTGATCCACAGGAGGTGCTTCGAACGCTCACCGGACAGGCGCGCGTCAAGCGCTTCGAGCTGACCAAACCCTCGCTGCACGACATCTTCGTCCGCATCGCCGGCCCCGAAGCCCAGGAGAACGGTCATGAACAAGACGCTTAGGATCGCCCTGCGCGAGTACTCCGAGTCGGTGCGCACCAAGGCGTTCGTGATCGGCATCGTGATCGCGCCCGTCCTGATGAGCGGCAGCATCATCGCCATGGTGGTCTCCGAAAACGTCAAGGACACCTCGGAGAAGAAGCTGGCGGTGATCGATCACTCCGGGGGGTTCGGCGATGCGCTGGCCGAGAAGGCGATCCAGCGCAACGAGAACTACATCCACGACGAGGAGACCGGAGAGCAGACCCAGCCCACCTACGTGGTCGAACTCACCTCCCCTGCCGACGACCTGGATCAGCAGCGCGCCGAGCTGTCGGAACGCATCCGCCGGCGCGACCTCGCGGCCTTCGTCGAGCTCGGTGACCAGCTCCTCGATCCGGATGCGGCGCCGGAGCGGCGCAGGTTCTCCTACCATTCCGAGAACCCGATGCTGGACGACATGCGCCGGTGGGTCCGGGACAACGTCAACACGGTGATTCGCGAGCAGCGCGCCGCCGAGGCGGGGATCGCCCCCGAGGTGACCAATCGCCTCTTCCAGTGGGCGAACGTCAGCGCCGAAGGGCTCTACGAGGTCGATGCGGTGACGGGCGAGGTGATCGACGCGCGGCCGAGCAACGAGGCGCTGACCTTCGGGGTCCCGTTCGGCCTGGTGATGCTCTTGTTCATGATGATCATGATGGGCGCCATGCCGCTCCTGCACGCGACGCTCGAGGAGAAGACGCAGCGCATCGCCGAGGTGCTCCTGGGCTCCGCGCGCCCGTTCGAGCTGATCTTCGGCAAGCTCCTCGGCAACCTCGGTGTATCGATGACGGCGGCGTCCGTGTACATCGGCGGCGCGCTGATCACCTGCTGGTACAAGGGCGTGATGGACTACGTGCCCCTGGAGCTCCTGCCCTGGTTCTTCACCTACATGGTGGCGGCGGTGGCCATGTGCGGCGCGGGCTGCATCGCGGTCGGTGCGGCGTGCAACGACGCGAAGGAGGTGCAGAACCTGATGCTGCCGATCATGCTGCCCTTCTTCTTGCCGATGTTCGTGCTGGTGCCGGTGCTCAAGGAGCCGGTCGGCGCCTTCGCGACCTGGGCCTCGTTCTTCCCGCCGTGCACCCCGATGCTGATGCTCCTGCGCCAGGCCAGCCCGGCGACGATCCCGGCGTGGCAGCCGTGGGTGGGCCTGGTCGGCATCCTCGTCACCAGCGCCCTCGCCGTCTGGGCCGGCGGACGGATCTTCCGGGTCGGCCTGCTGATGCAGGGCAAGACGCCGAAGCCGGCGGATCTGTTGCGGTGGGCGATTCGGGGGTGAGGGCCCCATGAAGCGATACCAGTGGCTGATCCTCCAGGACGGCAGCATGCTGCTCGAGCCGACGGGACAATCCACCGGTGGCCAGCACGCGTGTACGTCGACCTTGCTGTGGCCGGAGGGCGAGTCGCCCTCGAGCGCCAACAGCCTCGTCGTCGATCCGTGTTTTCACGTGGAGCAGATCGAGACGGTGCGAGCGCGGCTCGAGGGGCTCGGAATCGGTTTCGAGGACATCGAGTGGTTCTTCGAGACCCATCCGCACGCCGACCACATGTACCTGCCGCCGTTCCTCCCTCGACACGGTCCGTACTGCAGTCCCGGGGTGGAGTGGAGATCTCCGAGCGAAGCGGAGGCGGCCGCGAGCTTCTCCAGCCTGGACGGCGTGCCCTGCCCCGGCCACTCCCCCGACCTCCGGGCGATCCGATTCTCCGCGAGTGAGGGCGAGGTCTGGATCGTCGGCGACGCGATCCTCGATCTCGCCTGGCTGGAGGCCTGGGAGTTCTACTGGCCGAACGGCTACACCGAGGACGAGGTCGTCCAGACGTGGGAATCGGTGGCGACGATACTCCGGACCGCTGATCTGGTGATCCCTGGGCATGGGTCACCGATCGTCGTGACCGCCGAGCTACTGGACACGCTGCTCGCTGGCTTTCCGTACGCGCAGGGCAGCGGTGAGTGTCTCGAAGTCGCGGCCCAGCTGAGAGAACGACTGGATGAGCTGAGCCGCCTGGAATAGCGCGGACCCGATGGGCGTCAGTCGTACCGCTGGTAGGTCACGGGCGCCAGGGCGGGGAGATACGGTACCCTATGGTCTCACCCGAGCCACTTCGCAGCCGCACCGCAGGCCGAACCTCATGAGACCCACTCCCCTTCTGCTCCTCTCCGCTTCGATCCTGATACCAGGGGGCGACCGCGCTCCCACGGCGGCCGTCGAGATCGTCTTCGCGCCGGAGGAAGGCACAGTCCTGAGGCGAACACATCAGAATGAGATGGAGGCCTCGCAGACGGGGTACGTCGTCACTGTCGATGGAGAAGAGGTCGAGGGGGTCCTGGAGGCCGCCGAGATGGACGCGAGCGGTCAGGAGCGGATCGTCGTCACCGACGAGATCCTCTCGGTCGGCGAGGGAAGGCCGCTGTGGCTTCGCCGCGAGTTCGAGGTGCTCAGCTCGGAGAACACCTGGGAGTTCGAGGGCGAGGAGGAACCCCTCGAGGAGAGCCTGGTCTGCGACCTCGAAGGGAAAACCGTCGACATCCTGTGGGACGAGGAGGAGGAGGAGTACCGCTTCACCGTCACCGAGGACGAGGCGCTCGCGGAGGACATGGACTACCGGGTATTCCTTCCCGACGGCGAAGTGACCGAGGGCGAGTCGTGGGAGCTGGGTCGGGAGGCTCTCCTCCGGATCATCTGGGCCGGCGGCATCATGGGCTTCTACGAAGCGGAGACGGAGTCTGCCGAATCGATGATCCGCCGGCAGCAGGGAGAGATGGACGCCGTGGAGGCCGAGGGAGAAGCGACGTTCGAGGGCGTGCGCGAGGAGCGGGGCGTCCGGGTCGCCGTGATCGCCTTCGAGCTCGAGATGGAGCAGGAGTACGAGTACGAGCCCGAGGTGGTCGAAGCGGAGTACGAGACCATGGTTCGCGTCCTCGGAAGCAACCGCACCTTCGAGGGCGAGCTGGTCTGGGACCTCGAGCACCGCCACCTCCAGGGCGTCTTCATCGAAGTGGAGGGTGAGATCTGGGCGCTCGACCGGCTCACGATGGAGGCCGAGGGGAGGGAGGCCGAGGTCGGCTACAAGCGGACGATGTCGATCGAGAGCGAGTACACGGTGACGGTCGATCGGCGGTGAGACGAGCACGCGGACGACTCCAGCCGAGCTCGTGCGTCGCAGGAGGTGGATCGTGGTGACGAGGAGGAGGAAGCCGAGCCTGCGGCCGATCTCGATCTTGGTCGGCCTGGTGCTCCTGAGGTCCCGTTGGCCGCTGCCTATCACCTCCGCCCTCTCGCCCTCACGCCTGAGCCCGCCTGATGTCCCTTCGCTAGTGTTGGATCTTCGGGAATCCAGATAACCACAGAGGCACCGAGGCACGGAGCCTCACAGAGCAGCAGCAGCAGAAGAGGAAGAAGAACGATAGTTTCCAGAAGAGAAGACCAGAAGATCCGGTGAAGCTGGATCTTCTGGTCTTCTGGTAACTATCCTTCTTCTTCTTCTGCTGCTGCTCTGTGAGGCTCTGCGCCTCTGTGCCTCTGTGGTTATCTGGATTCCCCGAACCGAGAACCGCCGAGACGCAATCAGCTCGGGCCAGCACGGTCCCGGATCCCGAGCCCCAGACGCTCACCCGTCGAACCGGTCCTCGTACTCGGGAACCACCTGGAGGGGACTGTGGTACTGGATGTGCCGGCCCCCGAAGAGCAGCTCCAGCCGCAGCATGATTCCGAGCGCCGGCTCGTAGTCGATCTCCTCCCGCCAGGTGACCTGCGGCGCGATCTCGAACAGGATCCAGTCCCGGAAGACCCGTCTGGAGAAGCGGAAGCGCAGCTGGGTCTCCTTCAGCTCGTTGCTGGGGCGGGTCTGGAGGGAGTTGTTCCACTCGTAGGTGCAGAGGCCGCTTCCTTCGATCCAGTGGAAGATGGAGAAGTACTGGCCGTAGTAGTAGCCCGGCTCTTGCTCGAACCAGGACCCGGTCGTGCTCGCGCGGAAGAAGAGCCCCTCGCCGAGAAGGCGCTCGAAGTCGATCGTGGTCTGCGACTCCCATCCCTCCACTCGGTAGTTCCGCATGCGCTGATAGCCGCGCGCGACCCAGGAACCGAGCGGCAGCGTGTGTCGGTAGCGAGCACCGGCGTAGGGATTCGGAGTCAGATCGTTGAAGCGCAGTCCCACCTCCCCGCGGATGTTGTTGCGCGCGGTGGCCTTGAGGAAGTACTGGAGGCCGACGTCACTGTCGTCGGTTCCCGGTGTCTCGTCGGGCTTCTGCGTGCTGTCGATACCCTGTTCGTCGTCGTCTCTGCCGACCACCAGGTGAAAGCGCCTCTCGGTCCGGGGCAGAACGATTCGAGCGTTGACTCGCGGCTTGAGCTCCAGCCCCCTCCGCTCCTCGAGGATGGTGTCCAGGCGCATCGTGACCGTCGTCCGGTTGTCCTCCTCGAGGAAACGTTCGTCACCCAGGAAGGAGTCCAGCCAGGTGGCCGCGCCGCGCACCCTGTCGCTCACCGTCTCGTGAACGGTGTCCAGGGTCCCGGGGTCTTCCTCCTCCGGGTTTGTCTCCACCTGGTCGGCTGTCGGTGCACCGGGAACCTGCGGGCCCTCGACCGGTTCCCGCCTTTCGGGCAGAGGTCGCCGAGGCTCCGGTGCGGTCTCCTCGGGCGTACTCCCGCAGCCGGTCACCACGATCGCCACGCAGAGCGCCAGCAGCCTGAGACCAACGGTCAGCATGGGTCCACCGCCGCGGCTCGGAGCTTCAGCCCGATAGCCCGGCGACGGCTCGCGCCAGCGCCGGATAGGCACGAGTCTTGAGCGACTGAACCTGCTCCTGGTCAGAGCTCTCCCGCGTGTAGCGCGAGCTGGTCGCGGTATCGTCGAGTGAATCGGGTAGGACCAGCCGCCACCGGCCCGTGTCCGGGTCGATCACCGCCGCCTTCAGGCGGATGCGCAGCGTCTGGATCTCATCGGGGACGAAGGAGCCGACGATCGGCAGCCACGATGCGACCTTGCCGACGTCCACGTCCTGGGTGCCTTCGAGCACGCCCCAGACCACCACGATCGTCGTCGCCTGTCCCGAGTGCGCCGCGGCCTGCAGCAGCTCACCGGTCGGAGCGAGACCCGGAGTGTGGACGTTTGCCGTCCCGTAGCCTCTCCCCCAGGTCGTCGTGTGCGCGCTGTTCAGCGGCACTCCGGTCAGCGGCAACACCTCGTAGTCGGCGGAGAACGCCTCCAGCAGAGCCGTGTCGGGATAGTGACTCCCACTCTGCACCAGGACGATCCTCGACCCGCGCGGGGCGGTCGGGGCGGGCGCGCCGGACTCCGACCTCAGCGTGCCGAGCAAGTTCAATTCGTGGATCTCGCCGACGTAGGCCGGGTCGGGTGACGGGCCCGAGTCGCTGATCGAACGGGACATGCACGAGGAGAGCAGGAGCAGCGCACAGGAGAGCAGCAGTTCTTTCATGGAGCTTCCGGAGAGGTGATGTGCGTGAGGCCGCCGAGGTCCTTCGACTGTCGGACGGGTGTGATGGTCATCGTTTCGACTTCGGGTCCCGGCGCTACCGAGCGAGAGGAGCGCCACGGACAGGAAGGACTTCACCGCGGCAACGCCTCCGCCAGCCGATCGATGTTCGCGTTCATGATCGACAGGTAGTCCTCGCCCTTCTCCTCCAGCTCCGGGTCGAGCAGCTCGACGGGCGAGAAGAAGACACTCGCGATCCCGAACCGTTCCTTCAAGAGCTCCACTGTCTCCGCGAGCGGCTCCCCCTCCCACAGGAGGAAGTGCTTCCCGCCGCCCTCGAGCTTCGCTTCGATCTCCTTCAGCTGTTCCTCGTCGGGAACGACCTCCGGGTCGAGGTCGAAGCTCAGAACCGTCCAGCCCATCCGGCGCGCGAGGTAGTCGTAGGCGGGGTGGGAGGCGAAAAGCGTCGCGAGCTTCACCCGCGGCTCGAGCCCGCTCATCCGCGAGTGGAGCGCGACGAGCTCCTCCTGCAGCCCAGCGGCCGCCTGGCGGAACTCCCGTTCGTGCTCCGGCCAGCGCTTCTCGAGCGCCTCGGCGATCCGCCCCACCTGGTAGCGCGCGGCCATGGGATCGACCCAGGTGTGCCCGTCGATTCCCTCGTGCGTGTGCTCGCCGCCCACACCGTGGCGGTGCTGCGTCGCTTCGAACTCGAGAAACCCCTCCGGCAGCCCCGCGGCGCTGTCCACGATCCGACTCGCGGGCAGGCTCACGTGAGCGACCCACTTCTCGAACTCCGCGCCGTTGACGACGATCAGATCCGCCTGCTGGTACTCGGCGAGGGTCTCGCGCGAGGGATTCCAGAAGATCGGATCCTCGCCCTCGGGCACGGGGCAGACGACCTTCAATCGATCGCCGGCGATCCGCTCGGTGAAGAACGCCGTCGGGTAGAAAGTGGTGTAGACGACCGGCTCCTCGGCCGACGGCTCGGTCGAAGCATCCCGGTCCGAGCAACCGAGCGCGAAGCAGAAGAACAGGGCCGACAGCGAGGAACGAATTGCGGGTTTCATCGTCATGCTCACAGGGTTCTAAGCAGATCGGGAAGTACCAGCCGCGACACGCCGAGGGCGGCGAGCGCGAGGCCCACGCTGAGGATCAGGACCAGCACCATTTCGCTGCCGTACAACCGGGCCTTGGTGAAGCGGCTGCCACCGATGCGATCGAGCGTCTCCATCTCGCGCCGGCGCAGACGCATCGAGAGCAGGAGCACCAGCACGGTCATCAGCGCGGTGATCGTCGCCAGCACCCCCGAGTAGCCGTCGAGGAACGCCTTGATGCGGAAGACGAAGGACAGGAGGTCGTCGATCACCTCGCGCGGCGAGACCACCTGCCAGGTCCGCGACAGGTTCCCGCGCGCCTTGATCAGTGTTCCCGCCTTGAGGTCGCGCGGGAAGACGAGGATCGCCGAGAGAGGCATCGCGCCCAGCTCGCCGTGAAAGTGGTAGCTGTCGACGTTCTCGGGAGTCACCTCGTTGTACTCGATGAACGCGCCGCTCAGCACGACCTCGTCCTCGGCGCGCCCCAGCACGAGCTTCTCGTCGACGCCGTCGGCGTCGTCGTGACCGTGCGCCAGCCCCTCGATGATCCAGGCGGTCTTGACGTCGACGAAGACCGCGTCGTCGTCGGGGCCGTCGCTCCGGGTCAAGACCCCGCAGACTCGCATCTTCAGGGCAGGCGGCCGTGAGATGTCGTACAGCTCCTTCTGATCGGAGAAGATCGTGTCCCCCGGAGCCCGGCCCAGCGCCTCCGCGACCCCCGCGCCGAGCACGCAGTCGCCGATCAGGAGCGGCAGCGTCCCCGCGCCGGCGACGAGGTCTCGCCGCTCGAAGTACTCCGGCGTCGTCCCCACCACCGGAAAGCCCTGCGCCGTGTTCCGCACGTGCAGCGGCACCGGCACGCAGTCCCCGCCGGAGCGCAGCTCTTCCAGCTCGCCCCAGGAAACCTGCGGGAGCGTGCTCTCGCGAAAGTACAACGCCGACAGCGTCAGGTCGAAGCGATTGCCCCGCGCGCCCGCCACCAGCGGCGTGGCCTCGGCGCGCGCGTCGAGGCGCTGCTCGTACTCGGAGGTCAGCACCGCGGTCGCGCACGGCAGGAAGATCGTCACCGAGATGCACGCGACCAGGATCACCGTCTGCGCCCGGTTGTGCAGCGCGTGCCGCCAGGAGAGGAGCCAGACTCCCTTCACGACACCTCTCCCCGACCGATCAGCTCGCCCATGTCGATCACCCGATCGAAGCGATCGAGGATCGAGTGGTCGTGCGTCACCATCAACAGGGTCGCGCCGCGGCGCTGCACCTCGCCGAAGAGCAGATCGAGGATCTGTGCCGCCGTGGCCGGGTCGAGATTGCCGGTCGGTTCGTCACCGAGGATCAGCTCCGGCTCGCCGATCAGCGCGCGAGCAATCGCCACGCGCTGCCGCTCCCCCTGGGAGAGCGCGCGCGGCTTGCGGGCGAGCAGCCCACCGATTCCCGTCTCCTCGGCCAGCTCACGCGCGCGCGTCCGCACCGGCGCCGGCACTCGCGGGTCGCGCGCGAGGTGAAAGGGAAGCAGGATGTTGTCGAGGACGTCGAGGTAGTCGAGCAGCTCCAGCTCCTGGAAGACCATCCCGAGGCGACTCAGGCGTCGCGATCGTCGCTGGTCGTCGGAAAGCTCGGACACCCGCACGCCACCGACGTCCACCGCGCCGCGCTCGGGAGTGAGGATCCCCGCGATCAGGTTCACCAGCGTGCTCTTGCCGGTGCCGCTCGGGCCGATACAGGCGACGCGCTCGCCCGGGGCGACCTCCAGGTGAGACACCGCCAGCTGGAACGCGTTCTCTCCGTAGCCGAAGCGCACCCCATCGAGGCGGATCATCGGCGTCCCGCTCACAGCTCCTCGTCCTCCATCCCCGGCCAGACCGGTCCCGCGCCCGGCATGATCGGCTCCGCGTCGACGCGCCGCTGCTCGAGCACCTGGCTGTCGGCGATCCGCCAGCCCGCGTCGGTCGCGCGCACGCCGTACCGCGCCTGGTACTCGTTGGTGCGATGGTGCGAGTGTCCCCAGTGGAACACCGCGCCTTCGACCTGCCAGCGCGTCACCACGCTGAACCCGGGATGGTCGTCGGGAGGCAGGAGTCCGATCGACTCGATCTCCATCTCGAGCGGATTGACCGCCTGCACTCGCGCCACGGCGCCGCCCTCCTCCTGCATGATCAGGCTGCGGTAGATCTCGTTGTAGAGGCGATCGAGCAGGTCACCGTGCACGCTCTGGGCGAGGGCGTCGTAGACGTCGCTCTCGGCGGTGTAGTCGAACGCGCGGTAGATGTTGGCGTGCAGTGGCTGGAAGATCTCGCGCGCTTGCGATTCGCTCGGCAGGTGAGCGGCGCCCGCGAACGAGTATCGCGCCACCCCCGTGCACAGGAAGGCCGCGACCAGGCCCAGCGGTGCGACGACCACCAGCTTCCGCCGGTGTGGACGCCCCGCAGCGGATAGGAAACAGAACCCCCCGAGGCCCACCACCAGCACCAGCAGCCCGATCGACAGGAGCGGGACCGAATCCCCTCCCGCCGGCGCGGGCTCAGGCACCGCCTGGAATCGCCCCTCGTACGTCTCGGCGCTCGCGTGCCAGGTGTACTCCGGCTCCTCCTGAGTGAAGATGACATTCTGCTCGATCCCGCCGGCGGCGAGGCGGGCGGTGACCTGCAGCGGCGGCATCTCCCCCGTGTCGGGGTTGATCAGCACGGTGTCGGGGGGGAACTCCGGCCAGGTGACCGAGACCCGCTGCGGCGGTGACTTCACCGGGAACTCGAACACCATGCGCGCCTTGGTCAGCGCCCGGGTCCCGGCGAGAGGAAAGAGCGGCAGCAGCGTCAGGTCCGGGTCCGCCACCTCGAAGTCCAGATCCACCGGCTTGACCACGACGTCGTCGATCGCGACCCGCAGCTTCTCGTGAAAGTACGCCCACAGCTCGTCGTGCAGGCCGGCGTGCTCCACCGGGTGCAGGAAGTTCTCGTCCTCGCGGACCGCGTCGACGATCTCATCGATGTAGGCGAGGTTGAGGATCAGATTGAAGCGAACTCGCTTCTCCTCGATCCGGATGCGAAGGTCGACATCGGGACCGTCCTGGGGATGGAGCCCCGATCGGGGCAGCCCGGTCGCCGTTGCCGCGCCGAGGAGGTCGGCGAGGATGACGCACAGGAACGCTGGGAAGAAGAAGCGCATGGCCGCACGCATGAGCGTTCGAGCTGTGTGAACTGGGTCGTATTCGGCTTCCATGCCGGTGGGATCTGGGTGCCGGTCGGCCGCAGCAAGTATAGTGGAGACGATCCCCACCGCTAGCCGTACGGTTTCCCTCCGAACCCGATTCCCCGGATTCTTGCGATGATCCAACCTATCCGCTGCACGCCTGTCCTCCTCCTTTCCTCCATCGCCCTGGCCGCCCCCGCGGCGCTCGCGTATCAGCAGGCGAAGACCCCGGCCCCGACGATCGCCGAGGCATTGGCCGGTGCATCCGCAGACGTGCGCGTCTTCAACGACCACGTCGTCACCCTAGCCAGCCCGTTCATGGAAGGGCGCGTGCCCGGTTCACGCGGGATGGAGATCGCTCGCGAGTACGTCGAGCACTACCTGAAGGAAGCCGGGATGATCCCGGCCTACGACCAGGTCGAGAAGGACGGCACCAAGGTCTCACGCGCGAGCTGGCGGCAGCCCTTCCCTCTCTCCGACACGCTGGAGCTCGAATCCCAGTCGATGAGCGTCGCTGGCGGACACGCGTTCACCTCGGAGGTCGACTTCAACGCGATGAACTACGGCCTCTCCGGCGAGGCGACGGGAGAGGTGGTCTTCGTCGGCTACTCGATCCGCCGGGGTACCGGTGGCTACGAGACCTTCGTCGATGAAGACGATCTCACCGGCAAGATCGCCCTGATGCTCCGCTTCGAGCCGATGGACGAGGAGGGCAAGAGCCTGTGGCGCAAGGGTCGGGACGGCTGGACGGCGCGCGGAGGGTTCGCCACCAAGCTGAACACGGTCAAGAAGTACAACCCCGCGGCGGTGATCATCGTCAATACACCGGGCGCCAAGGACCCTCGCGTCGAGACGCTGATCGAGCTGCGCGGTGGTCGCAATCGCCTGGATGTTCCCGTCTTCAACATGTCCGGAGAGGCCGCGACGAAGCTGGTGGAGATGGTCGACCACAAGGGTCGCAGCCTGATGGAGCTGCGCCGGATGGCCGATGCAGGGGGAGGCATCCATCCTCTCGGTGGTGAGCTCCACGTCGACCTGAAGCTCGAGAAGAAGCCCCTGATCGCGGAGAACGTCGGCGGAGTCCTCCCCGGCCGCGGGGCGCTCGCCGATCAGTACATCGTGGTCGGAGCGCACCTCGACCACCTGGGCATGGGCTACTTCGGCTCCCGCACCGGCGAGACCGGCGTGCTGCACCCCGGCGCGGACGACAACGCCTCGGGCAGCGCAGGCGTGATCATGCTCGCCGATCGGCTGTTCCAGAAGTACGAGAAGCTCCCCGAGGACGCGGACGCGCGGACGATCCTGTTCACCTGCTTCAGCGCCGAGGAGTCGGGGCTCAACGGCTCCCGCCACTTCGTCAACGAGCCGCCGATTCCGCTGGAGCAGCTCGCCCTGATGATCAACTTCGACATGATCGGGCGGATCGTGAACAAGCGACTCAACGTCGGGGGGACGACGTCGGGCAAGGGGATGGCGGAGTGGACCAAGCCTTTCTTCGAGGCCAGCCCGCTGGAGATCGTCACGCCTCGGGGAATGTCCGGCGGAAGCGATCACCTCGCCTTCATGCAGAAGGGAATCCCCTACCTCTTCGGCATCATCGCCGACTTCCACGACGAGTACCACACGCCGAGGGACGTCAGCTCGAAGATCAACCGGGTCGACGCGGTTCACGCCATCGACCTCTTCGAGGAGCTGATCTACTCCGCCGCGATCCGGGCCGAGCGGTTCGAGTTCGACGACACGCCGAGCGGGCGAAGCCGCGCGCGAGTTCGCTTCGGCGTTCGCCCGGGCCGCGCCCCCGAGGGTGAGCAGGGCGTGCGCGTCGTCTCGGTGACCGCGAACTCCACCGCGTCGAAGGCGGGAGTCGAGGAGGGTGATCTGCTGGTGAAGTGGAACGGCACCGAGATCGAGAGCCAGGGCGCCTGGCGCAACATGCTCCGCGAGCACGAGCCGGGGGACGAGGTCACGGTCACGGTCGTGCGCAAGGGAAAGGAAGTCGAGTTGAAGGCGACCTTCGCGAAGTAGACGCAGGGGAGGAGGAGATCGCTACCCGTAGTCCTGGCCGCAGAGGACGAGGAAGATCTTCGTGGTGAGCACGCTGGCGGACCCGCCCGTCGCGCCGAGCACCTCGTCGCTTTCAACGACATTCTGGATGTGCTTGGTGATCATCTTCCGACGGTGCTTGCCCTTCCCGCCCTTGAGGCAGCCCGAGCAGAGCGGTAGGGGCAGGGCGTACAGCAGGAGGTTGCTCCCGTCGGTCCACGACTCCTGCGCGAAGTGATCCCGGAGTGCACCGGCACCGATCCCCGTTTCCATCACCCTCCGGCCGATGCCCCGGATCAGGTCATCGAAGCGGTCGTGTTCGACGACGCAACAGGGCCCCGAGCTCTTCGGTCCGTCCTTCGCGCACGCGTCGGCCTGCTTTCTCATGGCGTCGACCGCGGAGCTCTCGTCCGGTCCCCTCCAATCCTCGGTTTGCCACTCCTCCGCGAGGGAGCCCAGCAGCTCGACGACGGGATCGGGCCCCACGAGCCCCTCTTCACCCGGCTCGCTCTTCTTCGGCTGGCTCAGCGGACGGATGTTGAAGTCGTAGAACTCGTCCTCGGTCTCGCGCTCGTACTTGATCAGCCCGTGCCGGAGGCCGGGTCGGCAGTCGGAGACCCCGAGCCGGCCGAGGTGCTCCAGGCGGATGGCCGAGTCGGCCTTCTCCAGGTCACCGGCCTCCGCGATCGGCTTCGTGCAGCTCTCGACCAGCTCGTCGGAGAAGTCGCGGGCCAGGGCCTCCAGCTCCCGGATGTTCTCGGGATACGGGTGGCAGGCCAGGACCTCGAAGGCCCGGCGCGAGATGCGCAAGTGGCCCTCGCCCTTCTTCATCTGATCGAGGATGCCGGCGAGGATGGGAACCACCTCCCGCGGGCGCTCGGCCAGCGGGGGGATCTCGTACCGCCTCGGGAAGCGCGCCACGAGGTCGGACCGCACCTCGTCCTGATCGATCAGCGCCTGCAGCTCGGTGAGGCTCGAGGCGCGGTTGGTCGCCGCGACCACCCGACTGAGATACGGATACGCCCCGGGCCCTCCGACCGGGTGGACGCAGCCGGTGTCCAGCGCCACGAGCAGGCTGGCCTGCAGGGCGGGGTCGAGTTCCAGGAACTCGTCCAGGAGCAGAATGCCGGTGCCCGCCGTCAGGAACGCACCCAGGCCGGCGCCCACGCCAGTCGCGACGTCGGCGTAGATTCCGTGGAGCTCCGATTCGAGCAGGCCCCGAGGTCGATCCAGGATGGCGACGGTGTACAGCGAATCGTGGACCGGCGGGGGCGCACCCGCTCCCTCCTCCTCCCCCGCGCGAGCAGCCCACTCCGGGAGCACCTTCCCGAGGAGGCCCGGGAGCAGGCGGTGGGGGTTCCACCTCGGGCGGGGCCTGGTCTTGGATTCCTCCCAGGCCTTCCGCGCCTTCTTGAGCCCGGCGCGAAGGGTCTGCCCCCCCCAGAGCTTCCCGATCAGCTCGGAGATCCACTTCTTGCCGGTCCCGGTCCCGCCCAGCAGGAGAATGGGGCTCATCGTCTGGAAGGCCGGGTCGTCGCGCATCTCCACGTAGGAGCGCAACCCACCGGGGCCGGCGCCTTTCCCGAGCCGCTCCAGCCAGGTGGTGCTGTCCCGGGTCACGTGCTTGTCGATCCGATCGATCAGGGCCCCGAGGGGCTCACTCAGGATGATCGGCCTCCGGCCGGGGATCTCCACCGTCTCCGCCTTCACGTCGACGTCGATGATCCTGATCTCCTCGCCATCCTTCAGGTGCTCCACCCGGGCGGGCGACCAGGTCCAGTGCATGAACCGGTCCTTCAGCGGTTCGGGCTCGGGGGTCTCGTCCTTCGCCCCGGTCTCCGCCGGCTCTTCCGCCGGTTTCTCCTGCTCATCCCCCACCGGCTCCGCGGCCGGCGGGTCCGGGTCCCAGGAGCCGGTCAGGCGCTCGAACTCGTCTTCGTTCCGCTGGAGCCATCGATACCCGACGAGGTCGCGCGGGTTCAGGAGGTCGATCTGAAGATCGTCCGGCTCGACCACGTGCCGGAAGGGTCGATAGCGGGAGAGCAGCGTGTAGCGGCAGGCGAAGCCGATATCGACCGGGCGGGTCCCCCCCGCGTCGCGGCAGCTCCGGACCGCCTCGTCGAATCCGGGGCGATCCTGAGAGAGGAGATGAGCCGCGCAAAAGGTCCCCAGCGACGACGCCCCGCTGGCGACGACGACCCACTGGCCGTTCCCACCGGCGTTGGCGAACACGAAACCGACGTCGGCGTCCATCCACTGATCCGAAGCGACCTGGTAGGTGAGCCTCGACTTGCGGTCCCGGACGATGTACTGCCCCTGCTGGGCGCCTCGCTCCCGCCCCGGCAGGTCGAATCGATTCGGGTACGCAGCACCGTCGAGTGCCGTGCGCAATGGAGATGTGGGGTCGTCGTAGCGCCGGAACAGGTCCGGGCGGCCCAGCACGAGCAAGGGCTTGTCCGGGGGGATGTGCACGAATCGCTCCATCTTCTCCCCGGTGGAGAACTGCTGGTTGCGCTCGATCCAGTCCAGGACTCCCTTGTAGAGCTCCTGGCCATCCCCCTCCTGGCCCACGACGAGGCTCGACAGCTCCGTCACCGCCTCTTCCTGCTGCAGCTTCCCGCCGTCGCCTTCGATCCAGACCAGGAGAGCTTCGTAGAGTCCCGGGTTGGCCGCCTGGAGATCGGCGACGACCCCTTCAGCGTCCTTGCCGGGCATCTTCTCCCAGTCGAGCGCCCGACGAATCAGCCGGACGAGCAGATCCCGGGACTTACTGTCGAACTCCTTCCGCCTGTCACCCGGCGTCCTCTTCGCCCGGGTCCCGGCCAGCTTGCTGAGGACCAGATCCTTCCCGAGGAGCCCCTGGCACACCAGATCGGGCAGCAGAACCCGCAGGTCGGTCACCAGGTTGTCCCGCGGCTGAATCGGAACGTACTTCGTTCCCGGGGGCATCGCCTGAGCCAGCTCGAGCAAGGCTGAGATATCATCCCCGCGGTGCGGCGGGTACGCCTTGTACACGACTGTCCCGCCGCCCTTTTCCGCGAAGGGTCGGAGAATCGGTGAAATGTCCTTCATCGGAGTCCCTCCCTGGTACTACGAGCCACTCCACGTGGCACACCGCTTGCGGGAGGTGCGTGGACTTATTGCGAGATGAAGAGGCCCCCGAACACGACCCGATCTCCGTCGCCGCCCGGACTCACCACGTCTCTCGTTCATACCCCCTGCTCCGCCCTGGATGACGATCGCCTGGAAGCTCCGCTGGGGTTGCTCTCCGTGGCGACCTTCGCGTGCCACCACGGATTCGAGACGACCGTGACCGATCTGTCGGGCACCGCACCCGACGAAGGTCCCACCATGATCGAGGACGGTCATTCTGTCTACGGGTTCTCCACCTTCACGGCGAACTACGAGCTCACTCGGTCCCTCGCGCGGGAAGTGCGCGCCCGCAACCCGCGCGCGTTGTTCGTGGCGGGTGGCCCGCACGCTTCCGCGTTGCCGCGCGAGGTCGCGACACACGAGTTCGACGTCGTCGTGGTCGGCGAGGGTGAGCCCGCGTTTCTCGACATCCTCCGCCGCACCGCCGCGGGCGAGCAACTTCCCGCCATCATCAATGGAGAGCGTCCCGACCCGGACGACCTCCCTTTCCCCGACTACGACCTCGTCGACCTCTCGAGCTACACCAGGGAGCTCGACGGCGAGCGCTGCGTCAGCGTGCTCTCCAGCCGCGGCTGCCCCTACTCCTGTGCGTTCTGCAACAGCATCGTCATCGGCGCGGGCCAACCGGTGCGCTTCCGCTCGCCGGAGAACGTCACCGCGGAGATCCACCGCATCAAGGAGCGCTACGGGATCCGGCACATCCGCTTCCAGGACGACGTCTTCGCGATCAGCGAGGCGAGGATCGACGCCCTGACCCCGCACCTGGAGCGCGAGGGAATCGCCTTCCGCTGCTTCGCGCGGGTGAACACCCTCACCGCGAAGATGGCGCGGTCGCTCCGGCGCGGAGGCTGCATCCACGTCAGCCTGGGGGTCGAGTCGGGGAACCAGGGCCTCCTGGCCGCGATGAACAAGCAGCAGACCCCCGGGCAGATCCGCGCCGCGCTGGAGAACGCCTTCGAGGCGGGGCTGCGGACCCGCATCTTCCTGCTCGTCGGCTTCCCCGGCGAGACCGACGAGACGATCGAAGAGACGCTGGACCTCCTGCGCGATTGCCCCTGGCACGAGTTCAGCGCCTACCCCGCCATCGCCTACCCCGGCACCGCGCTGCACGCCGACCCCGGGCGCTTCGGCATCACCCACGTGGACCGGGACTACTCCAGGTACCTCCAGGTCGGGCGTGGCCGCCGCGCCGGATTCACCCTCCGGACGGAGGGCTTCGACGAGGCCCGGGTCCGGGCGTGGCGCGACCGCGTCATCGAGGAGCTCCTCGCCGACGGCAGAACGTGGGCCGGCGAGGCCCGAGGATTCCGATGAGCCAGACGACCCGTGCCGCCTCCCCCGACGCGTCCGCCCTCTTCAGGAGCGCGGAGCAGCGGTCCTTCCCCTCCTGCACCCAGGTCACCCTGGTCCACGGCATCTGCGACAGCGGGTGCGTCGCCTGCCCGGTCGGCCTGCTCGCCCGCGGGGAGGCACCGCCGGAGATCGAGGACGAATTCCCGCTGGAATCGCGCGATTTCATGAAAGGCGCAATCTTCCGCCGGGTCGCGGAAGAGGTCGCGGAGCACCCTTCCGCCTGGCTGCGGCTCCACGCGCGCGGCGAGCCGCTCCTGCACCCCGAGCTCGTCCCCCTGATCCGCCACGCGAAGGAGGCGGGGGTCCGACTGATCCAGGCCTTCACCAACGCCATCGCCCTCGACCAGGGGATGGCGATCGGGCTGCTCGGCGCGGGGCTCGACGTCCTCGAGTGCTCGGTCCACGGGCACGAGCGCACCTACGAGCCGCTGATGCGCAACCAGCGCTTCGAGCAGGTCCGCGCCAACGTGATCCGCTTCCGCGAGCTGCGCGACGCGCGCGGTGGGCCCACCAGGCTGGTCGTCTCGGCGGTCGACCAGCCGGCGTTCCAGGTGGAGAAGGAGGCGCACCGCGCTTTCTGGTCGGAGATCGCCGACGAGGTGATCTACCGCCCCTTCCACAGCTGGGGGAATCGAGTGGACACGCCGTGCACTTCGGTGCCGCGGGGCCGCACTCCCTGCGCGCAGCTGTGGACGCGCTGCACGATCGGGCCGACGGGGAAGGTTCTCGCCTGCTTCAACTCGTGGTCGGAGCGCGACGAGGAGGTCCTCGGCGACCTCACCGAACCCGGGCAGACGATCGCCTCGATCTGGACCTCGGCGCGCTACGCCACGCTCCGGCAGGACCACCTCGAGGGGCGCTTCGAGTCCCTGCCCTGCTGCACGAGCTGCGAGGACTGGCGCGGCAGCGCGTGGGGCTCGAACAGCTACGAAGGGCTGCTGGGCGGCAAGCTGAGGCTGGGAGGGGGCGATGGCTGCTGAACGAGGGGCGACGAGGCTGGAGAATCCCCCCGGCGAGCCGGTGTTCTCGGCTCACCCCGAGCAGGTGGGCGTCGAGATCACCGCGCGCTGCAACCTGCGCTGCAGGAGTTGCTTCAACGACTCGGGCCCCGACCGGACCGAGGAGCTCCGGCTCTCGGTGATCGTGCGGCTGCTCGACGAGGTGGTCTCCTGGGGGCTGCAGTCGATCCGGATCAGCGGTGGGGAGCCGACGCTGCATTCGCGCTTCACCGAGGTGATCCGCGCCTGCGAGGCACGCGGGCTCTCGATCACGCTGAACAGCAACGGGATCTGGTCGCCGGAGATCCGGGAGTACCTGCTGGATGCGCCGATCGAACGGTTCCTGCTCAGCCTCGACGGGCTGGGGGGCAGCAACGACGCGATCCGGGGAAGCGGCACCTTCCGCAAGGTGCTGGCCTCGACCTACGCGCTCCACGAGGCGGGGAAGTCGGTGACCTGGGGCGTGCACGTGAACGGGACGAACCGCGGGGACCTCCGCGGGCTGGTCACGCTCGCCGCGGCGCTGGGAGCGGACGTCAAGGTCTCGCCGATCCGCCCCGTGGGGCGAGCTTCGGGCGACTCGCGCTGCCAGCCGGCGACGGCGGAGGACCTGCGCGTGGTGGTGAACGAGATCACCGCCCTCCGCGAGAGGTTCCCCCGCATCGTGATCCAGACCGATTTCGACGTGCTCGATCCCAGCGACCACGCCGGGCGGGCGCGGTACGGCGGAATGGTCTCCTGCAAGGCGGGGCGGACGATGGTCAACGTCGCCTACGACGGCTCGATCCTGCCCTGCGCGTTCTTCCACACCCCCGGGGGCGAGTTCAGCGCCGGGGACCTCCACGAGACCTCGGTGGGCGAGGTCTGGGCCACCTCGCCCGTGTTTGGGCCGTTTCGGACGCACAGCAAGGCGGCGCGCTGCCGGGATTGCGAGCACTACGCGGTCCGCTGCGTGGGGGGCTGCCCGGCGGTCGCGCACTTCGGTTCCGGGGTCCTCGACGCCCGCGACCCGACCTGTTTCCTGGCCGCGGAGACCCCCGAGGAGGTGACCTCGTGATCGACTTCGTCCTGCGCGAGGAGCGCCGGGGTGGCTTCTGGTTCGACCGGGACAGCGGGCGGGGCGTGGAGCTCGCGCCGATCCGGTACCGGCGGCTGGCGGAGCTGGTCACCGCCACGGCGGCCGGCTTCGGCGCGGCGCTGCGCCGCGCGCGGGAGGACGAGGTGCTGCGCGGTCTGCTCGCCGGCACGGCGGTCGAGACCCCCCGGGGGCGCACCCGGATCCGGCACGTGCCCTCCGACGTGCGCCCCGACCTGCTCCCCTCCGATGCCGTCGCAGCGCCCAAGCGGATCTACTTCGAGGTGACTCGCGACTGCAACCTGCGCTGCAGGAGCTGCTTCAATGAGTCGGGGCGGCCGCTGCCGGGCGAGCTCTCGCGCGAGGAGATCATCGACGTCAACCGGCAGGCGTATGAGCTGGGGGTCTTCGAGCTCCGCTACACCGGCGGCGAGTGCACCACGCTGCCGTACTTCCCCGAGATCGTGGCCGATGCGCGCGAGCGGGGGATGCACGTCTCGGTCGGCACCAATGGCGTGTTCACCGACGAGCAGCTCGAGGCGCTGCCGGAGTGGGCGGTCGACTGGTACATCGTCTCGCTCGACGGTGATCGCGCGATCAACGACGCGGTGCGTGGGGCGGGCACCTACGATCGGGTCCTGCGAGCGCTGGAGGTGCTCTCCACGCGAACCTCGGCCCGGCTGCGCATCAACATGGTCGTCGCGGGGCACAACCTCGCCTCCATCGACGAGGTCGCCCAGCAGTGCGAGATCCACGGGGTGGAGAGCCTGAACCTGATCCCGCTGCGCCCCTACGGGCGGTCGGTCGGGGAGATGACCGAGGAGATGTTCACCCGGGAGGGGTTCGCCGGGTTCATCGGCGAGGTGCAGCGGCAGCGCCTGGCGCACCCGGACGTGGACTTCAGCACCACCATCGACCTGCTCGATCCCGACGTGACTACCTCCCATGACCTGCTCGTGCAGAAGAAGACGACCTGCGCGGCGGGGGTCGAGGCGTGCGTGGTGGGGGCGCAGGGGCACGTCTACGGCTGCTCGTACAGCCCGGCGTCCTTCCCCGACCGGATCGACGGCGAGCGGGTGGCGGTCTTCATCGCCGGCGACCTGCGGCGCGACGACCTGCGAACGATCTGGCGCGACAGCTCGCGCTGGCGGATCTTCCGCGACCTCACCGCGTACAAGCACCCGCGCTGCCACGGCTGCGAGCACTACACGAAGCGCTGCTCGGGATCGTGCCAGATCATGGCCTGGTACGAGCTGGAGCGCGCCCGGGGGCCCGACGCGGACCCCGGGGAGATCGGAGAGCACTTCGATCCGTACTGCTTCGTCAATCTCCTGCCGGAGGGGGTGTGATGGACGACCTCGGCCAGAAGGAGTTCCACCCGCTGAAGTGCCTGCACCACTTCGACCGCCTGTGGGCGCTGGCCGGGGGGGCCGAGGTGGCCCCGGTGACGGTCGAGATCGACCCGGTCTCCTACTGCAATCACGCGTGCGAGTGGTGCGTCGACCCGGCCCACACGCCGGATTGCCTGGAGGTCGGGCTCTACGAGGCGCTGATCGAGGAGCTGGCCACCCTCGAGGTGGCCGGGTTCGGGGTGCGGGGCGTGGTCTTCAAGGGGGGTGGAGAGCCGCTCTTGCACCCCGAGCTCGGCTACCTCGTCGAGCGCGCGCGCGGGCTCGGCCTCGCGCCGGGGGTGGTGACCAACGGCTCGCGGCTGGAACGCTGGGCGGAGCCGATCGCACGCGAGGTAGCTTACGTGCGGGTCAGCCTCGACGGTCCGACGCCGGAGAGCCACGCGCGGATCCACCAGAGCGACGATTTCGAGGCGATCCTGGGGGGGGTGCGCGCCCTCGTCGGTGCGCGCGGGGGGCGGCGGCATCCGATCGTCGGCCTCTCCTTCGCCATGGACGCCCGCACGGCCGAGCTGGCGCCGGTGGCGATCGCCCTGGCCGAGAAGCTCGGCGTCGACTACGCGCTGCTGCGCCCGCCGTTCTTCGAGGAGGTGGGTTCGGCGCCGACGATGACGATCGAGGAGGCCGCGCAGGTTCGTGAGACGCTCCGCCGCGCATTGCTCGCCCACCGCGGCGAGCTGAGAGTCCAGGTCGGCAACTGGGTGGGCGCGGCGGAGCGCACCGCGTCAGCCGACCCCGGGCTGGCCGAGTCGGGGCGGCGCGACCTGCAGCTGCAGCGGGAACCGGTGGAACGGCGCACGGGTCGCTGTCTCGCCTCGCCGCTGCTCGCCGTGGTGACCGCGGACGGAACCCTGTACGGCTGCTGCAACCTGCGCGCGCTGCCGGAGTGGAGCTTCGGTCGCCTCGACTACGAGAGGGGCGTCGGCTTCGCCGAGCTGTGGGCCGGCGAGGAGCGACGTCGGGTGCTGCAGCGGATGGAGTCGACGGCGTGCCTCGCGCGCTGCACGCATCCGCTCGCTCGTTACAACGAGATCATCGAGGTGCTGCGCGACCAGGATCGCCATCACGTCGAGTTCGTGTAGTGATCTTTTGCGAACTTCCGGAATCGACGGAACAGCAGACGTAGGGAGCTTCGTCTATCTCCAGTTGCCCCCCCGGCTGCAGGCACACCCCCCGTTTCCCTGCAGCTCTTTCGCAGCGCCCCCTGGATTCGAATCGGCGGACCGAGCGGTGTCCGAAGGTGAAGATTACAACGGCGGAAGCTCTCCCTGAGCATCACCGGACTGATTCCACCTCGGTCCGCCTTCCTTCCAGCGGTGTCGCCCCCCCGGCCTTCCTTTCCCGGAAGTGCGGGGGGCGGCACCGCGTCGCTCAATCGAGCTCCATCGTGCTCGCCAGCGCGATGAGCTGGCGCGGCGTGCAGTAGCGCGAGAGGATCCCGTCGACGTCGAGTGACCCCTTGCGCGCCCGGAACAACAGGTGTTTCCAGGAATGCGCATCGGCCTGACGGGCGAAGCGCCCCGCGCGCTCGCGGTCGGTGCGGTCCGACCAGTCCTCCGCCCGGGCCAGCTCGGCCTCGATCGCCTCGGCGACGAGATACACCCGCGAGATGATCGCCGGCACGAGCTCCTCGCCGCGCGCGAGAAGGTCGGTGGCCTCCTGCACGCGCTCTCTGCGCCAGGACGCCACCTTCACCTCGGCGGGCAGGCGGGCCAGCGAGCGCAGGGCCTCCCAGTCGAGGTCCTCCTCGGCGGTTCGCAGGGCCGCGGCGAGGTGCGGGTACATCCGCTTCTGCGCCGGCCAGTGGTTCCCCCGCGAGGGCACCGAGACGAGGTCGAAGTCGGGCAGCACCAGCGCGGTCAGCTGGAATCCGTGCACGCAGCCGGTGTCGAGGCCGTAGACGAGTCCGTCGCGGACCAGCGGGCGACCGTCGCCGCGGTAGTGGTGGTGGCCCACGACGAGCGGCTTCTCGCCCCGGTAATGCTCGTACCAGGGCCCCTCAAAGCCCCGGGCGAGCCGTCGCTCCGCGCTCAGCACCCCGACGATCACCTCCTCCCGCTGCTCCGCCAGCGGGATCCCCGGCTCGAAGAAGCCGTGCACGCAGATCGCCTCGGGGAGCTCGATGGAGCGAGGGAAGTCCTCGAGGTGATCGAGCCACGCGTCGTAGCGACTCCCTAGCTGCTCCCTGACGATCCGCTGCGACAGCGCCGCCCGCACCGGCCCGCGCGCCGAGCGCAGGTGCTTGCGCTCGTGGTTTCCCAGCAGCGAGATCGCGTCGCCGCGGTCCCGGAAGAACTCGAGCACGCGCTCACTCGCCGGCCCGCGGTCGACGATGTCGCCGAGCGCGATGACGGAATCGCCCTCGGCGGGCGAGAGCCGATCCAGCAGGTCCTGGAGCTCGTCCCAGCAGCCGTGGATGTCTCCGATGATGAACTGCCTGGCCATACCTCTTCCCCTTTTTTGCTCCTCTCGAGCGCAAAGAGGGTGCCGATCGGGCGCGTTTTCACCGATTAGAGCGGAAACACGAGCGGCACCAGCAGCACCGTGGCGACCAGGATCACGAGCTGCAGCGGCACGCCCAGCTTCGCGTAGTCCCCGAAGCGGTACCCGCCGGGCGTCAGCACCAGGGTGTTGGTCGGCGAGGCGATCGGCGTCGAGAAGGCGGTCGAGGCCGCGATGGCGACGGTCATCAGGAAGGCCCGCTCGCTGACTCCCATCTCCACGGCGACGCCGAAGGCGATCGGCGCGACCAGGACGGCGGTCGCGGTGTTGGAGACGAACTGGCTGAAGAGCGAGGTGAGCACGAAGAGCCCCGCGATCACCGCCATCGGGCCGATGGCGCCGAGGCTCCCCGTCACCCAGCCCGCCACGAGCTCGATCCCGCCCGTCTTCTCCAGCGCGGAGGCCATCGGGAGCATCGCGGCGATCACCACCAGGCTCTGCCAACTCATCGAGCGGTAGGCGCTCTCCATCGAGACGCAGCGGAAGAGGACCATCAGGAGCGCCGCCCCCAGGATCACCGTCACCGTCGACAGCAGCCCGAGGGTCATCGAGACCATCATCGCCGCCATGATCGCCAGCGCGATCCACCCCGGCCGGGAGAGCGAGGTGGGCTCGGTCGCGCCGCGCGCCTCGCCGACGACGACGAAGTTGCGCTGCTGCTTCCGGAGCGCCTCGATCCTCGACCACGGCCCCTGCACCAGCAGGGTGTCACCGAAGGTCAGCCGGCGCTCGGCCAGCGATCCCTTCACCGCCACACCGAGGTGCATCGCGGCCAGCACGGTGAGCCCGTACACGTCGCGGAAATCGACCTGGGCGAGTGTCGATCCGAGCAGCGACGAGCGCGGCGGCAGGAGAACCTCGGCGAACCCCGCGCCGCTGCAGAGGGTGAGCTGGTCGACCTCCTCAGCGGAGAGGGGCTCGAGGTGGAAGGCCTCGGCGAAGCGCTCGCGACGGTCGGGCATGCCGTGGACCAGGATGGTGTCGCCGGCCGCGAACGGGCGCTCCGGGGAGAGCGCGTCCTGCCCCAGCACGCTGACCAGCGTGCTGCCCGGCGGGCTGACCCCCAGCACCGACACGCCGTGCTGGCCGCGGACCCCCAGCTCGGTCAGGCTCTGGCCCACCAGCGCGGAGCCCGCGGCGACCCTGGCGACCAGGATGCTCTCGGGCAGGCCGTAGCGCTCCGCGAGCGCCATCACCGTCTCGCGCGCGGGCCCGTCGCCCTCGGCCTTCCCTTCGCCGCCGCCTCGCGTGGGGAGCAACTTGCCCCCCACCGTCACCATGAAGAGCACTCCGATCGCCAGCATGACCAGCCCGACCGGGGTGAACTCGAAGAAGGCGAACGGCTCGCGCCCCTGCGAGGAGAGCTGCTCGCTGACCACGATGTTCGGCGGCGTCCCGATCAGGGTCAGCATCCCGCCGAGGAGCGAGGCGAAGGAGATCGGGATCAGGAGCCTCGACGGGCTGATCGATGCCCGCCGGCAGAGGTTCGCGACCACGGGGAGGAAGAGCGCCACCGCGCCGGTCGAGCTCATGAAGGCGGAGAGGAACGCCACGACGACCATCAGGACGACGGTGAGCCGCGTGACCCCGGTGCCGGCGACGCGGGCGACCTGCACGCCGATCCGGTCCGCCACGCCGGTGTTGAAGAGCGCCGTGCCGACCACGAAGAGGCCGGCGATGATGAACACCACCGAGGAGGAGAAGCCGGCGAGCGCTTCCGCTGGCTCGAGGATCCCGGCGAGGAGCAGGGCGAACAGGGACAGCAGCGCCACCACGTCGAGCCGGACCCACTCCCGGGTGAACAGGAAGATCGTCGCGGCCAGCACGGCGAGGGTGATCCCGAGGTCGGCGCTCATCGCGCAGAGAGTAGCAGACCGGGCGCTCTCTTCGGAGAAGCCAAGGTTCGGGCTCGTTTCCTTGATTCCGCGTCGTTCTCCCGTAGCCTCCCCCCGGCCTCACCGGCCCTTCGCGCCGATCTCGGCGTTCGCATCGGAGAACAACAGGAGGGAAGCTCCGCCATGGGAAACCGCGAGAAGGTCGTACTGGCCTACAGCGGCGGCCTCGACACCTCGGTGATCCTGAAGTGGCTCGTCGAGGAGGGATTCGACGTGATCGCCTACGTCGCCGACGTGGGACAGGAAGAGGACTTCGAGGAGGTCCGAGCCAAGGCGCTGCGTACCGGCGCTTCCAGGATCTTCGTCGAGGATCTCAAAGAGGAGTTCGTCACCGACTTCATCTTCCCCGCCTTCAAGGCGAACGCGCTGTACGAGGGTCGCTACCTCCTGGGCACGGCCCTCGCCCGCCCGGTGATCGCCAAGCGACAGATCGAGATCGCCGCCGCCGAGGGCGCGAGGTACGTGTCGCACGGCGCGACCGGCAAGGGCAACGATCAGGTGCGCTTCGAGCTCGCCTACTACGCGCTGAACCCGAGGATCGAGGTGATCGCTCCGTGGAAGCGACGCGACTTCCTCGACCGCTTCCGGGGGCGCAGCGACATGCTCGCCTACGCCGAGGAGCACGACATCGAGGTGACGGCGACGGTGGCCAAGCCCTACAGCGAGGACGACAACCTGCTGCACATCAGCCACGAGGCGGGGATCCTCGAGGATCCGGCGCTGGCGGCGACCGAGGACGTGTACTCGCGGACGACGGCACCCGAGGACGCGCCCGACGAGGCGACGCGCATCGTGATGGAGTTCGTCGACGGGATCCCGAAGCGCGTCGAGAACCTCGGCGACGGCCGCGTGGAGACGGAGCCGCTGCCGCTCTTCCTCTACCTGAACGAGCTCGGCCGCGAGAACGGCATCGGACGCCTCGACATGGTCGAGAACCGCTTCGTCGGGGTGAAGTCGCGCGGCATCTACGAGACGCCCGGCGGCGCGATCCTGCACGTCGCGCACCGGGACATGGAGAGCATCGCGATGGACCGCGAGGTGATGCGGTTGCGCGACATGCTGACCGCCAAGCTGTCGGAGCTGATCTACTACGGCTTCTGGTTCAGTCCGGAGATGGACTTCCTGATGGCGGCGATCGACAAGAGCCAGGAGGTGATCGACGGCAAGGTCTGGCTGAAGCTCTACAAGGGCAACGCCCTGGCCGAGGCGCGCGAGAGCTCCAGCTCGCTCTACGACCAGGAGTTCGCCAGCATGGACATCGAGGGCGGCTTCAACCAGGAGGACGCGGCGGGCTTCATCAAGATCAACGCGATCCGTCTGATGGCCCACAACGCGATCATGCATCGCAAGCACCGGCACTGGGGAGGCGAGTGATGGCGCTCTGGGATCGAGGCGGCGAGGTGGAGAAGGAGGTCGTCGCCTTCTCCGCCGGCCGCGAGTACGAGCTCGACCGCCGCCTGGTTCCTTTCGACTGCCGCGCGTCCCGAGCGCACGCCCGGATGCTGGGGAAGATCGGGGCGCTGGAAGCCGTCGAGGTCGAGAGCCTCGTCGCCGGCCTCGAGCGCATCGAGGAGCTGCACGCGAATGCCGAGTTCGAGATCGCGCGCGAGCAGGAGGACTGCCACACCGCGATCGAGGAGTGGCTCACCGCCGAGGTCGGCGAGGCGGGCAAGAAGATCCACCTCGGGCGTTCGCGCAACGACCAGGTGCTGGTCGCGATGCGGCTGTACCAGAAGGCCGAGCTCGATCGGCTGGCGCACGAGCTGGGTCGGTTCCGCGCCGCCTTGACCGCGCGGATCGAGTCGGAAGGCGCGGTCGCGATCCCCGGCTACACGCACCTGCGCCGCGCGATGCCGACCACCTTCGGCACCTGGCTCGGCGCGTTCGTCTCGGCGATAGACGACGACCTTCACTTGCTGGCGGCGACGCGCGAGCTGATCGACCAGTGTCCCCTCGGCACCGGCGCGGGCTACGGCATCCCGATCTTCGAGCTCGACCGTGAGATGACCGCGCGCGAGCTCGGCTTCGCCCGCGTCCAGGAGAACCCGATCCACGCGCAGCTCTCCCGCGGCAAGCACGAGGCGGCGATCGCCCACCTCCTCGCGCAGGTGATGCTGACGCTCAATCGCCTGTCGACCGACCTCTTGTACCTCTCAACCACCGAGTTCGGCTTCATCGCCCTGCCGATCGACTTCTGCACCGGCAGCTCGATCATGCCGCAGAAGCACAACCCCGACGTGCTGGAGCTGGTGCGCGGCCACTACTCGATAGTCCGCGCCGCCGAGACCGAGATCCAGGGGCTCGTCGCCAACCTGATGTCCGGCTACCAGCGCGACCTCGGCCTGACCAAGGAACCGCTCTTCCGCGCCTTCGACGCCACGTCGCGTTGCCTGCCGATGATGATCGAGCTGGTGCCAAGCTGGACGGTGAACGAAGAGGCGTGCGCTGCGGCGATGACCGAGGAGCTCTTCGCCACCGAGGAGGCGTTGAAGCTGGTCAAGGAGGGAATGGCGTTCCGCGACGCGTACCGGAAGGTCGCCAAGCGTTATTCCGAATAGTACGGCTCACCCACGAATCTTCGCCAGTACCGCCCGCGCCGTCGACGAGAGCCCCTCCGGATCGAGCGCCGCCTCGAGCCTGCGCTGCAGCGAGGTCGCCTCGAAGAGCTGCCGGCGCCCCTCGTCGTCGAGGTCGTGCCAGGCGGGGTGGGAGCGCAGGCGGCCGTGGGGGTCGCGGGGACGCCAGGCGGTGGTCGCCTGTTCGATCAAGAGCTCTCGTTCGCGATCGTTCATGACAGCTCCAGCTCCAGGTCGACGCCGTTCTTCTCCAGGCAGGCGGCGAGCAGTGCACGTGCTCGTGAGACGTTCTGGTGAAAAGTGACCAGCTTCATCCCCAACCGCTCGGCCAGCGTAGCGTCGGGGTCGGCGCCGGCGTTTTCCAGGCGAGCGGTCAACGCCGCGGCCGGCTGGGTGGTGAGCGCCTCCCGACAGCGCTGGATGATCTCGCGTAGGCGAGGGTCGGGGATCACCGGTTCAGCGCGCTCCACACTCTCGAGAAGCGCCTCGATCTCCGTCGTCTGGACGCGCGCGCGGCGCAGCTCGCTGATCGCGAGGTTGCGCGCCGTGGTCATCGCGTGCCGCAGCATCCCGTTGGGCTGACCGTCCCCCTCCAGCCGTGGAGCCACCTGCCAGACGCGCAGCAGGGTCTCCTGCAGGATCGCCTCGGTGTCCAGCTGTGTCGCGAACCTCGACAGACCCCGGCGCAACGACGACTCCGCGCCGGCGACCCAGAGCCCGAAGGCCTCGGGGTCGCCGGTCGCGATCGCCGCGACGTGTTGATCGAGGTCGGGAATGGCCGTCACCTCAGCTCAGGAGGACCCTGATCTCGCCCGCTTCACCGCTCAGGCGCAAGCCCGAAGGAGCGAAGTCCGGCGCACCGTCGGGAAGGCGCAGGCAGAGGCGGATACGCCGACCGGCGTCCACCCGACCCGGACGCGTCGTCCGCTCGAGATCGAGCTCGGCCGCGAGGACCTGGCCGTCGCTCCAGCGCGCCTCGATCGCCTCGGGCAGCTCCCAGTCGATCCCGTCCACCTCGAACTCGATCACCAGGGTGCCGTCGCGCCAGAGGGTCACGTGCCCCTCGAAATCGCGGTGCCCCGGGGGAGCCCCATCGGGGGTCTCTTCCTTCCGCCCGCCGCGCGCCGGCCGGCCGAGGAAGCCTCGGAAGACCCTCCGCACGGCGTCCAGCGCCGAAGGCTCGGCCGGGGCGTCGGGCCGCTCGAGGAGGTCGTCGGGGAGTCGGTACGCCGCCTTGGCCCGTCGGGACGACCGGGGCGGGACCGCCCCGAGGAGCTCGCCGGACTCGTCCAGCGCCGGACCCGCGGCGACGGGGCCGCCGAACGTGTCGGCCTCGGCGAATCGGGGCATCCGGGCCGGCTGACGCAGCCCCAGCCCCTCGACCGACAGTCCGTGCGGCAGCTCGTGCGGGATCCGCTCGCGCCGAGAGGGTTCGGTCGGGTCGACGTCGGCCCGATCGCTCACCGCGACCCACGAGGTGAGGCGAGTGGCGAGCTGGAAGGCGAGACCGAGCTCCTCGATCCGGCGATCGACCTCGCTCGCCACTGCCCCCGCGGCGAGACGCATCTCGAGATCCTCGATCGCCTGCCGGCCGAAGTGACTGACGATCTCCCGCCGACCGTGTTCGGGGCGGCTGGGTTCGACCACGAGCCGCTGTTCCCAGCGGCCGACGTCCGTACGCCCCCGCACCAGGAGCTCGCCACCTTCGGGGCGCAGCATCACACCGAGCCGGGCCGGCGCTCCCGCGAAGAGATCGGGCAGCCGCTCGGGGGCACGGGCTTCCAGCGCAGAGCCCGAAAGCTCCAGGTCGACCACCAGCGGGGCGTTCGTCCTCGCGACGACGCGAGCCGCCATCGGCGCGGGATCCTCGTCGATCGAGAGCACCACCTCGACTCCGCGTCCGGCACGCGCCGCCCCACTGGTCAGCGTGCGATTCACCGCGGAACCGACTCCGACGGTGTGCACGCGCGAGCTGGACGGCAACCGCTCGAGGATCTCACCGACGATCTCCTGCTCGAAGCCGATCAGGCCGTCGGTGACGAGGATCACCTGGCGTTGCGACTCGTCTCCGAGCGGCTGCAGCGCCTCGACGATCGCCTGGTGCATCTCCGTCGCTCCACCCGCGCGCAGCTCGTCGATCCAGCGCAGGGCGTCCCGACGCCGCGCCTCGGTCATCGCGGTCGCGCCACGCTTCCAGCGCCGCGCCTGGCTCGAGAACTCCACCAGCTCCAGGGTGTCGTGTTCGTCGAGAGTCTCGACGATGCGCGACAGCACCTGCCGGGCCTGGTCCAGCGGCTGACCGCTCATCGAGCCGCTCGTATCGATCAGCGCGATCACGTCGCGCCCGACGACCGCGCGACGTTCGTCGGCGAGCGGTGGGACGAGGGTCAGGAGGCCGTAGGCAGCGCCCGGTTCGGACCCGGCCGGCGGTCTCGCCACCTCCAGGGTGGCGCCGACCTCGGGGCGCGCGACGGGCCAGCGCACGACCAGGTCGCGGTCCAGCCGCGCGCCTTCCTCGGCGGCGAGAACGACCTCGCAGCTTCCCTCGCCGCCCTGCGCGTGGAGCGCGTGCGAGGGCGAGTTCGGTTCCCTCCCGTCGGCGAGCGCATCGCGGATCGACAGCGCGAGGTCCAGCCGGGGCGCCCGTCCCTGCTCGTCGACGTCCACGCTCACCCGAGCCGCATCCTCGACTCGGCCTTCCCGCCCGAGGTACCGCGGCGCCACCGTCGTCGGGAAGCGCCACTCCCAGCTCCCCTCGTCCAGCCACGAGAGCGGCTGATCGATCGAGATCTCGGCGACGATCTCGGCGCCGGGGGGGATGTTCCCGATCTCCTGCGTGAACAGGCTCGAGCGGTCCTGCTCGAGCAGCGCCGCGCTGCGCCCATCGGCCAGCGCCGACTCGAAGCGCTCCCGCGCCGCCTCGCGCCGGTCGATCTCACCGGTGATGCGCCGCTCGCCGATCTGGAAGGCGAACGCGCTCACCGCCCCGTCGGCGGGCAGGGGCAGCAGGTAGGTCACGCAGAGGGGCTCCTCGCCATCGTTGGCGAAGGTCTGCTCGAGCCGGCAGCCGGCGAGCCCTCCTCCGGCCTCGGCGGAGAGGCGCATCCTCCGCAGCGGCAGGGTCCGCCCGTCGCTAGTCACCAGTCGTCCACCGCAGCTCGTGTTCTCCTTCATCTTCGCGTCATTCGTGATCGTCATGCCGATACCTCCGTATTCTGGCGGGTTCGAGGGTCCCACGCACGGGGCGGCGATCGCTGACACGAAAAACGGAGATTCGGGCGGATTCCCGGGGGGCGCCCGGCTCCCCCGCCAATGCAGCCGGCCGCGGTTCGCCCGCGGCCGGCTCGTCGAACGCTCGGAGATCGCCGCCAACCGAGGGTTGGAGGCGCCTGGGGCCTACGGCAACCAGGTGACCTCGTACCCGTTCGAGGTGTTGGAGTCGTTGAGGCCCAACCCACACGGCGGGTTGGTGTTGTCGCGGTACCACCACTGGTAGCGCAAGGTGTCACCCGCCTGGATCGCGTAGCCCAGCGCGGCGGAGCGGACACTGATCGAGGTGCCGACCGTGTGGGCGTTGCCGCCGGCATTGTTCCGCCTCACCACGAGCTTCTTCAGGTTGCCTCCGGCGCAGCGGATGCCGTCGCCCAGGAAGTTGCCCGTACCGTCGAGGTTGTTGGCCGCCTGGAAGAACATGCTCGAATCGTTCGGCAGCCCGCGTGTCCCGTAGAAGGCGAGCGTGTCGTTCATGAGGCTGGCGACGCCGGTGGCGTAGAGTCGCGCCCCGGCCGTGAAGAGGCCGTTGGCGCAGCCTGCGCCGTTCAGGTCGGACTGATCGTTGTCGTTGCCGCAGGGGCAGATGTTGCCCTGGCTGGTGTGGCCGAAGCAGTACGCGGTGCCGGGATCGGGGCCCAGGGCGTCGCCGAGGATCTCCAGGTAGCAGCCGGCGTGCGGAGCGGAGGCCGAGTAACCGCCGTACCAGTAGCAGCCGTTGTAGGTGAACGTGGAACCGCCGTGGTAGTCCTCCATCTCGAAGAAGTCCTGGCTGTTCAGGCCAGACCCCTCCGGATTGGTACCGGGTACGTTCGCGCCGGCGAAGAAGGTGGTGCCGCAACCGACGCAACAGCCGGTGCCGCCAGGTCCGGCCATGAGCAGGCCGTCGGGGTCGCCCGTGATCATGGGCCCGGACAGCCCGGTCGGATCGGGCGTCAACACCATGAAGCCGTAGCCGAAGTAGTCCTGGGCGGGCGAACCGTCGAATGCTCCGTCGCAGTCACCCTGCAGAGCGAAGACCTGGGTGGTGCCCACCAGGTCGACGGAGACCGTCCAGCAGGCGGTATTCCCCGCCGTGGCCGAGCCGGGAAAGCCCGAGAGGACGAAGCTGGCCGTGGGGGTGAGCAGGGTCGCATCGGAACAGGCGGTGAAGCACTCGTAGAAGACCTCGAGCACATCCACCGTCCCGACGATGCCGGTGCAGTAGCCCACCTCGAAGCCGTTGACGCCGTAGACATCCTTGGTGCCGACGAGAGACGTCTGGGTGTAGCTCCCGCTGCCCAGCGCGCCCTGATCGACCTGCGGCGAGGAGGTACTGGGGATCCGGCCGTCATCGTGGAAGGTCCTGTGCCCCAGGGGGGTGTGCCAGCCACTCAGGCAGGTGTTGTCGTAGATCACGTCGTAGGTCCCCCTCAACGTATCCGGCCCTCCCCGCGTCCAGGTCTTCGTCGCGAGGTGGTAGGTACCGGCGTGCTTCACGCCCGGTACGGGATGGAGCGGAGCGGTGTTCTGAGCGATGGCACCGGCGCCGAGGACCACGAGAATGGCGCTGGTGATGGTTGTGCGAAGCATGATCTTCTCCTTGGTTGCGAGTCGTTCCCGGGAGCGTGCCGGTGGAACGAGCATTGGAGCTCACCACGACTCCTCTCGAGATCGAGCGGATCCCTCCCAGCGGGAGGGAGGTCATCTCCGAGCCTAGGCACCTCCCGAGAATCCAGCAACCGGCCGGAGGAGATCGATCCTCCTTCGCGGCGCGAAGCAGCCCGGGGGGCGACGCGGGCGGGGCCCCGAAGCGCGCGAACCGACTCCGAGCAGATCAGGGCGTCAGCTGCCACTCCAACGCGTTGGAGGTGTTGAACTCGAATCCGCACGGCCCGCCGACCGGATCGCGGTACCACGCCTGCACGTACACGGTGTGCCCGGAGAGCCAGCCCGCCCTGGCGCACAACCCGCCGCTCCACCGCGCGCCGCCGCTGCTCCCCGCCGAGCGCACGCCGAGACGCACCACGCTGCCTCCGACCGCGCGCAGTCCATCGCCGAACGGCAACCCCAGCCCCGAGCCGACGATTCCCGCGCCGCCCCACAGGAGGCAGAACTGATACGGCGCCAGCCCGGTCGCCCACGCCCCGAGATCGTCGGCCGCGACGCCGGTCGTGCCGAAGCCGTGCAGCCGGGCGCCGTGGCCGGTGGAGTTGACGCAACCCAGCCCCAGGCCGACCTGGCTCTCGTTGCCGCAGGGACACGGCGCCGCGCTCCCGTCGCCGAAGACCAGCGACACTCCTATCACGCGAGGCGGATCGGTGAAGACGCGGGCCGAGCCCCAGGTGCCGCCGTGCGGAGAGCTCAACACGAAGGTCCCGCCGTCGATGGCGCTCTGTGCGGCGAAACCCGAGGTGGCCTCGGTGGGCAGGAGCTTGCAGCTCAGCATCCACGAGCCGCCCTGGCGCTGGTAGTGGTACGCACTGCCCCCGTACAGGCTCACGTCGTCGTCAGCAGCCGCTCCCGCGATCAGGGTATCGCCGGCGATCGCGAGCGAGGTTCCGAAGCCGTCACCGTCGACCCCGTCGGGAGCGAGGAGCTTCTCGTCGAAGCTCCAGCTGGTTCCGGTGCGACTGAAGGCGCAGGCCGCCCCCACCGGCACGCCGGCCACGGTGCACAGCGGCGAGCCCAGCACCACCGTATCGCCGTCGAGAGCCAGGGACTGACCGAGGTAGTCGGAGGTCTGACCGTCGGGGGCGAAGAGCTTGTCTTCCAGCGTCCAGGCCGAGCCGGAGCGGACGAAGACGTAGGCCGCTCCGGTACCGGGCTGAATACCATCGGCCGAGGTCGCGCTCACCGCGAGCGTATCGCCGTCGAGCTCGACCGCGCGGCCGAACCAGTCGTACTGAGAACCGTCGAAGGCGTGCAGCTCGGCCGACTCGGTCCAGGTCGCGCCGTTGCGCTCGAAGAGGTAGACCGAACCCGCCTCCACGCCGAGGTCGCCGGTCCAGGGCGCGCCGATCAAGAGATCGTCGCCCTGCAGCGCGATCGAATGTCCGAAGCCGTCCCCGGCGAGGCCGTCCCCGGCGGTCAGCTTCTGCCCCGCCGACCACGTGCCGCCACTCCTGACGAAGACGTAGGCGGCGCCCTGTCCCCCGCCGACCTTGTCGGTGCCGACCACCAGCGTATCGCCGTCGAGCGCCAGCGCGCGGCCAAACTCCTGGCTCGCGCCGCCGTCCCAGGCGACCAGCTTGTCCTCCAGGGTCCAGGCCGATCCGTCCCAGCGATGCAGGTAGACTGCACCCGCGTTGAACGCCACGTCGTCGTCGTACGTGGCGCTCACGGCGAGCAGGTCGGCGGAGAGGTCGAGCGCCCGCGAGTAGTGATCGGCGTAGATGCCGCCGGCGGGAACGACGGAGACGTCCTCCACCCCGATCTCGAGTCCCTGGGGCGTCGCCGACAGCGGGACGACGGTGAAGAGCATCAGGACGGAGATTCGACAGGCTCGGAGCTTCATGGGAGGCGTGGGTCGGAGTCGCAGCGGAGGCCGAGACCGGCAGATCCATCGTACCCGTGATCGAGAATACGGGTCCAAGGGACCCGATGGAGATCAGGTCGGCGAGCCGGTGCGACCCAGCACGGCGCGCAGGCCGGCGCGAAGGCGCGCGCGCCTCGGCTTCCGCAGCGCGTAGGAGAGCTCTTCGGCACGGCGCACGGCCGTGCGCAGCTCGTGCTCCAGCTCTGGCGGCGCGACCGCCATCTCGTCCCGCCGCGCCCGCAGCTCGTCGCGCTCGCGCTCCGCGCGCCGCACGGCACAGCGCAGCGCGAAGTCCGAACCGGACCGGTCCTCCTCCACCAGGCGTGCAACGGCCTCGCGCAGCTCGGCGGGCGAGGTGTGCTCACGCGCCGGGCAGGCCGCGCAGTCGGGGCCCAGCTCACCGCTCAGGAGCTCGCGCCGCAACGCCCGCGCCTCCGCGCTCTCCAGGATTCGATCGAGGGGATCCTCGCGCAAGTCGCCGATGGGGCGTGACCAGCAACACGGCGCGACCTCCCCCGTGGCGCGAACGTACACCATCGTCCACGGGTCGAGACAGCGGCGGGTCTCGGGCCGGCACGGGGCGGCGGTCGCGACAGGCGCGGGCGCGGGCTCGGGCTCGGGCTCGGGCGCCGGAGTGGGCTCCGGCACCTCCGGATCTACCCACGGCTCGTACAACGCCTCGGCGAGTCCTCCCATGACGTTGAAGTCGAGCCCGAGCTCCTTCGCCCGCCGCGTGGCGGCCTCCACGGTCGCCGCCGCGTCGGGTATGGACTTCGCGTGGTCGGGCGCGAGGTCGTCGAGGGCCTCGTGCCGCACCAGGTGCGTCAGCGAGAGGCTGGCGGCGCCCTGTGCCGCGGCCCACTCGACATGGTCGACGAGCTGGCCCAGGGTGGTGGCGCTGAGGACCGCGTTGACGGCGAGGTACGGACGTCGCTCCGGATGCCTGGCGTTCGCGCGCCGCAGCTTCTCGAGGTTCTCCTCGATGCGCTCCAGGCGACCGCCGCGCCGGAGCTGCGCGTAGGTCTCGGGATCGGGGGTGTCGCAGCTCACCGTGATGTGCGTGAACTCCGAGAGAAGCCTCGCCTCGACGTCGGTGAGCCGCTTGGCCAGGTTGGTCGTGATCGAGAGCGGGAGCCCGCGCTCGATCGCGCTGCTCGCCAGTTTCGTCCATCTCCGGAGGACCGTCGTCTCCCCGTGGCCGCTGAGCTGGATCTGGTGCGGACCGAGCCGCTCCACCTGGGCGATCAACTCGACCGGATTCAGCTCGAGGTCGTGCGATACGTAGGCCGGGTGGCTGACCGCGCAGTAGGTACAGCGCAGGTTGCAGCGCGTGGTCATCTCGATCAGCACCGAGCGAGGGTGTGGATCGAGATGGTGACTGGATTCCTGGGCCATGGTTCCAGCGTACCCTCGAGCTCCTGGTCTGCCGAGGTGCGGTCTCGATTCCGAGGGGTCCGGACCGTTCCGCGGATCTTCTGGTACGACGGTCTTTTCGGCGGAAGCTCCTTGTCGTCATCGCGGGTTCGAGGGCGCTAGAATCTCCTCATGAGCGGCATCGGACCAGGTTCCTCCATCTCGTTCCTCACCGGTCTCGTCCTGCTGCTCTGCGGCTCCATGTCCGGGGTGGTGCGGGGACAGACCTCCGAGCCGGCGCGACCGGATCCGACCACCGAGGCCTGGCGCACGACCAGCTACGACGACCTGCGCGGCCGCGGCGTCTATGGGATCTCCGGGGGGGCCGGGGACCGCATCTGGTTCGCGACGAGCGCCGGGGTGGCCAGCTACGACGGCGTGACCTGGCGGAACTGGAGCCTCGAGGACGGCCTGCTGGACGAGCGCTTCAACGTGGTGCTGGAGCTCGGCGACGGATCCGTCCTGGCGGGCGGCCGCGTGGGCCTGTCCCGCTACGTCGACGGTCGCTGGACGGTTGTCCTCGGGCGGCACAGCGGGCCATTCTGGGCCATCGGCGCCATCGCGGAAGCGAGCGACGGATCGGTCTGGGTGACGACGAGCTGGGGTGTCCTGCGTCTGCGAGGTGAGCGGCGCACGCTGTACTGCACCGAGACCGCCCGGCAGGCGCTGGAGCCGTTCGAGCTGAACCTCGAGTTCCAGCTCGTCCCCGACGACGTGCTTCCCGAGAGCCCCTGGGGAACGGGGATCGGCGTCAAGCTCTTCGGCAACGGGGAGGACTGGGTGATCATCGCGGTCGCCGAGAACAGCGCGGGCGAGGCGGCGGGCCTGGCGGCCGGTGATCGGGTGCTCGCGATGCGCAAGGACCCCACCAGCGCGAAGGGCGAGCCGGTGTTCTTGCTCACCTGTTCGAGAAGGGACGGCCCGCCCTTCGAGGTGAGGATCCCGCGCACACCGCACCCGGGCAGTGTCCGGCTCTTCCGCACCGCCAGCGTGGTCGAGGGACCGGACGGGACCGTCTACCTCGGAGCACGCCGGGGGGCCGTCTTCGGCTTCAACCCTTCGCTGGAGGGGAGCGAATTGGCCTGGTCGCTGATCCTGCCGAACAACCGGCGCGGCGCGCCGGCGCGGGTCACGGCCTTTCCGGACGGCTCGATCTGGGCGGCGTCGGATGGCATGGACTCGATCGTCCGGATCGACACGGACGAGCGGGTGGCCGTTCCAGCGCCGACGCCCAGGGGTGTCTCACGGCTGGTCGGCGCGGGAGTGGAGTCGCTATGGGTGCTGTCCGATGGTCGCCTGTTCTCGAGACGCAGCGACGACTGGCGAGCTCATGAGGGTCTGGACGATCCAGACAGCCTGCTGCAGCTCCACGTGCAACCGCCCGGAGTGCTCTGGGTCACCGACCGAAAGGCGGGCCTCACCCGGATCGAGTTCGGGACGGAGAGACTCGAGTCGTTCGCTGACCTTCAATTCCTGTGTCGCACGCCTGGCGGCGAGGAGTGGTTCTACCGGCGAGGCGAGGGTCTCCTCGTTCGCACCGGTGAGACCTGGGAACGACGTCCGGCACCGGGATTCGAGGGGAGCCGCATCGTCGATGCGATCGTGCTCACCAGCGGGGATCTTCTCGCCTACGCGTCCGTCTCGGGCAGCGCCATCATGGCACGCTGGAGCGATGGGGAGTGGAAGCAAGAGGAAGCGCCCGACCTGAGCATCGTCGGAGCCCGGTACAACCTGCTCTGCGAGGGCGCCGATGGCCGGCTCTGGTTCGGCCCCGGGTACGACGACTCCGGTCGCGCCGGAGTTCTGGTCGGCGAGGCCGGTGCCTGGCGCCGAATCCTCACGCCGCCCGTCAAGGGGGTCGGGATCGCCACCGTGGCGACCGAGGACGGCTCGATATGGCTGGGCACGAGCCGGAGGCTGTACCGCCTGTCCGACGAGATCATCGAGGAGGTGTCCCTGCCCTGGGGGCTGACCGGCGGAGGGGTGACCGCACTGTGCAGGGACTCCCACGGCAGGCTGTGGGCCGGCACCAAGGCGCACGGGTCGTACTGCCGCGAGAATGGCGAGTGGAGGCGGCTCCACGCGCGCCACTTGCCCCGGAATCACGTGATGGATCTGCGGTGCGCCGAAGACGGGACCGTCTGGGCCGCGACGCACGCCGGGCTCTGTCGTCTCGATGAGGACCAGTTCCGGCTCGTCGAGTCGTGGTTCAGGACGGAAGGCGTTCGCCTTCGTCCCTCCACCGATGGTTCGTTGTGGATTCACGAGTTCCGGGACGTGATTCGATTCCGACCGGAGACGACTCCCCCGGTGACCTGGCTGAACACGGCCGCCAGCACGATGGCTCGGCCGGGTCCCCTGGTCGTGGCCTGGGACGGTCGCGATCCGTGGCGCCCCGGGACCCAGGACGACATGACGTGGTCCCACCGCGTCGACGACGGCGAGTGGTCGCCCTTCTCCTCCGACAGGCAGTTCACCATCGAGGGGCTCGGCGTCGGCCGCCATCGCCTGGAGGTCCGGGCGCGCGACAGCTCGTTCAACATCGACCCGACGCCCGCTCTGACGATCGTCGAGGTCATTCTTCCCATCTGGCAGCGAACGTGGTTCCTGCTGCTCGTGGGCGCCTTCCTGGGCACGGTGGTCTTGCAGACCGTGCGCATGTCCCGCCGCGATCGCCGGCTCCGGGAGGCGAAGACGAGGGCCGAGGTGGCGGAAGCGGCGAAGGAGCAGATCGAGGCCGAGGTGCTGGCTCGAATCGAGGCGGAGGAGGCCCACCGCCAGCTGGAAGCGGAGCTGATCCAGTCGCGCAAGATGGAGGCGATGGGGCAGCTCGCGGGGGGCATCGCCCACGACTTCAACAACATCCTGACCGCGATCTGGGGCAACGCCTCCGAGCTGTCGCACCTCCTGGAGCACGGTCCCTACCGCGATCCGCAGGCCGTCCTGGCCCTCGACGGCATTCACACCGCCGCCGATCGGGCCGCGGCGCTGACGCGTCAGCTCTTGATGGTCGGCCGGCGGCAGGTGGTGCGCCCCGAGGTCCTGGACCCGAACGTGGTCATCGAGCAGATGACCACGATGCTCAAGCGCGTGCTCGAGGAACACGTGAGCCTGGAGCTTCTTCCGGGTGAGAGCTCGGGTTCGGTTCTCGTCGACCGCTCCATGTTCGAGCAGGTCATCATGAACCTGGTGGTCAACGCGCGAGACGCGATGCCCGGCGGCGGCCGCATCATCGTCAAGACGGAGGCAGTCGTGCTCGGCGAGAAGGACGTCACACCTCATCCGCACTGCAAGCCTGGCGCCTACTTCAAGCTCAGCGTCGAGGATGAAGGAGAGGGCATGAGCGAGGAGACGATGGAGCGCGTCTTCGACCCCTTCTACACGACCAAGCCGACCGGCAAGGGCACCGGTCTGGGACTCTCGACCGTATTCGCCATTGCGCGGCAGTGTTCCGGATTCGTGACCGTCTCGAGCGAGCTGGGCGTGGGCTCCCGCTTCGAGGTTTATCTGCCTTCATCCGTCGGGAATCCGTCGATGATGCCTGAATCGGAGACTCTCGCGAGCGAAGTCGTTGGAGGCTCCGAGACGATCCTGATCTGCGAGGACGACCCGACCGTACGCGAATTCGTCGACAGGGTCCTGGAGCGCTACGGCTACGAGGTACTCACTGCCAGCTCGGGTGAAGATGCCCTCGATCTGGCCACCTCGTACGAAGGACCGATCGCGCTTCTGCTCACCGACGTGATCATGCCGGGGATGAACGGCCGCGAGCTGGCCGACGCGATGCGCGTGCACCGGCCGGAGATCGACGTGCTCTACATGTCCGGTCATACCGAGGACGTGCTGGCCGACCGCAGCGAGCTGGCCGAGGGCATCGATCTCCTGCACAAGCCCTTCACGACGAAGACCCTCCTGGATCGGGTGCGGGCGAACCTCGAGCCGGTTTGATCTATTCGTAGTCGGTTTCTGCGCGTTGCGCGCAGAAAGCAGGCTGATCCAATCGGAGTCGGTTTCGGCGCGTTGCGCGCAGAAAGCAGGCTGGGAGGGCATTGAAGCTCTCGAGAATCGTGATCGGTACGGTCGGTTGACCCGTCAGCCCGCGCCAGGGCATTGAAGCTCTCGAGGATCGTGATCGGCATGGTCGGTTGACCCTCTGGTTTGCGGGCGTCAGCCCGCGCCACGTCGGGACCGCTCGAATTGTTGAATCGAATCCGCTCATCTCTGGAAGGACCGGAGATCAGCGAGGAACGACATGAGCAGAAGAGCAGGGATGGGCTGGTCGGAGACGCCGTCCTCGACGGCCGCCGATCGTGACCAGCTGCGCGAGTTGCAGCGCCTGCTCGATGCTGGAGCCCGCCGCGAGGCGGCCGTTCTCGAGGAGGTGGTGATCGAGGAGCGCGACGTCCGGCGGGTCGGGCGGATCCTCTCCGTCGCCGGGGTCGAGCGAGGTCCGCCGCGGGAGGGCGCGAAGGAGGTCTCCGCTTCCCCCCTGCAGGAAGTGGAGGGCATCGTCTACAATGCCGGGGAGAGATGAGCTCCTGTGCCTCGAGGGGCTGGTCACTGTCCGATGGGAACTCACGCCGCCCGAGAAGGAGACTCTCGAAGCTCGCCGCGCGCCCTGTTGAGAGTACCTCGTTCGTCAGAACGAGGTGGTGGTGCGTTGCGGCGAGGTGCGAGCCGAGCCGTGCTGATCCTCCTGGCGCTCCTGGTCTCGACCCTCGGTGCCGCCGGGCAGGACGAAGGCGAGAGCGAGACCGGCTACCGGCGCCGGTGGTCGTTGGTCGACGAGGAGATCGCCGCTCTGAGGCAGTCCCGCAGCGAGGAAGCTCCCTGGTCGAAGGAACGGTTGCAGTACGTCTACACGCTCCTGCTCCGCCACCGGGCGCACTTTCCCGACGAGTGGGGTGACCGCCCCGCCTTCGAGATCCTCGTCGAGGAGGTGTTCGAGCTCGGGGGGCTGGGCGGTCCCCCCGGCCACGACCTCAGCCTCATCGACTATGGGGGCTCCTACGAGTTCGAGCTCGCCGGCCGTATCCCCGCGGCGCGCCAGCACCTGAACCACACCGTTCGGCTCCACGACGAGAGCGCCCAGTATCTGCCCCAGATCCACACCCAGCTCGCCGTCTACGCGAGGCTCTGCCGTGAGTGGCGCGTCGCCGACCAGCACCTGACCGCCGCCGCGGAGTGTCTCGCCCGAAGGCCGGAGGGGCCGGAGAAGGATCGCGGATTGATCGAGCTCGGGCTCGAGCGAGCGCGCCAGCTGATCGGACGGGGCCGCCCCGACCAGGCGGCCGATCAGCTGCGGGAAGCCTGGCAACTGGCGCTCGAAATCGAGGACGAAGATCTGCGCCTCGAGCTCCTGGGCAGCGGCCTGATCGAAGAGCTCAACATCTACCTCACCTTCGACTCGGTTGCGCGCGCACGACAGGCCCTGGAGCGGATTCAGCAGGAGGGGTGGTACGACGATCTACCCGAGTGGTCGCGGGTCGCCTGTGACCTGCGCCTGGCGATCGTCAGCGGGGAGAGCCGGCGGGAGGACCCGGCCCACACCGACGAGGCGATCGCCGAGCTGATCGACGTCCTGGAGAGCCCGGCGCTCGGGGCCGACGATCGAAACCTGGGTCTCTTGCGTCTCGCCGACCTGGAGCTGGGGCGGGGTTTTCTCGATCGAGCCGCGCAGCGCCTCGAGGAGGTGAGCCTGGCGCTGGCCGGTGACCGCGCCTCCAGCCCGAACAGCCCGCTTACCACTCGCGAGATCGACCTCCGGGTGCTGCGCGGCCAGCTGGCGCTCGCCCGCGGCGTGACTGGAGAGGAGCTGGCCGAGCTCGTCGAACCCGCGCGGGAGATCTTCGAGCGGATGATCCTGCGCTGGCTCGAGGTGCCGGAGAGCGAGGGTGGGCTCTCCCTGACGATGACCCGAGGTCGCCGCGCCATTCCCGAAGTGCTGGTGCGCCTGTTGCTCGCCGCCGACGAGGACGGCGGCCCGGAGCGCGCCCTCGAGGTTGTGAATCGGCTGCAGATCGCGGGCAGCCTGGCCCGAGCCATGCAGGCGCCGCAACCCTCGATCGAAGAGGTGCGCACCCGTCTGGTCCCGGCGAACGGCGGCCTCCTGGTGCTGCTCCCCGGGAATGTCGAGTCGATCGCCCTGGGTGTCGACCGAGCCACGACCGCCGCGTTCCACCTCCCTCCGATCGAGAAGCTCGACGAGCTGCGGCGCGAGCTGATCGAGGCGCTCGACCTCTCGCTGCAGGAGGGAGTGCGCACCGCGCGCCTCGATCGGATCGTGGAACGCCTGTCGGCGGCGCTCCTGTCCACGGAACTGATCGAGAAGCTGTCGACGTGGAGCTCGCTGGTGGTCGTCGGCCTCGACGGCGTCGGCTACCTGCCCTTCGAGTTGCTCGAGGAGGCACCGGGGGCCGCGCTCGGAGATCGCCTGGCGCTCTCCTACCTGCCGTCCTTGCCGATCGGCCTGGAACTCGCGACGCACCCTCCCGGGGATCCCGTGCGCGGGCTGCTCGTCCTCGAATCGATCACCGATCCCGCGCCCGCGCCGGGTGGAGAGGCGCCGGCACCGCTGCCCTTCGACGGGTCGGCGCGCGAGATGTTGCGGCGTGCCTGGGGGAGCGCGGTGGAGTTTCGAGGCGGCCCCGCGGTGAGCCTCGAGGGTCTCGAAGGCGAGCGGCTCACGGACCTCGCCGCCCTTCAGCTGATCGCTCACGGAGTGGCCAGCGGCCGGGCCGATCGACCGCGCGGCCTGCTCCTCCACGGCGGAGAGGTCCTCACTCCGGGGTCGATCGAGCGCGGCCCGCGCCTGCCCTCGCTGGTAGTGCTCAACGCGTGCGGCACCTGGCGCGGTCCGCTGCGACGCGGCGACGACGGGCGTCACCACCTGGTCGGCGCGTTCTTCCTCGCCGGAGCTCGAGCACTGGTCACCTCGCAGACCCAGGTCGACTATCGCCTGTCGATGGAGCAGACGGCCGCGTTCCACGAGGCGCTGGTGGGAGCGGGCCGGGATCCCGCCGCGGCGATGCTCGCCGCGCGCAGGAGGGTGGCGGGCTCGGCGGGCTTCCACCGCCATCTCCTGCACGTCGTGGGTCTGGGCCACGAGACCCCGGTGCTGCCGGCCGTGGTCACGAGCACGGCTGGAGGAGGCACCGAGGACGAGAGGGGCTGGGGCGCGTACCTAGTGCTGGCCGTCGTCATCCTCGGTGGCACGTTCGCGGCGGTCTGGCGCAGGCGCCGCCAGCCCGCCGCCTGATGGCACTGGCCCCCTTGATTGGCCTCGCATTCCATCAAAATCCGTGACCAACGCCTCAGCCGACCGTCATTGACCTGTCGCGGGATCGACCCC
>CAZCAC010000013.1:0-102120 GCA_964496575.1 uncultured Planctomycetaceae bacterium | reverse complement strand
CGTTCTGAACTACGGGCCCAACGTGCTCTACCGCAACGAGGGGGACGGGACCTTCACCGACGTGACCGAGGCCGCCGGCCTGATCAGCCCCAAGAACGGGCGCGGGATGAGCGGCGTCGCCAGCGACTTCGACGGTGACGGGCGACTCGACCTCTACATCGCCAACGACGCGACGCCGAACTTCTTCTACCGGTCCAAGGGTGACGGGACGTTCGAGGAGCAGGCGATGGAGCTCGGACTCGGCTTCGGGGAGGGTGGGCAGGGCGCCTCTTCGATGGGACCGGTGACCGGGGACGTGGACGGCGACGGCACGCTCGACGTGTACGTACCCGACATGGGCTACGGGTGTCTGCTGGTCAACGTCGACGGATTCTACGAGGACGTGACCGCGCGCTCGATGCTGGCCAAGGCCTGCGGGCAGTACACCGGCTGGGGGCCGGGGCTCTTCGACTACGACAACGACGGGCTCATCGACATCTTCGTCGCCAACGGACACGCGCACCGTGAGTACAGCGAGGAGGACGTCTTGATGCGCAACACCGGGAAGCTGCGCTTCGACGACGTGGCGCAGCAGTCGGGGCAGTACTTCGACGAGGAGTACGTCGGCCGCGGCGCGGCGTGTGCGGACTTCGACAACGACGGCGACGTCGACCTGATCGTATGCGTGCTGAACGGTACTCCGCGCCTCCTGCGCAACGACGGTGGCACGAACAACTGGCTCAAGATCGCTCCGAAGCTCGCCGGATCGGGCTCCGATGCGATCGGGGCGACGGTCACGGTCACCGTCGGGGGCCGGAAGATGATCCGGGAAGTGATCGGGGCCCTGGGCTACCTCTCCTACAGCGATCCGCGCGCCCACTTCGGGCTGGGCGACGCGAAGAGCGCCGAGCTCGTCGAGATCCGCTGGCCGGACGGGGAGGTGACCACCCTGAAGGACGTCGCGGCGAACCAGATCCTGGGGATACAGCAGCCGAAGAAGTGAGGAAGAGCCGAGCATGAAACCGATCGTTTCGATCTCCATCCTGACGCTCCTCGGCGGAATCGCGCTGGCCCTGCCGCAGGAGTACGGCGGGCGCCGGGTGACGCCGGTCTACGTCGGCTCGCGCGTGTGCGGCGAGTGTCACTGGGGCGAGAAGGCGGGCAACCAGTACGAGAAGTGGCGCAGCGGTCCGCACTCGCAGGCCTACGCCTCGTTGTGGACCAGGGAAGCCAAGGAGATCGCGCGGCTGAGCGGGATCCCGGGCGAGCCGCAGGAGTCGCTGGTCTGTCTCGGCTGCCACGCGACCGCCTGGGACACCGAGGGGTGGGAGCGTGACGAGACCTTCGTGCTCGAGGACGGCGTGCAGTGCGAGCGCTGCCACGGACCGGGCAGCGAGTACATGACGGCCGAGGTGATGGTCGACCGCGAGAAGGCGATGGCCGCCGGCTTGCGCTTGCCGACCGAGCGCGACTGCCTGATGTGCCACGCGGAGAAGGGCTCGCACACGCTCGTTCTCGGCGAGTCGGGGTTCCAGCTGGAGGAGTGGAGGCGGCGTCTCCACCACCCGATCCCCGAGGACGGGTACGCGCACAACTCGCCGCGGGAAGGGCTTCGGATGCCCTTCAGCAGCACGCCCTCGGAGGAGTCGCACTTCCTCGGCGCGGCGGCCTGCGGCAGCTGCCACAAAGGGCCCTCGATGGGCTACCAGTTCAGCCGCTGGCGCTACGGCGTGCACTCTCACGCCTACGCCACCCTGGCCACCGAGCGCGGCTACGAGATCGCCGAGGAGATGGGCGTGATCGGCGATCCGCAGGCGAGCGACGCTTGCCTGGAGTGCCACACGACCGGAGCGGAGCTCGCCGACGGGCACTTCGCGCCGGGGTTCGACCGCAGCGACGGCGTGCAGTGCGAGAGCTGCCACGGCGCGGGGAGCGCGTACGCCTCCAGCGAGGTGATGATGAGCGCCGGGGGGAAGCACGGGCCGGGTCTCTCGAACATCGGCGAGGAGAGTTGCCTCAAGTGCCACGACGACGCGCACGGCATCCCGTTCGACTATTCAGGCGCGCTGGAGAAGATCGCTCACCCGACGCACCTCCCCGAAGCGAAGCTCCCGGAGCTGTACAAGACGCCGCTGAACATTGCAGTCACGCCTGACGGCGGCGAGCTCTACGTCGCCTGCGAGGCCTCCGACTCGGTGATCGTCGTCGATGCGGAGACGCGCAAGGTGGTCGCCGAGGTCGAGACGGGTGGGCAGGCGACCGACGTCACCTTCAATCCCGAAGGGACGCTCGCGTACGTCAGCAACCGGCTCGACGACACGGTGACGGTCGTCGACGTGGCCACCCGCGGCGTGGTCCGGACCATCGAGGTGGGAGACGAGCCGCACGGCGTGATCTTCGATGCGCCGGGCGAGAACCTCTACGTGCTCAACACCGGCGCGGACAGCATCTCGGTTCTCGACCCGGAGAGCGGCGAGGAAAACCGCCGCCTGGCGGCGAGCCGCAACCCCTGGTCGCTGGCGCTCTCACCCGACGGTTCGACGATCGCCGTCACCAATACGCTGGCGGCGCTGGCCGAGCTGCGGCAGAACACGCACTCCGAGGTGACGATCATCGACACCGCCAAGGGGCGCGTCGTCGATCGGGTCGAGGTGCCCGACACCAACCTCTGCCAGGGGATCGCCTGGCACCCCAGCGGCGAGTTCCTCTTCCTGACGTTGAACCGCACCAAGAGCCTGGTGCCGATGACGCGCCTCCTGCAGGGGTGGACGATCACCAATGGCTTCGGGATCGTCTGGAAGGACGGGCGCGTCGATCAGCTCCTGCTCGACCGGCAGGACATCTGCTTCCCCGACACCGCCGACGTCGCGTTCACTCCCGACGGCGGAAGAGCGTTCCTGACCAGCAGCGGCTCCGATCGCGTCGCCGTGGTCGACGTGGAGAAGCTGCTCTCGATGCTCGAGGCCGCTTCCCCCTACGAGCGGGAGCACGTCTTCCCCAACCACGTCGGCAAACCGTGCGAGTTCATCATCGCCGACATCCCGACGGGGAAGAGTCCGCGCGGGATCACCGTTTCGCCCGATGGGAAGCTCGCCTACACGGCGGACTCCCTCGACGACACCGTCACCGTTTTCGATACGGCGACCCTGAAGGTGGTCGACACCATCGACCTCGGCGGTTCGAAGGAGATCACCAAGATCCGCTGGGGCGAGCAGCTCTTCCACAACGCAGGGATCACCTTTCGCCGGCAGTTCTCCTGCCACTCGTGCCACCCCGATGGCAATGTCGACGGGGTGACCTACGACATCGAGCCGGACGGTGTCGGACTCGATCCGGTGGACAACCGCACGCTGCGCGGGATTCTCGATACCGCGCCATTCAAGTGGTCGGGGCTGAACCCCTCCCTGGCCCGGCAGTGCGGTCCGCGGCTCGCCGTCTTCTTCACGCGCATCGATCCCTACACCCCGGAGGAGCTCGACGCGCTGACGACCTACATCTGCACCATCCCGCGCCCGCCGAACCGCTTCCGACCGCTCGGCGCGGACCTGACCCCCGCCCAGCGTCGAGGCAAGCGGCTGTTCGAGCGCGCCTACCGGAACGACGGCGCGCCGATCCCCGAGGACGGCCGCTGCGTCAACTGTCACTTCCCTCCGCTCTACACCGACCGGATGAAGCACGACATGGGCTTCGAGTTCCCCTACGACCGGGGCACGGAGTTCGACACGCCGCACCTGAACAACGTCTACGAGACGCCACCCTACCTGCACAACGGTGCGGCGCTCACGCTGGAAGAGATCTGGACGGTGTACAACCCGGATGACAAGCACGGCGTGACGAACGACATGACCAAGGATCAGCTGAACGACCTGATCGAGTTCCTCAAGACTCTCTAGCGCCATGTATGACCAACTGAGAAGGAAGAGCCTGCTGGTGGCGGCGATCGGCCTGGCCCTGGTCGCCTGCAGCACCCCCGAGCGGACGTCGGTCGAGTCGACCGCTTCGTCTCCGCCGGAGGTCCGGGTCGACGAGCCGGAGTCCGCCGTCCCGATGCCGTACGTCTACGAGCAGTGGGAGCAGATCACCACGAAGGACGGCCTGCCGAACGACCACGTCTTCGCGGTAAAGGCCTTCGAGGACAAGGTCTGGATCGGCACCGAGAACGGCCTCGCCTGCCTCGACAAGAAGACTGGCGAGATCGAGTCGTGGACCGAGGAGGACGGCCTGCCGTGGCGTGCGGTCGGCGCCATCGACGTGCACCCCGGGACCGGCGACGTCTGGCTGGGGCTGTTCGGCGGCGGCCTGGCGCGCTTCAGCGGCGGCCGCTTCGATCACTGGCACCAGCTGAACAGCGGGCTGGTCAACGACGTGGTCTACGGCCTCTGCGTCGAGAACGACAACATCTGGATCGCCACGACAGCGGGCGCGAGCCGCTACGACACCATCACCGGCGAGTGGTCGATCTTCACCGAGAAGAACGCACCGATGGAGGAGATCTGGAACTACGGCTGCAGCTACGCGGACGGCCTCGTCTACCTCGCCGTGTGGGGCAGCGGCGCGCTCGAGTACGACATCGAGAAGGGCACCTGGAAGGAGTACCTCGATCCCGACGGCGAGATGGAGATCGACCTCTACCGCGACGACGGGATCGTGCACGTGATCACCACCGCGGTGAGCTACGTCGAGAAGGCGCTGTGGATCAGCACCTACTTCGGCGCCTGCCGCTACGACGGCCGGAACTGGCGCGGCTTCTACGCGCACGAGTGCGGCGTACCCAGCGACTTCGGCAACGCGGTCAAGGGGCGCAGCGCGATCGAGGCGTGGTACTCGACCGACAAGGGGCTCGGGGTGATCGCGGACTTCGAGAGCGACACCTGGGTCACCTATACCAGCGACCACGCCACGGGGAAGGGTAAGGCAGTCGTGTCGCGCGGCACCGACGTGATTGCCGAGGTCGAGACCGGCGTCAACATCCCGCACAACTACGTGCTCTTCGTCGACTTCGACGGAGACGATGCGTGGGTGGCCACTTCGAAGGGGCTGGGGCACGCGATCGGCAAGGGGTACTACCCCGGGCTCCGGACCACCAAGACCCTGAGCGATTAGCAGGACGAGCGATGAGTTCCACCACCGAGATCAACAATTCGATCCTCCCCGCCGCGTTCCTCACCTCGTTGATCGTGGCTTCCTGTTCCTCCGGCCCCGCTCCGGGACCGGAGGCGGCGCCCGGGTCGACCGATCCGCAGGTGGCCGAGGAGTCCGCATCGCCGGATGACGAGTTCAACGAGCTGGTCCGGCGCATCGACGTCGGGCCCTACGAGGTGCCCGAGCTCCAGCTGCAGCGCGATCACAACTACGCTCACTCCTCCACCGACGTCGAGCCCTTCCGGCACGTCACGCCGTACAAGGAGCACTTCCTCGAGCAGATGGAGTACACCGGCCCGGCGCGTTCCATCCCCGAGCCGGTGGACGTCGAGACGGTCAAGCTCGGCTTCATCGGGCCGATCGAGCAGACGGTCTCGGTTGCGACGGGCGGGATGAGCCACGAGGAGGTGCTCGGGACGGCGATGCTGCGCGGCACCCAGCTGGCGATCGAGCACGCCAATGAGCGTGGTGGCTACCGGAGCGACGGCCCTCCTTTCGAGCTGATTGTCTCCAACGACAACGGTCTCTGGGGCGCGTCGGGAAACGTGATCATCGACCAGGCCTACAAGGACGGCGTCTGGGCGATCCTCGGTACGATCGATGGGGCGAACAGTCACATCGCCATCCGCGTCGCGCTGAAGTGCGAGGTGGTGATGATGAACACCGGTGACACCGATCCGACCTTCATCGAGACCAACATCCCGTGGGTGGCGCGAAACATCGGCGACGACCGTCAGATGGGCTACCTGCTGACCGACTACTTCTATCGCAAGCTCGACTACAAGCGCGTTGCGGTGATCCGGGCCAGCAATCGCTACGGTCGTTTCGGCATTCGCGAGATCCGTGACGCGTCGCGGCGGAAGCAGCGTCCGCTGGTGCTGGAGATGGCGTATCGGGTCGGCATCGACGATTTCTCGCTGCAGCTGCAGCGGATCAAGGATTCGGACGTCGAGGCGGTCGTGCACTGGGGAGACGCCATCGACGGAGCGCACATCCTCAACCAGATGCGCGAGATGGGGATGGAGCAGCCCTACTACGCCTGCGACCGTTGCGTCTCCGAGGAGTTCCTCGAGATCGCCGGCGAGAATGCCGAGGGGGTGATCTGCGGCTATCCCTGGAACCCGACGTCGGATGATCCCGACCTGCTCGAGTTCCGCCGCGCCTACGTCGAGCGCTTCGGCATGGAGCCGGACACCTATGCCGCGCACGCCTACGACGGGATGAACATGTTGATCGAGGCGGTCGAGGTGGCGGGCCTGAACCGTGCCAAGATCCGCGACGTGCTCGCTCACCGGCCGGGAGTCTACAAGGGCGTGACCGGCGAGATCCCGATGAGTGCGGTGCTCGACGATCTCGGGGAGGTGTTCCTGGCCCGCGTCGAGAACGGCAAGTACGTCTTCCACTCCCGAGAGGACCTGGGCATCCCGCAGGGGGCGATCGCCCCGCGCGATCGGGTCAGCCGGAAGGGCGCGGCGGCGGATTGACCGTCGCCGTGAGGCTGCGCCGGTAGAGCCTTCTCCCGGAGCTTCTCGAACCACCGAGGGAGGACTCGACGATGTCGAGGAACGCCTCCATGACCGGAGAGTCTCGCTACTCCGCGTGTCGGACGAGAAAGATCGGACGCTCGAGGTGCAGGCCCGTGACGGGGAGCCTCTTCAGGTTCCCCGATCGGGAGGCGGTTCGCAGGCCGTGATTCGACATGAACGACACCCCGATGCCGGCGCGGACCCGATGGGATACAACCGGATACGGAACCAGGTTCACTTTCACGCACTTGCAGACCAGCATTGCGCTGTCGGCTGGTCCCGCAAGTGCGTGAAAGTGAACCTGGTTCCGTATCAGGGGCAGGCCATAGTGGCGGAGACTGCTACGACTCGGAACTAGACTACAGCTGCCACTGAACCTCGTAGCCGTTGGAGAGGTTGAAGTCGTTGACGCCGAGGCCACAGGGCGGAGCCACCTGCGTGCGGTACCAGTACTGGTACCGCTTCACGTCGCCCGGGCTGACGTTGCCCGCTTTCACCGAGATCACGACCGTCGTGAAGGACATGCCGTTCGCGTCGGCGGGACGGGGCTGGAGGCGCCGGAGGTCGCCGCCCGCGCATCGCAGGCCGTCACCGAAGACCGTGCCGGCGCCGCCGCCGGTGCGGTTCTCCGCCTGGAAGTAGAGACCCCAGTTGGTGGGCTCCACGCCGGTCGTGGTGAGCTTCAACGTATCGGTTCCGACGCTGGCGACACCACTGGCGGTCAGGCGGGCACCCGACGAATTGACTCCGTTGTCGCAACCCGAGCCGAGGACCGAGCCGTCGTTGTCGTTGCTGCAGGGGCAAGGAGTACCGACTCCGGGATCCCCGAAGCAGTAGGCGATGCCAGGCTGGTCCAGGACCCCGGCGGGCTCCTGGAAGGCAAGCTCGTACTCGGCGCCGTCGATCAGGCCCGGAATCAGGGTGGCGGCGCCGGAGCTTGTGTCGATTCGAGCAAAGGAGCTGCTGAGGTCGGGGAAGAACATCGTCGCATAGAGCGTGTTCGTGCTGAAGTCGACGTCCATGCCTTGGGCGAAGTTCGCGTCGTAGCCGGTGGGGCCGATCAGCGACGCGGCGCCGGTCGACTTGTTGATCGTGTACAGGGAGTCAGTGTTGATGTCGTGACCGTACATCACACCGTAGAGGTCGACCGCAATGTCGATCCGGAGCGCATCCGTGCCCGTACTGCCGACACCGGCCAGCGCGCCCGTGGCGATGTTCAGGGTGTACAGGTACGCCGTGCCGCCGTCCGAGGAGCTGACGTACCAGGTACCGGTGGTCGGGTCCACGGTCATCCCGGTCACGGTGCCGGACCAGGCCGGAGTAACCGTCGCATAGGGGTTCCAGGAGCCCGTGCTCGTATCGATGGTGCCGAGCTGGAACGTGGCCCAGTCGAGCGCGTAGAGCGTGGTGCCCGCGAGGTCGAAGTCCATCGCAAACGGCTCGACCGCGGAACCGGTCGCGCTGCTGATGACGGTCTGGTTGGCGGGGTTGTCCGTCTCGAAGCGAATGAAGTCCGTCCCGGGGTAGTTCTCCACGGCGAAGGCGCTCCCGAGCTGAGGCTCGGCCTTGAACGCGATGGTGCTATCGCCGAACGGGGTCCCGTCCGCCTGCAGCGGGACGTGGGTGTTCCGGATGGTGATCGAATGGGAGCCAGCTCCGAAATCGATGCTCCCGTGGCAGAAGAAACCGGAGGCCAGGGCCAGGTCGGGGTCGACCTCGTAAGGCGGCGCCGTGAACGGATCCGGGTAACCCAGGACGTCCCAGTCGGGCTTGTACGGGGTGGAGTAGACCAGAACTCCGTTGTCGTAGATCTCGTACGAGTCGGTGACGACGAAGAGGTCCGTGCAGGTCCAGGTGACGGGCACGGCCGAGCTCCAGGTCCAGGGACCGCTGAACCAGTCTCCCTCGTTCATGAACTCGTCGAGGATCACCCAGCTGCCGTCGAGCGGCATCGCTACGGGATCCAGTCCTCCGTTGGTCGGGCTCGGGCCTTGCGACTGGGCGCTCGCGGCCGTGCTGAGGGCAAGTGCCAGGGATCCGCTCAAGAGAATGGGGACAATGGTGAGATTCAAAAGTAACACTCCTTTGAAATCGGGGATGTATGTCTATCGCTGAAGTTCGGCCACATTTGCGTGTCCAGAAGTTCCAAGGCCCTTCGGGCGTGGCTCCGTGGAACAAAGAGCCCAGGTGCATCGCTCACCCCGAACGACTCTCGTCATCCAAAGCTCGAGCGGTGCGCCGTTCGTGTTTCTTATCTCTGCAGTTGTTGAAGCCAAGTTGTCACGAGTTGGGCAGCCCGGACTCTCCCCGGTTGAGGGGGGTTTGTCCAGACGTTATTAGCGAACTCCACCACAACTCACGGCATCTGGAAGTGCCTTCACCCATTCCGTTTCGTACGTTTCATACCGGATTGAGGTAAACGGTTCGCGAGCAGTTGCTCATGGGTATCCGAGCCGTGGTCCCGGAGGTTCTACTTATTGAGCACCTCGGAATCCGGTCTTCCGATATCGGAGTACCGAGACCGAACACTTTCCGCCTGTCCCGCTGCAGGCCGACGGAAGCAGCTGACTGAACTTCCACGCGATTCCCGCCCCGCGACACCTGCCACTCGGCATCGGCCTGGTTGCGGCGTTCCCGGCAGTACAACACGGCGCTCAGGAACGCGACTGGGATTCCTGGCCAAGTGCCATTGGTGATTCCGGGTGACCGGCGGAAGGTGTTCGGTCTCGGTACCTTTCCAGACACCCTGGCCTTGCACCTCAATCGGGCCACGAAGAACCAGACGGCCCTGCTCTTCCAGGGGAAGACCGAGCTGGACGGCGATAGCATCTTCCTCGGTGACGGCATCCGCTGCTGCGGCGGTGCCCTGACTCGCCTCGAGGTGGGCCTCACCGACGCCGAGGGAGCGCTCTGTTCGACGATCGGCATCTCCGCCAGGTCGGCGGCAAGAGAAGACACGATCCCCAACTCTGGGGCAGCTGCTCCTGGCTCAGGCGATGCAGCGCGGTGATGAGCGCGGCGAGCTGATCCTCGGGCACGACCTGGAGCTCGTCGACGAAGATCGCGATCGCGGTGTCGGCCGCGCGCGCCGCCGCCCCCGCCGCCTCGAGCAGCGACTGGAGGTCGTGCTCGAGATCTCCCGCATCGGCGAGGCCCGGTTCCGGCGCGAAGTCGAGCCCGACGTGGATGTCCTCGTAGTGGACCTTCAGGGCCCCGACGAACCCGGCCAGCCCCCTGAGCGCGAGGCGGGCGAGGTCGCGCGCTCTTTCCACCGTGGAGAGCCGGGTCAACGCCTTGCGCAGCTCCGGCGCGAGGACTCCGGGGAGCGATCGACCTTCGGGGGCTTCGATCCGCAGGATGCGCTGTCCCGCCTGCTCGGCGTCGCGGGCGAAGCGATCCAGGAGGACGGTCTTGCCCACACCGCGGAGCCCGACGAGCAGCACGCTCTTGCTCGGCCGCCCTCGCCGGATCCGCTCCAGAGCAACCCGGACCGTGTTCCGCAGCACCACACGCCCGGCGAGCTCCGGTGGGGGAGTCCCCGCGCCGGGGCTGTAGGGGTTGTTCAGCGGGTCCATGACTGCGGTGCTCGTTTGGTAGCGATCTTTGTGAATTTATCACGACACGCTAATTTTGCTAATTTCGCAATAGGATTCCCTCGGCCCGGAGGCTCGGGGGATGCGAGCGTCTGCGTCATATGCCACAAATGACGGCCTCACGGCTGTTTGGGTGTCCGGCTGGCCTGCCGCTGAGCCTCTCGCACCAGGCTGGAGCGAGCAGAACCCGAGAACCTACGCTCCTCCCCCTGAAGACGGTTCGATCCCGAGGGAGGTACCGCACCGGCGAACGAGGCATCGTTCGCTCTCAGCCTGGTCGCCTGGCGGCTCATCGGCAGCCATCCCACGAGCCCCTCGAAATCTCCCACACCGGCGGCGGTTCCATCGGTCATAGATCCCCGCCGTGCCCGCCGCCTGCCGTTCGTCCTGCTCCTCCTGGCCGTCGCGCTGGCCGCTCCCCGCGCCGCCGCTGACGCGGAGACGGATCGCCGCTGTTCGATCGCCTCCGCCGGCGACGTGACCGGCGACGGAGCCTGCGACCTGGCCGTGGCCGAGCGCGGTCCCGGCGCAGTCGACTTCCTGGAGCCTGGCCCCGAACCACGGCTCGACCGCGTCTGGATCCTGTCGGGGGTCGACTACGAGGTGCTGGTCACGAAACGGACCTCGCCGCTCCTGATGCACAACGTGAAGAAGTGATCCTGCGGGTGGAGCCCGAATCCGGGACCTCGCCGCCTCTTCGGAGTACGATGGCCTCGTGACTTCCAGGGTACGAGACACGGCGATCATCGGTGCGGTGCTGCTGGTGGCGTCGCTGGCCATCTTCGCGCTCTGGCGCGCACTGGATTCGAAACCGGCTTCGGATCCAGCCGAGGATCTCGCGCCACGCGCCATTGACGATGACGATGGAGACCCCGGGCTGCTACGAGAGCCCGTCGCGAGCCCGGAAACGTCGGTACCGGAAGACCCAGTACCCGACGTCGCCCCCGACGAAGAGCTCTCCGTGCCAGGGAACGCGCCGGGGCTGCCGCTCGGAATCATCCACGGCACGGTCTGCGATTCGCGCACCCAGGAACCGGTGTCCGAGCTCGTCGTCAGGTTCGTCGGCACCGGGCTCGGTCAGAGCGTGCGAACCGACAAGGACGGTTCCTTCCGCGGTCGCGAGTCGATCCTGCCTCCGAACCTCCACGCCACCGTGACCGATCGCGGCACGGTCGTCGTGGAGCGGACCGAGCTGGATCCGATCTTCGGCCCGCACGTCATCGGCGCGCGGCTCGGTCCGACCTATCCGCTCCGCTTCGACTCCGACGAAGCGCTCCCGGGAGACGACTGGAAAGCGCGTCTCGTCGAGTCCCGCCTTCACCCCGGGACGCCGAACGCCCTCGAGGTCCACGAGGAGGGCCTGCGGATCTACTCCGAGAGTCGAGTGGGCTCGGAAGAGTGGACCGGAGCGGACATCGAATCCGAGTACGGCAGCGTCGACATGTCCGACCGGACCTGGTCCTGGATTCCCGTTCGCGCCGGCGAGGACGGACCGTGGGTTCGCTTCCCCACCGTCGAGTTCGAGCCGGACCCGTCGTACCGGGTGCGGCTCGAGGTCCGGCAGCGGTTTGAGAACCTCGTCGGGAGCGCGCCGGTGGAGAGCACGGTGGGGAGGCAGGCACCCGTTACGGTGCCCGTGGCAGAGCAGCCCGAGCACCGGGCCTGCCACCTGACCGGCGAGGTCGTGTTCAAGGGGGGCGGCTGGTCCTCGACGCCGGTTCGCGTCGTCCTCCTGCCGTCCGCGGCCGAGCTCGCCTCGACCGACCGTCCGCCGATCTTCGAGGAGCAGAGGCTCGACCGCATTCCCACGGGCTTCTCCCGGTACGAGTACTTCGTCTTCGAGCACCTCCCGCCCGGCCCCAGGACGCTGCTCGTCTACGCGGATGGTCGCAAGCTCGAGCAGCGCGAGGTCGTGCTGAAGAAGGGCCTGAACGAGCCCGCGCCGATCGAGCTGGCGCGCGTGAAGAGGAGGGGGCGGTGGTGGTCGGAGATCCGATTCGACGATCCCCGCCCCGAGGAGAAAGGGCGCGGTCGCTACATGTCGCTGCTGCGGCTCAAGGCCGCCGGCGCGTACGCCAGAGCCTGGCTCGACCTGGATGGATGGACGGAGGGGGATCGAACGAAACGGGTCCTCGCCCCCGCCTATACACCCGACGCCGAGTTCGTACACCTCGGTATCGGCCTCGACCTTCTCCCGCGCTGGACGCCGGCTACGGCGGAGTTCGAGGCCTCGGAGGCGCCCATTCGTCTCCAGCTGGTCGCCGATGCCGATCTCGTGCCTCACGGATTCGAGGTCTCTTCGAGTCGAAACGAGGAGGGGCCGGCCTCGTTCCTGGTGTACTTCGGGCCCGGTGGAATCCTCGAGACGTTCGACTACGCGAGGAACACGACCCGCTGGAAGCTCCCGGACAAATCACCGTTGCGCTTCACCGTCTGGGCGCCCGGTTTTGCGCCGACCTGCGGCACCGAGGCCGACTTCCGCGACGAGAATGGCGAGCGGATCGCGAAGGTGGAGCTGGATCCAGGCTGGGGGGCGGTCCTGCACTTCCGTTCGGGGAACCCCAACACCTTCGCCGAGGACCCCGGTCCCTGGGCAGGATGGACCTTCCCCGCCGCCTCGCACCGCGTGGGCCAGGCCGCGCCCCCGATCCCCGGAGTCGGTGTCGAAGTGAACGGGAAGCTCGTGGGCCACAGCGACGAGGAGGGAATGATCCGCATCGCCGCGCGCAAGCGCCCCTCGCTCCTCGTGCTGGACTCGCCGGGGTGGAAGGTCTGCGCGACCCAGAAGGTCGGGACCTCGACCTTCAGGGAGGTGTCCTTCCCGTATCGCTACCTGGTGTGGATGGAGCGGGAGTGAACAGGGCGCGTTGCGATGCTGGCTGCCAATGGCGGAGGCACCCTACAATCCCCCCATGGACCGCGACCCCGACCCCAGCGCCCTGATCGCCCGGTTGAGCGAGGGAAAGGAGGACGTCGAGGCCGCGTTGCTGCCGCTCGTCTACGACGAGCTCCGATCGCTGGCGCATCACTACATGCGCAGCGAGCGGCGAGGGCACACGCTGCAGACGACGGCGCTGGTCCACGAGGCGTTCCTCAAGATGGGTGGGGGCGAGGAGGCCGAGTTCGAGGGGAAGAGCCACTTCATGCGCATCGCCGCGCGCGCGATGCGGAGGGTCCTGATCGACCACGCGCGGCGGAGGCTCGCCGAGAAGCACGGTGGAGGACGGCCCCGGCAACCGCTCGAGGAGGTCGAGGTCCTCCTCGGCGAACCCGACGTCGACTTCCTCGCGCTGGACGAAGCGCTCGACAAGCTGGGGGAGATGGACGAGCACCTCGCCCAGATCGTCGAGCTGCGTTTCTTCGCGGGCCTCTCCGCCGAGGAGGCGGCGAACGTGCTCGGGGTCTCCGTCCGCAAGCTGCAGTACGACTGGCGCATGGCCCGCGCCTGGCTCAAGCAGGCGATGGAATAGCCGCGGTCGCCCGCGCGATCAGTCGCCGCCTCTCTTCAGGACTCGCTCCAGCAGCGCCTGGCGATCCTCGTAGCGGGTGGCGTCCTCCTCGGTCTTCTCGACCAGCTCGCGTGCCAGCGGCTCGGCGTCGTCCCAGCGCTCCTGGCGCACGTACAGCTCGACGAGGCGAGTGAGCGTGATCATCGTCTTGGGAGCGTCGGCACCGGCCGTCTCCGGCCGACTGGCGAGCGTCTCCAACAGCATGGACTCCGCTTCCTCGTACCGCTCCTGCTCGGTGTAGACGATCCCGAGGCTGGTCCGCGTATCGAGGGTCAACCAGAAGTCCGCGCCCATCGTCTCGGTCAGTCCTTCGAGCGACTTCACGAGCAGTGTTTCGGCTTCGTCGAGACGACCCATGTCCTTGTACAGGACGCCGAGATTGCCCATCGAGGCGAGGGTCTGCGGGCTCTCTTCACCCAGGACCCGGGTCAACGCCGCGATCCCTTCCTCGAAACGTAACTCGGCCTCGGGGAACCGCTTCTGCCTGAGGTACAAGCTCGCCAGGTTGTTGAGCGTGGAGATCGTGGCCAGGCTGTCCTCACCGAGAGTTCGCCTCTTGCCCTCGTACGCCTTCAAGAACAGTGGCTCGGCTTCGTCGTACCGTCGCTCCGCCCAGTAGATCCCGGCGAGGTTGTTCATCGCCGTGAGCAGGGCGTCGTTGTCCTCGCCGAACAGCCGCTGCTTCTGCTCGAACGCCTCGATCAGGAGCGGCGCCGCCTCGGCGTTGCGCCCCTGCTCGTAGTACAGGAGCCCGAGGTCGCTGACCAGGGTGACCGTCGACAGGTGATCGTCGCTCAGGACGCGCCGGTACGCCTCGAGCGTCCGCAGGAGAAGCGGCTCCGCCTCGTCGAAGCGACCGAGGTCTCCGAGGAACTCGGCGAAGAGCTGCGTTCGGTTGAGCGTCTCGAGGTGATCGGGCCCGAGCACGCGACGAAGGCCAGCCAGCGCCTCGTCGAACGCCGCCTCCGCTTCCTCGTAACGCGCCACGCCCGCGTAGCAGTTGCCGGCGCTCCTTCTCCAGCGCCTTGAGCACGATCGTCTCGACGTCGCCGCGCAGCGTGCGGTTCGTCGTCGAGGGACGTTGCGGCGGCTCCTCGCGGGTCAGACGAGCCGCCTCGAAGACCGCGCCGGGGTTGGACCAGTAGTTCCAGTCGCCGTCGCGGATCTCGAAGGTGGAACCGACTCCCTGGGCGTGAGCGGCACCGGTAGTGGCGAGGGTCGCCAGGAAGAGGAAAAGGGCTCGGGTAGTCGTCGGTCCTGAGTGGTTGATCTTCATGGCGGTAGCGCCTCCAGTGTTCGCGTCGGTGACCAGAGTGAACCGGATCGCCTCGAACCTTTCGTGGCTCGAAGTCCGGGTCCGACTGAGAGGGCGAGGAGCGCGATCGAGGCCTGCAAGGAAACCGAGATCTTCCGAGCGTGCTCCGATCGGACCGATGCCGGCGGGAATCGGTTCTTCCGCCAACGCGAGCCGTGCGGAGGGAACGGAATGGCGCCGCACCACAGCTGGGAATCCCGCCCCGATTGAACGAATCAGCAGGAATCCGAAGAGCATCACGACCACGATCGGCGGTTTTCCCGGAGAGAGCTCCGGGGAGACCTGGACGCACGAAGCGAGACAGCACGAGGAAAGTCGATGAATGCCGAGCGGTGGTCGCTGAAGCGGGGCGCGTGGCTCTGCTGCGCGATGGTGGGTACGCTTGCCAGTGGACAGCACCCACACCCGGATGCCTCGGGAAGGAGGCTCGTCGCACAGGATCCGGGTTACGGCGACGACTTCGGCTGGAGTGTAGCCCTCTCCAGTGACCTGGCCCTGATCGGGGCGCCAAACCACGATATCTTCGTCGGCACGAGCTCGTACGACTCGTGCGGCTCGGCGTACGTGTTCGACGTGGAGACCGGGGAGCAACCGCAGAAGCTCGTCGCGCGGGATCCGTCTGCCGACAAGCAGTTCGGCATCTGCGTCTCGCTGTCGGGTCCCGGGCGCTGGTGGGAACCTTGTGGACCATGGTCGACAGCGTGGACACCGGTTGTGCGTGGCTCTCCGATGACGTGTACCCGTATCCGGGAACCGGCTACTGCGACGGCGACAACGGAAGCGGGGTTTGTCCCTGCGGGAACGACAACGACGGCAGCGTGCCGGGGTCGGGCTGCGACAATGGGGTCTTCGCCAGTGGAGCGCTCCTCGCCGGCAGTGGCGAGCCCAGCACCGGTGACGACTCCTTCACCCTGACCACCACTCACGCGGAGCCGAACCGAGTCTGTCTCTACTTGCAGGCGGACGAGGCTCAGTCCCCACCCACTCTCTGGGGGGACGGCCTCCGCTGCATCGGGGAGCCGGCGACAGCTTTGCAGGTGCTCTTCGCCGACGCGGCGGGTGGCTCGAGCACGACGACCGGGCTGGCTGCAGCGGGCGGTGTCACGGCGGGAGAGGTGCAGTACCACCAGTGCCTCTACCGCACGACCACCAACCCGCTGTGCGGTCACGGGGTGAACGACTTCAACACGACCAACGGGTATTCCGTCGTGTGGCTGCCGTGATTCGGTGACGCGGCTCGGTTCCATTGGCTCACGCGTCGTGACGCCGGAGTCGTTCCCCTAGGGCACCAGGATCTCGATTCCAACCTCCTCCTCGAGTCCCGCATCCTCCATATCCAGCGTAACCAGCGCTCCGCCCTTCCGATCCGCTCCGAAGACCCGCACCCACCGCTCCGGTGTTCGTGGTAGCGAGACCTCGAAACGTCCATCCCCATCCGTGAGGCAAGTCGATGCATCGCTGCCCAGCTGCATGGTTCCCGTCTCGCTCGCCAAGGTGCAGGTGAACGAGACCAGCGCCCCCGGCATTGGCGATCTATCCGCCTCTTTTCGAACCGTTCCGTACATCCGCACCTTTCCCTTCGCGCGAGCCAGGCGAATCTCCAGCCAGGCGTCGCCGGAAGCGGGCTCGGCGGGCACGTAGCTCATGCCCTTGAAGACACAGCGAAAGTCGTCTCCGTGGCCCTTTTCCGGATCCGCGCGGAAGACGAGGCTGTGGACACAGGGCGAGAGACCCAGCAGCTCGAAGCCCCCCTGCGCATCGGTCACACAGGAAGCCCGAACTCGAGCATCGAGGTCTCCCTCCCTCGGAAGAGCGAACACGCGCGCCCCGGCGATGGGGGCGTCCTTCCCGTCGAGCAACAAGCCGCGATAGGAGCCCTCTCCCCCGAGTAGCTGGATGACGTGCCCATCCGGCGCCTCCTTGGGGATCGGCAGACTCCAGCGCCTTTCATCAGGGGCCGCGATCTCGAGCGCGAAGGCATCGGTGGCCAGGTCCAGCGGCACCGTACCGTCGTGATGCAACGCCACCCACTCGATTCGGTAGGTGTAGCGCGCTCGCCATGCTCCATAGTCACTCACCTCTCCACAGACGACGCGTACGTGGCGTGGGCCGGTCAACGCAGGGATCTCGACTCGCACGTGCCGCACCTCGCCGCGCTCGAGCGAGACCTCGACCAGTTCGTCCGCCCCGAAGGATCCCTCCGTGGTCACGTGCGGGACCAGGATCTTGAAGACAGCCGGGCTCAAGTTCGGGAAGCAGGCCCGACCTGCGCCATCGGTGTTCCGGCGAAGACTGCGGCCATCTTCTCCACTCAGTGCCAGCACATGGTCACCGCGGGGAGCTCCCTGCGTGTCGACGATCTCGACCTCGATGCGCCCGGTTGCGTCCAGGTCGATATCGAGAAGGGCCTCGGCCGGCAACACCACGAGCTCGAAGTAGGTCGTCTCGCCCTCGATGACCCGGACGACGTACTTGCCCTTCCCGGCGCAAAGCCTGAATCGTCCCGCTTCGTCGGCGTGCACGGCGTCGACGAGGGTGTCCTCACTCTCCGTCCACTGCAGGTGACTGTGGCCGAGAAGGGCGACTTCCGCACCGTTGCAGGCTCGGTTTCCGCGTCGCACGACTCCCGCGACCTCGCTCGGCTCTCCGCGGGAGAGAGGAACCTCGATGATCCCCACCTCTTCGATCTTGCCGATCACGAAGCTCGCCTCCGCGTATCCCTCCGCCCACGCCGAAAACGCCAGCGTGGATCTCGAGAGTGAATGGAGGACGGAGCTGCCGGGAAGGGTCAACTTCCCTTCGGGGGCGTCGAATTCGCCTGACCAGCGCACGTAGCCGTTTCGCAACTCGCGGCCCACTAGGTGGACGCGCTCGATCGGTGCACCGGTCGACGCGTTGCTGAAGTGGAGGATGGGGACGGGCTCCACGATGATCAGCGCGGGCGTCCCGACGTCGTAGACACCGGAGAGTCGCTCCCGCCAACCCGGATCAAGGATCTCGAAGGAGACCTCGTCGGCGGCGACGGCGACGCGAAAGCTGTCTGCCTCGTCGGTGGTCGTCGTCCAGGAACCGAGCGCTTCCGTACGTGCCGCTGCGACCACTCCGCTGCCGGATCGTGCGCCCACCGGGGTTTCCAGCCGGTCTCCGCGCGCGGTGAGCACGAGCGTCAGGGGGTGGGGCAGCGGCTCGTTCCTGGCGTGCAACAGCCTCCCGCTGAATACACGCTCCTTCAGTAGCCCGACGTTCCATTCGAGGGAGGGATCGTGGGCGGCGCGGCAGCGACGACCGTAGTCCGGGTGCTCGCACACGAGCAATCCACCCTCTTCACTACACGGGAGGGAGAATGCGCCGTTCGCTCCGGTCGTGCTCTCGGCGATGGGGAGCGTGCCGGGTTTTGACTCGCCGTAGACGCCCACTGGCTCGCGTCCGAAGCGCGCAACTGCGGAGAGCCCGCTCAGGTGGGGCCAGTCGGCTCCCAGGCGTGGGTGCGGAACACCGTTCATTCGGATCTCGAACAGTTCGGGATTGGCCCGCACCGCCTCCAGGAGCGATAGCTCGCGCGGGGCGAAGAGCTGCACGAGTGCGCCTGCAACCGGCTCGTTGGTCTCGGCGTCGAAGACCGAGCCCGACACCACGACCTCCCCTGAGTCGGGCGTACCCACCTGGCCGAGCCTCACGCGCGTAGGATCCGACACTCCGTGAGTGCCGGTCGCGAGCAGCCCCCTCTCGACGGGAAACCCGTCGGGTTCCGGCTCGGCAGCCTTGCCGATAGCGGAGACCTCGGGTTCCGTCTCCGCCGGTCCGCGAGTCCGTGCATACCAGGCGGCGGCCACGACGAGCGCAATGGCTCCCGCCGCGGCGATGGCGATCTTCTGGCCCATGATCCAGGCTCCGATCCAAGAGGTCGAGGTCAGGGCGGCGCCGACGAGGTTCGCTTCCTCGAGCACCACCGACTTGACGGCCTTGAGCCCCCGCGGATGCGCGAACGCGAAGGCCGACGCCATCGAAGCAGGCAGGAGGCGCCGCAGCTTCTCGTGAGCGCGGTGGAGCTGAACGCGCACCGTACCCGGGTTGCTCCCGAGCACGTGAGCGATGTCGGCCGCCGCCAGCCCGTGCCGCAAGCGCAACAGAACGATCTGCCGGTAGGGTTCCTCGAGACGATCGATCGTCTTCGCCAGAACTCCTGACAACTCACGCCGCTCAGCCGGACGCGAGGCATCGTCCTCCACGCGCACGAGCACCTCGGGATCGAGGCTCCGTGCCGCACGCCGCCGTGCATCGATGGCTTTGTGCTGGAGTACTGCGACCAGCCAGGGTTTGGCCGGTTGCGACGGGTCGATGCGCTTTCGTTGCTCGATCGCCGCGAGGAACGTGGCCTGCACCAGGTCCTCCGCTTCGGCTGGGTCACCGACGAGGTGGATCGCGAGCTTCAACAGCCCCGGGGCGTTGAGGTCGAAGAGGGCCCCGAGCGCCTCGACATCTCCACTCCGGCACCACCGCGCCATCAACCTGTCCTCTCGTCCCGCCATGTCTTTCCCCTCTACCTCGAAGGGTGGGGGGAATACGTTACAGGAGTTCCCAGAAAAGACCGGCGAAAGGGACGCCCCACCACGTTTCCGGGCGCCGGCCGGATTCGCGCCTTCCCTCCGGAACTCTCGCGAGTCGGGTCGGTTCCAGGGTGAATGAAGCCCGACACCGCTCGCCGCTTGGCTCTCGCCCTGCTCCTCTTTACCGTCCCCCTCGTCGCTTCGCCGGCCGCCACCGGCCCCTGCACCGACCGCCGCTCTTCGATCGCCTCGGCGGGCGATGTGAACGGCGATGGCGCCTGCGACGTGGCCGTCGCCGAGCGGGGCGCAGGCGCCGTCGACTTCCTGGAGACCGGCCCCGAGCCACCGCTCGATCGTGTCTGGATCCTGTCGGGGAAGGACGGCGAGCTGCTCAGGACCCTGAAACCTCCGCGGGGTTGCCCCGCTTTCGGTCGCGCGCTGGAGAACGTCGGCGACTGGAACGGTGACGGAAAGGACGAGCTGGCGGTCTCCGGCGGCGGGCCGCTGTGGATCTTCTCCGGCGCGGACGGGAGCGTGCTCTTCGAGCTCCCCCGAGATCTCAAGAGCCCCGGGTTCGGGCGCAGCCTCGATGGGGGAGAAGACGTCGATGGAGATGGAGTGCCGGACCTCGTCGTCTACCGCAAGGCGCACCGGAGCTACCTGCCTCGAGTCGGACTGGTCCTCTTGTACTCGGGAAAGACGGGTGAGCTGCTTCGAGCGCTGGGTTGCGAGCCGGAGTCTCCGAGACCGGAGTGGACCGAAGCCGAGATCTACGGAACGCATCCCGGTGAGAAGCTCAGCGACGTGGTCGGTCTAGTCACCGATCGTGACGGGAACGGACGCGCCGAGCTCGTCGTGTCGCTCGAACACGGGAAATCGGAGAACGGAGAGGAGCGCCCCGACACGCTCGAGGTTCTCGATCCCTGGACGCGGTCGTCCCATCAGCGTTCCGAGTTGCCCCGGGGCTGCACCTGGGTGATACGCAACCTCGGCGACGCCGACGGGGATGAGGTGGATGACGTCTTGCTGTCGATCATCAACTACTACGTCCTCTTGTACTCCGGAGCGACGGGGAAGGAGCTGCGTCGTCACGACTACAACGGCGGCTACCTGCGCGGGGAAGGCACCAGCCTCGACGTCATCGACGACCTCGACGGCGACGGCGTGGCAGAGTACCTGATCGGTGCGAACGAAGAGGACGACGTGGACGGGGGATTCTCCATCCTGCACTCGGGGGCCACGGGTGAAGTCCTGCAGTCGATGATCGGGGGAGTACTGGAGGAGATCCCCGACAGGGCGCTTCCGATCGAGGCCCGTGACGTCAAGTACATCGGCATCGACACCTGCGCTCTCGGCGATACGAACGGCGATGGTGTGCCCGACGTCGCCGTGCACCTGCCGGCGATGGAGGAGGTGCGGGTCCTGTCGGGAGTCGACTTCGAGGCACTGGTCACCGTGCGGACCTCGCCGCTCCTGATGCACAACGTGAAGAAGTGATCCAGATCGAATCCCGCAGCCCGAGAGACCGGGATACGGAGCCCGTTTGTGAGAGGCCTCGCCACTTCATCAGTCAGTCCCTCGAGCCCCCGGATCAGCCTCGTTGACTGAGATCCCCGATGGCGAGCCTCCCGCGATCCCCGGACCGACATTCCGCCGGTGCGATCAGGGTCCGATCGTGAAGACCACCGCGTTGGTCAGGGTTCCGGGGGCGTATGCCGGACCGCTCGGGTCGCGCACCAGATACTGACCCCAGACGCTCTGCCCGGCGACGAGCGCGGGGTTGATCCCGCTGGCTGTTTAGGCGTTGAAGTCGAAGCTCAAGGAACCGCTGCAGTCCTTCCCCGGAGGACCGACTCCAGTGGAGAGGAGCACCGGCCCGCGGTGGAGGAGGTCCGTGATGCAAAGCGTTCCGCTGTAGTAGTTGAGGTCATCGGACCCGGTAGTGCTGTACACGAACATCGACCAGGTCCTGTTCATCACCTCCGTGGCCTGGATGTCGAAGCCCGATCCCCCCGTTTCGCTCGGTGTCCCGTGGAACTCGATATGTGGCTGACAGCCGATCGAAAGGGATACGGAACCGTCGCCAAGCTCTTGTTCACGATCCGCTCGCGGGTGCTCGGTCTGTGTCACCGACGCGGACGTCCTGGTGTAGCCCAGACTCCGGTCGAGCTCCGATCTGCGCTACCTGCGCAGCTTCACCACGATCTCCTCCGGCTCCGCGGGGGGCCAGGTGAGCCGCACGGGCGCGTGGCCGAGATGCAGCTCCAGCTCGCCCGCGGGCAGGCGAAGCCGGACACGGCCGTCGTCGTCGGTGTGCAGGGGCGGGGGACTGACTCCCGCACCGCTGGGGAACAGGCTGGCCTCCCAGGGAATCTCGCAGTTGGCCAGCACCTCGCCGCTTCCTTCTTCGAGGAAGCGCAACTCACCATCCACGTGGTGCAACTCCACTTCGATCCTGGCTTTCTCGCCGCGATAGAGGTCGAGCACCTCGGGCCGGTACCAGCGCCAGCTGCGATCTCCGGCGACCAGAACCAGTTGCCACTTGCCGGACTCGAAGACGCCGAGGTGGCGGTAGCCGTCGCGGACCTCCCCTCTGGTGGTGCGAACGGAGCGGAGCTGGACCCGGGGCTCGGCCGAGAGCAGCTGGAAGGCCATGGTGGAGCTCGGTGCGCCATAGACCTCCAGCCGAAGGCGAACCGTGGCCAGGTCACTCCGGGAAGCGTCGATGAGACACTTGGTCTCCTCCCCGGCGCGGACCTGGATACTTTCGCGAGCCCCGATCTCCCAGTTGGAATAGCCCCCAGCCTGGGACGGCGCCCGGAGAATGACGGATAGCTCGAGCTCACCTGCGGGCAGTGCCCCGAGGTGGAACCGTCCCTCTTCATCCAGATCGGTGGAGCCCAGGAGATCGATGCTGCGCGAGTGGGGATAATCCGGCTCGACACGAGGCGCGCTCAGGAATACCCCATACCGGCCTTCCCCATCGGGAAGGAGTACCCGCCCGGAGACGGTGCCACTCTCCGGCAAGCGCAGGGTCAGCCGGCGCTCGCTCTCGCCCTTGAGCTCGAAGGTCTCGTCGGCGGAGACCCACTCGCCGAGCGATGCGCACACCGTCCAGGTCCCTCGATCAGTTTCGTCGAAGTGGAACCGGCTGTCGGAGTCGGTCTTGCATTGCCGCGCAACGGAGCGGGTATACCCCTCCTGGCCGCGCCCGTAGCCGACACTACCTCCTCCGACGATGCCCGCGTTGTAGCCACGAGTGAGCGTCACCTCGGTCTCGGCGGCGGCCGTCCGTCCATCGGCGAGAAAGACCTGACCCTCGAGCCGTGTTCCGGGAAGCAGCACCGCCTGTATCCGGCGCGCCTCCCCCGGTTCGAGGTGCTCGACGGGGAAGCGTTGATCGGGGTAGCCCGGGCAACGCACGCCCAGCTCGAAGATCTCGGGCAGGATCGGATGGGAGTGCTTCGAGCCCCGGAACACCGTGGGCAGGAACCCGGTGTAGAGTCCGAACTCCGGCAGCGGTTCATCGCGCCCTCGCAAGGTCTCGAGTCGGTCGGGGATCCACAAGCCCAGGTAGCCGATGAGCAGCTCGTAGTCGTCGAGCGGATGCCCGGTCGCCCCGTCGGTGACCTCCAGAAGGATGGACGCACTTCCCCGCAAGCCCGCCTCGACAATGGTCCCCGGCTGGACCCCTTCCTGCCGCCACGAGGCGAAGGTCGGGTGCTCGATCTCGACGGTGTAGGCTCCGGGATCGAGGTTGGAGATGATGTACTGCCGCCGATTCTCGGTCCACGGGGCAGTCCGCGGCTTCTCACCAGGCAGCCAGGCCTGAACGGTCAGGTCCTCTGGCACGTAGGAGAAGTAGGCCTCCGAGCGCACGTTGACGACGATCCGCTTTCGAGGGTCACCGCCGGTGTAGAGCAGCTGTACTTCTTGCTCAACTCCTTCGAGGATCTCGACCTCCTGCGCTATCGCGACCGAGCCGCGCTCGCTGCTTGCTTCGACGCGCACCCGGCCGACCGGGACGCAGGAAAAGTGCTTCTGCGCCGTCTCGTCGTACTCCTGGCCGAGACTCAAAGAGACTCTAGCGAACGCCCCGCTGCGAGTCGGGAGGTGAAGGGGCTGGACCTCCACCTGCCAGCCGCGCTCGGTCACGAGCACGCCTTGCGGGTCCACGACCTGTACCCGCAACGAGCCCGCGGGCCGGACCGGGATCGTGCCGAGGTCGACGGCCTCGCCGGGTTCCAGCATCTGCCAGGACGAGTGCGCCTCGAAGCGATCTTCGAATTCGCCTCGGGCGGCGAACATCCTCGGCCGGTCGAGGACAAGCTGGAAGACGAAGCGACCCTCGGCATCGGTGGTCACCGGACCCGGGTCCTTCCATTCGTCCGCGGACTCCTCTTCCCCGGGGAAGGGGCGGCCCTCGATCTGATCCAGGTGGACTTCGGCGTTCGCGACGGGGGCGCCGAATTGATCGACCAGCTGCCCGCGGAGGATCGTGTCCGACGCTTCGGGACCGGCAACCACCGCCTCCCCGGTCGTGTCCGCTTCGTGAGCCGAGTCGGGCACCTCGACTTCCTGTGCATGGACCATCGCCAGCGCGGGAAGGACGAGCCCCAGCACGACCGCGGTGCCGACGAGGCTCGTACGACTCGCCCCTCGACGATCGCGGCGCGGGTCGAGAATGGAGCGCATCCTCCTCTCCAGGCTCGATCGCCTGGCAATGGCGATCGCGGCTCGTTCGACGAGATCCGCCGCTCCCTGGCCTCCGGCGATCCTCAGCAGCTCCCTGGCGTAGTCACGGGGCACCGCCCCGGCATTCAACACCTCGTCGTCACAGGCCAGCTCGCGCTCCTCCCGGACCCGATGTCTCGCCCACCAGGCGAGCGGGTTGAACCAGTGGAGAGCACAGCAGAGCTCCGCCAGGAGCTGGGTGGCGCAGTCGCCTCGTCGAACGTGGGCCAGCTCGTGCATGAGCACCGGGCGCAGGCGTGAAGCCGGCCACTGCTCGACATCCGCCGGAAGGAGCAGTCGGGAGCGGAAGAATCCCCAGGCCATCGGCATGTCACGATCCTCACTCCGCAAGAGGACGATTCTGCGCCGCAGGCCGAGCTCCCCACACACGGCCTGCGCGAGCTCCCCACACACGGCCTGCGCGAGCTCGGCCACCGGCCCGCGAAGGAGCCGCCGCGAGGAACGCTCGAGCCGCCGCAGACTCCACCCGCCGAGCAAGGTCCGGGCGATCACGGCCAGGCACCCGGCTCCCCAGGCGAGCAGGACCCAGCGCTGCCACGGCCAGGGCCGACTCTCGTTCACCGAACGGGTGACGGTCACCGGAGTGCCGGCAGCCGGCGAGGAGGAGAGCTCCGACTCGATGAGAGGGGCCATCAGAGGCGCCTCGATCACTCGAGGAGGCTCGACGAAGGCCCTGCTCTCGGCGTCATGTTTCGTCTCGACCGTGACACCGCTCGCCACTTCGACGGCGGTGGTCCCCGACCATCGAGGCAGAACCCGCCAGCTCGGCAGCGCAAACGCGAGCAGTGGCAGGGCGAGCACGCCCACGATCGCCGCCAGCCAGATCGTGTGCCGGTGCGCCGCCGACGCCTTCCGGAGCGCAACGGCGAGCCCTCCCGCGCACGCGAGGACCAGAGTCGCCCGGAGGGAGACGTCGACCAGGACTTCGACGGCACTCATCGGTCTTCCTCCTCGGCCTCACTGGTCTCCTCGATCAACCTGGCCAGCCGGCGCAGCTCCTCGGCAGATGGCCGAGAGCGGGCATTGGCGAGATGGGCGGCGACGGCCTCCTCCAGGGAATCGTCGAAGAAGGTGCGCAGCACACCACGCAACGCCTTCTGTCCCGCCATTCGACGCGGCGCAGTCGGGCTGTAGATGTGCTCGCGACCGCGCTTCTCGTGTTTCAGGCGCCCTTTTTCCTCCAGGGTTCGCAGCATCGTCCGCACCGCCGTCCGTGAGGGGCGATCGCTGAGGTCCTTCCACACCTCGACGGCGGTCGCCTTTCCTCGCGCGAAGACGATGGTCATGATCGCCCGCTCCCGGCGGCTGAGATCCTCCTGTCCGTCCATGATCGGCCTCCTCCTTCGTGCCTGGCCCCCCTGTTGAGCAAGTGCCAGAATATTGGCAGTTCTGCGAACGGGTGAGTCAAAATGCCAGAAAAATGGCATTTGTGAGGCCCGCCGCTCTGGGCAGGTCGATCCCCGTCGCCCCGGCGGACCTCCGCGCCGTCCTACTCGATCGTCAGCGTCTTCTGCACGTCGAACGAGTCGTCGCAGAGCTCGACCGTCAGCGGGTTCTCGAGGACCTCCTCGGCCAGGTGCTCCCCGAGCGTACGGAAGCCCTCGACGGTCTCCGCCTCGTTCCAGGCATCACGCAGGAGGACGAACGACACGGTATGCCCTTCCTCTTCTCTCGCCAGGCGAACGGACGCGCCCTTGCCGCCGAAGAAGCCTACCGTCTCGAGAGCCTGCGCGAGGATCCGGGCATCGGCCTCGCCGACGCCGTCCGCCATGATCACCTCGTCGTTCTCGTAGAACGAGATCGAGGGATCGTACGTGGCCGGATGCAACGCGTAGTCCATCCCCACGAGCGCCGCCAGCAGGACGGCGAAGGCCACGAGAGGAACGGCGATGCCCGCGAAAACGCTCGTGCCGCCGCGCTTCCGGATTCTCGCGGCGAGCGCGCGGCCCGCCAGTCCCTCGGCGTGCGCCTTCTCGACCTCCCGCCGCGCGTGGGACAGGTACCATCGATTGCCGAAGGAGCCGACGATGACCGCGGCGGCGATGCCCACCCCCTGCCAGATGCCCTGCGGCGTCTCGGGCAATCCCAGCACCTCGACGAACACGATCTCCTCGAGCAGGGTCTCGATCCAGATGATGCCGAAGAAGAGGCAGGCCACTCGGTACATCTTCCGGTAGCCGAGCCACGCTCCGGCGAGGAAGAAGGCCGCGAGATTGAATCCAGGGTTCCCGGGATCCGTGCCCCCGCCGGAAAACCACCGCCGGAGGTAGTAGTGCGCGTTGTTGCCCACGAACTTGCCGAGGTCCGCACGCAAGGTGGCCTCGTCGCTACTCGGCGACAGCTCGTTCGAGGTGGCTTCAGGCAGAGTACTCAAGATACTTGACCAGGTGGAGATCGAGGTCGGGGTGCCGCCCTCCCCTCGGAGGATAGGAGATCCGGGCTGCCACGACCACTGCCGCGGTCCGGCCCGTGATCATCTCCACCGGGTGCTCGGAAGACCCGGCTCGGTGACCGTCCGCTCGGCAGTGGCCATTGCCGCGGGTGTCCTGGTGTGGCCCCGGCGCCTGCCGAAATGCTCTAATCGGGCCATGGTGGAGAGGAGCCAGCGGATCGATCGTGAAAGCGCTCACTCCGGATACGACCTGCTTCGGCTCCGCGCCGTCGCCGGGCTGGTCAACTGGACGGGTTTTCCCTACGTCTTCCAGGCGGTCACGCTGGTCCTGTTCGTCGCTCTGGCGGTCGTCTCCTGGCGCGTGGTCGCTCCTTCCGACGTGCCCGACAAGCTCTTCGCCAAGGCGAATCTGACGCAGCTCCTCGTCTGGGGCCTGTGGTGGCCGGCGATGGTCTGGGCCGCCGTCTTTCTCGGACGGGCCTGGTGCGCGGTCTGTCCGCTCGAGCTGGTGGCGAACGTCGGCGAGCGGCTCGGACGCCGCCTCGGCCTCCGGCAGAGAGGGCTCGGGGTCTGGCTCCGCTCGGGGGCGCTGGTCGTCGCGCTGTACCTGCTCGTCCAGATGCTGGTCGCCGGGATCCACCTGCACCGCGTGCCCGCCTACACCTCGCTCTTCCTCTGGATCATGCTGGCCGGCGCCGTGGTGGTGGGCCTCTTCTTCAAGGACCGCGCCTTCTGCCGCGGCTTCTGTCCGGTGGCCACCCTGCTGAACGCCTACGGTCGGGGCGGTGTGCTCGCCGTGCGGCCGGGGTCGGCGGAAGCCTGCGCGAGCTGTGAGGGTCGGGACTGCGTCGACGCCGGGAACCGCACGAGGTGGCAGGGCCCGAGCTGCCCCAGCCTGCTGAACCCCGCCCGGCTGACGCAGAGCAGCGACTGCCTGATCTGCGGGCAGTGCCTCACGGCCTGCCCGACGCACGACCTGCAGCTCTTGCTGCGCCGGCCGTTCCCCGCGAGCGATGCCCGTGAGCGGCGTGCCTCGAAGGTGATCACGACCTTCGTCCTGATCGCGTCGGGTTTCGTCACCTACGAGCTGTGCACCGAATGGGCCGCGGCCAAGAGCGTCTTCCTATGGGTGCCGAATCAGGTGGGCCCGCTCCTGGGGCTCGCGGCCGGCAACGGCTGGGTCAAGGGAGTCTGGACGCTGCTCGTCTTCCCCGCGCTGCTGTGGCTCCTGCTCGGTGGGCTCACCGTGTTGCTGAGCGGAGCGAGGAGTCTGGGCGACGCCTGGCGTCGTCTCGCCCTGCCGCTGGTGGTGGTGATCGCCGCCGGTCACCTGGCCAAGGGACTGGCCAAGTTCGCCTCCTGGGGCGGCTTTTTCCCCCCGGCGCTCGCCGACCCCGAAGGCAGCGAGACGGCGCGGGCCATCGCCGCGGAGACGATGGAGGCGCCGGGACCGCTCCTGGGGAAGTTCTGGGTCTCGCTGGTAGGGGTGCTGTTGATCCTCCTCGCGGGTGCGTTCGCTCTGCGCGAGGCCCGGCTGGCCGATGGCGAGAGGGTCGGGCGGCTCGGGATGCCGATCCTGGTGCTGACCGCCGGATTCGGCATCCTGGCCTGCGGCTGGGGACTGGTCACCTTCTAGGAGCTCACCCCGCGCCGTGACGATGCACACCTCACCGGAACCCCACCGACCGGCCTCGGCGCCGCGAAGGCTCGCGCGCGGGGGTGCGCTCCTGACGATCACGCTGACCGCCATCGTCCTGGCCTCCTGCCTCGGCGATCGCTCCGGGGGCCAGCGCGAAGAGGAAGCGTACCTTCATCGCGAGCGAGCGAACCCGTACGCCGGCCCGGGCCGGGAGACCCCTGCTCCCGAAGACCTGACCGAGATCGCGATCGGCTGGTTCGGCCCCGGCGATCCGGCGCACTCGCTCGCCGGCGGGATGTGGTCGGCGGCGGAGCTCGCGGTGGAGGAGGCCAATGAACGCGGCGGTCTCGACGGGGTTCCGTATCGACTGCTCCCGGTGTGGTCGGAGAATCCCTGGGGGACCGGCGTCAAGGAGGTGACGAGGCTCGTCTACGAGGAGGAGGTCTGGGCGCTGGTCGGCGCCCCCGACAGCGCCTCCGCCCACCTGGTCGAGCAGGTGACCGCCAAGGCGCGCCTCGCCTTCGTCAACCCGGTCAGCACCGACAAGAGCGCCAACCTCGCCGGGGTGCCGTGGATCTTCTCCGTGGCGCCGGGGGATCATCTCCTCGCGCCGGTCCTGGTCGAGGCGCTGATCGAGGCAGCCGGCGGCGGTGGGATCGCGCTGATGAGCGGCACCGATCACGACTCGCGCATGCTCGCCCGCGAGCTCCGCGCCGCGTTCGACGCGCGCGACGTGGGGCCGGAGCTCCACCTCGAGCTCCAGCCGGAAGCCGTCTCCTTCGAGGGGCAGCTCGACGCGCTGCGCGCCGCCGGGCCCGCGGCCGTGGCCGTCATCGCCCGCCCGATGATGAGCGGCCGCCTCGTGCGGGCCCTGCGCGAGGCGGGTCTCGAGCAACCGGTGGTCGGCGGACCCTCCGCCGGCCGGCGGGCCTTCGCCGAAGCCGCGGGTCTCGCCGCCGAGGGCGTGCTCTTCCCGCTCCTCTGGGATCGCGACGCGGTCGGCGACGCCGCGAAGTCCTTCGCCGAGAGGTTCGAGCAGCGGGCCGGTTTCGAACCCGATCACGCCGAGGCATTCGCCTACGACTCGGTCACCTTGCTCCTCGCCTCGATCCGTAACGCCGGTCCGAATCGGGTCCGCATCGGCGACACGATCCGCGCGCTCACCCCTTGGCCGGGGGTGGGTGGCTCGATCGCGTGGGACCGCACCGGCCAGAACACCCGTCCGGTGCCGCTGGGTACCTGGCGGGAGGGGCGGCGCGTGCGGATCGCCGAGTGACCGAGCAAGACGCCCCGGCTAGACGGCGGCGACCAGCACGACGTAGTTCTTGCCGTAGGCCTTCGCGCACCTCGGGCAGGTCGTGTACCAGTAGTAGAGCTTCTTCAGCTTGCGGCCCTGCTCCTCGAGCTTGGAACGCATCACCCCGCACCACTTGCGCGTGTGGCTGTAGGGTCCCTCGAAGACCATGAGGAAGAAGTCGCCGGAGATGCGCTCGTGGCGCGCCTCGGGCACCTCCCCGTCGACGGCGATGTAGACGTCGGCTCCCCACGGGGAGCTCTGGTCGGTGAGTAGCAGATCGGCGTGATCACGCACACCGGCGGCTTCGATCCGTTCCATGTTCCGCTTCATCACCCCGCCGAAGTTGAGCGGGATGTGAAACAGGCACCGGACCCGATCGCGGACGAAGAGCTTTTCCTTCCAGGTGACCTCGGCCCCGTCCCAGGGTTCGGGGTCGAAGCGAGGACAGCAGCCCGTCTCCTTCGGCTCGGTGTCATTCGAGACAGCTTGTTCGCCCATGGCATCCTCCTCTGGGGCTGAGTGACGTCTCCGGCAGAGCTTACCTCTTCCGGCCCGAAGGCTCGTCCGAAACGCGAACGGCCGGCCGCGCTATTCCCTCGCGAGCCGCAGCGCGGCCTCCAGCACCGCGTCGCCACCCTCCAGGAGGGAGTCCTCCGCTCGCGGCCGGATCAGGACGTCCGGCTCGATCCCCAGCCCGTCGTAGCGCCTGCCGTCGGGTCGATAGGAGGCCATCGAGGAGAGGCGCAGGGAGAGGCCGCTGTGGGCGAACGTGGAACCCTGCGACCGCCCGCTGCCGCCGCCGCTCGGTGTACCGATCAGGGTGACGTTCGAGGCGCCGGCGAAGGCGCCGAGGAAGATGTCGGTGGCGGAGAAGCAGCCGGTGTCGAGGAGCAGGAACACCCGTCCGGGGTAGCGTCTGGCCGGTTCGGCCGCGGAGACGACGAGGTAGTGCCAATCCGAGAACTCACCCTCGGGCAACCTCCAGTCGGGAGTGAAGCGCCCTTCCAGCGCTTCGATCGCCCTCCGCTCGTCCGCTGTCCAGCGGCCGGAGCTCTTCGGGTAGAGGAAGCGATTCTGCATGTACCCCTCGGTCGCCCCCGGTTCCGTGTTCGGCGGCAAGCGGTACGCGGCGACGTTGACGATCCGCCGCTCTTCGCGCGGCTCCATCAGGTAGGGGAGCAACGCCCGCAGCGCGTCACGACTGCCGCCGCCGTTGCCGCGCACGTCGATCACCAGGGCTCGCGTGTCGGCGAAACCGTGCAGCGCCTCGACGAGGCCCTCGACGAAGGGCCTCGAGCTGCTCATCGACGGGATGCGGAGGTAGCCGACGTCACCCTTGAGCCGGCCCGTCTCGTTCACTGGCCAGGGACCGTAGATCGGCTTGCGGAGGCCCAGCGGGAGCGTGACGGTCCGGGGGTCGTTGCCACCCGCCGCCACCAGCTCGACGCGCACCTCCTTGGCGAGCTCCAGACCGAGCTCCAGCCGGGCGTAGTTCAGATGGCGGAGACGGCGCAGCGCGCGAAAGCGAGCGGTCTCTTTCGACGCGGCGGTGACCACTCCCGAGACCGCGTCGAGCCACTCGGCGATCGGACGCCCGTCGATCGAGCGCACGTAGGGCCGCTCGGGATCGACGAACCCCTGCCGATCGGGCTGGAACGCGACCACGCCCCGATCGCTGTCGGCCAGGAGGAAGGGCAGGAACCCCGAGGGCAAGAGCCGCTCCAGCTCCCGCACCCTCGCGTGCCCGTCGCCGAGGAGCGCGATCGCCCTGGAGACTCCGATCGCGAAGGCGCCCACGGGTAGCTCGTCGTCCAGGCCGGCCCGCAAGGCATCGAAGATCGCTCGGTGGTCCACTCCCCGCAGCGAGCGGTAGGAGTGCGTGTGCTCGACGAGCCACTCGAGCTGATCGAGGTCCTCCTCGGCCTCGCGGCGCGTGAGCATCGGCCCGCCGCGCCAGCCGTTCCACTCGATCGTCCGGGTGAGGGATTCGTACTCCGGGGAGATGCGAGTCGCATGCTCGCGCTCCACCCGCTTCACCAGCGGCTGGGGTGGCGGCGCGGCGCCGCTCCCGGCCGCCCGGTTGAACAACAACACGGCCCGCCGGTTCGCACTGGTCATCGCCACCTTCTCCAGCTCGAGGCGTTTCCCGTCGGGCAGCTCTTGCACCACCAGCGCCACCTCGGAGCTCACGCTGCCGCCCATCAGGAGGATCGCCTCGACGAGGTCCTCGCCGACGCGCTTGCGCCACCTCCCCGGCCAGCGCTCCTGGCAGAAGTCGACGATCTCGCCGACCTCGATCTCGTCGATCTCCAGCCACGTGTACCAGGTCTCGCCGATCCGCACCTCGGGCACCTCGGTCGTCTCCGAGGACCAGCGGATGGCGTTGAAGGGGGCGAGCTGGACGTCGTGGTCCTGCGCGGAGAGGGTGGCCGAGGGGAGCGGCGTGGCGAGGAGGAGCAGCAGTAGCGATCGCTCGAGCATGGGTGGAGTCCGGGGCGGGTGGGAGTTCGGTCGTCGTTCGCCGGATCCGACACTCTGCTCCGAGGCGCGACGGGTGGAAACCCGCGAAAAGCGAATCCGTGATTCTCGCGACTTTCCACCCGTCGTGAGCCAGCCCCACGTGTCCTCTCTCCCGAATCACCTCTCTCACCGACCGCCATCCCATGAGTCCGAAGACCGCTCTCCCCTGGATCATCCTCGCACCCTTCGCGCTGATCGTGCTGGCCCTGCTCGCGGTGAACGCGCTGAGCGCCCTGAGCCGCGAGGAGCAGCCCGCGCCGAGGATCCGGCGCGTCCATTCCTCGACCGCGGATCCCCTCGAGGCGGGGCACGCGGCGATGGAGGCGGGGGATCTGGAGACCGCGCAGGCGCTCTGGCTCGAGATCGAACCCGATCATCCGCAATTCTCCAGGGCGCAACGCTTTCTCGGCTGGAAGCTCCACGCTCGGCATCGCGGCGATCCGCTGGCGGGGATTCCCCACGTGAACCGCGCCCTGCTCGAGGATCCGTTCGACCGCAACGCCTGGCAGGACTGGAGCCGGACCTACGCCGCCTCGCTGGGGTTCGATGTCGGCCAGGAGCGCTCATCGCATCGCCTTGACTGGTCGACGCAACCCTGATCTGCTCGGAGTCGGTTTCTGCGCGTTGCGCGCAGAAAGCAGGCTGGGAGGGCCTTGATGCCATCGAGAATCGTGATCCGAACGGTCTGTCGACCGGTGGGGTTGCGGGCGCCAGCCCGCGCTACGGTAATGGGCGGGCGACCGCACCTCGCCACCTCGATGAGCGAAGAGTCCTCCCAACCCCCGCGCCTCTCCGGCGACGCCGAGATCACCGACGAGCAGCTCTGGAGCTGGGTCGATCGCGAAGCGCCGGAGCTCGATGAGTACCTCGCCGCTCACCCCGAAGCCGCCGAGCGCGTCGACGAGCTGCGCGGGGCGATCGGACAGCTCGCCCCGCTCGAGGTGGAGATCCCGGAGCTCCCCGAGCGCATCGGCGCCTTCCAGATCCGCGGTCTGCTCGGGCGTGGCGGCATGGGGCGGGTGTACGACGCTCTCCAGGAAGACCCGCGTCGTTCCGTCGCGCTGAAGGTCCTGCTCGCCGAGGTGGGAGACGACGAGGGCAGCGAGGAGCGCTTCCGTCGCGAGGCGGATGCCCTGGCGCGGCTGTCCCACCCGGGCATCGCCACCATCTACGAGGTCGGTCGCGGCGAGGACGGCCGGCCCTTCATCGCCATGGAGCGCGTCCGGGGTCTGCCACTCGATCGCTTCGTGGCCGAGCACCGCCCCGGCCGGCGCGTACGCCTCGAGCTCGCGCGGCGGATCTGTGCGGCGGTCGGCCACGCGCACGATCAAGGGGTCGTGCACCGCGACCTGAAGCCGAGCAACATTCTCGTCGACGAGGAGGGTCGGCCGCGCCTCGTCGACTTCGGGCTGGCGCGCATCCCCGGCGATGAACAGGCCTGGGTCACCGAGCAGAGCCAGAGCGCGACGCTGGCCGGGACCGTGCCGTACATGAGCCCCGAGCAGATCCGCGGCCGCGGCGAGACGCTGGGACCCGCCGCCGACGTCTATTCCCTCGGCGTGGTGCTCTTCGAGCTGTTCACCGGCGAGCTGCCGCACGACCTGCGGGGGCGGTCGCTGCCCGAGATCGCCCGGATCATCTGCGAGGAGCCTCCCGCGTTCCGCCGGCGGCGCGCCTTGCGGGGCGACCTGCGGATCATCGTGCTGAAGGCGCTGGAGAAGAAGCCGGCGCAGCGCTACTCGTGCGCCGGGGAGCTCGCCGCCGACCTGCGGCGCTACTCCGACGGCCGGGCGATCGAGGCGGCGCGAACACCCTGGCGGCGGCAGCTCTGGCGCTTCTACCGCCGGCACTGGCTCGGGGCGACCCTGGCGGGCGTCATCGGGGTCTTCCTGGTCTCCCTGGTGATCCCGATGCCGCTGCCGATCCCGCTCGTCGCCGGATGGTGGCGCGAGGGTGCGCCCTTCGACGACCTGCGCTGGCGGGGGGACACTCCCGAGGTGCTGATCGACGATCGCTGGTACGGCCTCGTCGCCATCGACGATCTGCGCAGCGGCTACGTCGTCGGCTACTGCCAGCAGCACGCCGGGGATCGGTGGCGCAAGCGCTTCAGCGAGGACCTGGTCCAGGTGCTCCACCGCCTGGGGAACTGGTCCTTCCTCGACGTGGACCTCCACCTGCGGGACCTGGAGAGCGGCGAGTCGATCGTGCTCGAGGACGTCTCCCTCGATCACGAGCGGAGGCGGGCGATCCTCACCGGACGCAACCGCTGGCCCTGGAGAGACCTGCGCGGCGCAGACGGGCGCTACTTCGCCGAGATCGAGGGGGTCGAGTGGGAGCTCCTCTCGGTCGCGGGACTCCCGGCCCGGGAGCTGTTCCAGGGGCCCGGCAATCCCTACGACCACTTCTGCGATCGGCTCGGTTTCTCCCCCGGCGAGACGCTCGAGCTGGAGCTGCGCGATCCGGTGACCGGAGAGGTGAAGCACGGCTCGTACCCTCGCTCGCACCGGGAGAGGCTCGGTCGATGAGCCACGCGTCGCCCGAGGACCTCTCCCGCACGCTGCTGACCCGGCTGCGCGAAGGCGACGCGGAGGCCGGTGCGCTCCTCGAGCAGCTGCATCGCGAGCCGCTCCGGCGCTTCGCGCTGCGTTACCTGCACCACGCCGACGATGCGGAGGACGTCGTGCAGGAGGTCTTCGCGCGCGCGCTGGAGTCGAAGGCCGTGCCCGATCAGCTCCGCGCCTGGCTGTACCGCGTGGCGCGCAACCTCTGCCTGAACCAGCTGCGCGCGGGGCGCGTGCGTGACGGAGCCTCCCTGCCGACCGGCCTCGACCTCGCCGCGGATCAGACGGGGAACCTCACGCGGCTGGCGCGGGTCGAGGAGCGGGAGGCGCTGGAGCGGCAGCTCGCGCGGCTGTCGGACGCGCAGCGGGAGGCGCTGCTCTTGCGCTACGTCGAGGGGCTCGGGCGCGAGGAGATCGCGCTGGTCCTGGAGGTTCCCGCCTCCGTGGTCAAGTCGCGCCTCTACGAAGGTGTGGCGAGACTGAGGAGGTTGGTCTAGGCCGTCGCTATCGTGGCGGCTCGACCGGCATCGCCGCGCCGACCTCGTCGCGCCAGGCGGCGAGACGAGCGCGCAGTCGTTCCGCCAGCTCGGGTTGCTCGAGCGCGAAATCGTGCTCCTCGCCGTGATCGGAAGCGAGGTCGTAGAGCTCCACCGAACCGTCGTCGAAGCGCTCGATCAGCTTGTGGTCACCGATGCGGATCGCGCCGCCGAGGCGGTTGCAGCGGTGCCAGGCGTAGTTGGGGTAGTGGAAGAACAGCGCGTCGCGATCGAGCCTGCCGCGTCCGGTGAGCAGCGGCAGGAGGCTCTCGCCGTCGCCGGGGTACTTCGGCGGGAGCGCCACGCGCGCCGCGTCGAGGATCGTCGCGAAGAGGTCCGTGCTGATCACCGGCGTGCTCGACTCCGAGCCGGCCCCGACGCGTCCAGGCCAGCGCGCGATCATCGGCACGCGAATGCCGCCTTCGTAGAGGTAGCCCTTGGCCATTCGCAGCGGCCGCGTATCGGCCACCTCCATCAGCGCGCCGTTGTCCGAGGTGAAGACGACCAGCGTGTTCTCGGCGGCTCCCGTCTCCTCCAGCCTGTCGAGCACGCGGCCGAAGACCGAATCGAGCGCTTCGGTCATGCCGGCGTAGCGCGGGTCCGCGATTCCCGGTTGCACGCCCCTCGCCTCGTACTTCGCCAGGAGGTCCGTAGGCGAGTCCATCGGCCAGTGGACGGTGTAGTGCCAGAGCGAGATGAAGAAGGGTGCGTCGGCGTCGCGCTGTTCCTCGAGGTAGGCGATCACCTCGTCGCCGATGCGGTAGGGGAGATACTCGTCGTCGCTCCTGGAGACGAGGCCCGGGAACTCGTACGGCGCGAAGAAGGAACGGCCCGGACCACCCCAGCCATTGCCGCCGACGTTCCGCTCGAAGCCCTGGCGGTCGGGGTAGAACTCCTCCATGTCCTCGCCCTTTTGCGGCGCGAGGTGCCACTTGCCGAAGAACGCAGTGCGGTAGCCGGCCGCGCGCAGGTGCTCGGCGAGCGTCACGTGCTCCAGCGGAAGGCGGTCCCGGCAGTGCGCCGGCAGCAGCGTGGGCTCGTCGGGCAGGAAGCGCCTCTGGTCCGGCATGTGGTTGGTGATGTGCAGCCGCGCCGGTGCGAGCCCGGTCATGATCGAGGCGCGCGTCGGCGAGCACACCGGCGCGGCGGCGTACGCGTCGGTGAAACGCATCCCCTGCTTCGCGAAGCCGTCGATGCGCGGCGTGTCGACGGCCGGGTTGCCATAGCAGCCGAGATCGCTCCAGCCGAGGTCGTCGACGAGGACCAGGAGAACGTTGGGGCGCGGCCCCTCGCGCAGAGGTGCGCTGCGGCCGCTCTGCACCAGCTCGTCGAGCTCACCCTTCAGGCGCGACACGACTTCCGGATGCTTCGAGTAGAGGTTCCGCGTCTCGCCGGGATCGGCCTCGAGGTCGTAGAGCTGTCCCGGTGCCTCCGGGTCGGTGTCGGGCAGCGCGTACTGCGCGAGCTCCGGCCATCCGCGGTAGCGATTCCCGCCGGAGCCCTGGTGGTCGAGGTACTTCCACTTGCCGCTGCGGATCGAGAGCGCGAGCGAGATCGTCTGCTGGAGCAGGAACTCGCGAACGGGCTCGTCACCCTGTTCACCGAGCAGGACGGGCAGCAGGTCGAAGCTGTCTTCGGCAGCCGCGTCGGGCAGCTCCGCGCCGACGATCGCCGCGCAGGTGGCCATCACGTCGGTGAGGCTGATCAGCTGATCGGTCACCGTTCCCGCCTCGATGCGGCCGGGCCAGCGCGCGATGAACGGGACGCGGTGGCCGCCCTCCCACTGATCGCGCTTCATCCCGCGCCACGGCCGCGCGCCGTCGTGCTGGTGATCGGCGCGCATGTGGATCGTCGTGGTGGTCTCGGGCCCGTTGTCGCTGGTGAAGATCACCAACGTGTCGTCCGCCACGCCGAGTCGCTCGAGAGTGCTCATCAGCTCGCCGACGATCCAGTCGAGCTCGAAGATGAAGTCACCGTGCGGCCCGGCGTCCGTCTTCCCCTTGAACGCGTCGGCGGCGAAGGACGGCAGGTGCACCGCCTGTGTCGAGTGGTAGAGGAAGAACGGTCTGTCGGGTGTCGCCTTCACGTGCTCCTCGAGGAAGGCCACGCTCTTCTCCAGGAAGAGCAGGTCCACCTCCTCCAGGTCGAAGTCGGGCGCGATCAACCCGGGGCGGTTGTCCTTCGAGTAGGGGTGCTTCGGCAGCGGCCCACGGTCGAGGACTCCGGTCGGCGGGACGGGAATCCGATCGCCGTCGACGAAGGCGTACAGCCAGTCGGTGGTCGGGCAGCTCACCGTGCCGAAGAAGTGATCGAAGCCGCGGTGGATCGGCGCGTCGGGGCTCGGGCGCGAGTAGTCGATTCGCTTCACCGCTTCCAGCCCGTTCTTGTCGATCGGCACTCCATCCCCGTCGAAGAACCTCATCCCGACGTGCCACTTGCCGAAGCCCGCGGTCGCATACCCGGCCTCGCGCAGCATCCCCGGGAGAGTGAGCCGCCCTTCCTCGATCAGGCACGGGCCGCCGACACCGGTGAAGACGCTCCGCATCCCGGTGCGGAAGGCCATGCGGCCGGTGAGCAGGCTGTAGCGCGTCGGCGTGCAGACGGTGGACGAGCTGTGCGCGTCGGTGAAGAGCATCCCCTCCGCGGCGAGGCGATCGAGGTTCGGCGTCGCGACCTTGCTCTCGGGGTTGTAGCAGCCGACGTCGCCGTAGCCGAGGTCGTCGGCGAGGATGACGACGATGTTCGGGTGCCTCGCCCGCTGCTGCGCCGAGGCGCCGACGATCGGGGTGAGCGCGACAAGAAGGAACAATCCGACGGAGGTTCTCATACGCCCAGGATACGGAGTCCGGCTCCTTCCCACACCTTCTGGGGTAGCCGGTGTGCGGCACCGGCTTCCCGATGAAGTTCGGGAAGGAGCCGGGCTCCGTATCCCGCTACTTGACTTCCCGGTACTTTCCGCCGGTGTCCTTCGCCAGCCACTTCAGCAAGCGGCTGCCGCGCCCGACCGAGACACAGTGGATGCGGATGTGCCGGGCGGAGTTCCAGTGCTGGACCTCTTCCCGGATCGCCACCGGGTCGTCGATCGCGCCGCCCTGGGGTGAACCGTCGGTCACGAGGAACAAGGTATCCACGCGCTTGTCCTGGAAGGCGAGCTCCAACGCGTCGTAGAGCGCCGTGGTGCCGCTCGCCTTCTGGCGAGAGACGTAGGAGAGCGCCTTCGAGCGCCGCTCGTCGTTCATCTCGACCAGCTCGTCCTGCCACGCATGAACATCGGACGAGAAGAAAACGATGTTGAACAGATCGGCGCCCGGGTACTTTCGCAGAGCATTCGAGAGCTCCTCCTTGGCGGCTTCGATCTTGGTCTTCTTCCCCAGCTTCGTGCGCATCGAGCTGGAGGTGTCGAGGACGAAACAGACGCGATCGCTGACCACCTCCAGGCCGTAGAAGGAGCTCACCGTCCGTCCCTCGCTGGCTCGCTTCCGACGCTCCTTCTCCACCTTCAGCGCCACCTCGTAGTCGGGCACCGTGAACGTGGCGCCCTCGTTGTCCCACCACCGCTTCCAGCGCTCGTAGGAGGTGCCGTTGTCGAGCCCGGTGATCAGCCGCAAGGTGGTGAGCAGATCCATCTTGAGCCGGCCGCGCTCGCCGTTCAGCCGGCCCATCAGGAAGGGCAGCGAATCCTTGCGACGCAGGTTGCCGACGAGCTGCAGGGTCTGTCGGCGCACGGCCGGATCGGTGTCGGCGAGCATCTTGTGCAGCACCTCCAGCGCCTCGGGTGTGCGCAGCTCGGCCAGGGCGACCGCCGCACCCTGCCGCGTGGCCGGGTTCTTGTCACGCGCCATCGACTGAAGCTCGCGGAACCAGCGCGGATCGGTCCCCAGCAGCCGGGCCAGCGAGATCACCGCCAGGCGCCGCACCGCGTCGTCCTCCGACCGGACGAGCTTCTTGAGCGCCTTGACGTGCGACGTCTCGCCCCGCGCCCCCAGGGCCTCGAGAGCGGCGAACTGCACGTCCGTCGACTTGTCCCGCAGCGCGCGCACGAGGGCCTCTGAAACACCCGGCTGCCGGTGCGCGGCGATCGTCTCGACGATCAGCACCTTGAGCAACGAGTCGACCTTGGAATCGACGAGGCGCGAAGCGAAGTTCCGGTTGCACTCCTCCGCCGTGAAGGGCTGCAGCGCCTGGAGCAGCTGCGTCCGGTTTCCCGAGGTCCCGAGCCTCAGGTTGTCGAGAATCAGCTCCAGCGCCTTCGGCGTGCCCTCCTTGCCGAGGATCGGGATGAGAGGCTTGATGGCGTAGCCTCGAACGACCTCGTCCTTGCTGCCGAGCAGCTCGCGCAGCTCGGGTTCGGCCCGGGCCCCGTAGCGGATCAAGCCGGCTGCGGCGGCCCGTCGCGCCCGTTCCAGACCCGAATCCGCCTCTCCGGCGAGATAGCTGACGGCCCGCCGGGAAAGACCGGGAACGTCGCGGTAGGCGTCGAACGCGGCGTATGCCGCCTTGAGGTTGCCGGCGTTCTGCAGGCTCTTGCAGATCCGCTGCATCGCCTTGAAGGAAGCCTCGTTCTTGAAGGCGGTGAGCTTCTTGAACTGCGCGGCACTCGCGCTAGTCCCCTTCTCCTCGATCTGCTTCACGAGCTCTTGCAGAGCACTCTGCGCACTGGCCGTGGGTACGACGTGGGCGCCGAGGAACAAAGTGATCAGGAGGGCTAGGAGCTTGGATCCCATCGGCATCGGGCGAGTGGTGGTCCCGGATGATAGGAGCCGGACTCCGTATCCGGGGTAAGATATCCGCCATTCCGAGTCACGCAGGGTCGCGTTGCGAAGGGTAGCGGCCTGGCGCGATCGCCCTAGAGTACTGCGATGAGAAACAGCATCACCCTCCTCGCCCTCGCGACACCTTCCCTCGCCGCTGTCGCGCCCTCGAGCGCTCAGCTCCAGCTCCTGGGTGTGGTAGCCGGCATCACCAGCGACTCCAACGCGCGCGCCGTGAGCGGCGATGGTGAGGTGGTCGTCGGCTGGGGTACCTCGCCCAACGTGATCGAAGCCTTCCGCTGGGAGGCGGGCACGGGCATGACGCACCTGCCGGCGCTGGGGGGCCTGACCTCGGTGGAGCTCTCCACGGCGGAGTGCGTCGACCGCGACGGCTCCTGGATGGGCGGCTACTCGTACGACCAGAACCTCGAGGAAGGCACGATCTGGCCCGTGGGTGGCGCGCCCTTCTCCACGGGGATGTTCGTCGCGAACCAGCTCAGCGCCATCGAGGCGATCGCTCTCGACGCGCCGCTCGCGGTGGGCTGGAACACCATCACCGGCTGGAGCGCGCGCGCAGTGACCTTCCAGTAGCGCTCTTCGCATCCTGCGGGGAGACCTCGGAGGCGGACTCCAGCTCACAGGCACGGTCCTGGCTCCCGTGGACTGCCCCCTGGAGCAATCCCTCAAGAGCGATCCCTATCCGGTTCTCGGGAATGCGGTAGGATTGAACCCCTTGGGCGAGCACCGGCCCGCCGGGTTTTCGTTTCCACCGATCCCCCTGATGAGATGATCAACACCCTTTCGAAGGCGGGAGCCGCCTCGCTCCTGTTGCTCGCTACCACTGCCCCCCTGGCCCACGCCCAGCTCCACGTGGGGCCAGAGGAGACCATTCAGTCCAGTGGCGTCGACATCACGATGCCCAACGATGCGGCGGCCGCCGGCGTCGACTGGAACGAGGATGGACTCTGCGACCTGGTGGTGACCAACGGCTACGGCTCCACGACCCCGGTCAAGGTGCGCGTCTTCATCAACGTGGGGACGGCGGACAGCCCGCTCTTCAACGGGTTCTTCTTCGCCCAGGCGGGCGGGGGAGACCTCCAGGAGCCGGGGAGCGGCTGAGGCCCCAGCACCATCCTGGTCGTTGACTGGGATCTGGACGGGCGCAAGGACCTCCTCCTCGGCCTCGGCTGCGGGCGGATCAGGCTCTTCACCAACATCGCCACCAACGCAGCGCCGGCGTTCAACAACGGCCAGTACCTCCTGGTGGGGCCGCCCGGCGGCAAGGTCCAACTCGACGTGGGCAAGGCCGCGGCGCCCGCGATGCCCGACTGGGACGAGGACGGCCGCAGAGATCTCATCGTCGGCGGCAATGACGGCCGGGTGCGCTACCTCCGCAACGAGGGCACCGCCACCGCGCCGGACTTCCAGGTGGTGGAGCTCGTGCAGAACAACGGGACGGACCTGATCGTCGGCAGTGGGAGGGCGACGCCGGTTATCGCCGACCTCGACGGCGACGGGAAGAAGGACCTGCTGACCGGCTACTCGACGGGGGGCGTGCGCTTCTACCCGAACGTGGGCACGAACTCGGCGCCGACCTTTGCGGGGTTCGTCTCGGTCCTGACCAACGGCGTGCCGGTCTCCCTGAGCTCACCGGGGCGCAGCAAGCCCTCCCTCTGCGACTGGACCGGCGACGGGTCGCCCGATCTTCTGATCGGCGGCGGGGACAGGAAGGTGCACCTCTTCCAGGGAGTGGGCTATATCACCTCCTTCTGCTTCGGTGACGGTACCGGAGCCTCCTGTCCCTGTGACAACCCCGGATTCGCCGGACAGGGATGCGCGAACTCCTCCGGCCAGGGGGCACTCCTGACCGCTACCGGCAGCCCCAGCATCCTCGCCGCCGACCTGACTCTCTTCGCCTACGGGGCGATACCGGGTCAGGCGGGCCTCTTCTTCCAGGGGAACAACGCGGTGGGCGGCGGAGACGGCCTCGCCTTCGGCGACGGCCTGCGCTGCGCCGGCGGGGCGGTGACCCGCCTCGAGGTGGTGATCGCCAACATCCTCGGCGACATCGCCACGACCATCGACATCACTGCCAAAGGGGGAGTGGCCAGCGGCGACCTCCGTCGCTATCAGCTCTGGTATCGCGATCCCGTCGGGGGTCCCTGCGGAAGCGAGTTCAACCTGTCGAATGGCGTCGAGGTCCTCTGGATTCCCTGATGTGGATGGGCCTGTCAACACTTGATTGACGGGTCCACGCAGACCTGCAGCACGGCGCGTCAGTCGATCGCCGGCCCGTTGACCACGAAGGCGCGAATGCGGACCGCTCGGCCCCGGTTCTCGCCCGGCGGTTCTTCGGGCAGACGCAGCTCGAGCGAGTGCTCGCCGCCGTCCAGTCCCGCGGCGAGGACGTGGAGCCAGGGCAGGTGCAGGCGGCTGCTCCAGCGCAGGATGAGATCGACACGACGCCAGGCTCCACCGTCGACGCGAGCGTCGATCCACCCCGCGTCGGGCCCCGCCGCCACCCAGATGCCGACCGCCCGTCCCTCGAAGGAGAGGCTCAGCTTCGCTCCCGGCGTCTGCGACACCAGCATCGGTACGTCGACGAAACCCGCGCGCGTGCCCTTGCCGTCGGTGGGGCGCCAGCTCTCGACGATCGTCCAGCCCTCGCCGAGCCGGGCCCGGTCGATATCGACGATGTAGCCGGCGTCGTAGGAGTCGCGGTCCAGGGGCTCGGGGAGCTTCGGCGCTGCGGTGGGTCGAGGCCCCTCCCGCCAGGCGGCGTCGATCAACCGTCGCATCGACTCGAAGTAGAGGCGCTGGCCGAAGGGCGAGGGGTGGAGGTTCACGAAGTCGTCCTTCCAGGTGAACTCGCCGTTCTGGATGCGCTTGGTCACCTCGCGGGCGAGATCGAGGGAGGGCGTTCGATAGTGCTCCGCCACTTTCTCGTGCTGCACGATCACCGGCGGCACCTCGCCGCGCGCGAACTTCTCCATCTTGTCCGGATCGACGAAGTGCATCAGCACGACGTCGCAGGCGGGGTTGGCGCGCCGGGCGTGGCGGACGATGCCCTCGATCCCGCGCAGCTGCTCGGTGGCGGTCCGCGAGTTGGTCGCGTCGTTGACCGCGGCCTCGACGAACAACAGATCGACGCGCCCGCGGGAGAGCACGTCCCGCTCCAGGCGAAACGCACCGGGCGTCGAGCCCATCGACGGGATTCCCGCCGCGACGAATTCGAGCTCCGCGTCGGGGAAGCGGCGCTGCAGCTCCTCGCCCAGCAGGTCGCGCCAGCCGGGGTTGTACGTGATCGAGCCGCCGAGGAAGGCGACGCGGCCGCGCTTCTCCGCGCTGAAGACCGCGTGCGACCGACGGAGTCCGTCGCGCAGGACGAAGCTGTCGCCGCTGCCGACGGTGTGGCGCAGGATGAAGTCGACGATCAGCCTCGGGTCCTCGAGGCTGTGCGGGTGGTGGCCGACTCCTTTCTTCTCGACGACGAAGATCGAGCCGCCGGCGCCGCGGTACCGCGAGGCGAGCACGCCGGTGTTCTCGGCGAAGGGCACCACCTCATCGGCCAGGCCGCACACCGCCAGGACGGGAACGGTCGGAGCGATTCGCGCGAGCCGCTCCGCCGGGAAGAGCTCGAAGCTCTCGCCCTCCGCGGCCTCGAGGCCGTGCGCGGCGAGGCACTGCTTCCACTCCGCCTCGCGCCGGGTCGAGACCCCGGCGCCTCCGGGCCAGCTGCGCACGTCGAAGACGGGAGCGTCGAGGTAGAGGCAGGCCACCTTCTCCGGCCGGCGAACGGCCCAGTTCAAGGCGATGAGCCCGCCGCGACTCATCGCCTCGATCGCGACCCGCGGCGCGAGCCCGTGCTCACCGGTCAAGTACTCGTGGAACGTATCCCAGTGCGCGCACGCCGTCTCGTTGCCGAACATCCCCGCCACGTCGATGTAGGCGAGGTGGAAGCCGCGCTCCAGCAGCGCGACGTCGGTCTGCGGCTCGTGGCCGAAGAAACGCGCGCGCCAGATCCAGGGGCGATCCGGCGCGACCTCGCGCGGCTCGACGACGATGCAGCGGCGACCGTCGAGCTCGAAGTCGTGGCGCGCGAAGCCGTGCCATTTCGACTCCTCTCCAGGCCAGGAATCGACGACGCGATCGGGGAGGGAGGCGTCGGCCTGCGGTTCCGGGAGGAGAGTGCCGAGCGCGGCGATCAGGGGCAGGATCATGTTCGGAGAGCTGGTCGGGGATGCGGGACCACCACGCTACTGCGCGCCGTCAGGACTGCAAGGAGCTCGGGAAGTAGGCGCCGTACCGATCCCGTCTAGAACCTGAAAGGGATGCGCAGGAAGTCCAGCACCGGGCGCGGCATGTCGGCACTCAGCTCTCCTTGCTCCGCGATATCGAAGGTCACTCGATAGCGGAAGAAGCGGAAGCCGGTGTTCGCCGGCGCCTCGTTGAGCTGGCTGATGTCGGTCGCCCAGAGGCTCACGTCGGGGAAGACGGAAGACTCGTCGGGGTCGCCTTGGCTGTTCGCCGACGTCGCCTGGAACTCGATCTTCACCGAAGCGGTTGCCGGCAGCGAATCTTCCACTCCCAGGGTGGTGACGGTGAAGTAGCGTGGGATCAAGCTCAGCTGACCGGTGGGAGGGTGCCCGTCCTCATCGATCGATTCGGTCACGGTCACGTCGAGATAGTCGTTTCCCGTGGCGAGATCACCGTCCCCGAGGTACTTCGCCGACGCCACGGTGAAGCTGCGGGGACCGATGGTGAGCCGGAAGCGCCGCAGGAGGCTCGGATTGCGCGCGTAGATCTCGTTCCCGCCGACGAGCTCGGCGGCGTCGAAGCGCACCGTGTTCGCCGAGCGCCTGTCCGGCAGGCCCGGGGATTCGATCGCGGCCGCGGGCTGGAGCAGCGGGGCGAGATCCTCGATCGTTCCTCCCGACTCGTCTCTCGCGATCTTGCCGCTGGAAGGATCGACGCCGTCGAAGAGAAAGACCAGCGGATCGGGCGTCGAGCTGCCCGGAGCCACCGTCGCGGCCCCCAGCGGGATCCAGGTCGATTGCGTCTTGGAGAAGCGACCGAAGCTCGGCAGCAGCTGGTCCTCCCAGATCCACGTGAGCTCGTTCAGTCCGTGCGGTGGCGGCCAGACGAGATCGCGCAGGTGGGCGATCTCGCCGCCCGGGTACTTGATGTCGTGCTCCGCCGGCGCGCCCGAGAGATTGCCCACGTGGAGCTGGACCAGGCCGGGGCCTCCATCACCGCCCGCGCAGCGAACGACGTAGTTCTGGTTCGAGCCGAGGATCGAAGTGTTGTAGTCGATGCACGTCTGGGGCAACACGGGCAACCACGGGTTGTCCTGTGGATCCGAGGCGCTGCTCGTGCCCGTGTGCTTGGCGTCCTGCCGCCGGACTATCCGCTCGTTGTTGGCGGCACCGCCGGCATTGTTGGCACCGGCGCCGCCCTCGCCGCCCCGGGCATTGATCGCGTGGAACAGCTGCTCCTCCTTGGTGACGCCTGACTGCCCGCCGAGAAATGCGCCGGAGAGATCGATCTCCAGCCCCGCCTGCAGGATCAGGTGACCGCCGGAGCCACCCCCGGAGCCGCCGCCTATGCGGTTCGTGGCCGTCGTGTTCTCGCCGCCACTTCCGTGGCCTCCGATCGCCGTGATCGACCCATGGCCCTCGACGATGATCCTCGAGAGCGCCATCACCGTGAGCGCCCCGGCGCCGCCTCCGCCACCGGCGCCCTTGTCCTGGGCGTTGTGGACGAAGATCGTCGGCGGGTAGGTGTCGGTCCGGGTCGCGTCGCCGCCGGCGCCTCCGCCGGCGCCCGGCCACGGCGTGGGCAGCTCGCCGATGACCAGCGCCTCCTGCGCGGTGTCGAAGTTCTTCCGCTTGACGCCGAAGAAGTCGTCGGAGGGACCGGCGCTGCTGGTGAAGGGCGACGGACCGACGTGCCCGCCGTAGGGCTTGTGCGGTCCCTGGGACGACGTCGCGTTGTCGTGGCCGAGGAACCCCGACTCCGCGTTCAGGCCGTAGACCCACTCGGTGGGGCAGAGGGTCACTCCATCGGTGCCGTGGACGAGCACGTCGTGCCCGAGGCGACCGCCCCCGCCCCCTCCGGCGCGTCGGAAGTAGCCTCCGTCGTGGTTGCTCGGGTGCCAGCCGGACTCGCCGCCCTCGCCCCCCTGGTTCGCCACCTGGAACGCGCCGAAGCCGTTTTGACCGCGCGGCGTCACCTGGCTGGTGAGGTAGCTGCCGGTCCCGCCGTCCCCGCCGCCGCCCTGGCCGGCAGCTCCGGACTCGGCCAGGAAGGGAGTGTCGAGCGCGACGACCGGACCGGCGTCCGAGCCGTCGACCGACAGCGTCCCTCGCACGGTGACGTCACCGGTGGCCAGGATCCGCGCCGGGTTCGGACCCTGACAGCGGAGGGCCCCACCCTCCTCGATGAGCAGGTGACGGACGTCGAGGCGGCCGCCCACCGCGAGCTGCGTGTACTGGGGCGAGAAGTCCGGTCCGCCGATGAACGTCGTCGCGGTCGTATCGAAGATCACCTCCGTGCCACTCTCGATCTTGAGGTCGAACTCGCCCTGGGGGCCGCCGGTTCCGTCGAAGGCAAAGGTCGCCTGGAGACCCTCGTCCCCGGAACTCTCGTCTCCCCAGGTGCTCCGCGGGGCGTCGAGGCCGGAGGTAGTATCCTCGAAAGCATTGTCGTAGGGGTTGAACGGCTCGAAGAGCTCATCCCCCGCCTGTGCCGGCGCGCCGAGGTGATCGAGCTGGGCGTCGGTCTGCATCAGGGCGAAACGGTCGAGGGCGACGATGTTCCGGTCACCGACCAGGTCCTCGAACTGCGCCGTCACCACCACCCGCAGCGCGCGGTCCTGGGGCAGGATGCCGATCGGGATCAGGCGGACAGTCGCTCCGCTGTCGGTGCAGTTGGCCACGAGTTCCAGCTCGATCGGGAGCGGGCTCCAGGTTCCGGCGAGGGTCAGGTACTCGAGCCTGAGACGATCGTCGTTGATGTTGTCCGCGGTCGGGCTGACCGGCTGGTTGAGCTCGAGGTAGATGGTGACCTGGGTCTCCGGGGCGCTGTAGAGGTTGTTGGGAACCAGGTACCCCTCCTCCAGAGAGGCCGAGCCGTCGAGCTCTTGATGGAACTCCCGAGCGACCACCTCTCCGGTCTCGGGGTCGATCACCTCGACTCGACACGCGACCTCGCTGCTCGGTCTCAGCAGGGGAGCGGGCGGTCCCAGGACGGGGTCCAGGAACAGCTCGGCGAGGAGGTCGTCACTCGCGGTCACGAAGGTGAGCGTGTAGCCGTCGGTCTCGAGCGCCTGTCCGGTTCTCAGCGAACGGACCGTCGTCGCGCCGGACGACATGCCGGGAAGGTCGACCTGGTACCGGACTCCGTTCGGCTCGAACCCCGCGTCGGAGAAGTCACCGAGCGTGGGGCAGATCGGTTGGAAGAGCACGGCCCGGGGCTTTCCGTCGACCGGGTCGAGGTCGAGAGGATCCAGGCTGAAGTCGCCGAACGCGGGCTGGCCGCCCTCGCGCTGGATACGAATCGTGTTTCGGCTGACCGTGCTGAAGTCGACCGACTGGCTGAACCTGAACTTGATCGGCCGGTTGATCTGCCAGGTCTGTCCGCTGGTCACCGACGTCGACAGGAGGGAGAACTCGCCGCCCGGGGACGCCGATGGGTTGCTGCTCGACCCCGAACAGCCGGCGATTGAGAGGCACGTGGTGAGGAGACACAGCCAGGGAGTCCGGGCCCCGCGATTCCCGGCCGTCCTCTCGAAGTGGGTTGCCTCTGGTGTCGCCATCTTCCGTGGCCGGTCGTGCAGTCGCGTGCGCGATCGGTCTCCCTGGTGGTACCCACCTCGCGACGATCCGGCAACGGTGGAAAGTGGAATGGCGCGGCGAGGCGCGCCATTCCGGAGCTCGGGGTCGAGTTTTCGGTGGGGGGCGAGACTACCGCCCGCCGAAGACCACCGCCGCTTCGGAGCCGGCGGTCGCCTCGATCCCCTTCGTGGCGAGAACCGCTCTCCTCTCGTCGAGCAGTTGCACCCGGAGCGAGCCCGGCGGGACGAGCTGCACATCGGGGATACCGTTCCGCACCCAGCCGACCGCGACGAGCGCCTGGCCGAGGCGCACCTCGTACGTCCCGTAATCGATCTCCCCGTCGAGTCGGATCTCAAGCGGGACCCCCGGGCCCAGCTCCAGCGAGAGGTCCGTCTGTCTCTTCTCCAGGCCGAGCTCGATGCCGGTGGCGAGCCCGACCCGTCCGTCCGGAGAGCGCAGGACGAGGCTGTACCTCCCCGGAGCGATGTCCACGCCCTGGAGCTTGCCCTCTTCCACCTGGCCGAACCGGGTGCTGGTCCAATCGGACGTAGAGGCGGAGTACAGCGAGGCCCTGATCCCCCGATCGCGCAGGTCGTCGATGCCGTTCACTTCCACCGTGACCGTGCAGGGAACATACCGGAGCTCGACCGCCCGCTCTCCCGCCGTGGCGAGGCGAGCACTGGCCGAGAGCACGCGGCCGGTGTCCGTGCCGAGCGCATAACGACCGGGAGGGAGCGGCTCGAACAGGAACTCTCCCGCCTCGTCGGTCCTCTCGTAGAGAAGGGCCTCCTGCGCCTCGGGTCGGAGCATCACCGTCACGCCCCCCACCGGCTCGCCCTCCGCGTCGACGACGACTCCGCCGATGGGCAGGGCGGGGAGCATCTCGATGATGACCTCCCCGGACGACGTGGCTTCGTCGAGCTCGAATGAGATCGAAGGGGCCGCCAGGCAGGTCCCGTTCTCGTCGGTGATGGTCCTGTCCACGGCCGTGCTGAGCTGGCAGAGACCTTCGGGGACGCCCTCGAAGATGAACCGCCCCTGCACGTCGCTGGTGATCACCGAGTTCGTCCGCCGATCGGCGGAGAGGCTGGTCGAAGGCAGGAAGCTCTGACCGAGGCGCGTGAGGTGAACCGCGATGTCGGGCAGGCCTTCTCCGTCGGGCCCGATCACCTTCCCCCGCAGTGTTCTCGAGACCGGAAGGGCCAGCTCGATCGAACGCCGCTCCCCGGGAGCCAGGACCACTTCTCGCCAGAGGAGCCGCGACCCTCTCTGGGGCTTCGCCTCCCGGGGGGCGAAGAGCTCCACATAGATGCTGGTCCGAGCCGGCAGCTCGTCCCGCCGCACCAGGCCCTGCTCCGTGGTGACGCCCTCCGAATCGCGGAAGTGCCCACGGTGATGGCCTCTCCAGTTCAGCGACCACCTGGGTCGCAGGCTGCTCTTGGCTTGATCCGCGTGGAGGCGAACCCGGGCACCCGCCACGGGCATCCCCTCGCCATCGACGACTCGAACCTCGAGGCTGGCGGTCTTCACCAGATCGACGATCGTGGCGCTGGCCGGCGTGTCGTGCCCCCGGGTGAGCATCACGGTGGCGGGCGCGTAGCCGTCCGCTTCGACGAGAACGGTCTCGGTCTCGCGACTCCCCACCTCGACCTGGAAGTGCCCACCCTCCAGGACTCGATGAGTCGAGGCGCGGTCGGAGACGGAGAGCCGGGGAGCCTCGATCGGCTCGCCATCGGCGGCGGCCACCACCACGCCGTGGAACGTGTAGGCATCGAACTCCGGAAGGGGGAACCCCAGACCGGCGAGGAGCTCGCGCACGTCCGCCGGGGTGAACTGTCCCTCCAGCATGAAGGTCCCGCCCATGGGGGTTCGCACCACGGCGACCGAGACGACCTCGTCATCGACCACGAAGGCGATCGGCCGGTCCACCATCTCCGCGGTCCATTTCGCGAAGGAAGCGTGTTCCTCTTCCAGCAGGTGGAGCGACACCGCCGGGTAACCCATCCGGTCCGTGCTCGGCCTCGCATTCCCCAGGGTGAAGTGCCGCGGCGGGCCGAGCACGAGCTCTTCCTCGCCCGACTTGTATCGGCGGACTCCGGGGGAATCGGGGTGGCCGGAGCCCAGCACTTCCCGGCCCTCGATCGTCCGCGTCTCGTCCCCTGTCCGTCGCTCGACGGGTTCACGGTTCGGTTCCTGCTCCGCGTCCAGCGAACGGAGCTGTCCCATCGCGAACGGCTCGCGTCCCTCGAGGATGCCACCGTGCGCCGCCAGGCCACTTCCCTCCACCTCTACCGGCGCCGGCTCCGGACCGGTGGGGTCGAGCTGCCCGATCACCGCCCAGGCGAGGACCGCCGCCGCCGCGGCGGCCACGAGCCCGGCGAGGACCTTGGCCGTCGAGAGGCCCGTGATCGCGGCGCTTCCTCCGGTGGCCAGCGACTTGCCTTCCCCGGCCAACGGCAGCACGACCGCCATCCAGGCCTTGCGGTCGTCACCGTACTCCTGATCCAGCCTGCCGCGCAGCATGCTCAGGCCCCGAGACAGGCGCGTGCGCACCGCGGCCGCCGAGGCGCCGGTTCGCTCCGCCACCTGGCTGGTGGACAGGCCCTCGAGGTAGCGCAGGATCACCACCTCGCGATAGGGCGAGTTCAGCTCGAGGACGGCGTCGGTCAGGCGCTGGCGCAGCTCGGTACGCTCCAGCGCCTCGGCCACCGAGGGAAGCTGCTCGGCCTGCGCGACAGACTCCTCGCGCGCCGCGCGATGGCGGTCTCCGCGGGCGGAGCTGAAGGCGAGGTTCCGCGCCACCCGGGCCAGCCAGGCCCGCAGCGCCGGCCGCTCCGTCGCCCCCCTCGGCGGCCGCTCGACCGCCGTCAGCAGGGTGTCCTGGGTCAATTCTTCGGCCCGATGCGAGTCCCCGACGAGGCCCCGGGCCAGCGCGTGCAGCCAGCCGGTTTGCTCGAGCAGGATCGCGACGTCGATCTGTCCGTGTGTGTTATTCATGGCACCCACAGGGATGCAGCGCCGTTCCGATCGTTACCGATCCAGGGCAAAAGGGGTTGCTTTTCACCCTTGAAGGGAGTCCCTCCCGTCCTGTAATCAGAACGTAACCAGGCGCGAGAGCGACGATACCATGGGAGACGACGGGCTCGTCACGCACGCTCGCTCCCGGTGCCAACTCCTCGATCTCGCCTAGCCATGAAAACAAAACGGCCCGACTGCTCTGGCTCGCCCTACCTCACCGCCTGCATGGTCGTCGTCCTGTCGACGGCGTCCTTCGCCCAGACGAACTACGAGCGAACCAAGATCGCTCCCCCTCCCTCGGCGGAGAATGCCTACTTCACCTGGCAGGTCGCGATCTCCGGGAATCGCGTCCTCTGCTCCAACGTGACCTATCGCCACGACGTTCAGTTCGCCAGCCCGACCGGCTCGGCCGTGTTCGAGGGCCTCGGCCAGCACGCCGCCCCGGGGAGCACGCTCCTGTACCAGTGCTGGTATCGCGACCCGCAGAGCACCTGCGGGCTCGGGGGCTCCAACCTCACCAACGGCTGGGCCGTGACCTGGTAGCAACCACGCCGGCGGCCGGCCCCGTCGGGCCGGTCGCCTTCCAAAAGCTACTCGGGGCGTTGGAGCCGCGCTGACACGACCGCTTCTCAGCGAACGACCCGCGTGTTGTACTCCTCCTGGTAGGCGCGGATCGCCTCGGTCTCGGGGTAGCTCTCGTCCTCGGGGTAGGGGAAGCCGCTCATCGCGCCGAAGGGCAGCGGTTCGACGGTGCCCGGGCCGTGCGAGTGGATGTCCATGTCCTTGCAGTAGCCGTGCGAGACCAGGACGTAGGTGCGTTCGCGTCCTTCGCCGAGCGACGGCAGCGCGTTCGCGTCGAAGTCGATCGCGACCTCGTCGCCCGTGGCCATCACCACGTAGCGGTCGTCGAACTCCCCGAGCAGCTCCGCGACGTCGCCGTAGCGCGTGTACGTACCCGGCAGCCGACGGAAGCCGAACGAGGCCTCGATGATGTCGTAGGTGTAGATGCGCGGTAGCTTCCCGTCGGGGCTGTACTCCTGCGGGAAGCCGAGCCGCTGCAACTCGGCGCGGGCCATCGGGGTCGTGTGAATCTCGAGCGAGGCGTCGCCGAGGTCCTGCGCGATGAAGAGGCGGTCGTAGTAGAGCTCGAGGTTGGTGGTGAGACGCAGCGTGAGCGGGCCGCCGAGAATCTCGCCAGCGAGCTCGACCGCGATGGTGCGCGCCATGCCGCCCGGCGCGCCGATGTCGGGAACGATGGTCTCCCACTCGCCGTTCGCGGTGAGGCGATCGACGCGCGGCGGGGTCCAGGCGAGCCCTGCCTGCACCGCGGCGTAGTTGGTCTGCGAGTAGGGGTACTCGAGGCTGCCGCCGAGGAAGAGGTAGGTCGGCCTCCCGGCCTCGAGTCGCTCCAGTTCCTCGCCGAACTCGATCACCAGCTCGTGATCGTGGCAGTAGCCGAAGAAGCGGTGGTCGAGCGGCGGCTGGTAGGCGTAGTGCCGGTCGAGCTCGTGCAGGTTCTCCGGCTCGATCTCGCCGAAGGGGCCCTGGCCTCGCACGGGGAAGAAGCGCTCGCCGACGTGCAGCAGTTTCTGCGTCGGCGGCGGTCCGGTGACGACCAGGCGATCGTCGGGGAAGACCTCGTGGCCGGCGGGGTGATCGATGGCCAGCAGCTCGAGGCGATCGAGGTAGCCCGCTTCCTCCATCGGCTCGGCCGCGCGCAGCTGCAGCAGTCCGTCCCGGGAGACCAGCTGGTTCGAGGTGAGCCGGACCAGCTCCTTTACCTGCGGCGGCGGAGGCTCACCGGGGCCGGCGTAGTAGCCGAGCCCACCGACGCCGGCGAAGTCACCGACGAACTCGAAGCGCTCGCCGTCCCAGGCGAAGAGCATCGGGCAGCTGGTCGGCCGCCGCTGCATCTCGGCGAGTACGTGCACGCTGTTCGCCTCGAGCCCCGTCTCGCTCTGCGTGATCGCGTCGGGCCAGCGCACGGCGACGTAGTCCGCCTCCGCGGCGCCGTCGAGGCCGAAGATCAGGGGCCGGATCGACTGGCTGCGACCGCCGTGGAGACCGGTGTGGGTGAGCGTCTGGCCGTGCAGCCCGGCGCGTACTTCGACCCGGGTGCCGAAGCCGCTGACCGGGCTCCGCGTCGAGTGGGCCTGGCTGTGCTGGCCGGTGATGGTGAGCCCCAGCCAGCTGGGTGGGGGAGTCAGGCTTCCGGCGAGCAGCTCGATCTTCCCGGGAATGCCGTCGTGCACGACGAGGAGGTCGCTCACGCCGTCGCCGGTGAAGTCCAGCACCTCGAAGCGCGGCGGGGGGGTGATCTCGAGCTCGGGCAGCTTCACCTCGCGCGCGGCGAAGAGACCGCGACCGTCGTTGATCAGTCCCTGCGGAGGCGTGGGGGCGGTGGGGTCGCCGGGCCCGGCTTCGAACAGGACGATGTCGAGGTCTCCGTCGAGGTCGAGGTCGGTGATCCTCGCCTGTCCGGCGCGGAGCTGCGTGGGAAGGAGTGAGGCGCACTCGTCGAACTGCTCGCTGCGCCGCATCGGACCGACCGCGCTGCCGAAGAACAGTCGCGGCGGTCGCGTCGCATCGTCCGAGGCACGTTCATCGGGCAGGCCGTCGCCGTCGGTGTCGCGGAACTCCGCCGCCCCCGGCGTCTCCACGCCGAAGACGAGCAGGTCGGGCAGGCCGTCGCCATCGAAGTCCTGGGCGACACCGCCGGAGGACCCGGTCACGGGCTCGCCGATCGGGTCGAAACGCTGAAACCCCTCGTGCAGCTCGTTGCGGAGGAAGGCGATCGGAGCGTCCTCCTGGAAGACGATGAGGTCGGTGTCACGGTCGTCGTCGAGGTCGATCGGGGCGAGCATCACGCTCCGCGCATCCGCGCAGGCGACCCCGACCTCGGCGGCGATGTCGGTGAAGGTACCGTCGCTGTTGTTGCGCAGGAGCTGGTTGGCCGCCGGGCCGCCCGTGCCGGCGTTGCAGGTGTAGAGGTCGAGGTCCGCGTCGTGGTCGGCGTCGAGGAAGACCGCCATGCGGGTGGCAACTCCGGCCGGCCTGTCGGTTCCAACGGTGTCGGTGACGTCGGCGTACGTTCCGTCGTCACTGGCGTGGAAGAGGCGATTGCCTTCCGAACCGGCGACGAAGAGGTCGGGTCGGCCGTCGTTGTCGTAGTCGCCCAGTGCGATCGAGACCGGCGCCGAGACGCCCGCGAGCCCGACGCTCTCGGTGACGTCTTGCAGACCGTCGGGACCGTCGTTGCGCAGCAGGGCGAGCCTTCGAGCTCCGTTCTCGTCGCGCAGCGTGGTCACCAGATCGAGATCCCCGTCGTCGTCGAGGTCCCCGGCGGTGGCGACGCTCTCGGCGACGGCCTCGCGCCAGGTGCCCCCGCCGGCTTTGCCCGTGATGAGGGTCCGGGGCTTGGCGAACGAGAGCTCCGCCCCGCCGCCGAACGCCTCCGGCCTCGCCGACAGCGGCCGCACGATCGCCAGCTCGCCCATCTGCCGGTACATCGGCATGTTCATTTTGTCGGCGAGCGGGTGGTCGTTGAGCGATTCGAAGATCTCCTGCAGACGCTTCGCCTCCTCGCGTTTCTCGGGGCCCTGGCGCCGCAGCGTCTGCGAGAGGTCGTAGTAGGCGCTGGAGAGCATCGGGTTCTCCTTGATCGCGCGCCGCAGCTCCGCTTCCGGCGACTCTCCCGCGTGCTTCTTCGCGCGCGCCAGCGCGTACCAGGCGTGCGCGTCGTGCGGCACCAGCAGGGTGACGCGCTTCAGCTTCTCGACCGCCTTCTCCGGTTCGCCGGAGTCGAGGTACAGGATGCCGCGGAAGTACAGCGCCTGGAGGTTGTCCGGCTCCTCGGACAACACGCCTTCGAGCAGCTCGGCCCCTTGCTTCAGGTTGTCGGGGTTCTCGGTGTTGTTGAAGGTCGCCAGCGCCAGACCGACGCGCGCTTCGATCGAGGTCGGCGACAGCTCGAGCGCATCGCGGAACGCCTTCTCCGCCGCGGCGTATTCGTAGCGGTCCATCTTGTGTACGCCGAGGTTCACCGCGCGCACGAAGGCGTCGTCGGCGCGCCAGCCGGCGGTGGGAGCGTCCGGGGTCACCGGCTCGTCCGGCTCATCACCGCAGCCGAAAAGGAAGAGGGACAGGATCAGCGGGGCGACGAACGCTCGGGAGGGGATTCGCATCGGGATTCTCCGTGGACCTGGGACAGCGAGATTCTAGTCGCTGATTCGTCGGAATCCGCCGGGCCGTTCCGCTTATCATCCGCGAGCCATGTCTGAACTCCGCTACTACGCAGCCGCCTGCCAGACCGACCTCCCGAACCCCGAGAACCGCGGCCTGATCGGCGCCAACGTCTCCCGGATGATCGAGCTGATCGATCAGGCCGTGGGAGGGTACGAGCCGTTCGGACCGGTCAAGCTCCTGGTCTTTCCCGAGTTCGCGCACGCCGCGCCGATCTACCCGACCGCGGCCGAGCTGCGCCAGCATCTGACTGTAGAGATCCCCAACGAGCACACCGAGCGCTATGCCAGGAAGGCCGCCGAGCTGGGCGTGTACATCCAGACCGGCACCTTCCTCGAGGAGGATTCCACCTGGCCGGGGAAGGTGTTCAATACGACCTGCCTGATCGGACCGGAGGGGTTGCTCTACAAGTATCGCAAGGTGAATCCGTGGCTCCCGTGGGAGGTCAACGTCAGTCCCCACGATCTCGAGGGCTACGAGGAGGAGCTGTTCCCCGTCGCCCGGACGCCGATCGGCAACCTGGGCGTGGCGATCTGTTACGACTGGCTCTTCCCCGAGGCGTTGCGCCAGCTCGCCGCGAACGGGGCTGAGGTGCTGATCCGCGTCTCGGCGTACATGGATCCGTGGGGAGCGACGTCGCCGATGGACTGGTGGACGGTGGTCAACCGCTGCCGCGCGCTGGAGAACATGGCGTACGTCGTCGCGGCCAATCAGGGCGCGAGCCAGGAGAAGTATCCGCCCTTCTCGTGGCCCGGCGGCAGCATGGTGGTCGATTTCGACGGGCGCATCCTCGCGCAGGCCGATCCGGGACCGGGGACGAAGATCGTGGTAGCGCCGGTCGACATCGGCGCGTTGCGCCACGAGCGGGAGATACGAGTCGGGCATCATCTGCTCTCGCAGCTGCGCAGCGAGGCTTATCCGGTCTATCGGAAGCCGTTCTTCCCACCGGGCCGCTGGACCGACGAAGAGGCGCTGGACGTCCCGAAGACGCGGGCGTTGTGCGAGGAGGCGAAGGAGAGCCTCGACCGTTCGACGGGCTGACTCCGAATCCGACTAATCCACCTCGATCCCGAGCCAGTCCTCCAGAGTGTCGATTATCTGCTCCTTCTCCTCAGCCGCGAAGTCGTTGATGCGCGTGGAGTGATCGCCCCCTTCCGTCATCATCATGAGGGAGTTGGTCTGCCCGGTCAGCTGGACGGCGCTGGCGCTCCACGGATCCACCTCGCCGTAGATGAAGATCATGTTGTCGCCCTCCGTGGTGATCCACTCGTGGATGTCCTGCATCGCTTCCGGGTCGAAGACCGGCGCGGTTCCCTCCGGTGCGCAGAACCGGTAGGTCGGGTCCGTCACGGCGGTCAGGAGCCCTTCGAAGGGGGTGGTGTCGTACGCGTAGTAGCCGATCTGGGTGAGGGCCTGGTGGAAGAACGGAGTCAGGTCGGACACGCCGATGTCGGAGAACCAGTACGGGTTCACGGCATCGACGAAGTGAGCGAATATCTCCTCATTGCTGGCGGTGTCGCTCGGAATCTCGGAGGTGACTCCCTTGTTGAACTGCCAGTAGGAGAAGGTGTACTCCAGTACACAGAACTCGAAGGCCGCCTCGGCTCCGATCTCATAGGTGAAACCCTTCTCTTTCGAGAACTCCACGAAGCGGGGCAGGAGCTCGTCCTTCTTCGCGAGGAGGAGTCTCTGGAAGCGCAACAGCTCGTTGCGGCGAGCTTCGTCGCCAACCTGCTCGAAGAAGGGCACGAAGCGCGGTTCCTCGTCCGAGAAGTTGAGCGGAGCCACGTAACAGACCGAAGCGTCCACGTCCTCCGGATAGAAGCGGCGATGGTACATGGTCGTCTGACCGCCCTTGCTGATGCCTGAGTTGACCCACTTTCCAGTGTAGATCGGCTTGAAGGCCTGGGCGATTCGATGATGGTCGGCGGCCGCCTGCCGGATGGTCAGGTACTCCCAATCCATGGACTCGGGGGTGGATTCGCCGAAGTAGCGGTGCTCGATCGACAGCTGATTGGCATCGAGCAGCCTCGTGAGCTCCTGTTCTCGCCTGGTCCCTCCGGCGTAACCCTCGATCCAGAAAACGAGCGGCCGGTCGAACCCCTTGTGGACCAGGACGACTCGCTGTTCGAAGGCCCCTGCCTCGGGGTCGTCGTGGTCGACGGGCTGGGTGAAGGTCATCTCGATGGTCGCCTCACCGATCGAGACGTCCTGGATCGACTCGATCTGGCGGAGCAGGCCTTGCGACGCGCCTTCGCTGGCCCGTGTCTCCAGGCCGGCCGAATTCTCGACCGGGCTCTGACAGGCGACCAGGCCGACCGACAAGACCAGGCCGGACAACAATCGGAATGTCGTTCTCGTCATCTTCTCATCCCCGACGGATGCTCGGGTTCCTTCCTCGACAAGGCGGTTCTGGCGATTGTCCTGTTTCGCCGATTCGCCGGCATCATAATGGCGCCACCTGCGATTCGGTGCACCAGTGGGACAATTCGAGTGAGGACCACCATGTTCGAGACAGAGACCTACATCGCCAGGCGTGCTCGGCTGCGGACCGATGTCGGCAGCGGACTGATCGTGCTGCTCGGGAATGACGAGAGCCCGATGAACTATGCCGACAATACGTTTCACTTCAGGCAGGACAGCTCGTTCCTCTACTTCTTCGGCCTCGATCACCCGGGACTGGCTGGTGTGATCGACACGGAAAGCGAGGAGGAGATCGTCTTCGGGGACGACCTGACCGTGGAAGACATCGTCTGGATGGGCAGCCAGCCCCGCCTTGCAGAGAGAAGCCGGTCGGTGGGGGTCTCGAGGACTCTCCCGCTGGCCGAGCTCCGCGACATCGTCGACGAGGCCACGAGGAAGAAGCGGCAGGTGCACGTCCTGCCTCCTTACCGGCCCGAGAACAGGATCAAGCTCGGGAGACTGCTGAAGCTCGGTTCGGAGGCGACCGGCGACGTCGCGTCGGTGGAGCTCATCAGAGCCGTGGTCGCTCAGCGCAACAGGAAGTCCGAGGCGGAGCTCGCCGAGATGGAGAAAGCGGCCGATACCACGGTCTACATGCATCTCGCCGCGATGCGGATGGCCCGGCCGGGAATGACCGAGGCCCAGATCGCGGCCAGGGTCCACGAGGTGGCTCTGGCCGGCGGGGGAAACCTCTCCTTCCCGATCATCGCGACCATTCACGGCGAGACCCTGCACAATCACTACCACGGGAACACCCTGGAGAATGGACAGATGTTCTTGCTCGACGCCGGAGCCGAGACCGCCATGCACTACGCGGGCGACATGTCGAGCACCTTTCCCGTGGGCAAGAGGTTCACCGGTGCACAGCGGGAGATCTACCAGATCTCCCTGGACGCTCATGTCGCGGCGGTCGACAAGCTCGCTCCGGGGGTCGACTTCAAGGACGTTCATTTCGCGGCCTGCAAGACCATCGCCGCCGGCCTGAAGGACATGGGCTTCATGACCGGCGATATCGACGAAGCGGTACACCAGGGCGCCCACGCCCTATTCTTTCCGTGCGGCACGGGGCACATGATCGGTCTCGACGCGCACGACATGGAGGACCTCGGCGAGGTCTACGTGGGGTATGACGGCGGGCCGAAGAGCACCCTGTTCGGGCTCAAGTCACTACGCCTCGGGCGCAAGCTCGAGCCCGGCTTCGCCCTCACCATCGAACCGGGCATCTACTTCATTCCGGAACTGATCGACCAGTGGAAAGGTGAAGGCCGGTTCAAGGAGTTCATCGACTACGACCGGGTCGAGCAGTACAGGGGGTTCGGTGGCTGTCGCAACGAAGAGGTCTTCGCGATCACCGACACGGGCGCCCGCTTGCTCGGGAGACCCCTGCCGAAGACGATCGAGGAGGTCGAGGCGGTCAGGTAGGTACTGCGGCTTCGCGCTGTCCAGACGGCTGATCAGTCGCGCTCGACGATGAAGGCCTTCTTCGCCGGCACGCCGGTCGCGGACTGCACGTGTCCGTCGGTCCACGTCACCTCGAGGTCGACGGTCGCCGTGTCCGGGGCCAGACCGAAGTGAGCGATGTACTGGTTGGCGGCGAGGAAGCCGACGCCGCTGACCAGCCAGCGTGTCTGGGTCGAGTCGCCGTCGCGCAGGACGATCTTCGAGCCGATCCCGCGGTGGTCGTGGCCGGGGCGCGCATCCTTCAGGGAGACGATCAGCCAGTTCCCGCCGTCGCGGTCGTTGCGCAGCACCCGGGCCCTGTCGTTGCGCTCGCAGACGACCATGTCGATGTCGCCGTCGCCGTCGAGGTCGCCGAAGGAGGCGCAGCGGTCGCAGTGCTCTTCCCCGAGCCAGGCTCCGGCGGTATCCGCGTCGAGGCGGGTGAACTTCGGTCCGTCGCGGCGGTAGAGGACGGGGGGCTGGTCGTAGCCCCAGTTCTGCTCGTCGCAGATCTTCCGTGGGTAGATGTGCCCGTTGAAGAAAACGAGATCCTCGTCGGTATCGTGGTCGAGATCGAGGAAGTTGGCGGCCCAGGAGAGGTAGGGGCGGCCGTCGACGTAGAGCCCGTACTGCCGGGTGCGGTCCTCGAAGTTCATCCCGCCGAGGTTCACGTGCAACGTGTTGGTGTCGTACATGAAGTTGGTGGTGAACACGTCGGGCAGACCGTTGGCATCGACGTCACCGACGGCGATGCCCATCGTCGCCTGCCCGGCGCCATCCTCGTTGAAGGCGATGCCGCCGAGAATGCCGACCTCTTCGAACTTGCCGCCGCCGAGCCCCTTGAACATGAAGCTGGCCTTGGAGTCGTTGCCGACGTAGATGTCAGGGAGGTCGTCGGCGTCGAAGTCGAGGATGACCACGCCGAGGCCCCAGGAGGGAGGACGCTGGCGGATGCCGGAGCTCTCGCTGATGTCGCGGAAGGTGCCGTCGCCGAGGTTCTCGTAGAGGATGTCGGGGACGGTGGGCAGGCCCATGGGCCCGGCGAAGACCTTGGCGCCGAGGAAGTGGGCGATCGGCTTGGGCTTGGTCACGTCGAGTTCGACGTAGTTCACCACGTAGAGGTCGAGGTCGCCGTCCCCATCGATGTCTCCGAAGGCGGAGGCGGAGCTCCAGGCATCGCCCTGGACACCGGCGGCCTCGCCGACCGCGACGAACTTGCCGCCACCGGTGTTTCTCAGCAGCTCGTTCTTGCCGTAGCAGGTGAGGTAGATGTCATCGAAGCCGTTGTTGTCGAAGTCACCGACCGAGGCGCCGTAGCTCCAGCTTCGGAACGTGAGGCCGGCTTCCGCGGTGACATCCTCGAAGCGCATCCCGCCGAGGTTCTCGTAGAGCCGGCAGCCCGGACCCTGGGTGGGGGAGGGAATGGTGGCGCCATTGGGAAAGAAAACGTCGGGGTCGCCGTCGTTGTCGTAGTCGACGAGGGCCATGCCGGAGCCCTTGACCTCGAGGAGCATCGTCGGCGGGTTCTCGCCGCTGGTGACGAGCATGTCGATCCCGCTCTCCTCGGTGACGTCGGTGAAGTGGAGGGTGCCGGTGCCGACCCCACCGGACTCCGAGGGCCCGGCAGGCTCACCCGAGGGGCAGCCGGCCAACAGGAGGACGAGGGGCAGCAGCGAGCTCGACGATCTCATCGATGGTGTTCCTTGACGCGCGTCTCGTGAGGCCTACTGCTTCTCGCCGTCGGCGGGACGCTTCGCGTTCTGCTGGGCGCTCAGCTTCTCGAACTCCGCCATCGCCCGCTGTGCTCCTTCGGCATCGCCCAACCGGTGGAGCACGCGGGAGAGCGCGTAGTGCGCCTTGGCGTCGCTGGGGTTGAGCTCGATTCCTTGCTCGAGGTACTGCTGGGCTTTCTCCAGCTTGCCGGTCTGGAGGTAGGAGTCGCCGAGCCCACTGTAGGTCCGGGCGAGGGGTTCGTCCCGGTTGCGTCCTTTGGCTTGCGCCTCCTTGAAGTAGTACATCGCTTCTTCGAAGAAGACGATGGCGAGCTCCGGCTTGCCGCGCTGCACCTCGAGCAATCCGAGAGCGAAGAGGGCTTCCCCGTACTTGGGCCTGAGCTCGAGGATGGCGAGGAGAGACTCGCGGGCGCGCTCCACGTTGCCGAGGCGCATCTGGCACACGCCGTAGAAGTAGAAGGCCAACTCGCTGCGCGGAAAGGTGGGCCCTTCGCGGAGGACCTTCTCGAAGGTCTCGTTGGCCAGCCCGAAGCGAGAGCGGCTGTAGCGGACCTCGGCGATGAGGAAGTGCGCCTCGTCACTGTCGGGGTCCTCGTTGATCTCCTGCTGGAGGAGCTGACGGGCGGTCTTGAGGTCGTTCTTGTTCAGCGCCTGGTGGATCTGCGTCATGCGCGGGGTTCGCGCGGGCCAGGGCTTGCCCTGGACGGCCTTGAATCGGGGCAGGGCCTCGGCGATGAGGTTGGTGGTGTCCGCCGGGGGCTGGTCCGGAGCGTTCTCCTCACCGTCCTCGCCGCCGCCGCAGGAGATCGCGACGCAGAGGGCGAGGCCGCCGAGGAGCCAGAGCACGAGGCCCTGGGCGCGGTTTCTTCGGGGGTGGGTGGGCTCCGGCTTCATGGGTGCAGTAGGGGAGATGAACGCGGTGACCGGCATCGCCTCGAAGACGATAGGACGACGAATGACGCCTGGTGTTCGTCGGGGGCGGGGAAGCGCAGGTTACATCGGCCCGAAAAAGGGCACCAGGGGATTCCCCGGGGGGCGGGGTATATCCGTGCCCGGTTGGCGAGATACGGACAGGGCGCTCGCGACAGGTGGACCGGGCCGGACGAGCCAGTGCGCCAGGACCGTCCTCCCCGTAGCGCGGGCTGGCGCCCGCAACCCAACCGGTCAACCGACCAAGCCGGTCACGATTCTCGAGAGCTTCAATGCCCTCCCAGCCTGCTTTCTGCGCGCAACGCGCCGAAACCGACTCCGATTGGATCAGCCTGCTTTCTGCGCGCAACGCGCAGAAACCGACTCCGAGTAGATCAAGGCGTGATCGGGAAGTCGAAGAAGGTCAGAGCTCCTACCCCCCGCGCATTCCTCACCCAGGGCCCATCGCCCGGGTGCCCGTCGTAGGAGATCGTCGTCGCGGTCGTGGCACCCGAGAGCTGCAGCAGGATCGTGTTCCCCGCCACCGAGCCCGAAACCACCGTCACCGTGTCATCCAGCAGGAAGTACGCCTCGGACCCGGCCTCGAAGACGAGGCTGTCGTCGGGATCTCGGAAGGTGAGGAGGATGGAGTCGTTCGCCGGCCCGATCAGCTGAGCACTGGCGATGTTCGGCGGATCGATCTCCTGCGTGTCGGTCGAGCCGTACAGGTCGCGCAGCAGGAGGCGGGAGATTCGATCACCGAGCTCCCGGTAGCCCAGGTAGTAGTAGTGACAGCCGTCGTGCAGCGGGGCCGCCGTGGTCGACATCACCTCGAGGTCGGGGTAGATGTCCGGCGCGGTGCGGTGGAACTCGCGCACACCCGCGTAGGTCACCCCACATCCCTTGCGGATCTGGAAGAGGTAGATCTTCTCCAAGGCCGGGTAGTCCAGCAGCCAGGAGTCACGCAAGGTCCCGAAGCGAGTCGCGTAGGGCCCCACCGCCTCGTTGTCGCTCTCCCCCTGGTACCACAGCATGGCCCGGGCGGTCGTCGCGATCTCCGCCAGCTGCGCCCGATAGAGAAGGCGACCGTAGATCGTGGTCAGGTCGGTCGGATTCGCATCGTTGCGCAGGTGGCTCACGATCGCCGTGCCCCCGACGGAGCCATTGATCATCCCGATCGGGATCCCCTCCTCCGCGAGGATCAGCTCCGCTGCGCGCAGACCCCAGGCGCCGACCGTTCCGTGCTCGTGCCAACCCTCCCCGTCGGCGATGCACCAGTTCGAGTCGAAGGCCACACCGGGACCTTCGACCGAGCTCCCGAAGGAGCGGATCCAGTGGCTTTGCGACTGGTTCGCCAGCCCCTCGCTCCAGTAGTCGGTCGCGACCGTGTTCGACTGGCCGTCGAGCAGGTAGGTGTCGCCGCAGGTGATCGATTCGATCCTGCGGACCATGGTGCGAGCGCCGCCGGCGATGAGCGTGACGGTCACCTGGTGGTCGAAGAGTCCGGCGGCGATCTCCTCGTCGAGGGTGAACGGTGCGCCCGGGCCGCCGTACGAGAGCGGCGGCGGGGCGGTGGATCGTGGAGAGCATGAGGCGGTCGGTGTCACCAGGGAGTGATCGGAGGAGGCTTCCACTGTAGACCGGAGGACGGAATCCGGGTCACGGAGTCGGCACGGAATTCGCGCCTGCACGAGCCACGCCGACAGGAGCTCGATGGTCGGTGCGTCTCGATCGGATCTCTAGCGGGCGTTCTCGCGCGCCCGTTCGACCAGGGCGTCGAACTCGGGACCGTGCAACGGCTGGAAGGCGGAGGCTTCCAGCAGCCAGTCGGCCAGACCGAAGCCGTTGTCGATCGCCTGCTCGATCAGCTCCATCGCCTCGTCGTTCAGGCCGTGGGAGGCGACGAAGGTGGCGAGGTTGAGGAGCGCCGCGTGCGACTCTCGATGCTCCGCGCCGAGCACGCGGAGCTTGATCTCCACCAGCTCGCGAAGCAACTCGTCGGCATCGTCGTCCTGGCCCGTCACCTGACAGATCTGCGCCAGGACGGTCATGCTCCAGAGCGTCGAAGGGGCTTCCTCGCCGAGCGTGCGGCGGCCGATTTCCAGCGCCTGCCGAGCCAGTGGCTCCCCGAGGTCGGCCCGGCCCTGGCAGCGATACAGGTAGGCCAGACTGGTCTTGGTCGTGAGCGTCTGGCGGTGCTCCTCCCCGACCACCTTCGGCAGGGACTCCACGTTCTCCAGGAACAGCGGCTCGGCTTCGGCCAGGCGCATTTGACCGAGGTAGAGGCTCGCCAGGTTGGTGATGGCCTTCTGGGTGTCGAGGTGATCGTCGCCGAGCACGCGCCGCATCCCCTCGATCGCCTCCAGGTGCAACGATTCGCCCTCTTCCACCCGGCCTTGCTCCACGCTGGACTGGGCCAGGGAGCCCATCGCCGCCAGCGTCTCCGGGTGATCCTCGCCGACCACTCGCCGGAGAACCTCCAGGTTCTCGAGGAACAGGGAGTCGGCCTTGGCGAAGCGGGCCTGCATCAAGTAGACGCCGGCCAGGTTGTTGATCGAGGTCAACGTGTTCAGGTGCTCCGCGCCCAGCACTCGTTCCTGGAGCTCGATCGCCTCGAGGTAGGTCTTCTCGGCTTCGTCGTAGCGGCCCTCTCCGATGTACACCGAAGCCAGGTTGCCGAGAGCCCTCACCGTCTCCGGGTGCTCCTCTCCGTGCTCTTCTCGAAGGATGGTGAGGCTCTCGAGGTAGATCTCCTCCGCTCTCTTCAGCTGACCCTGGTAGAGGTACACGCTGGCCAGGTTGGTGCGGGAGCCCAGCGTTCGCAGGTGCGAGTCCCCCCGAAGCTCCAGCCACAGCGCCGTGGACTTCTCCAGCAACGGTTGCGCCTGCTCGTGGAGCCCGAGCCCGTAATAGGCTCCGCCCATCGCGTCCATCAGCCGGGCTTGCACCACGGGCTGATCGGTGAGTCGCTCCTCGATCTCCCGAGCGCCCTGGTCCAGGATGTCCTGCGCCTTGACCTTCTCACCCCTCGACTGGCTCGGGTTGGAGACCGCGAACAGACCGGTCAGGAAGTCGATGACCTGTTCGGCCGTCTCCGCTTCCACGGCGATCCGCCGGTACTGGATCGTGGTCGTCACGGTGAACGCGACGAGGACCACGAGCAAGAGACCCGCGACCCCCACGCCGACGCGGTGGCGTCGGGCGAACTTCACAGTCTGATAGACCGCGCTCGGCGGACGGGCGATCACCGGGACATGCGACAGGTGCCGGCCGATGTCCGACGCCAGCCCCACCGGCGAGTCGTAGCGGCGCGCACGGTCCTTCTCCAGCGCCTTCATCACGATCCAGTCCAGATCGCCCTGAAGCTGCCGACGCAGCGTCGACACGTCGGTTCGCCTCCGCTCGGCGGTGGCCGTCGATTCATCGCCGCGGGTACCGACCCGCTGCGATGGTCTGGCCGGTTCCTGTTCGCAGATCCGACGACGGATCTCATCGAACGCCGCGCGCTGCAGTTCACTCGACTCGAACGGCCGGGCCCCGACCAGCAGCTCGTACAGCAGTACGCCCAGCGAGTAGACGTCGGTCCGCGTGTCGATGTCCTCGGTGGAGAGCTCCGCCTGCTCCGGGCTCATGTATCCCGGCGTGCCGATCATCAGACCCATCTGGGTCTGGATCGTCTGCTCGGTCAGCCGTTGCTGCGTCGCCTTGGCGATGCCGAAGTCGATGATCTTCGGCACGGGTGCCCCCTCCTCGACCTGGACCAGCACGTTGTTCGGCTTGATGTCGCGGTGGATGATCCCCTTCTGGTGCGCGTGCTGCACGCCGAGGCAGACCTGCTGGAGCAACTCCAGACGCTGGCGCGTGGTCAGGCGGTGTCGATCGCAGTACTCGGTGATCGGAACGCCCTCCACGTGCTCCATGGCGAAGAAGGGCCGGCCATCGTTCGTGGTTCCCGCGTCGAAGACCCGCGCGACGTTGTGGTGGCTCATCAGCGCCAGCGCCTGCCGCTCGGCCTCGAACCGCGCGACCACCTGTTCGGTGTCCATCCCGCGCCGAATGACCTTCAGCGCGACCTCTCGGCGGACCGGTTCCATCTGCTCGGCCAGCCAGACGTCGCCCATGCCGCCGCTGCCGAGTCGCTGGATGAGGGTGTACCCGGGGATCTCCACGGGATGGTCGGAGGGCTCGAGGAGCTCGGGAGCTCCCACAGGCTCGGCCATGAACTCCTCCTCGGAGGAGTCGATGTCGAGCATTCCCTGAACCGTGGTCAGGAGCTTCCGGTCGGAGCCGCACCTCTCGGCCACGAAGGCCCGCCGTTCCGCCGTCGGTCGCCCGCACGCTTCGAGGAAGATCTCCTTCGCGCGTGCATGTCGATTCTCATCCACGATGTTGTCCCTTGCGCAGGTGCCGTCCCAGCCAGGCGCGACCGGCGCGCCACTCCCGTTCGACGGACGATTGCGAGATACCCAGGATCGTCGCCACCTCCGCCACCTCCAGACCGAGGAAGTACCGGAGCTCGACGATCTTGCTCTGCCTCGGGTCGAGCTGCTCGAGCTGTTCCAGCCCGTCGTGAAGATCGAGCAGTTCGAGGTCGATGCCAGCCGCGACCGCCATCGCCTCGTCGAGCGTCACCGCCTGGTTGGCACCACCCCGCTTCTCGCTCTGCCGGCGACGCGCCTGGTCGATCATGATCTGACGCATCGCCCTCGCCGCGATGGCGAAGAAGTGATCGCGGTTGTTCCAGTCAGGGGTGCCCGAGCGGAACAGTTTGAGGTAGACCTCGTTCACCAGGGCCGTCGGCTGCAGGGTATTCTCGGGCCGCTCGCGCGCGAAGTGCCTCTTGGCGAGCTGCCGCAGCTCGGAGACCAGAATCGGTAGCAAGGTCGTGCTGGCAGACTCGTCCCCCTCACGGAGGTCGTTGAGAAAGCGAGTCAGCTGGACTCCGTCGTTCTCTTTCATATCGACCAGGGTACGGTGCCAGGACAGGATTCGCCACGTGGCGAATTCCGGCCTGGCACCGTACCCTGGTCACGAGAGCGTCGGGCCCGACCGACGCCGTTCAGCCCCGGGAGTGAGTTCCATGAAGAAACCCGACTTCTCGAGCCTCCGTCGCCGCGGCTCGTCGCTGCTTCTCCTCGTCGCCCTTCCGTCGATCCTCCTGACCGCGAGCTGGAGTCCCGCGAATCGCGGGGATACCGGTGAGCCGGAAGACGATCCCGTTCCGGTCCGGACCGCCAACTGGGAGCTCGCGCAGAAGTGGTTGCCCGATCGGACCTCCGATCGTCTGGCGAGTCTGGAGGTCACGCCGCACTGGCTACCCGACGACGAGCGATTCTGGTATCGCTATCGGACGAGAGAAGGGGTGCGCTACTGGCTCGTGGATCCGGCCAAGAGGAAGAAGGAAGCGCTTTTTGATTGCGGGCACCTCGCCTCGGAGCTGACGCGAATCACGCAGGACCCGCACGACGGGGCCAGCCTCGACCTGGGTGAGCTCACCTTCACCAGGAGTGATCAGACGTTCGAGTTCGCGGTGGGGGAGACTCGCTTCGAGTACGACCGCGCCACCGGCAAGCTCGCCCGCGTCGCCGAGACCGAGAGCGCCGGCGAGAAGAAGGAAGAGCCGCAGCCCTGGTGGAACCTGTCACCCGACGGGAACACCATCGTCTTCGGGCGGGAGCATGACCTGTACTTGCGAAAGACGGGCGCCCCCGAGGGCGAGGAGACGCGGCTCACCACCGACGGCGAGCTGCACAACGCCTGGGGAGGCCTCGGTGAGCTCCCCGAGGAGGAAGGGGAGCCGCGCCCGGTCTACATCAGCTGGTCCGGTGACTCTCGTTACTTCTCCGTGGTCCGATCCGACGAGCGAGAGGTCGAGGACCTCTGGCTGATCGATCACCTGGCCCGCCCGCGGCCCACGCTGCAGACCTACAAGTGCTCGATGCCCGGGGAGACGACGTCCCGACAGGAGCTGTGGATCGGCGGCGTCGAGTCGGGAAAGATGGTCCGCGTCGATACGGACCGCTGGCCCGATCAGATCCTCTGGGACCTCTTCACCGCCGCGAGGTGGTGGAGCGAGGATTCGAGCGTGCTGTACTTCACGCGCCGCAGCCGCGACTACTTCTCGGTCGATCTGTGCGCCGCCGACCCCGCCACCGGCGAGAGCAGGACCCTGATCGAGGAGCGGATCCAGGGGCAGGTCTACCTGAAGGAGCTTCGCGAGTTGCCCACGCTGGGCAAGCTCCTGTGGTGGTCGATGCGCGACGGCTGGGGGCACCTCTACCTCTACGACAAGGCCGGCCAGCTGGAGCGGCAGCTGACCCGCGGCTCCTTCAACGTCGACGAGGTCGTCGAGGTGGACGAGGAAGCGGGCGTGGTCTTCTTCACCGCCAACGGCCGCGAGGAGGGTCGCAACGTCTACTACCGTCACCTCTATCGCGTCGGTCTTGGCGGGGAAGGCCTGACCCTCCTGACTCCGGAGGACGCCGAGCACGCCTGCGTGATGTCACCGTCACTCTCGTACTTCGTGGACAATCACAGCCGAGTGGATCGAAAACCCTTCAGCCTCGTCCGCGACGCCGACGGAAAGGAGATCGTCGAGCTGGAGCGCGCCGATCTCTCCGGTCTGGAGGAAGCCGGCTGGCACCCGCCGAAGGTATTCGTGGCCAAGTCCGCCGACGGGGTCACCGATCAGTGGGGAGTGCTCTACCGGCCCCACGACTTCGACCCGGATCGCAAGTATCCGATCGTCACTCGCGTGTATCCCGGGCGACAGGGTGAGTTCGTGCCGCGGGCCTTCCGTCCCGTCAGCGCCGAGACCTGCCTGGCCCAGCTCGGCTTCATCGTCGTCCAGTTCGGGAACCGCGGCGGAACCTACGAGCGCGGCCTCGCCTACCGCGAACACGGTCGCGAGGAGTTCCGCGACTACGGCCTGGCCGACAAGCGAGTGGTCATCGAACAACTCGGCGACCGCTACTCGTGGATCGATCTCGAGCGAGTCGGCATCTACGGCGGCTCCTCGGGCGGCTTCATGACCACGTCCGCGATGTTGATGCACCCCGACTTCTTCAAGGTCGGCGTGGCGATGACCTCGCCCAACGACCCGAGCGTCTACTTCAACCTCTGGGCAGAGCGTTACTACGGAGTGGAGCAGGTCGAGGACGAGGAGGGCACCGTTCACTGGGAGTCCGCGCCAGAGGGCAATCTGGAGGTCGCCGGGAACCTGCAAGGCAAGTTGCTCATGGTCTACGGCGAAGCGGACGACAACGTCCACCCCGCGCACCTGTTTCGCATGGCGCAGGCGTTCGTCGAAGCGGGCAAGCGCTTCGACATGCTGATGATCCCCGGGGTGGACCACGGGCTCGGCGACTGGCGCTACCTGTACGGCTGCATCTGGGACTACTTCGCCGAGCACCTGCTCGGAGACCCCCGTCCGGGGGCGGACAGCTTCCCGCCACCGGCGAAATAGAGGCCGAGCGCCGGGGTGGTGTCCGCCGCGCGGCGGATTCCGTCCCGCGACCGTCCCCCCCAAGTCCCCGGGGCACAGTCGTTTACGCGAATCGGGGCCCGGAATCCGGGGCATTCCTGAACCTGGCAGGCGGAAAAACCGTTTACCTGCATCGTCAAACGTCTACAAACGTAGACGACCTCTGGATCAGGAGCAACATGACCCCCAAGGAGAGCGACGAACCCACCCCGGCCGAATGGAAGGTCCTGACGATCGTGTGGGAGCTGGGGCCCTGTCCCGCCTGCGACGTGGTCGCCGAAGCCTCCGAGGCCTTCGGCTGGTCGACCAGCACGGTGAAGACGCTGCTGCGGCGGCTGGTGGAGAAGGGACACCTGCGCACCAGGCGCGTCGGCAACAGTTTCCTCTACTCGAAGGCGTCCTCTCCACTGCGGACGCTCCGGCGGGCCGGGGAGACCCTTTTGGATCGGGCGAGTGAGGGCACGGTCGGACCGCTGCTCGCGCACCTGGTCAAACGCAGCCAGCTGTCGAGAGAGGACCTCGACGAGCTGCGCTCGTTGATCGACGAGAAGGACGAGGAGGAGGAGTGATGATCGAAAGCTGGAACGCGATCGCCTTCGCGTGGGCGGAGTGGGCCTGGACTGCGTCGATCGCCTCGCTGGTGACGTTCGCCCTGGTGCTGCTGGTCTGGCTCGCGCTGCGGCGCTGGATCTCCGTACACGTCGGCCACGCGCTCTTCCTGATACCCCTGGTGCCGCTGGTCCTTCCGGTGGGGCTCTTCTCGGAACTCCTGCCCGTGGGAACGGAGAGCGGGCTGCGCGTCGCACCACTCTCCGAGGTATTGCCGGTGGCGGGTGGAACGAGCTGGGCCGTACCGGTGGAGCCGAGCGAGCTCTTCGAAGCGGCGCCGCCCGAGCACGCGATCGGGACGCTGCCGCTGACGTCGGGGACCGAAGCGGCGCCGCTTGTCGTAGTGCCGCGACCGGCCCCGATCTCCTGGCTCTTCCTGGCGTGGCTGGTGCTGGTCCTCGTCCTCGCGTACCGCTTCATCAGGGTCCAGTTCGACACCAGCCGCCTGGTGCGCTCGGCCAAGCCCGTCGACCGACGTCGTCTTCCGGTCAACCTCCGTGCGCTGGAGCGGGAAGCGAAGCTGCCCGGCTGGACACGCGTCCTGGAGAGCGAGAGCATCGATTCCCCCGCGGTGTGGGGCTGGCGCAAACCGGCCCTGATTCTGCCTCACGGTCTCGTGTCGAGCCTCTCCGCGGAGGAGCTCCGCTGGGTACTGCGACACGAGCTCGCTCACTTGCGCCGTCGTGACATCCTGGTCACCGCCGCGCAACAGGTCATTCAGATCCTGTGGTTCTTCCAACCGGTCGCGTGGCTCACCGGCCGGTTCGCGATGGAGCTGCGGGAGTGTGCTTGCGACGAGGCCGCTCTTCACCTGGGCACCGACGTCCCCAGACGCCGCTGCGCGGAGGCGCTCCTCCGCGTCGTCGAGATCGCCGCTCAGGGCGCTCGACCTCACCTCGCCCTGCAGACCTTTCACGCCCCCAAGGCCCTACTCGAGAGAAGAATCATGCGCATCCTGGACACCCGCCGGAGCACCCGTTCCGGTCTGACCCTCGCTTCGATCCCCCTCCTCCTGTTCACCGCCGGTGGCGCCTTCGGCATCGCCGGTATTCTCGTCGACGACCGCGTTCCACCGGTTCTGGTGAGTGACGACGAGGAGATCGAGGAGGTGGAAGTCGAAGATGAAGACGAGATCTTCGAGGACATCGAGATCATCGACGAGGTCGACCCGGCGAAGGACGCGGCGGGGCACATCGCCGCGATCGGTCGCGGCATCGCGTGGCTCAGCGCCACGCAGGAGAAAGACGGGGGCTGGTACGCCGGCCTCGACGAGAGCGTGCCCTCCAGCGGTGAGTTCAACCGCGTCGGCGTCACCGGGCTGGTCGTGCTGGCCCTGATCGAGTCGGTGAAGGTCGAGGGGCACGAGGTGGCACCGAAGACGCTGGCCGACGCTCTGTCGTTCCTGGCCTCGGTCCAGGACCCGGAGCTCGGCGCGTTTGGCAACCGGCGCGACGCGCTGTTCATGCCGAGCCACGCGGTCGCGACGCTGGCCTGGATCCGCGCCCACGACGGGGTGGAGGACGCGGTGTGGCGGCCGGTCGCGGAAAAGGCGGTGGAGATGATCCTGCGTTCGCGGAATCCGTACAGAGCCTGGCGCTACTCCTCGCCCCCCGACGGCGACAACGACTCCTTCATCACCAGCCTGGCGCTGATGGCGCTAGCGGAAGCGCGCCGGTACGGGATCGGTGTCGACGAGGCCTCGTGGAAGGACGGCCTCCGCTGGATCGAGGAGATGACCGACGAGAAGACCGGCAGGTGCGGCTACGACGAGAAGGGCTCGCCGGTCTCGCGCCTGGCGGCCAAGGTGGATGACTACCCGGTCGAGTACACCGAGATGTTGACGGCGATGGCGATCACCGCGCGCATGCGCTGGGGGGAGAAGCCGATCGAGTCGCCGGTGATCCAGCAGGGCGCGATGCTGGTGGCGACGACCGCACCGCAGTGGGATCCGTTCCGCGGCAGCATCGACTACTACCACTGGCTCTTCGGAACGGAGGCCCTGAAGGCTCTGGGCGGCTACCCGTGGGACCACTGGCGGGCGTTCCTGCTCCGGGCGATCGTCCCCAATCAGCGCCGGGACGGCTCGTGGCCGTCGATCGACGCGTGGAGCTCGGAGAAGAGCACGGTGCACGCGACGGCGGTGGTGACGCTGACGCTGCTGCTGGCGCTGGAGTAGTACGCAGCAAGGTGCTGGCAGGATACCGGGACGAGATTCGCCACGTCGTGGCGGATCTCGTCCCGGCACCGTACAGTCTGGCCATGATCGATCCCAAGGTGGAGCTGCTCTGTACGGCTGTGGCGGTCGCAGCGTCGAGGCTGAAGGAGAACCCCGATGACCTCTCGGCGTGGAGCGAGGTGAAGGCGGCCGTGGCGGCGACCGAGGACGAGGATCCGGATCTCGCCGAGGCGGTTGCGAGCGAGGACGCCGAGAAGCTGATGGAGCTGGCCGAGGCCTGGTACTCCGACAAGCGAGTGCTGCCGGTGAGCGATCGTGGCGTGCTCAAGCGCGCGATGAAGGCGTATCGCAAGAGCTTGAAGGTGACGCGGCTGATGGACGAGTCGCGGCTCGGGCACAGCGCGATGACCAGCGGTCACGAATCGGGAATCGTCGGCATCATTCCGCCGCCGCGCTATCCGCGGGCCGTGTGGGATCAGCTCGCCCGACAGGGGCGGCTGATCGCCCATCACGGGGGGATGTACCAGCTGCCTCCGGGGCAGTAACGGCATGGTTCCAGAACCATGCCGGACGCGGTGAATCATCTCCAGAGCGAGAAGGGCGCGAAGCGCGCGTGGGGGATCGTGCTGGCGCTGGTCATCGGCGTCCCCATCCTGTTCCTCGACCTGGAGCCGGGCCGGCCCGAAGTGGCCCGGGCCGCCGGCGTGGCCGCGATGATGGCGATCCTCTGGATCACCGAGGCGGTTCCGCTCGCGATCACCGCGTTGATCCCCGTGGTGCTCTTTCCCGCGCTCGGGGTGATGAACGGGAAGTCGGTCTCGAGCCAGTACTTCAACCACATCATCTTCCTCTTCATCGGCGGCTTCATGGTGGCGCTGGCGATGGAGCGATGGAAGCTGCACCGCCGCATCGCGCTGCGGATCCTGCTCTTCTTCGGGAACCGGCCGGGGAACATCCTGCTCGGCTTCATGGTCGCGACGGCGTTCCTGTCGATGTGGATCAGCAATACCGCGACGACGATGATGATGGTGACGATCGCCATGGCGATCATCACCCGTGTCGCGGAGGGCTCCGAGGCGAAGGCGGCGCGCAAGTTCGCCATCGCACTGCTCCTGGGAGTCGCTTACAGCGCCTCGATCGGCGGGATCTCGACGCTGGTCGGCACGCCGCCGAACATGTCCTTCACCCGGATCCTGGAGATCCAGTTCCCCGACGCACCGGAGATCACCTTCGCGAAGTGGTTCGCGTTCGTCTTCCCGGTGACGGTCGTGTTCCTGTTCACCACCTGGTTCCTGCTGCGGAGCTTCGTCCTGCCGCGCGGTGAAGGGATCCGCCTCGATCCCGAGCTGATCTCGGGGCAGTACCGCGAGCTGGGCAAGCTCTCATTCGCGGAGTGGGTGGTTGGGATCGACTTCCTGCTGCTCGTCTTCCTGTGGCTCTTCCGGCGCGAGATCCCGCTGGGCGACAGCTTCACGATCCCCGGCTGGTCGAGCCTGTTCCCGGTCCCCGGCTACCTGAACGACGGAACGGTCGCGATCGCGCTGGCCCTGCCGCTCTTCTTCCTGCCCGCGCGAGACGGAGAGGGCTCACGGATCATGGACTGGGCGACGACCGCGCGGCTCCCCTGGCACATCGTGCTGCTCTTCGGCGGCGGCTTTGCGTTGGCGGCCGGGTTCACCGAGTCGGGGCTGTCGGAGTGGATCGGGAACTCGCTGGGAGCGCTCGGCGACCTGCACCCGATCTTGCTGGTCGCGCTCTTCTGCCTGGTGCTGACTTTCGTCACCGAGCTCACCTCGAATACGGCGACGACGGAGATGATCCTGCCGATCCTGGCCGGCGTGGCGCTCTCCATCGAGGTCAACCCGCTGCTCCTGATGATCCCGGTGACCCTGTCTTGCTCCTGTGCGTTCATGATGCCGGTGGCGACGCCCCCCAACGCGATCGTCTTCGGCACGGATCGCATTCGCATCCGCGACATGGCGCGAGTGGGGCTCGTGCTCAACTTCATCGGGCTGGGGCTGATCGTCGCGGCGATGTGGCTGCTCGGCGAGGCGGTCTGGGGGATCGAGCTGGACGTCATGCCGGAGTGGGCCAAGGCGGCGGGGACCGAGTGAGGCGCGGCAGCAGACCTGAGGGGTAATTGATCGGCAGCTCGGAGCTCGTCTCGCCTGTGCGGAATCGATGAACGCGCAGTCCAATCGAGCGTCGTAGGTTCACTTCGATCATGAGCCCACGGACCGCTCACTCGACGCCGAGCTCTGGCGATGTATCACTCCGCAGATGAAGAGATCAGTCGCGCTCGGTGGTGTCGAGGAATGCTGGCAGTTGGCGCACGCCGGGAGGACAATCGTCCCCGGATCCGCCGGCGCGACGTAACTGGACTGGACGAACCGGGAGGCCCGGGCCTTCCCAGGAGATCGACCCATGACTTCCTTGTCGTACCGACTCTCGTCGGCGTTCGTGATCACGACTCTCGCCTTCAGCGTCGCCGCTGATCCGCAAGGAGTCGAGCATTCAGCCACCCGGGCCGCGTCGAATGACGCCGCGAACGGGTGGCACGTCGAGCGCGACGCGACAACCGGCCTCGCCGGCTTCCTGTACGGTGGCGGAGAGCGAGGACCATGGAGTGTGTGCAATGGGGACGATGCAGCCGCCCTCGCGTGGCTTGCGCTGGTAGAGACGGCGGAGCTTCACGGCGTCGAGCTGGAGACACTGGAGCTGGATCGCGCGTTGCTCTTGCCGCTCTCCTGGACCACTGACAAGTGGACGGTTCGCTTCCGCCAGGTAGTCGCCGGTGTGCCGGTACACCTGGGGACGACGAACGTCCTGCTCGGCGTCGACGGGACACCGCTCTCGATCGACGTCGGCGCATTGCCGGGACTACGCGAGCTCCCGGGTGCACCGATCCTCGACGCCGCGGCCGGACACAGACGGGCGCGGGAGCTCTTCTCCGCCCAGGTTGCGCGGCCTTCGAACGCGGGACGCGAGCCGACCCTGGAGATCTACCCGAGAGAGGATGCATCGCACCGCGTTCCCCTGCTGACCTGGCGAGTTGATCAGCTCCGGGAGGTAGCCGGTGAAGACCCGGTTGGCTTCCGCTACTGGATCGACGCGACGGATGGTTCCCTGGTCGCCAGAGAGTCACTAACTCACGGCTTCGATGTGTCGGGCACCGTCTATACCTACACCACCGAAGGGATCGGTCCCGACGACGACGATTCGACGACGGTCAAGGTCCCGTTGGCCCATGTGGAGATCACCGCGGAGGAAGGTGGCCAGCCGATCAGCGTCTTCAGCGACGTGGATGGGACATACGTGTTCCCAGGGGCGAATACGGTCACCGACCTCGAAATCCGCTACGACGGCGAGTTCGCTCGAGTGGGGACGGATTTCGGCTTCGCGACGAAGGTGCAGGAGGCGACCGTCTCGGGCGCGGGCAACGACTTCACCCTCAACACCTTCAACGGTGGACCGCCGAATCCCTCGAACCTCGGTACGCCGCAGGCCAACGCTTACGTGGTCGCGACGAAGCTTCGCGACTGGATCCGCTCGGTGAACCCCGGGGACGACACGGCGGACTTCCAGGCGCAGATCACCGTCAATATCGGTACCAGCAAGTGCTCGGCGGGAAAGTACTCCAACCTCAAGGTGAGCCTGTATCGCGATGTTGACCAGCACCCGGAGAACTGCCCCAGCGGCGCAAACAACGCTTCGTACTCGACGATCATCGCGCACGAGATGGGGCACTGGCTCAGCTACCTCTATGGAAGCGGTTTCGGCACACACATGAAAGAGGGAAATGCTGACGTCTTCGCCATGTATCTCTTCGATACGCCAGACGTCTTCTTCGACTACTTCGTCCTGAGCCCGGGGCCGGGGCGGACCGGCGAGAACACCACTGACTACGCCGGCCATCCTTACGGTGATATCTACGAGAGCGGCGAGGTCTGGATGGGGGTGGCATGGAAGATGCGGCGCAATCTGCACTTCACCTACCCGCACCCTCCCGGACAGACGAGCATGGCTGATACCGTCGCCGACGCGCTGTTCCTGGGCTGGATGAACGCCTTCGACCAGATCTACCTCGAACCGAAGGTGCTCAAGCAGTGGCTCCTGCTCGACGACGACGACGCCACCCTCTGCAACGGCACGCCGCACTTCCTCGAGCTGGAATCGGCGTTCTTCGAGCAGGGTTTTCCCGCGTACACTCCGCCCTTCTACTGCACGAACTTCGACGTGCTCGCCGCTCCGCAGGACGATCCCGACGAGGTGGGGCCGTATCTGGTCAGCGCGGAGGTCGAGGCCGATCCGAGCCTACCGCTCACCGGGGTGAGCCTGTGGTACGCGGTCGACGGCGGAGCGTCAACCGAGCTCCCGATGGCGCCGCCGACCGCGGGTGACGTCTGGGAGGCTTCGATTCCCGGGCAGGTCTCGCCGGCGCGGGTCACCTGGTTTCTCGCCGCTACCGACATCACCGGCGGCGTTGCATTCTTCCCCGAGGATGCGCCGGCCAGGGCCTTCGACTTCCACGTCGGACGGTTCGCCCCCGTGTTCTTCGACGACTTCGAGGTCGATCGTGGCTGGACGGTGATCGACGAGAACGTCGACGCGGGGTCGTGGGAGCGCGTCGATCCGGTGGGGACGCCGCTGCAGCCCGAGGACGACTTCACCGCCGAGGGGACGCACTGCTGGGTAACTGGCCAGGCGCAGGTCGACGGACGCTTCGAGGACGAGGAGGTCAAAGGGGGGCCGACGCGGCTGATCTCGCCGCGCTTCGACTTCTGGGGTCACCAGCCATTCGTCGAGCTCGCCTGGTGGGTCTCCAATCCGCTCGGGGATGACGAGCTGCACGCCGAGATCTCCTACGACGACGGGGCGAGCTGGAACGACCTTGCGTCATTCCGCGGAGGGGACGATGGGGCCTGGACTCTCGATCGACTCACCCGGGTCGACGGCACCACCTCCACCGACCAGGTTCGCTTCCGCTTCAGCGTCGCGGACTCACCCGACGACTCACACCTCGAAGCGGCGATCGACGAGCTCACTGCGTGGGCCCTGATTCCCTCCGACTTCTGCCCGCCGCCGACGAACTACTGCGAGGCGCTGCCGAACAGCGTCGGCCCCGGCGCCACCATCTCGGCCAGCGGTTCGACCAGCGTGGCGGCGAACGACTTTGGACTGCTGGTCCAGAATTGTCCGCCTCAGCAGTTCGGGCTGTTCTTCTACGGGCCGAACCAGGACCACACCCCCTGGGGGGAAGGTGTGCGCTGCGCAAAGGGCGGAGTGGTTCGGCTTCCGCCGGCGCTGCAGACCGATGCCGCGGGAGCGGCCACGGTGACGCTCGACCTGACGCAACCGCCGGTGCCGAATGGCCAGATCACGGTCGGCTCGACCTGGCACTTCCAGTTCTGGCACCGCGACCCCACCGGAGGGCCGGAGGGATTCAACCTCTCGGATGGACTGCGAGCGACGTTCTGCCAGTGATCTCGGCCGGAGAGGCGCCTTCCTTCTCGTTTGTGGTTGCGCGTCGCAACCCGGAGTCGCCCGCGACCGGCTCCGGAGTTACCATCAGGCACCCGATCCCTGACGAACCCGAACCCGAGGCACGACCGAAATGAACCGCTGTTCCCCGATCTTGCTCGGCGCAGCTGCGCTCTCCGCCTGCGCCACCTCTCCCGATCCCATCGCACCGGGATCCGATGTGCTGCTCCAGCCGCAACGCGTATCGGCTGGAGGTGTGATCATCGACGTCGCCGATTGCATCGCTCACGCCGGGCCTCGTCTCGAGGACTTCAATGGTGACGGGCTCCAGGATCTCCTGGTCGGCGATTTCGTGGGCCACGTTCACGTCCACCTCAACACCGGAACGAACGCGTTGCCGATATGGGCGGCTGGGCAGGTGATGGAGGCCAATGGCGAGGTGGTCAAGCTCCCCAACTGGTGATGCACGGGTATCCGTCCGCACGGTGCGGACATGAACGGGGACGGGGAACTCGATCTGATCAGCGGTTGCTACGAAGGCGGTCTCTTCCTGCTGAAGGGGCTGAGTGACGGCGAGTACGACACGCCCGAACCGGTTCTCGACAAGGAAGGGGCGTACGTTCGCCTCGGCCAGTACTGGTGTCGGGAGAACGACGTGTGGACCGACACCGACCTGGAGCACGGCATCTCCGGGGTGCCGATCGACTGGGACGACGACGGCGATCTCGACCTCCTGCTGGGCGCCTCGAGCGGTCACGTCTTCCGGCGAATGAACGAGGGGAGCGCCACCGAGTACTCCTTTGCGACGGAGAACGTGCAGGTCCATGCCGCGGGCGAGCCGATCGGGGCCCCCGGCGGCGCGATGGTGATCACCGCCGACTGGGATCGCGACGGGGCGTGGGACATCCTGGTCGGGTGCGCGAATGGGGCGGTGGTCTGGTACCGCAACGTCGGTGAGCCCGATGCCCCGCTCTTCGACGCAGCGGTCCTCCTGGTCGAGGCACCGAAAGATCGCGTGATCACCGGCGAGCCGACGCGCCCCGGCACTCGCGTGCAGATCGACGTCGGCGACTACAACGGCGACGGCTTGCCCGACCTCCTGGTGGGGGACTACTCGACCGTGAAGCCGGAGGGGCCGGAACTGACCGACGAGGAGAAGCAACTCCTCGCCGAGCTCCGCGAGGAGCAAGATGCCGCCCGGGACGAGTTCTCAGCCCTGCTGGAACAGGCCGGGGAGGAGGAGGTCGAGTTCGAGGAGCTGATGGAGTCGAATCCTCAGGCCGCCGACCTGAGTGACACCCTGGAGAATCTCCGCGCCCAGATCGGACTGCTCGACCCGCCGTCGGAAAGGCACGGATGGGTCTGGCTCTACGAGCGGAGGCTGGCCGAGTAGAACCGTCTCGGAGACTCGTGAGCGAATTGACGTCCCGGGGGCTCTCGAGCCCCGACAGCCCCCGGGTCCATTCCAGGCCTGATCGCTTCAGCAGATCTCGTGACCGACGGTGGCCAGCAGATCCAGCCAGTACTGGACGGGCTCCAGCCCGGTGAACTCCCCCTCACCATCGGCATACCGGATCTCGTATCGATCGTCGGGCGTCGCCGTGCCGTCGAGCGGCAGGGTCCTGGGGCGATGCCCGACCGCAACAATGCGACCGTCCGACTCTTCGGCGAGCTGGCCGACCAATCCCGAGATCCCCTGTGTCGTACCGCCGGAGAGCAGGATCCCCCCGTACTCTGAGAACCCGTCCTGGAGGAGGTCGCGGTAGGCCTCCATCTGGATCGTACTGTGCGGGTCACAGCCACCGGCAACGACCACGAGGGGTCCGATACCGTTCATCCGTTTCGTGAACAGCGCGGGCGAGTGTAGCCAGGCCCGCCCAGCTCCTCTCAATCGCCTTCTCGATGGGCGGGCGGATCAGGTGGACGAAGTTGAGATCAACGTTGTACATCAGCTGTACGTTCAACAACCCACTGATCCCACCTCCTCACTCACTCGTATAGTCGATCTCCTCGCTCGACCAGCTGCGGAGCTCCTCGAAGGAGATCCCCTTTTCCTTCGCCTCCTCGTCGACCAGGAAGCGGAAGCCGTCGCAGTCGGTGAAGTAGACGAACTCCCGGTTCTCGGCGTACCACCGGCGCCAGGCGTCGGCGGCAGCGCCGAAGGACTGAACCGTGTACGACTCCAGCGCGGCCCGGGCGTCGTTCGAATGTTCCGCGCTCTCCAGCAGCTCGACGCAGCGTTCGAGGAAGGCCCGCCGGTGATTGGGGATCCCTTGCGCCCTGGCGAACTCGTCGACGTAGAAGCGGCGGCCGTCGACGCGAAGGTACGGGCGGCTCTCCTCGATCCACGCCTCGACCTCCTCCTTGCTCGCCTTGTCCAGCGATTCGGGGAGGTACTGGCGCGCTGTCTCCAGGAGGCCCGGCTTCGAAAGATAGACCGCGAGGCCGTATCGCGTCATGTTCATCCGCCTCTCGAGCACTCTCGTCTCGCGCTGCGCCGCCGCGTAGTAGACGGTGTTGATGAACAACGCCCTGCCCGGCTTGCGCATCTCCTCCACGCCGCCGGCGTAGCCCCACAACGTGTACGGCCCGTGGCGCACGATCGACCCGCGATTGGGGCCCTTGTCGCTGGTGCCCTTGGCGATCACCTCGGCATCGCAGGAGCCGACGATCGTGTCGAGCGACAATGCCTCACCCTGATTCTCCTGCCCGACGCCCACCTTCTTCAGGACAACGAGGCCGCCGCGCACGTGGTTGACTCGTAGCGGGTCACCAAGGACCTCGTGATCGGGTCGCACTCCGTGTGCAACGTTGTAGAGGCACTGTCAGGTGTGGGGATGGCCGTTCTTGAGGCGCATGAGGCCGAAGTACTTGCAGCCGTACGGACCCACCCCGAGCACCGGCCGGTCGTAACCCGTCTCCACGTCACCGCTGATCGAGCGACCCGCGCCGACCACCATCACCAGGTCGAAGTCGCGCGCCCGCTCCACTGTACCCGCCTCCCAGTCCACGACCGTCGCGGGGATCTCGTGCTGGCTCAAGAGGGCCCGGAACTCCTCGGCCAGCCCCTCCGGCTCGGGAGTGACGATCAGGACCGATGGGGGAGTGCGCTCCACGCCGGCGAAGGCCGGGGCGGCGATGAGGCAGGGGACGACCGATAGCGCGGCGAGGAGGGTGCGCCGGGGACAGGAGAAGGGACGATTCATCCCCAGAGGATAACAGCCGGCCGCGTTCGCGCTAGCGACTCGGGCAGCCGGGCTCCAGCGACCGGGTCACCCGCGACATCCCGGTCAGGTACTTCAGTGCGACCAGCGGCAGGTTCCGGAAGAAGTAGTAGCCGTTGTAGGCGCAGTTCGAGTAGCAGGTGACCTGGCACTCCTCGATCCCCTTCGCGAACTCCCCCCTCAGCTCCTTGATCCGGCGCGGCGTGAGATCCAGGAAAGGGACGTCGAGCTCGTCCATGCGCTTGGTACAGCTCCGGATCTTCCCTGACGGCGTCACGTTCAGCCAACCGAAGCGACGCTGGTAGTTGCAGCTCCAGAACTTCTCGCCGCGCAGGTAGCGGTAGATGTTCCTGTAGTACTCCCTCGTATCGATGATCTTGTAGCCGCTCGTCTTCTTCTCCACCAGGAACCTGACGATGTCGTCGAGCAGTGGCTGGTCGTCCAGGGTGAAGTAGATGTCGTCCTGCGGCTCTCCACCATTGTCCTCGTTGACGTGTGGGACGACGAATCCGATCGAGATCGGCAGGTCGTGCTCGTGCGTGTACTCGACCAGTTCCTTGACCTCCTCGGTGTTGTCCTTGTAGAGGACCGAGTTCACCCGCACGCCCATCTTGTAGGCCTTCATCGCCTCGAGCAGCGGCGCCAGCTTCTCGGGTCGCAGGATCGCGTCCTTGGCGGACACGCCGTCGGCGCTGGAGACATCCACCGAGATGTTCAGGAGATCGAGTCCCGAGCGCCCCAGCCGATCGATCGTCTCCTCGTCGAGCAACGTCCCGTTGGTGGTCAGGTCCGTCAGCACGTTGCGCTCGGTGCAGTGGGCGATCGCATCGTGAAGATGCGGCCAGACCAGCGGCTCCCCACCGAGGAAGCTCGCCATCCCGATCCTCAGCTGTTTCGCCTTGTCGAGGTACGACACGAACTCCGCCTCGGTCATCACGCGAGGATCGCGGCTCTTCTGGAAGCAGTACTTGCAGGAGAGGTTGCAGCGATCGGTCGGGATGAAGCGGACGAACAGGGCCGTGTGCCTGAACGCGTTGTGCCACCAGGCGCGAGTCAGGTTGAGGTACTTGGCTCGTTTCGTCGGAGCATTCATATCGGTGGCGGCCGCCCCGCCGGGTTCGCGCGGTGGAGCCCCGTCCGGGGCGGGAGTACGGGAGGTCCCGGGGAATGTGCTCGATTCGGCTCGAAAAGCTGCAGCCGCGCCCCGAATCCGTATCCTATCGCCACCGATCACCATGCCTCACCCCCGTCACACCCTCCTCATCGGCCTCGCGCTGCTCGCCACCGGTTGCACCGACTCCGTCCCCGTCGAGCGCAATTCGGCCGTCCTGATCACCCTCGACACGACCAACCGCGGCACCCTCGGCTGCTACGGCCGTCGCGTCGGGATCACCCCACATCTCGACCGCCTCGCCGAGCAGAGCCACGTCTACACGAACGCGCGCACCGTCGCGCCGCTCACCCTGCCCTCCCACGCCTCGATGCTGACGGGGCTCTACCCGCCCCGGCACACCGTGCGCGACAACGGTCTCACCCCGCTACCCGGCTCCGCCGAGACTCTCGCCGAGCGTGCGGGAGCGAGTGGCTACCAGACCGCCGCCTTCGTCGCCTCCGTCGTGCTCGCCTCTCCCTACGGTCTCGCCCAGGGGTTCGAGACCTACGACGAGCCTGAAGCCACCGAAACGAGCGGGACCGGCCACTTTCTCGAGCGCAGCGCGAACGAGGTGACCCGCGCCGCCGTGCGCTGGCTGGCCGAGCGCGACCGCACCCGCCCCTTCTTCCTCTGGGTCCACTACTTCGATCCCCACGCGCCCTACGAGCCCGCGCCCGGCTACGTGGAACGGGTCCGTTCGCATGCCGGCGTCCGCTTCCCCGACTACCTCGCCGAGGTGGCGCAGACCGACGACTCGATCGGCGAGCTGGTAGCGGCGCTGGAGCGGGAGCACTCTCTCGCCCGGACCTTCCTCGCGGTCGTCGCCGACCACGGCGAGTCCCTGCACCGGCACGAGGAACCGACCCACTCCCTCTTCGTCTACGACGCCACCATCGCCGTGCCGATGTTCCTGCGCTACCCCGACGGCTACCGGGCCGGGGAGCGCTCCGCGGAGGTGGTCAGCGTCGTCGACCTCTACCCGACGTTCCTCGAGGCGCTGGACCTCGCCCCGCCAGCGGAGGTCGACGGCCGCAGCCTCTACCGCCGCCCCGTGCCCCGCGACCGCGGCGTCTACTTCGAGTCCTTCTACGGCTTCCTCAACTTCGGCTGGAGCCCCCTCGTCGGCTGGGCGGACGAGCAAGGAACCTACATCCACTCCTCCTCGCCCGAGCTCTTCAAAGCGGGCGACACGGGACAGGCCGACGACCAGCTCCTCGCCGCCACCGAGGGAGCCGCGCGCCTCGCCCTTCGCGCCCAGGAGTCGATCCGCCTTTCCACCTCGCGCCCCGCGCTCGACACCGGGGACGCCGTCGTCGACGAGGCGATGCGCGAGCAGCTCAAGGCGCTCGGCTACGTCGCCATCGGCGAGCTCGACCAGGAGCTCCCGGACCCGCTGGAGACCGAGGGGCTGCCCGCCCCGCGCGACCACGTGCGGGAGATGATCGCCTTCTACGACGCGACCCTCCTCGTCACCAGCGGCGAGGTCGATGCGGGGATCGAGCGGCTGCGCGAGCTCCTGCGCGCCGAGCCCGGGAACCGGATCGCCGCCGAGATGCTCGCCTCCTTCCTCAACGAGGAAGGGCGCTACGACGAGACGATCGAGCTGCTCACCCCCCCGCATCGGGCCGGCACGCTGCGTCGCGGCTCGCTGGGGATGCTGGCCCAGGCGCTGGAGCGGCGTGGGGGCGACCCGGCTCGCGCGCTGGAGGTCTACCTCGAAGCCCACCAGCTCCTCCCCGGCGACGAGGTGATCGCCGAGGGCGTGGCGCGAATGCTCCGCGAGCTGGGTCGGGACGAGGAGGCGCGCGCGTTCGAGGCGACCCTCCGCTGAGCCGGCGCCCTCGCCCTGATCCGGTTCAGTCGTGGATCGGGCACGAGCGACACATTAAGACGTCTAATCCTGCCCGAATCGCGGCGAGCCCTCGAACAACGAGACACGCACCGAGGTCTCTCGCCGGGCCCCCCCTATCCTCCACCCATGCACCAGACCCCCCCTCCTGGAACGAAGATGCTGCGCCACCGCGGCGACCGGATCACCATCGCGCTCTCCCTCGGCGGCGAGCGGAAGGGGAGCGCGTGGGTGCGCACCAATCTCGGCCGGAGCCGGGTCCGCCAGCGGGAGATAATCTCCCACGTCGAGGAGCACACCCCGCTCCTGGCCCGCGACTGGCACGACGTGCCGATGCGGCACGAGGGGGACGGAGAGTACCGGTTGACCCTCCCCCTCCTGGAGGTGGGCCACTTCGAGGCCAAGGCGTTCTTCCTGCCGGAGGGCAGCGGCGACCCGGCCTGGCCCGGCGGCGACAACGTCTACCTGAAGGTCGAGGCGGCGGTCTCCCGCTGCGCCAACAGCGTCTACTCGGCGTTCGTCCGCCAGTTCGGCCCGAACCGCCGCGGGACCCAGGCGACGCGCGAGGATCTGAAGGCGATCGGGGAGCTCGAGGCGGCCGGCTACACGGTGATCCCCCGCTCGGGGACCTTCCGCGACCTGGAGGAGGAGCTCGACTTCATCATCGGTCAGCTCGGCTTCCGGATCATCCAGCTGCTGCCGATCCACCCCACGCCCACCGTCTACGCCCGGATGGGCGAGTTCGGCAGCCCCTTCGCGGCGCTCGACTTCATGGAGGTCGACCCGGCCCTGGCCGAGTTCGATCGCAAGACCACGCCGCTGGACCAGTTCCGGGAGCTCGCCGACGCGATTCACCACCGGCACGCGCGGGTCTTCCTCGACATCCCCGTAAACCACACAGGCTGGGCCTCGTACCTGCACATCCGCCACCCCGAGTGGTTTCCGCGCAACCCCGACGACACCTTCCGCTCGCCGGGGGCCTGGGGGATCACCTGGGCGGACCTCCTGCAGCTCGACTACGAGAAGCGCGCTGTCTGGCACCACCTCGCCGAGGTCTTCCTGTTCTGGTGCCGCGAAGGGGTCGACGGCTTCCGCTGCGACGCGGGCTACATGATCCCGCTGCCGGTGTGGGAGTACGTCACCGCCAAGGTGCGTCAGTCCTACCCCGACACCGTCTTCCTGCTCGAGGGGCTCGGCGGGAAGATGTGCGTGACCGAGTCGCTGCTACGCTTCGGCGGCCTCGACTGGGCCTACTCGGAGATCTTCCAGAACTACGACCGAGGGGCGCTCGAGCACTACCTTCCCGGCGCGATCGACTGGTCGGAGACCGCCGGCACGATGATTCACTTCGCCGAGACGCACGATAACAACCGTCTCGCGGCCACCGCGAGGCCCTATTCGAGGATGCGCACGGCCCTGGCGGCGCTCGCCTCCTACAGCGGGGCGTTCGGGATCACCAACGGGGTGGAGTGGTACGCCGAGGAGAAGGTCGACGTCCACCAGGCGTGCTCCCTCGACTGGGGCGCGGACGAGAACCAGGTCGCGGAGATCGCGCGCCTCAACGCGCTGCTCTCGACGCACCCCGCCTTCGGGGGCGACGTGAGGGTGCGGATGGTGCAGTGCGGCGAGGGAAACGTCCTGGTCCTGCGGCGGACCCCGCTGGAAGGAGAGGGCGAGCTCCTGGTGCTGGTCAATCTCGACTCGAACGCGCCGGAGACCGCGCACTGGCGTCAGGAAGGCGCGAGCGGCTCGCGCGAGGAGCACACCGACCTGCTCACCGGCGACGCGGTGGCGATCGCGGTCGACGACGGCATCGCCTCCTGCCGGCTGGATCCGGCCCAGGTCCGGTGCCTCTCCGCGGAGGCCGGGGACCTGGTCGTGGTCAATCGGGGGCAGCGCAGCTTCGGCGGGGCGGTGCCGGGGGTGACGGAGCAGGCGCTCGAAGCGCTGGCCCTGGCCGTGCACCAGGCGCGCCGCGGGGTCGTCGACATCGCCGATCTGGACCCCGAAGCGGAGGCGGCGGCCCTCGCCGAGGCCCCCGAGGCCTTCTGCGCGCGGATCTTCGAGCTGCCCGTGCCCGCCGTGGTGACCCGCTGGAGCTGGCCGCGCGACGCCCGGCGAGAGGTGATGGTGCCGCCCGGGCACTTCCTCCTGATCGAGGCGGAGGCCCGCTTCCGCGTATGTCTTCACGACGGCGAGGAGGTGCTCGCGGACCTGCGCAGCGTGCCGCGGTCGGACGGGACGCAGTTCACCTTGATCCTGCCCCGCGAGGAGCCGGAGGTGGAGTCCCCGCTGATCCTCGACCTCACCGTTCACGAGCCGGCGGGCACCGAGCACGTCCAGGCTTCGCTCTCCTATCTCTCGAGTGGGGAAGGCGAGATCGTCCAGCGCACCGTCGAGCTCCACGGCGAGGAGCCGCTCGATCAGATCGCGCTCTGCACCAACGGCCGCGGCGCGATGGCCCAGGTTCGGGCCGCGTGGGGCGAGCTCCGCAGCCAGTACGACTCCTTGCTCGCCGGCAACCTCGATCCCCACATTCCCGTCGACCGGCACGTGATGCTGACCCGGCTGCGGGCCTGGATGGTCTACCGCGGGTACTCTCACGAGATCGGGCCCGATTGCCTGACCCGCTTCGCCGTCGATGACGAGGGCGTCGTCTCCTGGTTCTTCCAGGTTCCCGCGGGGGGGGGCTCCACGGTTCCGCTGGTGATCTCCTTGCGGATGATCGAGGGGCGGAACGCGGTGCGAGTGGGATTCCAGCGCGAGGCGGCGTCCACGAAGGCCGGGGCACCGGGCTGCAGTGGAGAGGTGACCCTGATCCTCCGCCCCGACATCGAGGACCGGAACTGTCACGCGAAGACCAAGGCGTACACCGGTCCCGAGAGCCGCTGGCCCGGCGCCATCCGGGCCGGGGAGGAAGGCTTCGAGTTCCACCCCGGCGGTTCCCGACGCCTCGTGTTGCGTATGCCCTCGGCGACCTTCGTCTCGCAGCCGGAGTGGAACTACAACGTATCCCACCCCGAGGAAGCCTCGCGCTGTCTGGGAGACAGCTCCGATCTCTTCAGTCCCGGATATCTGGAAACGAAGCTGGCCGAGGGGCAGCGGGCGGACCTCGCCGCGGAGATCCTGGTCGGGGACGAGGTACTGCCGGAGGAGCCCGGACCCGACGCGCTCCGCCCGACCGGTGATCTCTCCGGCGCCGAGGCGTCATCCCTGGATCGGGCGATGAAGTGGGCCATCTCGCACTTCATCGTCCGGCGCGACGACTTCCGGACGGTGATCGCGGGCTACCCGTGGTTCCTCGACTGGGGGAGGGACACCCTGATCTGCCTGCGCGGGATCATCGCCGCCGGCTGGCACGACCAGGCGAGAGAGATCATCGAGCAGTTCGCCCGTTTCGAGGATAGGGGGACGCTACCGAACACGATCCACGGGGCCGATACCTCCAATCGCGACACCTCCGACGCGCCGCTGTGGCTGTTCACCGCCTGCAACGATCTGCGCATCGCGCTGGGCGATGACGGCTTCTTCGACGACGATTGCGGTGGCCGGACGCTCCGCGAGGTGCTGTGCTCGATCGCCGACCACCACCGTCGGGGAGTGCCCAATGGGGTCACTATGGACTCTCAAAGTGGGCTTATCTTCAGTCCAACCCACTTCACGTGGATGGACACGAACTACCCGGCGGGCACCCCTCGCGAGGGGTACCCGGTGGAGATCCAGGCGCTCTGGCTCGCCGCGCTGAGCCTGTTGGGAAGTATCACCAAAGAGGACCAGTGGGGTGAGCTGGCCGGCCACGCGGGTGACTCTCTGCACAGGTTCTTCACAGATCCTGCACGCGATCATCTCTCCGACTGTCTTCACTGTGCGCCGGGCACGAAGGCGGCGGACGCGGTGGCGGACGATGCGTTGCGTCCCAACCAACTCTTCGCGATCACCCTGGGAGCGTTGACCGACAAGGAGCGAAGCGAGCGCATCCTCTCCGCATGTCAGGAGCTCCTGGTCCCCGGTGCGATTCGAAGTCTCGCCGACAGGAAGATCCAGCCGCCGCTACCGGTGTGGCGTGACGGTGAACTGCTGAACGACCCCGATCGACCTTACTGCGGACACTACCTCGGAGACGAGGATACTCGGCGCAAACCCGCCTACCACAACGGCACGGCCTGGACCTGGCCCTTCCCCTCGTACTGTGAAGCACTCTTCCTCACATTTGGAGACGCCTGTCGGAAGACCGCGCGCGCGTTTCTGGCAAGCAGCGCGAAGCTGGCCAATCGCGGCAGCATCGGCCACGTGCCCGAGGTCGTGGACGGCGATTTCCCTCACACCGCGCGAGGGTGTTCCGCGCAGGCGTGGGGTGCGACCGAGATCTACCGGGTCTGGAAGTCCCTCGAGTGACATGGAAAAGCTCTCAATATCCTTTGGCGCCCTATTTGCCCGGCCCCGGCAGATAGCTACCTTGACCTTGCGGATCGGCCCATGTGGGTCGGGCGTCAACAGTACCGAAAGAGAAGCAGACCATGAGCAAGACAGGCGTCAAGACAGCCAAGCAGTCCAAGACCGCCCAGAAAGGGACTTCCGGCACGGGGAAGTCGCGACGCAAGGTCACCTTCCGTATCGAAGCGGAGGAGGGCAGCAAGGTGTTCGTCGCGGGGACCTTCAACAACTGGGACCCGAAGAAACACAAGCTCACTCCGGACGAGGACGGGGCCTACAGCACGACGCTGCTGCTTCACAGGGGGACGCACGAGTACAAGTTCATCATCAACGACGTCTGGTGCGTGGATCCCGGTTGCGAGGATTGGACCCCAAACGGAATGGGGTCGCTGAACAGCGTCATGAGCATCTTGTAGCCAGGGCTCATCAGCCTGGCCTGCGGCCCTGCCTTGAGCGCGGGGAAGGGGAAACTTGTCGATGAAGGGTCTGCAGCTGTTCGACGTCTCACCCAACCTCCCGGAGAGGCTGCGGTTTCTCGAGACGTTGACGACCAACCTCTGGTGGTGCTGGAACGAGGACGCCAAGGAGCTGTTCCGCCGCATCGACTACAGTCTCTGGCACGAGACGCTTCTGAATCCGATCCTGCTGCTCCGGCAGGTCAGCCAGGAACGACTGCACGAGCTCGCCGAGGACGAGGGCTTCCTCAGCTCGTTCGATCAGGTTCGAGAGCGCTTCGAGCGGGACGTTCTCCAGGGCCCCCCCGCGCAGCACGACAAGCTGGTCGCTTACTTCTCGCTGGAGCACGGCATCCACGACACCATCCGCCTCTACGCCGGGGGCCTCGGGGTGCTGGCCGGTGACCACCTCAAGGCGGCCTCGGATCTGGGGCTCCCGCTGGTCGGCGTGGGGCTCCTGTACCACCAGGGGTACTTCCAGCAGCTGATCGACAACCGCGGCTGGCAGCAGGAGCACTACCAGACCAGCGACATCCAGGACCTGCCCATCCGCCCCGCCGAGTGCGGGGAGGAGAACCGGCAGATCATCGTCAGCGTCCCGCTGCCGGAAGGAGAGCTGCACGCCGCGGTATGGCGCCTCGACGTCGGCCGGGTGCCGCTCTACCTGTTGAGCACCGACCTCAGCGCGAACCCCGAGCCGCTGCGCAGGGTCACCCGACGCCTGTACAGCGCCGATCCCACCGTGCGCCTCCGCCAGGAGCTGCTGCTCGGGATCGGAGGGATGCGCGCGCTGGCCCGACTCGGTTACGAGCCGTCGGTCTTCCACCTCAACGAAGGTCACGCGTCGTTCCTGAACCTCGCTCGAGTCAACTCGTTGACTGCCAAGAAGGGAGTCGACGAGGACACCGCCCGTGAGATCGTTCGGCGGACGACCGTCTTCACCACGCACACCCCGGTGCCCGCGGGCAACGAGACCTTCCATACCGATCTGCTGATGCCTCATCTCGAGGCGCTCTCGCGCGAGCTCCACGTGGATCCCCACCAGGTCCTGCAACAGGGACAGACCGAGGTCGAGCGTACCCGGAGCGAGCTGTCGATGACGGTGCTCGGGTTCCGCCTGGCCAAGTACCGCAACGGCGTGAGCCGGCTTCACGGTGAGGTCGCGCGGAAGATGTGGGCTCACCTCTGGCCGGAGCACCTCGTCGACCAGATTCCGATCGACTACATCACCAACGGTGTGCACGCCCGCTCCGTGGTCTATCGCGGGATCGATCGTCTCTACGAGCTGTACCTCGGCATGAACTGGTTCGATGAGATCAACACGGACGATCGGCCCGATGGGATCGATCGGATCCCCGACGAGGAGCTGTGGCAGGCACACGAGCGGGCCCGAGCCCGGTTGATTCGCAACGTGCGGCGGCACGAGGAAAAGACCCATCGTGCGCGGAGCGCCACGCACCTGGAGATCAGCCGCATCCGCTCGATCCTGAACAACCGCCGCTTGACCATTGGCTTCGCGCGTCGCGTGGCCACCTACAAGCGCCTCACCCTGCTGCTGCACGATCCCGAGCGGCTCCAGGCTCTCCTGACCGACGAAGAACGCCCGGTCCAGCTGATCTTTGCCGGAAAGGCGCACCCGGCCGATCACGAGTCGAAGCAGCTGATCCGGCGGCTCCTGGAATTCACCCGCGACGCGAAGCTGCGGCGCCACATCGTCTTCCTGGAGAACTACGACATGCGCATCGCCCGCCGGATGGTCCAGGGAGTGGACGTCTGGCTGAACAACCCGCGCCGGCCGCAAGAGGCCAGCGGAACCTCCGGGATGAAGGCCGCGCTGAACGGCGTGCTCAACGCGAGCATCCTCGACGGGTGGTGGGACGAGGCCTACACCCCCGAAGTCGGCTGGACCTTCGGGATGAAGGAAGGGACCGACGACCTGGCCTACCAGGACACGGTGGACGCGCAGGCGCTCTACAACCTCCTCGAGGAGGAGATCGTGCCCACCTTCTACGACCGCGGCGAGAGCGACCTTCCTCACCGGTGGGTGAAGATGATGAAGGCCTCGATGAAGCTCGCCCTCGGCGGCTTCACCAGTCGTCGCATGGTCGAACAGTACAACTCAAGGTTCTATGAGCCGGCGGCGAGGAGCTACCGGTCGCTGCTGACCGACGGGGCAGTTCGCGCACGCGAGCTCGTCAGCAAGCGAAAGCGTCTGCGGGAGCTGTGGCCCGACGTTCGGGTCGTCGCCCCTCAGGCCAACCGCAACCTCTCCGATCTGCACGTGGGGGACAGCTTCACCGTGACCGCACGGTTGCAGCTGGGTCACTTGAGACCGAATGAAGTGACGGTGCAGATCTACGCCGGTCCACTGGACTCGGAAAACAACATCTGGGATGTCGAGACAGAGGAAATGACCCAGTACGGCGACGGAGTCGATGGCCTGCACACCTACCGGCACACGCTGCGCTGCACGCGCGCCGGCAGGCACGGGTTCACGGTCCGCGTCGTCCCCTCCGGAAAGGAGTGGGAGCACGAAACGCCAGGCTTCGTGACCTGGCCCGGCCCCGCCTGAGTTAGATGGCACAAAGGCAGAAGTTGGAGATACCCACCAACCCTCGGGTCCTGGTGGTCACGCCGGAGATCGCTTACTTGCCCCTGGGAATGGGGAGCGAGTGGAGTCACCTCACGGCGAAGGCGGGAGGACTGGCGGACGTTTCGGCGTCGCTGGTCGCCGCTCTGTTCAATCTCGGTGCGGACGTGCACGTGGCGATGCCCAACTATCGCCGCATGTTCTCGATCGAGACCGCCGAGATGCTCGACCAGGAGATGCGCGTCTATCGCAAGCGGCTCTCGGATCGGCGTATCCACCTCGCCGAAGATCGAGCATTCTACTACTGCAACGAGGTCTACAGCCAGTACTACACCGACAACAACCGCGTTGCCCTCGCCTTCCAGCGGGAGGTGATCAACAACATCATCCCCGAGGTCAATCCGGACCTGATTCACTGCAACGACTGGATGACGGGGCTGATCCCCGCGGTGGCGAGGAGGTTGAGGATCCCCAGCCTCTTCACCTTCCACAACATCCACAGCTGCAAGATGACTCTCTCCGAGATCGAGGATGCGGGGATCGATGCAGCGGACTTCTGGAAGTACCTCTACTACGAACACCACCCGGCCAACTACGAGAGCACGCGGGACAACAACCGGGTGGATCTCCTGACCAGTGCGATCTTCGCCTCTCACTTCATCAACACCGTCAGCCCGACTTTCCTCCAGGAAGTGAAGGACGGTTGGCATTCGTTCGTCGATGGAGCGATCGGCTACCAGATCGAGCAGAAGGCCAGCGCGGGCTGCGCCGTCGGGATCCTCAACGCCCCCGACGACCAGTTCGACCCCGCCACCGATCCCGCCCTTCCGCACAACTACGACCCGAAGAACCACGTCGAGGGCAAGCGCAAGAACAAGGTGATCCTCCAGGAGCGGATCGGGCTGACCCAGGACCCCGACGCCCCGCTCTTCTTCTGGCCCTCTCGGCTGGACAACATCCAGAAGGGGTGCGAGCTGCTCTCGCACATCCTGTTCGACGTCGTCAACGACTACTGGGACGAGGGTCTGCAGATCGCATTCGTCGCCGATGGTCCGTTCGCCATTCACTTCCGCAACATCGTGTCGATGCACGACCTGCACGACCGGGTCGCCGTGCACGTGTTCAAGGAAGAGCTGTCGCACCTCGGCTACGCCGCCGCCGACTACGTGCTGATGCCCTCGGCTTTCGAGCCCTGCGGACTGCCGCAGATGATCGGAGCGACCTTCGGATCGTTGCCGGTCGTGCACGACACCGGCGGGCTTCACGACACCATCAAGCCTCTGGACGTCGAGAAGGGCACGGGCAACGGCTTCAGCTTCGCCGTGCACGACGCCGAGGGATTGCGCTGGGCCATCGACGAGGCGATGAAGTTCTGGCATCAACCCGACGAGGTTCGATCCACCCAGATCTCACGAGTGATGAAGCAGGCCGCGGCTCGCTTCAATCACTCCGTAACCGCAAAACACTACATCGAGATCTACGAGCGGATGCTTCGGCGTCCCCTGGTAAACGGAATGTGACCGGAGTGTCTGGAGCCTTTGCCGTGACCGAAACCCGTGGAATGCTGGAGGATCAGGGCCTCGCGCCGTACCTCCCCGTCATCGAGCGCCGCAGGGCGCGCGCGGAAGAGCTCCGGCGACAGCTCACCGGGGAGGCCGCTTCCCTGTCGGAGATCGCTCGGGTCCACGAGGAGCTCGGCCTGCATCGCCGGGGTTCGAAGTGGGTGCTCCGTGAGTGGGCGCCGAACGCCACCTCGATCCACCTCGTCGGCACCTTCAGCGACTGGCAGGTGGACGAGCGCTTCGCCCTGCGCCCGACCGGTGGGGGCGGGATCTGGGAGATCACCCTTCCCGGTGGTGCACTGCAGCATGAGGGCCTGTACCGCCTGCACCTCGCCTGGGACGGCGGGGAGGGGGACCGCATCCCTTCGTGCGTGCGCCGCGTCGTCCAGGATCACGAGACCAAGATCTTCAACGCGCAGGTCTGGGATCCGCCCACGCCGTACAAGTGGCGGGCGCGTACTCCCGCCGGCAAGATCGGCGCGCCGCTGATCTACGAGTCGCACGTCGGCATGGCGCAGGAGCACGGACGCGTCGGCACCTACGACGAGTTCCGCGAGCACACCCTGCCGCGCATCGTCGAGGGCGGCTACAACACGGTGCAGCTGATGGGGGTCCAGGAGCACCCCTACTACGGCTCCTTCGGTTACCACGTCTCCAGCTTCTTCGCGCCGTCCTCACGCTGCGGCACGCCCGAGGAGCTCAAGCGTCTGATCGACGCCGCGCACGGCATGGGGCTGGCGGTGATCATCGACCTGATCCACTCGCACGCGGTCAGCAACGAGGTCGAGGGGCTTTCGCGCTTCGACGGCACTCTCTACCAGTACTTCCACGACGGCCCGCGCGGCAAGCACGAGCTGTGGGACTCCCGCTGCTTCGACTACGGCAAGTCGGAGGTGGTGCGCTTCCTGCTCTCCAACGCCCGCTACTGGCTGGAGGAGTTCCGCGTCGACGGCTACCGGCTCGACGGCATCACCAGCATGCTCTACAAGCATCACGGGATGTCGACGGCGTTCACCCACTACGACCAGTACTTCGACGACAGCGTCGACGAGGACGCCTACGCGTACCTCTCGCTGGCCAATCGCGTGATCCACGAGGTGCACCCCGACGCGATAACCATCGCCGAGGACGTCAGCGGGATGCCGGGTCTGGGCGCGCCGGTGGACGATGGGGGCTGCGGCTTCGACTACCGCCTGGCGATGGGGATTCCGGACTGCTGGTTCAAGCTGGTCAACGACCATCGCGACGAGGACTGGAGCCTCGACTGGCTGTGGTACGAGCTGACCACGCGCCGCCCGGAGGAGCACACGATCAGCTACGTCGAGTGCCACGACCAGGCCCTGGTGGGGGGGAAGAGCCTGATCTTCGAGCTGATCGGCGCGAACATGTACGAGGCGATGCGGATCACCGATCGCGACCTGATGGTCGATCGAGGGATCGCGCTGCACAAGATGGCTCGCCTGCTCACCCTGGGGTCGGCGGCGCACGGCTACCTGAACTTCATGGGCAACGAGTTCGGGCACCCGGAGTGGATCGACTTCCCGCGCGAGGGCAACGAGTGGTCGTATCACTACGCGCGGCGGCAGTGGTCGCTGCGGGACGACCCGAGCCTGTACTACCACTACCTGGCCGATTTCGACGCGGCGATCCTCGACCTCTGCGGGGACGGCGTCGGCAAGCCGGTGCGCCGGCTCCTGGTCAACCAGGAGCACCGCGTGATCGTCTTCGAGCGCGGCGGCCTCTACTACTTCTTCAACTTCCACTGGGACGACTCGCTCTCCGACTACCCGATCGAGCTGCCGCCGGGCAGCTACGAGTACGTCCTCGACTCCGACGCTGCCGTGTTCGGGGGGCAGGATCGAATCGCCTCGGGCCAGCGCTTCTTCACCGAGCCGCTGCTCGACGACGGGACGCTGAGGAACTGCGTGAGGGTCTATCTGCCGTGTCGGACGGCGATGGTGTTGCGGGAGTGTTGACTCGGAACTAACCCCCGAAGTCGACCTCGATCGTGGTGTCTTGCTCGGCGCGGATGTGAACCGTGCCCGCCGCGAGCTCCTCGCCCTTCTCGAGAATTCGCCAGGCCCATTCTCCGGGTTCCAGCAGTCGGGAGGGATCGCGCCTGAGGTTCAGTCCTGGCTTGAATCCCACCGGGAACGACGACTCCCAGCCGATCTCGTTCCCTCCCTTCCAGCACCAGAGGTGGCTGGGGCCGAAGTGGCGTCCGGTGGACAGGTGCGTGAGCACGATCTCGGGATCGACCCGCCGCCGGACCTCGCCGCCGGCCGGGAGGAGGAACAGCCTCCCTCCGAAACCGGGTGAGCGAAGCGTGAGTTCGTTCGGCAGATCCGCCCGGACCGTGATCTCGGACTCGACCGGCAGAGCATAGCCAGTCTGGTCTGGGCCCAGGCGCAGCCGGTAGGTCCCGGCCAGGTACCGGAGCTCGTGGTAGTGGGCTTCGCCATGAATCACGTGGATTCGTCCCTCGTTCGTGATGGTGTCGAGCTCGAGCCCCGTCATCACCGAGCGAAGCGAGCCCCACCACTCGGGAACGACTGATCCGCGGGCGTCGAGGAATTCAATCTCTATCGCGTCGGCGAGGGCGAGCTCCTCCAGCACCAGCGTCGCCTCCGTGACGGCGGCGTTTGGTGCCACCTCGAGGATGGTCTCCCCGAACCACGCGCGTCCCCGGCTGTTCAGGCGACGGGACACGGTGTACGAACCAGCCCGACCGAGCTTGCAGATCCATCCGCCGCCGCCCGTTCCCTCGGGCATGGGGTGGAAGTTCCAATGGCGCTCCTCGCCGACCTGGACGTGCCGCGCCGCGTCCAGGCCCGTCGGTGTCGACACCAGGGACTGCACGTACGGGAAGAAACTGCGCACGGGCCGGCCCTCCTCGTCGACCACCCGGATCACCGCGTAGCTCTCCGGAAACGCCAGCTGTACCGGCTCGGGACCCGGTGCCGCGTGCAGCCAGTCGACCCAGCCCGTCTCGAAACTCCAGGAACCGGGCGCCGGGCAGGCGATCTCGAAGCCGCCATCGTCCGCTACCGGAACCTCGAACCCGCAGGGAAATGGTGTGGGAGGATCGCCCTCGTGGCGGGCGTAGAGCCGAGCCCTGCGGAGCGGCCGACCGTCCGACCCCGTCGCCTTGCCCCGCAGGGTCAGTGCCACTCGGGTCAGCGTGAGCTCGAACTCCCCCGATCGCAGCTCCTTGATCTCGGTCGGGGAGAGGCTCATCGAGCCCGCTCCCGCGCGGTGGTGACATGAGTACAGCTCACGGACCTTCGCTGCTTCGAGATCGAAGGAGAAGTGGCCGCCGGGTTCCGTGCGACTCAGGTAGCAGCCGCTGTCCAGACTCTCGCGCCACTCCCCCGCGGCTTCGTCCCAGACTCCCGCGACGACCGCCGCGCCGTGAACTGGAGCACCGGTGTCGTCGAGGATCCGGCCGGTCAGGCTGCGCCCACGAAAGAGCAGAACCTCGGAGCAGATGTCGAGGTCGTCGAGAGTTTCCTCCCACTCGTAGTGGTCCGCCTGGGTCGTAGTCCATGCCGTGCTGTATCCCTCGCACGCCACGTACGCGTCGATCTCGACGGAGGCTTGCTCGATCGGACGGAGCTCGCGCACCTTTCTCAGGTCGATCGCCGCTTCCCCGTGCACGTTCGTCGTAGCGTCGGGTAGTGGGAAGGACTCATTCCCGATGGTGTAGGAGCTCCAGACGGAGGCGCCGACGACCGGGACCTCCTCGTATCGATCGACGACGCGAATCACCCATTGCTCCTCCGTGGAGAGCAGGTGTGGGGCCTCGTCGGCTCGCTCCTGCCGCGCATCGAGGCCGAAGAGAAGCGATGAGCACAGGAACAGCCGCGCAGCGATCGAGAGGAGGTGCATGAGAGCGCTCCAGCCTGGGCTGGTGGACGATCGCGAGGATCGGCCGTGTACGCTGGGTAGCGACCGATCCTCGAGAGGTCACACCGCACCCGCAGAGCTCACCGCCGCCACCGTGGTCCGCTTCCCGATGCGCGCCCCGTTGCTCAGGGCACGAAGCTGATCGAGACGCCGTCGGTCAGGTCGAACGTCGTCCCCGAGCGGAACCACCCCTGGAAGTTCCAGGTGGAGCCGGGGAGGATCTGGCCCGACGCGTGTGGCGGAGAGGTCAGGTCGACCGCGCGGACGATCTCGCCACCGGAGCCCGAGTTGATCGGCGGACCCAGCCGGAAGATCCCGTTCGTTCCACCCACGCAGCGGAAGCCGAGGCCGAACGGCAGCTGTAGCTGCGTGTCGCCGTAGTAGAAGATCCCGAACTGGTTCACCGGCACACCGCTGGCAACGAGCGTCAGGTCGTTGGCGGCCACGCTCTCACTGCCAGTGGCCGCGATCACCGCGCCATTCGCGCCGGAGAGGCAGTAGTTCGCGCCCAGCTCCGCGCTGCAATCGAGCAGGAGGCTGTTGCCGGTGAACACTCCGTTGAAGCCGCTGAAGTACCCGCCCACCAGGAGTGCCGTGCCGTTCTCGTTGCTCGCGACGTCGTTGGGCCAGTTGCTGTCGGTGTTTCCGACCGGAGCCCAGGCCACGCCGTCGTACCGTGCGACGTCGTACTCGGTTCCGCCGAGCGTGAAGGGGAAGGGGCCCGAGCCGTAGAGCTCACCCTGGTGGACGGTGAAGTTCAGGCAGTGGCGAGTGGGCCCCGGAGGAGCGGGCGACCAGCCGCTGCCGTCCCAGGTCGCCATCCACGGCGCACTCACGCCACCGATCGACTGGAACCAGCCGCTGACCCAGAGAAGCGAACCGTAGGAACCGATCGCCGTCCCCACGTTTCCGTTGACCATGTTGGGGATGCCCGAGCCGAGCGGCTCCCAGCTGCTCGTCCCCGGTTGCCAGCGTGCCACTCCGTTGAGTTGAGTCGCGCCCGAGCTGCGGAAGCGGCCGGTCGCGTAGAGGTCGCCTTCGTGCACCGTGAGACCCCAGATCGCCGAGGAGTATCCGGAAGGGAGGTTGCCGAGTCCGGCTCCGAGCGGCTTCCAGGTGTCGAGCTGCTCGTCGTAGATCGCCACGTGATCCAGCGCGAGAGAGCCGCTGCCGTTCGCGGTGAACTCCCCGCCCGCGACGATCTGTCCATTCCAGATGACGATCTCGCTGACTTCCCCGTTCAGGCCGGAGTCCAGCGGCGCGAAGCTGGTGCCATCCCAGGCGCAGATGTTGTTGACGAGGTGAGGCCCGGCAGTGAAGAAGGCCCCGCCGATGATCAGGCGCCCACCGTGGGCTTTCATCGGGGCGGCGAGCGTGTAGGCGCCACCCCCGGAGATCCCTCCGCCGAAGGTCTCCCACGTGCCGCCCGATACCGGGCGCCGGCGCAGGTGGAACCAACCGCCGTCGTAGTAGTATCCCTGCCACTCGGCGAGCCCGTAGACGTCGTTGGAATAGGGATTGTCGAGGCCGGTGACGTCGCAGGTCTGAGGGGCGGCCGTGGCGAGGGAGGCGAAGGTCAGGGCGCCGAGAGCGCAGAGGGGAGCATTCATCAGGGTCGTCGTGAGGGATAGCGGGCAGATCTGCCGGGAGCGGCGCCCCCGACGCAAGGCGTACGATACGGGGGTGCGGCCGGTGACCGGAGGAGTGCCGGATTCCGGATCCGCCCGATCAGCGCCACGCCTCGAGGCAGCTCCGGTCGTACGGGCGAAAGTCGAGCGTCCGCTCGGTATCGAAGAGGCTGCGCAGCTCGCACCACAGCTCCAGCACGGCGACTGCCTGGCGGCGTTCGGACTCCTCCCCGAGCAAGTCGGGGAAGAGAGTGTGGATCTCCAGCGTTCGAGCCGGCTCGTCACCGACGTCGATCTCGAGCCGGCGGCGCGGACCGTCGGGGCCCGCCTGGCCGAGAAGGAGCGGCAGCCCGGCCCTGGTCACCACGCCCAGCTTTCGCTTCAGCGCCTCGAGCGTCGCCGGTCCGATGGTGATCTCCGAGAACACCGGCCGGTCGGGATCGTCGACGTCGAGGAAGGCGAATCCGTCGCCCCAGACCTCCAGTTGCCACCCGCGGTCGGGAGAGAGCGGAGTTCGGTTCGCCGCGCACAGGTACGGGCGCTGCGTCGGGAAGATCTGCTGCAGGCGCTCCACCAACGACTCGAGCCGAATGGAGCGGATGAACGACCTCTTCTTCGGCCCGGGCCCGTCGATCGTCGCCAGGTCCTCCGGCAGGACGATGTCGGTCCGGAACGTCACGTACTCCTCGCCGTCGACGATGCGCAGCGGCATCCGCCCTCGCCCCACGTGACCCAGGAGGTGGGTCGTGGGCTCACCGGTACGCCGCTTCAGGTTGCTGCGAAAGGTCGCCGTCAGCTGGTCCGCCCAGTCGGAGCGCTCGAGGAAGAAGAGCGCGGTCTCCCCCGTGTCCGCCGTCGTCGTGTCGCAGATCCACGTCGACATCGCCAGGTAGTGGGCCACCTCGCCCCGCTTCACTCCCTTCAGGGGGCGCTGGACCGAGACCTTGGCGATCGGGATCAACGAGCAGTAGGGCAGCGGATCGGCACTGTCGTACTCCGACCGATGGTCGGGCTGGACGACCATGAGGACCTCCTCCACCCGGCCGACGAAGATCGCGTCGGCGAAGCGGGTCAGGTCCTTCAGCGGGCACTTCGCGACCTTCGGCGCGCTCGACCCGGAGAAGGAGAGGACGATGGGCAGCAGGGCGAGCAGTAGGTTCTTCATGGCAGTCCATGGTAGTCGAAGTGCGGAGCCGGGTTTCAGGTGGCCCGCCCTGGGAAGCCGGGATTCGGGTAGTCAAAAGTGCGGAGTCGGGTCTCAGGTGGCCCGCACTGGGAAGCCGGGATTCGGGTAGTCAAAAGTGCGGAGCCGGGTTTCACCCCATCACGCCCCTCCCTGGAAGCGATCGGCCCCTCCGGATAGAATCTTGCGCCCTCGTCTGGACGGTACCGCGTGCGATACCGCACCAAGCGAGGTCTGGCAACACGGGCGGCCCCGCCGCCGCCACAGCTTCCGAGGAGGAACGGAATGGACCTGGGTCTGGAAGGAAAGAGCGCCATCGTGACCGGCGGCAGCATGGGCATCGGCACCGCTGTCGCGCTCACCCTGGCTAGAGAGGGCTGCAACGTGGCGATCAACTACCGCCGCCACGACGCGGAAGCCAAGGAGGTGGTGCGCCAGGTCGAGGAGATGGGGCGCAAGGGACTGGCCGTCCAGGCGGACGTCTCCAGCTTCGACGACGCCCACAACATGGTCGGCACCGTCATCGAGGAGTTCGGCGGCCTCGACATCATGGTCTGCAACGCCGGCATCAACTGGGACGGCGTGATCTGGAAGATGACCGAGAAGCAGTGGGACGCGGTCATCAACGTCAACCTCAAGGGCTACTTCAACTACAACCGGGCCGCCGCCCAGGTCTTCATGAAGGCCAAGTACGGCAAGATCGTCAACGTGGCCTCCATCAACGGGCTGCGTGGCAAGTTCGGCCAGGCCAACTACGCCGCGTCGAAGGGCGGCGAGATCGCCATGTCGAAGACGCTCGCGAAGGAGCTCGGCAAGTTCAACGTCAACGTCAACGTCGTGGCGCCGGGCATGGTCATGACCGAGATGGCCGAGAGCATCCCGGCCGAGTTCCTCAACCTGGCCGTGGACGAGACGGTCCTCGGACGGATCGCCTCGCCGCAGGACTGCGCGGATGTCATCGCGTTCCTGTGCTCGGACCGCTCGCGCCACGTCACGGGCGAGATCATCAAGGTCGACGGCGGCCAGTACATCTAGGAGACGCGTCATGAAGCGAGTCGGAGCCATCGGCATCGGACACGGAGTGTTCGGCCGCCGCAGCGACGCCACGGTCCAGGAGCTGGCCTTCGAGGCGTTCCGGGAGGCGGTGGGCGACGCCGGGGTCGAACGGAAGGACATCGGCGCCTCGGTCATCGGTGCGGTCCCCGAGTACCACAAGCAGCGCTCGCTACCGGGCGTCGTCCAGGAGTACCTCGGCCTCACGCCGCAGCCGACCTGGCTGACGGAGGTGGCCTGCGCATCGGGTAGCGCGGCTATGCGGACGGCGTGGATGAGCATCCAGGCCGGCCTGCACGACGTGGTGGCCGTGATCGGGTGCCAGAAGATGACCGAGCTGGCCACGGCCGAGATCCTCGCACTGATGGGCAGGGTCGGCGAGGTGCAGTGGGAGTCCGTCTTCGGGACGACGTTCCCGGGCTACTACGCGCTCTTCGCGCAACGGCACATGCACGAGTTCGGCACGACGCGTGAGCAGATGCTCGGCATCGCCGTGAAGAACCACTACTACGGGGCTCGCAACCCGAAGGCGCTGTTCAGGAAGGAGATCACGATGGAGAAGGCGCTCGCCTCTCCGGACGTGGCCGACCCCTTCACTGTGTACGACTGCTGCGCCAACGCGGACGGTGCCGCGTGTGTGATCCTCGCCAACGAGGACGTGGCGAAGGCCAGCGGCAAGGACGTGGTCTGGCTCGACGGCGTGGGCTGCGCGACCGCCAGCATGTCGGTCCTGCGCCGGCCGAACCTCGTGGGGCTGCAGAGCGCCACGGACGCGGCGAACCAGGCCTACGAGCAGGCGGGCGTGTCGGCCGCAGACGTCAAGGTGGCGGAGGTGCACGACTGCTTCACCGTCGCCGAGCTGATGGCGTACGAGGACCTCGGGTTCTGCGAGAAGGGCGAGGGCGGACGCTACATCGAGGACCGCATGCCCTATGCCGACGGCGGCGGGGTAGCCGTGAACGTCGACGGGGGGCTGAAGGCCAAGGGCCACCCGATCGGCGCGACCGGCGTGAGCCAGGCCGTCGAGGTCATCCGCCAGCTTCGCGGCGAGTGCGGGGAGCGGCAGGTGCCAGACGCCGATGTGGGCCTCACCCACAACGTCGGTGGCATCGGCCAGTACTGCTTCGTGCACGTCTACAAGAAGGATTGAGCCATGTTCAAGTGGTTCGGCAAGGTCAATTTCTCCCCGTTCACGAAGGTCACAGACTTCGCGCAGCACTTGAAGGATGGGCGGATCATGGGCTCGCGCTGCAAGGCTTGCGGCGCCGTGTCGTTCCCGCCCCGGGCGGACTGCGGCGAGTGCATGAGCGGTGATTTCGAGTTCACCGAGTACTCCGGCAAGGGGACGCTGCACACCTGGACGCGCATCGACGCCGCGCCGACGGGCTTCGACGAGCTGGCCCCCTACACCATCGGGGTCGTGGACCTCGACGAGGGCGGGCGGCTCCTCGCCTGGTTCGGTGAGACGGTCTCCGACGACGCCATCCAGATCGGGATGGAGCTCCAGGTGGTGCCGCAGATCTTCGATGAGCTGGAGGAGATCAAGATCTACTACTCGCTCGAGGAGCCGAGCACGACCTGGACCAAGGGCGACTCCGCCCGGTAGGTAGCCGACACCGATGGAAGAGCTGA
>CAZCAC010000012.1:0-102781 GCA_964496575.1 uncultured Planctomycetaceae bacterium | reverse complement strand
TGACCTGGATTAGCGTGACGAGCTCGTCCTGGCAGAATCCGGCTGCCTACACCCCTCCCGGTAGTGCCCGAGGGCCAGCGCCGTCCAGGCCAGGGCCGACTCCGGGTCGAGCTGCGACGCGAACCGCGCTTCCCGCACTCCCCGTCGATACTCACCGGGATCGCGGTGGGTGGGGAGCATCCGACCCCAGGCGCGGATGGCGACCTGGGTCGCCGACTGAGGCGCACTCTCCACCTGTGCCCGCGCGCGCTCGAGCTCGACGGGATCGAGGTCGGTCCTCCGATTCAGCGAGTCGAGCGCCTCCTCGCGTCCGCAACTCTCCCGGAGCGCAGCCAGCGCGTGGCGGTCCGGCGCGGTGCGGCAGAAGCGCACCAGGCACTGCCCCTCACGACCCCCGGACGCCAGCCACGAACCGCCGGGTGCCCAGGCCACTCCGGTGCGCTTGCTGGAGGCGCTCATCATCACCAGCTCTCGACCGGACGTCACGTCCCACAGGTGCAGACGTCCGTCCATCGAGGCGGAGATGAGCCGGGTCCCGTCGGGATGAAAGGCGAGGCTGGTCGGCGGTAGCTGATGGCCGACGAGTTCCACGGGCGTCTCGGACCCCGACATGGAGAAGAGGCGGATCGTCGGAACGCCAGCCTCGGTGGAGACCGCCAGAGTCTCGCCGTCCCGGGACCAGGCCATCGCACAGACGGCGCCGAGGCCGGGCCGGAGAGTCCGATCCACCTCACCGGTATGCTCGGAGACCAGCTGGACCGTCCCGTCGACCCGGCCCACCGCGATCCAACGTCCATTCGTGCAGGTCGCGAGCTTCGAGAGCCCCTCGTACGATCGATCGGATCTCTCGATCTCCGACGCGGTCGCGACGTCGATCCGGCGCAGGGTCCCATCCCGCATCGCGCACAGCAGGCTCTCCCCATCCCCGGCGATGGCGATCGACAGGCAATCCTCTTCCCAGGAGATGACCAGCGTCGAGGCTCCGGCATCGCGGTCGTCCCAGCGCCTCACGTCTCCGACCTCGCCCCTGGTGAAGACCCAGGGGGTGTCGGGGACGGCCAGCACCTCCGTTATCTCCCGGCGAGTTTCTCCCAGCACGACCGGCTCCATGGCCCCCGTGAGGTCGAAGCGCTGCAGGCTGCCCGTCTTCCCCCCATCGGCGTCCTTGTCGACGCCGTAGGACGCCACGTACAGGGTGTCGTCGCCCCGCGTAGCCAGGGGCCCCACGTGGGGCCGATGTGACCAGAGCTCGAGTACCCCGTCCCGGCCCTGTCTCCAGATGCGTACCGTCCGGTCCGCGGAGGCGGACACGAGGTGCTCACCATCGGGCCGGAACCTCGCCGCAACCACCGCCTCCTGGTGGCCGAGGAAGACGTCGAGCACGCGTCCGGTCCGGGCGTCCCAGGTTCGAATGCTGCCGTCCGTCGAGGTCGAGAAGAGACGCGCGCCTTCCGGGTCGAATCCCACCGAGGTCACCGGTTCGAAGTGCTCCCTCTCACGCCACAGGACCTCGCCCTCGAGATCGAGGAGCATGACGCTGCCATCCCGCTTGCCGACCGCGAGTCGAGTGGCCGATGCGTCGAAGCGGAGCGCGCTCACCGCGATCCCGTCCTCGGTGAGCAAGCGCTCCGGCTCGTGGCTGCCGGTCGGGTCGTGCAGGTGGACATCTCCCCCCAGGCCTCCCGTGGCCACGTACAGCCCCCCCTCGTCGACGGTCGCGGCCGCCGTCCGTCCGAGCCTGACCTTCACGTGAAAAGGTCCCTGGCCCTCCGCCTCCCGCTGTTCCCAGTCCTCGCGCCGCACCTGGTAGATCGTCTTGTGCCTGTCGTGGTAGAGGCGTATCCGATCCTGGCGAGTCAACTCGACCGACCCCAGGTTTCGGAGGGTGACGAAGCGGTCGCCCTCGCACTCACCGGTCTCCGTGGCGAAGAGCCTCGAGGTCTTGTTGGTGACCGTGTGGTAGCTGGTGCCTTCGGGGTTGAACGCGAGGGCGTTGAAGCGGCAGGGTCCGTCGGGAACCCGCAGCACGCGGCTCCAGACCACGCTTCCGTCGGTCAGCTCGAACGCGGAGACCTCCGATCTTCCGGTGACGCAGAGCAACATCTCTCCATCGGGAGAGAACGCGCTCGGAGTTTGCGGTGCCGAGTAGGTGTGCAGCGTGCGGACGCTCGGGTCCATCAACAGGTCCAGGTGCCACCAGAAGAATCCCCGCTGGTCCTCGGGCACCGCGTCCAGCTCTCTGCGAGCGACCGCGACGTCCCCGCTCGAGAGCGCGGCGCTGGCCGCGGTGAGGTTCGACTTGACCGTCAGCCACCTCGCCTCCTGTTCGTTCCTCAGGGCCTCCGTCCCGAAGCGCCAGCTGACCACCGTACCCACCAGGGCGACCAGCAGCACCGCCGCGGTGGCGGCCAGGAGCAGCCGGTGTCGGCGCAGGTACAATCGCAGGCGGTACACCGTGGTGGCCGGCCTGGCCTGCACCGGTTCGCGAGCGAGGTAGCGGGAGAGATCCCGACCCAGCTCCGCGATCGATTCGTAGCGTCGCCCCGCGTCCTTCTCCAGGCACTTGAGGATCACCGCCTCGAGATCGGCGGAGAGCTCTGGATTCGCCGCCCGCGGCAGCAGCGGGGGGGTGTCGCGCAGGACGTGCAGGATGCTGCTCGCCGCGTGACCGGAGATCTCGAAAGGGGTGCGGCGGCACAGGAGCTCGTAGAGAACGACGCCGAGGGCATACACGTCGCTCTGGACCGACGCCTCGCCCAGCTCGCCGGTGAGCAGCTCGGGACTCATGTAGCGCAGCGTGCCGAGCAGCTGCCCTTGTTCGGTGATCGGGGCGGTGAGATCCTCCAACCCCTCCTGCAGGAGCGAGGCGCCGAAGTCGATCACCTTCACCTTCCTCGAGAAGCCGACCAGGAGGTTCGCCGGCTTGAGATCGCGGTGGATGACGCCGCGCTGGTGGCCGTGGTGGACCGCCGCGCAGGCCTCGAGGAACAGTCTCACCCGCGCGTCGATGGAGAGCTGCTCGCGCTCCGCGTGGTCGGTCAGCGGCAATGCTCCCTCGACGTGCTCCATCGCGAACCACGGCGTTCCCTCGGAGGCAGTCTGCCCCGGCGCGGTGTGTACACCGGCCTCGAAGATCCTGGCGATCCCCTCGTGATCCAGCCGCCCGAGGATCTCCGATTCGTAGCGGAAGCGTCGCAGGGCGTTCTCCGACTCGAACCCCTGTCGCATCAGCTTGATCGCCACGTCGCGCTCCGGACGATCCTGGCGGGCCAGCCAGACCACGCCCATGCCGCCGACACTGATGATGCGGCGCAGGGTGAAGGACCCGCCGAGACGTCTCGGGGAGCGCAGCAGCGAGTCGCCTTCCAGGGCGACGATCAGGTCGTCGGGAGAGGGAGGGTCGAGGTGCCGGGAGGCTTCGCGGTCGCGTTCGAGGATGCGCGAGACCGCCCGGAACAAGACCTCATCGTCCGCGCAGGCCTCCGCGAGCCTCGCTCGCCGCTCCACCAGGGGGAGGTCGACGATCTCCTCGAACAGCTCGAGGGCGCGCCTTTGCACGGCTGCCGACTTCTCGTCGCCGGGGGTCATCCTGTCGGGGCCAGCCTCTCCGCCAGCCAGGCTCGGGCCGAGCGCCAGCGCCGCTCCACCCGCTGGCGAGAGATGTCCAGGATCCGTGCAGTCTCCATCAGGGTCATCCCCGCGAAGTAGCGCAGCTCGACGATGCGTCCCAGTTCGCCGTCGAGCGCGGTGAGCTCCTCCACCGCCTCGTTCAGGTTCAGCACCTCGGTGGGGTGGGTCCCCGGATCGCAGATCACCTCCTGCAGCGGCACTCGCACGCCGTTCAGCTGCCGCTTGTCGCTCGCGCGGCTCCGCGCGTGATCGACCAGGACCTGCCGCATCGCCCGCGCCGCGGTGCGTACGAAATGGCGCTCGTCCACCCAGCGTTCGGGATCCTGGCCGAGCTTGATCCAGGCCTCGTGGATCAGAGCGGTCGGCTGCAAGGTGTGCCCGACCCGCTGCCGGGCCATCAGATGCCCCGCCAGGCCTCGCAGCAGCTCGTAGAGCTCCTGATCCTCACCTCGATTCGCGCCATTCACCCGGTTCATGGACCCCTACCTCGGCATCCCACAGTCGTCTCAGCGAGCCATCCCGATAGTCACCGGGGCCATCCCGGTTACCTCGATCCTAGCACGGAAGAAGAGATGCCGCAGGGGGGAGGCCGTCCCGGGATTCCGGCGAATCCTCGACAGCTCCGGGTTCTGCCGGTGCTTGTTCGATTCCCGGCCGGAATTCCCCGGCAAGACGGATCGAGTTCCTCGACGCGCGGCTGCGACCGATCCCGACATCTCCGGCGTCCACTCTGCGCCGCTGGCGGCCGGAAGATCCGAATCGCACCGGTTGACTAATCTCCGGCCCGGGCCCAAGCTCCTGCCGATGGGGATCCTCACCAAGCTGGAGCATCTGCGGAAGATCAACTCCGTGGACTGGAGAACCGCTACGCGCCCTCTGCTGCACCTCTTTCCCGACTACTGGTCGGGGCAGGGGCGTACGCGCTCGTTGGTCAACGTCACCCTCGAGCTGACCTATCGGTGCAACTGGAAGTGTGACTTCTGCTTCCTGAAGGACAACGTCCTCAACCGCAAGGTCTCCGAGCTCTCCTACGAGGAGATCCTCGGGGTCGTCGACGAAGCGGCCAAGCTGCGGCTCGGCTTCTTCCTCACCGGCGGCGAGCCCTTCGTCCGCAAGGACACGATCGACATCATCCGCGCGATCAAGGAGCGCGGCCTCAAGGTGGGGGTCAACACCAACCATCACCTGCTCGACGAGGCGAAGATCGACGAGCTGCGCGAGATCGGGCTCGACTACCTGATCAGCTCGATCCACGGGCCCGAGGAGGTCCACGAAGCGGTCGTGGGGATCAGGAGTTTCAAGCGCGTGATGGAGAACCTGCGCTACTGGAGCTCCAAGCCCTCGAAGACGCGGCAGCTGATCAACTACGTGATCACGCCCGATACCTCGGCGCACATGGACGCCATGGTGGAGATCGCCGCGGAGGTCGGGACCGACGCGCTGACCTTCCAGCAGGAGACCTTTCTCACCCGCCGCGATCGGACCGCGCACGACAACGTCTGGCGCCAGACCTACGGTGAGCCGAACGACGTCGAGCTGAGCTTCCTCGACCTAGATCCGACGGTCTACGACACCGAGGTGCTGAGGTCCCGCATCGAGTCGGCGACGAAGCTCGCCAGGAAGCTCGGCGTCCAGACCTTCTTCAAGCCCTCGCTGGACAAGGAAGGGCTCGAGAACTGGTACGGGGATCACTTCTACTCGAAGAAGCGCTGCTCCTACCTCTACACCGACGTGCGCATCAATCCGCTCGGCGAGGTGATCGCCTGCCAGTTCATCCCCCAGCCCGTCGGCAACGTCCGGGAGACGCCGCTGATGGAGATCGTCAACGGCGAGGAGATGGTCCGGTTCCGCAAGGGGATTCAGCGCGCCGGCGGCCTGTTCCCCGCCTGCGCCCGCTGCTGCAAGCTGCACCGTTCGTTCTGATCTACTCGGAGTCGGTTTCTGCGCGTCGCGCGCAGAAAGCAGGCTGGGAGGGCATTGAAGCTCTTGAGAGTCGTGATCCGTACAGTCTGCTGACCGGTTGGGTTGCGGGCGCCAGCCCGCGCCGTGCGGGCCTATTCTGACGATCCCTTCCTCAGCGCGTTGGCCAGCGGCCGGAACTGCAGGGCGTAGAGCATCTCCAGGTAGCGCTTGGTCTCGCGGCGCTCGAGGTCGCTGACGTGGCGCCAGAAGCCGTAGATGCGCGAGAGGGTCATCAGGCGCTCGGCGTACCCCTTCCAGGTGTACTTGGCCTCGACGCGATCGAGCGCGCCCTGCGAGATCTCGTCCCAGACCTTCGGGTCCTCCCGGCAGCGCTTGAAGAAGTCGGCCATCTTCTGCGCGGTCGTGTCGCCGTGGTTCGGGTCGATGTGGAAGCCGGACTTGCCCTCCTCGATGATCTCCAGCGGACCGCCGAAGCAGGTCGCGAAGGTCGGCAGGCCGGTGCTCATCGACTCGATCACGGTCAGTCCGAACGCCTCGAAGGTCGCCGGCTGCGCGAAAGCGCCGCGGCTGTCGGCGATCACGCGGTAGAGCTCGCCGTTGCGCTCGCGATTGACCTGCGCCTCCACCCAGCGGGCGTTGCCGTCGAGCTCGAGGCTGTCGAAGATCTCGTGCATCTTCGCGATTTCGGCCCGCTCCTCGGTGTCCTTCGACAGCTGAGGATCGATGAAGCCCGAGGCGATGAAGAGGTTCGCCTCGCGACGCAGGTCCTCGCACTTGCCGAACATCTCCGCCAGGCCGGAGACGTTCTTGATCCGGTCCATCCGCGCCAGGGTGAAGATCAGCGGCTTGCTCTCGTCCTCGAACTTTCCGCGGAACTGCGAGCCGGCGCCGTCGCCGTAGAGCAGCTCGTGGATCTCGCCGTGCAGGTGCTTCAGGCGTCGCGAATCCTCGCTCGGCGGGAAGTACACGTCCGGGTCCGCGCCGGGGGAGACGATGTTGAACTTCGGGTCGTAGACGTCGATCCCCTGCATGACCCGGTACAGCCCGGGCATGGTGAAGAAGGAGTAGCCCTCGTACTGTCCCAGCGTGTTCTCGGTGCCGGCGATCTCCTGGTACGTGCTGGTGATGATGAAGTCCGCGGCGTTCATCGCGATCAGGTCCGCGGTGAACTGGCAGGAGAAGTGATACTGGTCGTCCTCGTCGCGCCAGAAGAGGTCGGAGTTGGCGTACTTCGACTTCTCGAGAGCGTGCGCGATGGTGCACTGCGTCACACCCATCCGGTGACCGATCATCGACGCGACCAGGTTGCCATCGGAGTAGTTGCCGATGACCAGGTCCGGCCGGCCGCCCAGCTCGGCGAGCAGCTCGGTCTCGGCGTCGAGGGCGTACTGCTCGAGGTACGGCCACACCTCGAAGCGCGATACCCAGTCGGTGAGGATTTCGCCATTCTCGTCGCGGAACGGGATGCGCAGGATGCGCGCGTGCCTGGTACCGGCGATCGGCTCCAGCCGCTCGTTGCAGGTGGTCTCGCCGGCGTTGGGGATCAGGCGCGTGAGCACGACGATCTCCGGGTCGATCGTGGCCAGCCCCTGCAGCTCGAGGCGCTCGCGCATCTCCTGCTCCAGGGCCCGGACCTGGTCGAGGATGTAGACCACCTGGCCCCCGGTATCGGGGAGACCGAGGACGCCGGACTGACCGAAGTAGCCGTGAGGCGAGAGGATCGCCACGGTGAAGATCATCGGAATCCGGGCGAGGAACGCCTCGAAGCGGGTGGGCGACGGCGCCTCGAGCAGCTCGAGGAGCATCTCCATCGTCTCGCGCGCGCGAGCTGCATCCTTGCCCCAGCCCGCCTCGAAGCCGACCGGGATGAGCTCCATCTCCAGCTCGCTCCACGGAGTGTCCGGATCGACGCCCGAGAGGATCGAGGTCGCCGCGCGCAACGCCGAACGCAGGGTGGGAAGGTCGGTGATGCTCTTGCCGATCAAGAGCTGCTGCCCCTGGTACTTGTGCACCCGGAGGAACTCGAGCAGGCGGTGCGCGCCGTCGTCGAGCTCGTTGAAGAGCTGCCCGGAGAGCCGGCGGTTGAGGTACTGCGCGCCTTGCCCGATCGAGCCCGCCTCCTGCAGCTTGGGAAAGCCGCGCTCGAACGGTCCGAGATCGATCTCGAGCGAGAGGAGGCGATCGTCGCCGGTCTGCCGGGCGGCGCGCTCCTTGAAGCGCAGGAAGGTCCGGATCGAGACCTCTTCGACGTCGAGCGTCTCGAGGTGCAGCCGGAGAAACGCCCAGCGACCGATGCGCCGGCGGATGGCGAAGCAGATCCAGGAGCCGTCGACCACCGCGACCTGGGACCGCTCGAGCAGGGGGCCGAGCGGCGAGTTGAGCAGCTCGCTGTCGATCCCCGCCATCGTGCAGTAGACGTCCCGCAGCCTGGAGAGGTCCAGGAACTCACGCCCGTCGGAGGTGAGGTGGTGCAGGACCCTCAGCGCGTCGCTGCGGCGCTCGCTCAGGAACTCCGACAGCTTCTCGAGGAAGCGGGCGTCGATGATCATCGCGGGCTGCCAGTGGCGCAGGAAGGACGTATTGAAGATGCGGTCGTCGGTCATGGGGATCTCAGGGGCTCGATATTGCTTCGGCGGCCTGGTCGGCGGCACGTGAGCCGGAACGCGAAAGCGGCTCACCTTCTCGAAAGAGGATGGTTCCGGTCAAGGGCTTTCCAGCCCGTTCCGGCCTCGAGTGTCCGGATTGGCCAGGCGCTCGAGCTGGCGGTGGTCGTCGGGGTGAAAGTGGAGCCAGCCCTCCAGAATCCCCGCGGCGTAGTTGCCGTTCAGGCCGAGAGCTCCGCCCCGGGCGAGGTGCAGGCGAGCCGACGTGCCCAACCCCGCCGACTCCCGCGCGACCCGCTCGCGCAGCTCGTCATCGGCGTTGGCGACCAGGACCGCCGGAATCGGGCTGACCAGCACCTCGAGGTCGTTGCCGCTATCCCCGGCGAAGAGGACCTCGTCCTCGCTCCAGCCGCCGCTCTCGATCAGGAACTCGAGCGCCCCCCGCTTGGTGCCGCCGGCGGGCAGCACGTCGACCAGCCCGACTCCCCTGGCCTCGTCGATGCTGAACACGAGGACCGAGCGCAGTCCCGCTCCGGCGAGCCGCGGGAGCATCCTCGCCCGCAGCCCCTCGACGTCCAGCTCGAGGGGCGAGTAGAAGCTGAGCTTGAACGGTCGCTGGGCCGTCTCCTCCTGCAACTCGAGCGACTGCTCCCCCGCGAAGAGCGCCCGCAGCTCCCCTCGCGCAGCCGCCGGCCAGTCCTCCGCGAGTCGCTGCTCCCAGGGCTCGTTCGACTTCCAGCCCGCACCTTCCACGCGGTGGAAGAGGCTGCTGCCGACGTCGGCCAGCACGTGGTCGGGGACGGGCAGCTCGTACTCCTCGATCGCCTCCTCGATGAGACGCAGGGACCGGCCGGTGACGTAGACCAGCTCCAGATCCCGCTCTTCCACCCACGCCGCGAGCAGCTCACGCGCCCCCGGTGACTCGGGAGCTTCGCCGTTCGGGATCAGGGTGCGGTCGAGGTCGGTGGCGAGGAGGGCGCTTCGTCGCATTCGGGGGGTACTTCGCACCGGCCGAAGAAGTCGTAGTGTTCGATCGCTTCGATGATCCCGTCGGCGTAGGGCTTCTTCGAGAAGAAGATGCGCTCGGCGTCGACGAGCTGGGACAGCTCTTCCTTGTGTCGGTTGGCGACGACGACGGCGAGGGTGTTCCCCCGCATCATGTCCTCGTCGGCGCCCGAGCCGCCCGCGGCGAGGACGCGCTCCAGGGGGATGCCCCACTGGTCCGCCACGTAGCGGATCGCCGACCCCTTCGACACCCGAACGGGCACGATGTCGAGGTACTTGCCGAAGGAGATCACGGCGTTGACCGTCTGGTCGTGGTTGCGCAGCAGGCTCATCAGCTCGTCGAGATCGGGAGCCGCGTCCGGCTCCACCACGTAGCTGATCTTGAAGGGATCCTGGTCGACCATCGCCTGCAGCTCGAGACCGGGGATCTCGTTCAGGATCCGGCGGATCGCCACCGGGTTCCAGAGATGGTTGATGTGGTCGCGCCACGCCTGGTCCATGGTGAGCCGCGGCGCGTAGTGGATGTTGGCGCCCAGGCTGGTGATCAGGACGTCCGGCGGCGGCAGGTGGTGCTCGCGCAGGAACTGGATCGCCCGCTTGAGCGTCCGCCCGGTCGCGATGCCGAAGGCCACTCGCGAACGCTGCTCTCGCATCACCTCGCTGAAGCGAGCGATCGCCTGTGGCTCGCCGAGGAGGTTCTGGTCGATGTCGGTGAAGAGCGCGCGGTCGTTGTAGAGCTGCTTGAGGTCGATCGAGCGAAGGTCGGCGTGGGGGGTCTCCGCGGTCGGCAGCTCCTGGAGCAAGGAGACGTAGTCGCGGGCGTGAGAGGCCCACGAATAGTGCTCCTTGACGCCCTTGATTCCGTTCTTCGAGAACCGCTCCCAGCGCTCGCGATCGGTGATGATCGAGAGGATCGACGCACCGATGGCATCCGAGTCGAGCGGGTCGATCAGCACCCCGTTGTCGCACTTCGACAGGATCTCGGTGGGGCCGCCGTCCTCGGTCGCGACGATCGGCAGGCCGCTCGCCGCCGACTCGAGCAGGGTCAGCCCGAACGGCTCGGTCAGAGCGGGGTTGATGAAGACGCCGCCGCTCTGCGTCGCGAGGCGGTAGTAGAGCGGGATCTCGTCGCGGCGGTGTCGCTTGGGCATGGCGACGCTGCCGTGGACCTCGTAGGCGTCGATCGCCAGCAGCAGGTTGGTCAGCACACCCTCGTAGCTCTGCTCCTCCAGCCGCACGTCCTCGCGGTTGCCCGCGACGATCACCAGGTTAGCGGCGTTGCGCAGCTTCTCGTTCTCACCGAAGGTGCGCACCAGGATCGGCAGGTTCTTGCGGACGTCGGGTCGCGCGATGGCCAGCACGATCGGGAGCTCGGGACGGCGGAGCCACCTGGCGAGACCTTCCTCGATCTCCTTCGTCTCACTCGCGTCCCCGTCGGGGTGGAAGCGCTCGAGGTCCAGCCCGGGCGGGATGACGCGCATGCGGTCGGGGAGGTACTGGTCGTACAGCGCGTACTGCTCCTCGACCTCCTGCCGGGTGCTGGTCACGACCCGGACCGCCTCGGTCAGGGTCGCCTCCTCGGCCTCGATCCGGCGCGAGATGAAGTAGCTCTCCTCGATCTCCTGCTGGCTCGCGCCGCCGGCCAGGAGGCGCCGCCGCTTGACCCGCCCCAGCGAGTGCCCGGTGAAGACCAGCGGGCAGCCGAGCAGGTGGTCGAGGCGCGTCCCGACGTAGCCGGCGTCGGCGTAGTGGCCGTGCACGACGTCCGGCAGGTGCTCCTGCGTGCGCAGGAAGTCGAGCATGTTGTCCGCAAAGCTGTCGAGGTGGTCCCACAGCTCCTCCTTGCGGATGTACTCCTCCGGCCCCGCGTCGATACGGACGATGCGCGCGCCGCCCCCGAGATCCTCGAGCGGCTGCGCGTAGTCGGAGCTGACCTCCTCGTCGACGATGCGCCGGGTGAAGAGGTCGACCTTCTGGACCTCGGGGTGACGCGCCAGCGCGCGGGCCAGCTCGACGACGTACAGCGTCTGGCCGCCCGTGTCCGCCTCCAGGCCGAGCTCGAGGTCGTGCCCTCGAATCCGGCCGTGCACGCTGACCAGGGCGATGTACAGACCCTTCTTGGGCGTGAGCCCCGGCAATAGCTCGTAATCTTCCATTTCCCGCTCCTGGTGCGCATTCTCCAGGCCCTTCATGATGGTTGCAAGTCGCCGCCGGCCGTTTCGGCATCTCGGGATCCTGGGGTGCCGATATGGATCGGCTCGCTCGTGCTCCAGAGCGGATGCGTCCTGAACCACCGAACCCGACCTCCGACAGTGGAAGACCATCGACATGAGCCTCGAGACCCGTGAAAGACCCCTGATCGTCGGCGAGGTGCTCTTCGACCGTTTTCCCGACGGCGCCCGCATACTCGGAGGAGCACCGTTCAACGTCGCCTGGCACCTGCACGGCTTCGGCGAGGCGCCGCTCTTCGTCAGCTGCGTGGGGGAGGACGAGGCCGGGCGCGCGGTCCAGGCGGCGATGGGGGAGTGGGGGATGGACCCGTCCGGCGTGCGCGTCGATCCCGAGCACGCCACCGGCATGGTCGACGTGCGCTTCACCGAGGACGGCCACACCTTCGAGATCCTCGCCGACCGCGCCTGGGACCACGTTTCGCTCGAGCAGCTGCGGCGCGGCGCGGAGGCGGCGAACGGCCTCGTGTACCAGGGCTCCCTGATCATGCGCTCGGAGCGGGTGCGGAGCGCGCTGCTCGAGTTTCACGAGCAGAACGAGATCCCGCTCTTCGTCGACATCAATCTGCGCGATCCGTTCTGGCGCGCCGACGATTTCCCCTGGCTGCTGCGGCGCGCGCACTGGGTGAAGATCAACGACGAGGAGCTGGAGGTGATCGCGGGTGAGCTCGGCCTGCCGGGCGACCAGGTCACCCGCTCCCGCCGCCTGCGCGAGGACTTCGACCTCGAGCTCCTGATCGTCACGCTGGGGGAGAAGGGCGCTCGCGCCCTTCCGGCGGGCGGGGAGCCGGTCACGGTCACCCCCGACTCGGCGATCGCGGTGGTCGACACCGTCGGCGCCGGCGACGCGTTCACCTCGGTGGTGCTTCGGGGCCTGATGAACGGCTGGCCGCTGCCGGAGACGATGGAGCGCGCACAGCGCTGGGCGAGCTCGATCGTCGGTCAGCGCGGCGCGACGTGCCGGGATCGAACGCGGTACGATTGAGGGCTACCGAGCCAGGGCCGCTTCCTCGCGAATCCCTCAGCCTTCCGCTCCTCTCCGCTCGATCCGGCCGCGCTTCCACTGCTCGATCCATTCGCCCGACTTCCAGGCCAGCCAGCTGAGCCCTGCGCAGGGCAGGAAGGCGAGCATTTCGACGCGAGAGAACCCACCGAGCCCACCGACACTCCCGCTGGTCGAGAGCGATATGGCGAAGAGGAAGAGTACCGGTCCGATTGGAATCAACAGGAAGACCAGCGCCCAGGCCAGTCGGGCGCGAAAGTAGCGGGGCCGGTGCGTGATCAGCGAGATCGTCTGCCAGAGAAGCATGGTGACCACGACCAGCGGCGCGACGATCAGCCAGCCCGCGCCGGGGCCAGAGGCCTTCATGCCGATGAACTTCGGCACCAGGACGAGGCACGCGATCACCAGGAGGCCGATCACCCCGACCTTGAGCGCCTCCTCGACCTTGGCCAGCTTGCGCTCGCGGGTCCAGTAGATCGCGCGGTCGACGCGCTGATCCAGGCGACCGCACTCGGGGCAGCGCCGGTCGACCCCGGCGTCCTGGTCGAGGGGTGCGTAGCAGTAGAGGCAGTAACTGGAAGCGGGCTCTCGAGTCTTCATCGCCGGTTTCCTCTCGCTCCTGGCGTTTCCCGGCCCTACGCCGCGCCCCGCAGCTCATTCGAAGAGAATCGACTCCCTATGGACACACGATGATCTCGAGCGCGTCGGTCAGGTTGAACTCCGCCCCCCCCGCGGCGGGGTCGCGGTACCACCCCTGGACGTACCAGGTGTCCCCGACCAGCCACTGCCCCGGCCCGCCGCCGCTGCCGGTCGGGGGCTGGGAGAACTCGACCTTCTGCATCACGAAGCCGGTGATGTCGGCCTTGATCGGCTTGAAGCGGAAGATGCCGATGCCGCCGGCGTTGACGCAGCGATAGCCGTTTCCGAAGGGGACCTGGGTCTGGCCCGCGCCGTAGTAGAACATCAGGAACTGGCTGTGTGGCATGCCGTCCGCCAGCAGGGTGAAGTCGTCCTCCGACAACCGCGGCATCCCCAACGAGGAGATCGTCGCGCCGATCCCGACGGAGTTGGGCGAGGTGAGGCAGTAGTTCGGTGGCGACACGCACGTGTCGAAGTCGTAGTCCCAGATCCCGCGGCCGTAGGTGCCGAAGCGCATCACCTGCCGCGAAGGTACCGCCTCGACGCTCCAGTACAGCGTGAGCGGCGCCTCGTTCGCCATGATGTTCTCCCAGCTGCCGGTGGCCGGCGTCCAGCGGTACGCGCCCGCCTCGGTCGCAGCAAAGACCTCGCCGCTACCATCCCCGGCGAAGGCGAGGTCGTAAACCAGCGTCGAGGGCAGGCCGTCCGAGGCCAGGGCCCAGGTCTGTCCGCCGTCGGTCGTGCGCCTCACCCCGCCTCCGGAGTAGCCCGAGCCGCCGACGAAGGCCTCCATCTCGTTGACCGGATGGACCGCCAGCGCATTGCCGTAGAAATAGTGCGAGGAGGGCCCACCCTGCGAGGACATCGTCCAGTTGACCCCGCCGTCGGTCGAGCGGTACAGCCGCCCCGAGTTGTTGACCGCGTAGTACCGCTGGTGGTTGCTCGGAGCGATAGCGAGCGCCGAGAGGTAGCTGCCGCCGTCGTCGGTGAAGCTCTTCGACGAGTGCTGCACGTAGCTCCAGCTCGGACCGGCATCCTTGGTGTACCGGTACAGATAGCGCCCGAGGAAGTAGAAACTCTCGATGTCGGTCGGGTCGGCGACCACCGGCGGGAGCCACAGCTGATTCGAGCCGCTGGGGAAGTCGACGTAGTAGAGCACCGGGTTCCACTCCCCGGAGTGCACCAGGATGAACCCCGGATAGGTAGAGTAGACGAAGGCGTGACTGCCGTCGCCGGAGGTCAGGTGGCCGTAGTCCCCGCTGATCAGCTGATTGAAGTCGGTGGAGGGCCCCGGTCCGCTGGGCGGCTCCAGCACCCCGCGCTGATAGCCCTGATCCTGCGATCCCGCCGCGATCCGGTCGGGGTTCGCGCTCGAGCTGAGCGTCGAGTAGTACTGACTGACGCCCAGGCCGCTGAGCGAGAGGTTCGAGACCGTCGCGGCGGAGTCGGTGCTCTCGTACAGGCCTCCGTCGGTGCAGAAGTACCAGATGTCGTCGGTCGCCGGTGCGTCGGGATCGGGCCAGCAGTAGACGCCCGGCAGGTCCGCGTGCAGCTTGCCGGCAGGGTTGCTGTAGTACTCCCCCCAGCCGTTGATCCTGTTGAAGGAGCCGCCGCCGTCGGTCGAGCGCCACGCCTCGACCCCGGCGTAGATCACCAGGTTCGGGTCCAGCGTCGAGGCGCACAACGACTCCCAGAAGTCGTTGATGTCGTGCCGGTAGGAAAAGCTCCCCCCGCCGTCGGTGGAGCGGTACAGCTTCCACTGCCCGGCGAGGTTCAGCGCGGCGTAGAGGTGCGGTCCGCCGGCTTCGCTCCCGGTCAGGATTCCCTTGGAGGCCGAGGCGTGGATCGTCGAAAGCTCGGTGAAGTTCCAGCCGCCGTCGCTCGAGAAGCGGAGCCTTCCCTGGTGGAGGACGTAGACGTGCGTCGCCGTGGCGCCGCCAGCCTGAGGCACCCACAAGGAGCCGTCCCAGGCGCTACTCGACCAGCGCTGCGTGAAGGAGTAGCCGGTGTCGATCGAAGCGTAGAGCGACAGGCTCCCGCCGTGTCGGCCGAGCACGTACCACGTTCCGAACGCATCCACGGCCTGTCCCACACCGCGCAGACTGCTGAAGTTGGGCAGCCCCGCCGGGACCTGCCAGGTCGCGCCGAGGTCGCGCGACACGTGCACGTCGCCGCCGTCGGTCGCGGCCAGGACGACGTCGGGGTCGCCAGGGAGGTCGCCGGCGCCGACCAGCAGCTCGTGCACTCCGCCGAACAGGTTGTCGCCGAGCGGTTCCCAGTTGGTGCCGTCGGGATCTCCGCGCCAGAGTCCACCGAGAGCGGAGCCGGCGTAGAGCTTACGCCCGGCGGGACTGTCCGGCCCGAGCCGCGCGCAGTGCATCCGGCCGGCGAGGTTGCGGCTGCCCACCTCGATCCAGGGGGAGCTGCTCATCGGTAGCTCCCCACCAGCGGCGATCGAGTTCCGCCGCTCCATCTCGCGCAGGCCGTTCGCTCGCTCGATCTCGCGCCAATCGACGTCCGGCGGCGCGACGTGCATCTCCTCGATCCAGCGCTTCCGCTCCCGCTTGTGGCGCCGCTCGGCGTCGTCGTCCTGGAGGTGCTCGGTGGGAGCGGGCTGGAGGCGGTCGGCGAGGGCCTCGGCTTTGCTCGCGGTCGGGACGGCGCCCCGGCTGCCGCAGGCGGCGAGGAGGAGCAGGAGGGGGGCGTAGGGGAGAGTTTTCATGATCGGGGATCGGTCGGAGGAGTCTGGTCGACCCGGGCCGGCAGGGGGGGGGCGGCCCCACCCACAGGATAACCCGTGAGAGTTGGACGGGAGGAGGCCGTTCCGGGTTCGCCCGGCTTCGAAGAACGAGCCCCATCCTCGCGGCGGGGCTGGGGAAACCCGGCCCCCCAGCGGAACCACCGTCGGAATCGGGGGTTGTTACGGCGGACCTCGGCCTTCACCATCGCCCATCCAACCTCGCCTCCCCTGTCGTGCTCAGATCCGGATCAGCCCTCCTCGCCTTCCTCGCCTGCGGCGCTCTTGCGGCCTCTCCCGCGTCCCAGCGGCCGGTCACGTCACCGGGACCCGAGCCTTCCGGGAAAGAGATCGTCACCCATCGGGACCTCGCCTACGCCTCGGTCGAAGGCGTCGACCCCGGACTGCTCAGCCTCGACCTCTACACCACCCGGGACGCCGCCGGCCGGCCGGTCCTGGTGATGATCCACGGCGGCGGCTGGGCCCGCGGGGACAAGGGGAACCGTTCGATGACCGCGCGCAAGGTGCCGCACTTCGTCGGTCACGGCTTCGTCTACGTTTCGATCAACTATCGCCTGTCGAACGAGGCGGGAGTCCAGCACCCGACCCACGTGCAGGATGTCGCGCGGGCGCTGGTCTGGCTGCACGATCACGTCCGTGAGTACGGCGGCGATCCCGAGCGGCTCTTCGTCATGGGGCATTCCGCCGGCGCGCACCTGGCGGCGCTGGTGTGCACCGACGAGCGCCGGTTGAAGGCCGAGGGAAAGGAGCTCACCATCGTCGAGGGAACGATCTGCCTCGACACGGCGGCGTACGACATCCCGCGCTACGTGAACGACCTGGACGCGGGGCCTTCGGCGCTGGAGCTCTACGAGCGGGCCTTCGGCACGGACGAGGAGCTCTGGCGCGACGCCTCGCCGAGGCACCACGTCGCCCCGGGGAAGGCGATTCCGCCGATGCTCGTCTTCCACACCGGGAATCGAGAGGCGGTGGAGACCCTGTCGAACGAGCTGGTCGAGGCCCTGCGAGAGGCGGGCACTCCGTCGCGGGCGATCCACGCGGCCGACCGGAACCACGCGGGGATCAACCGCTGCATCGGAGAGGAGGACGATCCCTACACCGCGGCGATCATGGAGTTTCTCGCCGACCCGCGAGGTGTGGCCGAGCCGGGGCCCGTGGAGGACCCCGGTGCCGTCACCCCGCCCGCCGGCGAGCCGCCGACCGTCGTGGTCGACTACGACCCGTTGAGCTGGGCCGGGGAGGTGGAGCTCGAGACGATCGAGCGCGACGCGAGGGACGAGGAGCGCGAGCGCGAGCTGCCGCTCTTGATCTACCCGCCCGCGACGGCCGAGCCCGCGCCGGTGGTGCTCTTCAGCCACGGCCTCGGCGGATCGCGGCACGGCTCCGCGTACCTCGGCGAGCACTGGGCCGCGCGCGGCTACGTCGCGGTCTTTCTGCAGCACCCGGGCAGCGACGAGTCGGTGTGGGTCGACCTGCCGCCCACCGAACGGATGGCCGCGATGAAGCGCGCCGCCTCCTGGCAAAACCTCCTGCTGCGCGTGCAGGACGTGTCGTCGGTGCTCGACCTGCTGCGGACGTGGAACGACGACGAGGCCGACACGCTCTTCGGGCGGCTCGACCTCGAACGCGTCGGCCTGTGTGGGCACTCCTTCGGCGCGGTGACCACCCAGGCGGTCGGCGGCCAGTCCGCCGGCCGTCGCGGCCGTCGCTTCACCGACGAGCGGATCGATGCCGCCCTGGCGATGAGCCCGAGCTGTCCGGCTCGCCTCGATCCGGCGCGGTCGTTCGGCTCGGTGGAGATCCCCTGGATGCTGATGACCGGCACCGAGGACCACGCGGCGATCGGGGACCAGGATCCCGCCTCGCGCCTCCGGGTCTATCCGAACTTGCCGGCGACGATCGACCGCTACGAGCTGGTGCTGAAGGACGCCGAGCACTCCGCCTTCACCGAGCGCGCCCTACCCGGGGATCGCCAGCAGCGCAATCCGAACCACCACCGCGTCATCCTCGCGCTCTCGACCGCCTTCTGGGATGCAGTGCTGCGCGGCGACGCGGAGGCGCGGGCGTGGTTGCACGGGACCGGCGCGCGGGCGGTGCTGGAGAGCGGAGACCGGTGGCAGCTCTCGGCCGCCGCGACCGGGGAGGACGTCGGCGATTCCGGATCGCCTGACGAAGCGGGAGGCTCGAAGCGGCGTCGGTGAGCGGATAGTATTCCGAGCAAGACCCGGACGGAGGGAGTGAGGTGAACGACGGATCGAGCCGGAAGCGGACGCGGACGGGGCGAGCGTGGCTGCTCGCCGTCCTGGTGCTGGTCGTGGTCCTCCTCGGCGGGCTCTGGCTCGTCCTGCGAGACGGGGCGAGCGTCGGACCGGATTCGCCTGCGACGGCCGAGGTGGAGATGGCGGCGACCTCGGACGACTCGCTCCCGGCCCCCGCGCCCTCCGCCGATCGCCACGCTCTCGAATCGACGGAGGAAGCGCTCGTCCCCGAGCCACCGGAGCCCGCGCCGCCCGTCGTGCCGGCCTCGGCCCCGGCTCCGGCCGAGATCCCCGACCTGGAGGCGAAGGAGGAGATCGGGATCCTCGTCGTGGACGAGGAGGGACTGCCGATCGCCGATGCCGTGGTGATGATCCGGGGGCTCAGGAGCACCCATCGCCCGGGATCATGGCACGGCTTCCGCGGGGAGAAGCCGTCCCGCAAGACCGACTGGGAAGGGCGGGTGAGCCTCTCGTACTGGGTCTGGGTCGACCTCGACGGCCGTACCATTGCGGTGGACCTGAACATCTCGCATCCCGATTTCGTCTCCTTTCGCGACAGCTCGTTCCGCATCCGGGAGGGGGAGCACCGGGTCGTCCTGCGGAGAGGGAGCTCGGTGGTGGTCACCGCGTGGACCGGCTCGCCTCCGCGCGTCCTGACGGAGGGGATCGAGATCCGGGTCGACAGCGATGCGCTCGTGCGTCCCGACGCGTGGGCGCTCGACGCGCAAGGCCGCTTCTCGACGGACCGGATCCCCCCGGGCCCGCACCTGATCTGGGTCGAGTACGCAGGCGACGAGGGTGGTCGGTGCTTCAGCGAGATCGAAGCGTTCGAGCTCGCGGAGGGCGAGCTGAAGGAGCTGAGCATCGAGGTTCACGGGCCCGGGTCGCTGGAGGGGGTGCTGGACGACAACGTTCCACGTCCGATCGTTGACGGCCACGTGCTCATCAGCGTGGTGCGAGTCGGTTCCCACGGCAGAGAACCGTCCCTGGGCCGCAAGTTCGAAGCGCCCATCCGCCCCGACGGGACCTTCACCGTCGAAGCGGTTCCGAGAGGGCGCGGTCAGATCTTCGCTCTCTGCCGCGGATGGGTGTCCCGCCGCACGCTGGCCGATCACCTGGCGGATGCCGGGGCCGGCGGGTCGGGCAACCGGATGTCCGCAGAGCGGCGGGCGAAGCGGATCGAACGGCTAGGGGATCGAGCCTATCAGCTACAGCGTTTCGAGATCCCGACGCCGATCCCTCCGCTCACCGTCTTGATGGAACCCACCGGGACGGTCGAGGTGATGGTTCAGCGCGAGAACGGCACTCCCCTGTCGAAAGCGACCGTCTACGCCTCGCCGAACGTCAAGTACAACGGAATCGGATCGTCAATTGTCCGGTGGCGGAACTGGAGGTCCACCACGGACCCCAACGGCTGGGCCACGGTCGTGGACGTTCCGCCCGACGATCGCCTGTGGATCGGGGCCCGCCACCCCGAGTTCCAGATGCGGCGCGAGGATCGGGATCGCAGTCCGGAGGTGAAGGTCGTCGCCGGGCAGACCTCGAAGCTGACGATCACCCTGGAGCCGAGGACGGACTGAGCGGCTCCAGCCGTTGCCAGGTCATACCGTCATAAGGAGCCATCTCCGATCGGGCCGGCCCGTTTGGAGATGGTTCCGTACTCTCCGTCATTCTCGTGGTATCGTCGAGGTGGGCGCACGATGCCGTGAGTTTCACGATCCCCCTACCCCGGCCACGGATGATCGGCACCCGACCAAAAACGAGGTACAAGGAGCATCGATGAAGAGATCCGTCCAGGAGTTCCTGGCTCGCTCGAGCCAGGCCGCGTTGGCCACTGCGATCCTGATCTCGTTGGCGACCGATGCGCCGGCTCAGCGTGGCGCTGTTCCCGCGTCTTCCACCGGTGCTCCATCTCGCGCGTCGACGGTGGCGATCGCCGTGCCGTGGCGGGGCGATCCTCTCGACTGGCACCTGACCTGGTCGGGTGCGACGACCCTCCTTCAGGGGATCGCCCGGGTCGAGCCGGGCTGCTCCCTCGTCTCGGCGGAGTGGGATCCCGGGGACGGCTCCGGGTACATCCCGATCTCGACCGCCAATCCCAGGATTCTGGAGCTGGGCCACGTCTACACGACGCCGCACCACGGGACGACCTTCCAGGCAACGCTCCGCGTGACGGACAACTGTGGGACGACCTCGACCGACACCTTTCGCGTGCTCGTGCTCGACGAGACCCTCGGCGTGGAGGCGAGCAGGGCTCTCGACCACGGACTGTGGCATCTGCACAAGCAGCTGACGCTGTCCTCGTCGGGGGGGGGGTCGACACGGGCTACTGGACGTACTCGTACGGCGGTTACTTCCAGGGAACGCCGACAGGCATGGCGCTTCAGGCGTTTCAGGCGCAAGGGCACCTGGAGACGGGCGATGACGGTGAGGATCCCTACGTCGAGAATGTCCGCCGGTGCCTGGCACACCTGATGACCCTCCTCAGTGCCCAGACGATCGGTTACCAGCCAGCGGGTGATCCCGATGCGAATGGCAACGGCATCGGGCTCCAGGTCGGGTCGAGCCGCGCGCCGTACGAGAGCGGACCGGTGGTGGGGGCGATCGTCTCCAGTGGAACGCCCAGCGCGCTGGCCATGACCGGAGGGCCGTACACGCTGGGGCGCACGTACCTCGAGATCGTGCAGGACCTGCTCGACTGTTACTCGTGGGGGCAGACGGACGGCGGCGCCTACGTCGGAGGGTGGCGCTACAGCTGGAACTACAACAGCTCGGACAACGACGTGAGCCGCTGGTGGGCCTTCGCCGCGCTCCCCGGAGAATCGGACTTCGGCTGCATCGTCCCGCAGTTCGTCAAGGATCTGAACTCGGGATCGTGGTTGACCTACTCACAACACCCGGACGGGAGGTTCGGTTACTCGTCCCCCGCCACCTTCGTCAACGATGGCGTCTGCACCACGCCATCGGGGATGTTGCAGCTGACGGCGGATGGTCACCTCAGCAGCGACGGTCGGTTCCAGGCGGCGGAGCACTCCTCCGTCCAGTGGTGGACGACCCTGCTGAGCGACAACCTGGTCTACGGCATGCACTCCATCGCCGCGGCGATGAATCTCGCCCAGCCGAGCCCGATCCGGATCATGACCGACGGGGTGGGCGGGACGCTGGACTGGTTCGGGAGCGACACCCACAGCGGGGATCTGGTCGATGGCGTGGCTCGGTATCTGGTCGACACTCAGTTGCCGGACAGCTCGTGGGACGGCTACTGGGTCAAGGATGACTGCGGGACGGCGTTCGCGGCGCAGATCCTCGCCACGGGGCCGCCCCTGGTCGGGCCGGTGGCGATCGCCGCCAGCGACCCCGATCACGCGCAGGTGAACGCCCCGATCACCTTTGACGGCAACGGCTCCTTCCACCTCGATCCGCCTCGGCAGATCGTGACCTGGGAGTGGGACTTCGACGACGACGGTGTCTACGACGCGACGGGACCGGTCGTCGCCCACGCGTTCCCCACCGCGGGGGAGCAACTGGTGCGCCTGCGGGTCACCGACGACTCGGCGTGGCCGCTGACCGCCACGAACGCCGTCGTCGTGGAGATCCACGACGGCCCCGGAATCGGCTTCTGCTTCGGCGACCCCGGTGACGGCACGCCCTGCCCGTGCAACAACGACAACGACGGCAGCGTCCCCGGCTCGGGGTGCGACAACGGCGCCTTTGCCTCCGGCGCGCAGCTCACCGGCTCGGGCACGGCCAGCGTCAGCGCCGACTCCCTCGTCCTGACCACCACCCACCTCGAACCGAACAACTCGGGCCTCTACTTCCAGGCCGACAACGACCTTTCGCCCGGCCTGGCCTGGGGGGACGGACTTCGCTGCACGGGTGGCCAGCTGAAGAGGCTTCAGGTCCGCTTCGCGGATGCTGCGGGAAGCTCCGCGACGACCATCGGGATCTCGGCCAAGGCGGGCAACGTCGCCGCCGGCTCGACCAAGCGCTACCAGTGCTGGTACCGGACCACCGTCAACCCGCCCTGCGGGCTGGGCCTGAACGACTTCAACTCGTCGAACGGGTATGAGGTGACCTGGCTTCCGTAATCGCGGTAGGCGAAGACTGCCGAGAAGCCTCAACGATCTCCGAACGGGCCGGCCCGCTCAGAGGTGGTTCAGTATCTTCTGGCCAGGCGTTACCATGATCCCGCGCCGGACCTGCGCTCGAGACCGGACCGGGCGAGGTGGGCGCCTCGACAGCGAGCTTCGACAACGGTTGAGTGGGAGGAGAGGATGACGTTCCGCGGAATCAGCCTGGCCATGACGGCGGGGTTCGCTCTGGCCGGTTTCGCCCCGGCGGCCGGCCCTCAGAGTGCCGGCGCGCCGAGCTGCTCAGACGGCAGCACGCCGCTCCAGCAGCACTTCAGCGCCTGCTATCCTCCCGACTGCGCGAGCCTCGGGGCTCTGGACTGGGGGATCGGTGGTGCTCCTCCCGGAGTCATCCGGGTCCCGAAGTTCGATCCCGCCGACGGCGAGCTGCTCAGCGTCGAGCTGACCTACGAAGCCCGGTACGTCGGCAGTGTCTGCGTCGACAACCCGACGAATGGCTGCTGCCTCGCAGCGATGGAGGCAGATTTCCTCTCGGTCGCCGTGCCGGCCGCGAGCAACGACCCGCCGACGACCGGTTTCATCCCCTTCCAGATGGACGAGGTCAGGGTGTTGACGCCGGCAGGGTTCCTGCTCGGCAGCGACGATGGCGTAGCTGACTGTACCGGGACGCCGAGTGGCAGCCCTTCGGCCGGCGACTGCACTCCGGGAGAAGACCACTACTTCGACAGCTGGGACGAGGAGTTCGGCATCCCGATGCAAGAGGTCTCCACGCCCGCGGATCTCCTGCCCTGGATCCAGTCCGACGGAAGCTCACCCGACGTCGCGTTCGACACGATCGCGATCGGCTCCCTGGTCGGCCAGTTCTGCGGCGGGTTGACCGCCAGCTTCGACTCGGAGGCCAGGGTCTGGTTCGAGGTCACCTACACCTACTGTCGTCCCGACACGAGCTACTGCTACGGCGACCTCGGGAGCGGAACCCCGTGTCCGTGCGGCAACGACAACGATGGCAGCGTTCCCGGCTCCGGCTGCGCCAATGGGGTCTTCTCCTCGGGCGCGCGCCTCTCCGCCTACGGGGACGCCAGCATCGGCGCGGACTCGCTGGAGCTCCGCGTCACCGGAGCGGAGCCGTCGAACTCGGGGCTCTTCTTCCAGGGGCGCGACCGGATCGCCGGCGGGGACGGCATCGTCTTCGGCGACGGGCTGCTCTGTGCCGGCGGAGCCATCATCCGACTGGAGGTGTGCACGTCCACGGCCCTCGGAAGCGCCCAGACCTCGATCCCGCTCGGCCTCGCGGGGGAGGTCTCCGCCGGCGAGACGACGCGCTACCAGTACTGGTACCGGGCGTCGTTCGGCTCTCCGTGCAGCTCCGGGGCGAACGGTTTCAACACCTCCAACGGCATCGAGCTCCTCTGGACGCCCTAGGCCCCAGCGGACCGGGCGCTCCCGAGATCGCCGGCCCGTCCCGGAACAACACCAATTACCGCCCATTGGCGAGCTGCCGGTCCGGGACTATGATCTTCGCCCCCTTTGCGGGGAGACGAGCCATGGCCGGCGTACCGAGCGAGTGGGACTACGACGAGGTCTACGACACCCTCGACCGGGGGTGCGGGGACTTTCTGCTCGAGCTCAAGGGCGTCTTCGCGTCGCTGGAGCCCGGGACGCGGCTGATGCTCGCCTCGCGTGATGCGGGCGCGTCCCGCGAGGTGCCCGCCTGGTGCCGGCTGACCGGCCACCTCTTGCACGAGGCCCGTCCCCCCTTCTTCCTGATCGAGAAACGCGCTTCCTAGCGCCCCGATTCCCCGAGGATCGAAACCAATGGCGAACAAGTTCTGCGTCACCATCACCCACTGCAAGCAAGACGGCGACAAGGCGACGGTCGGGTTCGTCGTGGCCAACGCCGCCCTGGGCAGCGAGAAGGACACCATGGTCTTCCTCAGCACCGACGGCGTCTGGGCCGCGGTCAAGGGCGAGATGGACAAGGTCGTCGAGGATGCGCCGTTCGCTCCGCTGACGGAGCTGGTGGAGAAGTTCGTCGCGGCTGGCGGCAAGATCCTCGTCTGTTCGCCGTGCATGAAGAAGCGCGGGATCACCGAGGAGATGCTCTGCGAGGGCGCCGAGCCCGCCGGCGGGGCCTCGCTGGTCGAGTGGCTCTCCGACGGCTCGCCCTGCGTCAACTACTAGCGCACGGGGTCATGGGTGCCGAGACCGACCTCACCGCCATCGAGCCTGACCGCGTATTCGACGGCGGCGACCTCGACTGCGGCTCCGGCCTGGTGCTCCTGATCCGCGAGAACATGCTGGCCGTTCCCGAAGGTGGAGTGCTGGAGATGCGCAGTCGCGAGGTCTCCGTAGCCAGCGATCTGCCGCCGTGGTGTCGGATGGTCGGGCACGAGCTCCTCGGCTCGCTCGAGGGAGACGGCTTCAAGCGTTTCTTCCTGCGCCGCGGGAGCGGCGCGACGGCGGAGGCGGAGGCTCGAGCCCTCAAGGACGACAAGCAGCGCGCCAAGGAGTACGAGTGGCGCCTGCGCGTGCGGTCGGCCGGCGCACTGCACACCAAGGTCTACTGCCGCAACTTCTCGTGGTCGCTCGGGCAGCCGGCGAGCTTCGAGGAGAAGGATGAGCGACCCTCCGCGGTCGAGGCGCTGCTCGGTGCGCTCGCGAGCGACCTCTGCACCGGGTTCGCCACCGCCGGCGCCAAGGCGGGGCTCGAGCTCGACGACCTCGAGATGACCGTCCGCGGCAAGCTCGAGAACGTGATGGCACACCTCGGTCTGGAGGAGGGCGATCCGTCCTTCGCCTCGATCGACGTCAAGTGCTTCGTCTCCACCTTCGACGACGAGGCGCGAGTGCGCGAGGTGTGGGCGGACGTGCTCCGTCGCTCGCCACTGGCCGCGACGCTCGCGAAGGCCGTCGACGTCTCCTACAAGCTCGCCATCGTCTGAATCCAGGAGCTCCATCGTGTTTCAGGTCACCCAGGTCGGCTCCTGGCCGCGTTCGAAGGAGCTGCTCCGCGCCCTGCGCGGGCGTCGCCAGGGACGGGTCTCGCGCGAGGAGTTCGACGCGTTCGCCGACGGCGAAGTGCGTCGCTGCGTGCAGCACCAGCTCGACGCCGAGGTCGACGTGATCGTCGACGGCGAGCAGCGCCGCGACAGCTTCTACTCCTTCATCGCCGAGAAGGTCGAAGGGACCCGGCTGATGTCGCTGGCCGAGATGCTCGACACCGTCGAGGACAAGGCCTCCTTCGAGGAGATGCTGGACACGCTCGACGTGCCCGCCTCGGCGATCCTCAACCCGACCTGCGTCGGCAAGATTTCGCGCCGCGAGCCGCTGGCGGTCGACGAGCTGCGCTTCGTGCGCGAGCTGACCGACAAGCCGGTCAAGGTGCCGCTGCCCGGGCCGTACCTCCTGACCCGGGCGATGTGGGTCAAGCACTTCTCCAGCCAAGGCTACGAGGACAAGCTCGACCTCGGCCGCGATGTCGTCGCGCTCTTGCGCGAGGAGCTCCAGGAGCTGGCCGACGAGGGGGCGGAGTTCGTGCAGTTCGACGAACCGGTGCTCACCGAGATCGTCATGTCGGACGACAACGAGCGCCGCACGTTCATGTGAGCGACCCTGGCCACCCGCCGTGATGCGGGTGCCGAGCTGGCCTACGCCGCCGAGTTGTTCAACGCGGTGGTGGAGGGGATCTCCGGGCCGCGGATCGGGTTGCACGTGTGCCGCGGGAACTGGAGCCGCAAGGAGGAGGTGCTGCTCACCGGCGACTACACCGGGCTGCTCCCCGCCTTCCGGGAGATGCGCGCGGACCAGTTCGTGCTGGAGTACGCGACGCCCCGCGCCGGCGACATCGAGGTGGTCGGGGCCGAGCTCTCCGACCGCGAGATCGGCCTCGGGGTGGTGAATCCCCGCACCAGCGTGGCGGAGGATCCCGCCGAGATCGTCGCGCGCGTGGAGCGCGCCCTGGAGCATTACCGCCCCGAGCAGATCTTCCTCAACCCCGACTGCGGCTTCGGCTGCTTCGCCAACCGCTGCGTGAACGATGAGCAGACCGCCGCGGCGAAGCTGCGCAGCATGGTGGCTGCGTCTCGCCAGCTGCGCGAGCGGATCTGAGACAGAGGAAGGCGAGCCCGCCGAGACGGACTCGCCTTCCATCAAGGGGGGATCTACGACCTCACTCGCCGATCGTCAGCCGCAAGCCGCGCGAGAACGCGAGGCCACCGCTGGCGCCAGGGTCACGCACCAGGAGCTGCAACAGGATGTTTTCGCCGATGCGCGAGGGATCGTTGGCGATCGGGACGACGCGATCCAGTCCGCGCGGCGGGAGCTGCATCACCTGCTGGCGTCCCTTGGCGACGACCAGCAGGGAGCCGTCCCAGGGCGTCGGCTGGTAGATCGCGCGATCGCCGCGGATGAGGAACCCGACCGTGCCCGTCCCGGCCGAGTTGCCGTAGTGGACGGGAACATTGGTGCCCAGCGAGGGAACCGCCCCGGCGAGCAGGTCGGGAACTCCGTGGGTGCCCGGGTGGCCGTCGCCGAAGTTCGTCTGATTGGCCGTCACCGTCAACCAGACGGTACCCAGCGCCGACTCGCTCTCGTCGTCCGACGCCGCGAAGGTGAAGCTGTCGTCGCCGGCGAACCCGACGAAGGGGTAGTAGGTCGCCTGCGTGCCGGCCAGGGCTACGGTCCCGCTCTTCGGTTGCGAGACGATCCGCAAGGTCGGCGTGTTTCCGTTGACGTCGTTCGCCGAGAGGTCGACGGTGACGGGAATGCCGGCGGGGGTCGACGCGGTCTCGTCCTGGACTGTCGGCGGGGTGTTGTAGTTGTGGTCGTCGTCGTTGGGCCCATCGTGGCAGTCGTAGCAGCCGATCTGATACCCCTCCCAGAAGTGCTTCTGCCCGAACTTGGAATTGATCACCCGGCTGCCCTGCGCCCGGGAGAGAACCGTGCCGCGGTAATCGACTCCGTGGCACAGGCGGCATTGCTGCGGCCCCTGGTGCTCGACGACGTCAGGGTGGTCGCTGATCCACTCCTGGCCGATGCGGTGCATCCCGTGAGGTCCACCGGTCACCGTCTCGGGGCTCTCCTGGTGGCAGGCCTCGCAGTCGGTGATCGTACCGGCATGTCCCTGCAGCGCGATGTTCTGGATGTTGTCGTTCTCGTGAGAGGACGGGTAGATCGCGTGAGTCGATCCGTGGCAGGCGGAGCACTGCAGGCCGCCGTGCCCCTCGGAGAAGCGGTAGAGGTCGAGCCCCGTCGCCGGCGTGTCGTCATTGGTGGCGAAGGTCTGGTTCACCGCGACCCGCTCGTCGCCGTTCGGCTCGAAGCTGCTCGTGTAGCGGATGCGGCCGTTGTTGTGCGTCGCCGTTCCGGTGTGGCAGCTCTGGCAGTTGGGCTCCTCGAACCAGCCCTCGCGCAGGGGGTCACCGACCTCGGACATCGAGCCGTGACAGCTCTGGCACTGCATCTCCATCGTCCCGTCGCCGGCCACGGCGCTACCCATCGCGCCGCGCAGGCAGCGCGTCTCCGAGCCGGGGTGGCAGCGGTAGCAGGACGCGCGGTTCTCGGAAGCCTCCAGCGTCATTCCGCTGAGCGGGTCGAAGGCGTTCGCGTGGCCACCGTGCACCGCCGTGGTCAGCGGGGGAATCGTGCCGAAGCCGGTTCCGGGCAGGGCGTTCGAGCGGTGGCAGGTGGAGCAGAGGATCGCGCGATCGGTCAGCTCCACCGTATCGTAGAGTCCGCTCGCCTCGAAGCCGAAGTGGGCCAGGGCCGCCTGGTACTGCGGGTTGAGAGCCTGCCGCTCGTCGTGCAGCCGCAGGATGTTGAGGCGGTAGTCGCGCTCGAAGTTGTTGGAGCGGTTGACCCACCCGGCGGCGGGGCGCGCGTCGGGGCCGGCGCCGGAGGCGTGACAGATGCGGCAGTCCATCTCGTCGGAGACCGGGAGCACGACGTCGGTCGACGCCCGCAGCACTCCCCCCGAATCGCGCGTCTCCAGACGCATCATCGGGTAGTTGTTCGGCCGGCCGTCATCGTCCACCGGCGTGATCGGAACTCCCTCGGCGATGAACCAGTTGTGGGCCGAGTCGAAGTGCATTGGCTGCGGCGTGTTCGCCGTGCCGGGCATGTCGTTGCCGGCCAACCCCTCGTCGGGAGCGAGGCTGGCGCCGTACAGCTGCTGGACGCGCTCCCAGAAATTCGTCTTGTCCCGTGAGGTCGTGTTGATCGACCCCGTCGGATCGGCGATCGCTCGGTAGGTCACGGTCACGCCGACCGGGAGATCGATCAGGTCACCGTCCTCGTCGACGATGTGCGCGACCACGCTGTTGAAGGGGGGCAGCACGCTGAAGACCTCGTAGTCGGAGTCCATGCAGTGCATGCCGAGATCGTTCCAGCCGATCAGGGTCCAGCTGTCGGCGAGGGGGCCCGAGGTCGCCGGCCGAGAGATCAAGGCCCCGGTGGCGAGGGCGGAGAGCGTGAGGAGCGAAGCGGCAAGGACGCGGTTCATGAGGGTTCCATCCTCTTCTTGGGGTGCATCGGGTGGCAGATGACCCGTGTATGACGGCACATCCGCCGGAAAAGGACGATGACAAGGCTGTCATCCGCCGCGGGGTCTCCGCCGAGCCCCGCCGTCCGGCGTCGCTTGCGGGACCCCCTGACTCCCGGTTACCCTCGCGTCATGGTCAGGGTCCTGGTGGTGGATGACGATCCGCGATTTCGCGCCTACCTACGCGACGGCCTTTCCGACAGCGGGATCGACAGCGAGGAGGCTCGCAGCGGAGCCGAAGCTCTGGAGATCCTGGATCGGCGTGTGCTCGGCCACTTCGACCTCATCCTCCTCGACGTGATGATGCCGGACGCGAGCGGCTGGCAGGTGCTCGAGCGACTCCGGGAGTCCGGTGACCTGACTCCGGCGATCTTCGTCACCGCCCGAGACGCGGTCGAGGAGCGCGTGAAAGGTCTCGAGCTGGGTGCGGACGACTACATCATCAAGCCCTTCGACCTGAGCGAGCTCCTGGCGCGAATGGAGGCGGTGATCCGTCGTCGATCGTACACCCCGCTGGTCGAGAGCGGCCCGCTGCGGATCGACCTGGTCAAACGGCGCGTGAGCTCGGGCAGCGAGTCGTTCGACCTCGCCACCAAGGAGTTCGACCTCCTGCTCGCCCTGGTTCGCGCAGAAGGCCAGGTCGTTTCTCGCGCCGAGCTCCTGCGAGACGTATGGGGAATCGAGTTCGACCCGGAGACCAACCTCGTCGACGTGTACATCGCCCGCCTGCGCCGGCGATTGCGTTCGGAGGGGCCCAAGCTCATCGAAACCGTCCGCGGGAAGGGATACCGCTTCGCCCTCCACTCCGATGACTGAAGGACGCAAGGTCGCACACTGGTCGCTGAAAGGGCGAATGCTGCGCTGGCTCGGGACCACCTCGGCGATCGGTGCGCTGGCGCTCTCCGCCACCGGAGCGTGGTTCGTCTCCACCGCGGCGAGTCGCCAGCTCGACGCGCTCCTGCAGGAGGAGCTGGACGAGGTTCGCGCTGTATTCCCCTTCACCGAGCAGGACGCCCAGGCCTTCGAAACGATCGCGGGCGAGCTCGATGCGCTACACCCGGCGAGCCGGTTCGCCTGGCGAGTGTGGAAGCCGGACGGCGAGCTGCTGCTCGGAGAATTCGGTGCCACGGAACACTTGCGGCGCGATGTGCCGGCGCGGGTGCCGCTCGATCAGACGGTTCAGGCAGAGGGCGGAGCTCGCTGGCGGACGACGCGCCTGTCGACCGGGCACGTCGTGGGCCTGGTCGTGGAGGAGGCGCCACACTTCGTCGTCGTGCGCACCTACGGCGTGGTGGCGGTCGTGTTCGTTCTGGTGGGTTTCGCCGCGATCTACCTGGTCGGACGTTCCCTCGCGCTGCGGATTTCGAGCTCCCTCTCGAGCATCGCCACCCGTGCCCGCGAGGTGCACGCGCCGACCGAGCACCTGGGAATGCAGCGCGCCGACCTGCCCGACGAGCTTCGCGAGGTGGTCGAAGCGCTGGAGCTGATGCTGCGGAACATCCGCGGCGAGATGGAGACCTCGCGTCTGCTCATCGCCGGCCTGGCGCACGAGCTGCGCTCTCCGATCCAGAATCTGATCGGCGAGAGCGAGGTGGCGCTCCTCGCCGAGCGCGAGCCCGGGCGGTACCGCGAGCTCCTGTCCAGCCACCTCGACGAGCTCCGCGAGCTCCGCGACGCCGTGCAGAACCTCGTCGCCCTGTGTTCCGCGCAGAGGTCGGCCGAGGCCGAGGGCCTGGAAGAGTTCGACCTGCTCGACGAGGTCTACTACCGGCTGGGGGGCGAGCTGAAGCGGGCCGAGCGGATGGGGGTCGCCACCAGGATCCACGCGTCCGGAGAGTTCACGATTCGCGGTGACCGCCAGGCGCTGCTGACGGCGATCCGCAACGTCGTCTCCAACGCGATCGACTGGACCGAGGAGGGCGGGGAGGTCCGCCTCGATTTCGACGGCGAGGAAGGAGATCTCGTCGTCACCGTCACCGACAGCGGACCCGGGATCGCCGAAGAGCTGCGGGAGAAGATCTTCGAGCCCTTCTTCCGCGGTCCTCACGCGGCCGGCCGGCGGGTCGGATACGGACTCGGGCTGGCGCTGGTGCGCTCCGCGGTGACGGCGCAGGGCGGGACCGTCTCGGTGGAGGAAGCCGCCGGAAGGGGCGCGCTCTTCCGCTTGCGGTTGCCCCGCTCGCCGGTGTGAACACGGTGCCAGGACAGGATCCGCCTCGTGGCGAATCCTGTCCTGGCACGGAATATCTCACTCTGTCCCTTCCCATTCCGGGCCAGGACAGTAGTTTCCCTGCCCTCGGTCGCGATCCCGGCGGCCAGGCGCACAGCAGGACCCCGGTGGTTTCCTTCCAGACTCCCCGGCGGAAGCGCGCCTTCTCCCTCGACTCACCTGATTGCTGCTGTACGGGTAGAGAGCTTCGTCGCGACCAGCGGCGCGGCACAGCAGCGACAGGAAACAGTCATCTCGAACAAGCAACGACCGGCGAGGTCGAAGGGGAGCTTTGCCACCTTCGGTCTGCCGAAGAACATCCTCCGGGCCATCTCCGAGGCCGGATTCGTGGAGCCCCGCCCGATTCAGGCCCGGACCATCCCCCAGGTCCTGAAGGGTCGGGACGTGCTGGGCCTGGCCCAGACCGGCACCGGCAAGACGGCGGCCTTCGCGCTGCCGATCATCGAACGCCTGATGGCGAGACGTGGCCAGCAGCCGCGGGCCCTGGTCCTTGCGCCGACTCGCGAGCTGGCGATCCAGATCCACCGCGAGACGGAGCTGCTGGCGAAGTACACCAACATCCGCGCGGTCACCGTCTTCGGCGGGGTCAACGCGGGGCCCCAGGTGCGAGCTCTGCGCAAGAGGCCCGACATCATCGTCGCGTGCCCCGGACGCCTGCTCGATCTCGCCGGCAGCGATGATGTTCGACTGGACGGCATCGAGACGTTGGTTCTCGACGAAGCGGACCACATGCTCGACATGGGCTTCCTGCCGGACATCAAGCGCATTATCGCTCGCCTGCCCCGACGGCGGCAGAACCTGCTCTTTTCGGCCACCATGCCGCGGGAGATCCGTGGGCTCGCCGACCGCGTCCTGCGCGATCCGCACGTGGTCGAGCTGGGACACGCCACACCGCTGGAGACGATCGAACACGCGCTCTACCCGGTGGAGCAGAAGCGCAAGACGGCGCTCCTCAACCACCTGCTGGGTGACCGGGACTTCGAATCAGCCATCGTCTTCCTGCGCACCAAGCACCGTGCGCGGCGCCTGGCCCGGGATCTCGATAAGGCGGGTCACCGCGCGATCGCGCTGCAGGGCAACATGAGCCAGAGCCAGCGACAGCGGGCGATGCAGGGCTTCCGCGACGGGCGCTACGACGTTCTCGTGGCCACGGACATCGCAGCGCGCGGCATCGACGTGGCGAACATCAGCCACGTCATCAACTTCGACATCCCGAACACGCCCGACGCCTACACTCACCGGATCGGCCGAACGGGTCGCGCGGAGTGCACCGGCAAGGCCTGCACCTTCGTCACCCACGAGGACTTCCCGGCCATCAAGGCGATCGAGCGCAAGCTGAAGATGGAGATCCCGCGCGTCAAGTTGAAGGAGTACGGCGGGGGCCGGGTCGATGGCACCGCCGCGCGAAGAGAGCGACGTCGTGCAACCCGCGGTGGAAAGGCAGCTCCCGGCCGGCCCGCGGCTGGAGCAGTGGCCTTCGGCAGCGGCGTCGGCGGGTACGGCGCTCGCGATGAGGAAACCGGAACCGGGCCGCCCCGTAGGAACCGGAGACGCAAGCGGGCGGGGGGGGCGCCCTTCTCGAAGGGCTCCGGCGTGAACGGCGGCAAGGCCGGCTCTCGTCGCCGGCCCGCCTCGGGCGGGAAGCGCACCCGGGGACGGTCGGGGAACCGCTAGCCCGTACGGACCCGAACCGAGAAGCGTCGCTTCGCCTACTCCAGGCCGAGCTCGACCTGAACCTGGCCGCCCGGGCTCATTCCGTACACCTCCACGAGAGTCTGCTTCAGGAACCCGGCCACCACCACGAGCTCGCTGTTGGCACTCAGGTTCCATTCTCGATGGAAGTTCGTGGAGCCCTCGCCCGGTGGCTGCCATCCGAGCGCCTGCAACAACCGGACCTGGTCATCATCCAGACAGTGCGCGGCATCGAGAAACCGATTGCTCACCGCTTCGAGCCAGACGCTGTCCCCGCCACGCGTTCCCGAGGCCTGGACGTAGTAGTTCTGGTCGGGAGCGGAGACCAGGACGATGAAGTTGTAGTTCCCTCCTTCATCGAACAGTCGGCGCAGTGGAGTCACCAGCTCCTCGGGCGACGCGCTGATCTTCGTCTCGTAAGCCATGGGTTGCCCCTTCTGCTCTCGAACTCGCCGTCTCCCCCGACGACAGAGTCTACTACGTGCACAAGTCGTTGTGAGACAAGGAAGTAGGCGACCGAATGACGCGACCGAATCAGCGGCCTCGCGCAGCGGTGGGGGAGAGGTGACTGACGCGAAATGGTCCCCGGCACCGTATCGTATTCCTCATGACCAAGCAGCAGCGCACCCTGCGGTTCCTTCTCCTCCCGTGTGTGGCGTTCGTGGCCCTGATCTCGGCCGCCTCTGGACGACCGATCGAAGTCCACGAGACCGAGCCGCCCAACGTGATCCTGATCATCACCGATGATCAGGGGTACGGCGATCTCGGCTGTCACGGCAACCCGATCCTGAAGACTCCCCACCTCGACCGCCTGCACGCCGAATCGGTGAGGCTGACCGACTACCACGTCGCCCCGACCTGCTCGCCGACGCGGGCGGCGCTGCAGACCGGTCGCTGGACCAACCGCACCGGGGTATGGCACACGATCATGGGACGATCGATGCTGCGCGAGGACGAGGTCACCATCGGCGAGGTGTTCCGGCGCGCCGGCTACGCGACGGGCATGTTCGGCAAGTGGCACCTGGGCGACAACCACCCCTGCCGTCCAGAGGACCGCGGCTACACCGAGGTGATGCGGCACGGCGGCGGTGGGGTCGGGCAGACTCCCGACTTCTGGGACAACGCCTACTTCGACGGCGCCTACTTCCACAACTCGGAGCCGGAGCCGGTCGAGGGCTTCTGCACCGAAGTCTGGTTCGACTACGCGAAGCGCTTCATCCGCGCGCAGAAGCGGGAGGGTCGCCCCTTCTTCGCCTATCTCTCCACCAACGCTCCGCACGGTCCGATGCACGCTCCGATCGAGGCGAGCGAGCCGTACCGGGAGGAGCCCGTGACCCTGGCGAACTTCCACGGGATGATCGCCGACATCGATGCGAATGTCGGGCGGCTGCGGGCTTTCCTGGAAGTGGAGGGCCTGGCGGAGAACACCATCCTCGTCTTCACCACCGACAACGGCACGGCGATGGGCAATGGAGTCTTCAACGCCGGGATGCGCGGCCGGAAGGGCAGCGAGTACGACGGCGGCCATCGCGTGCCCTTCTTCGTGCACTGGCCGTCGGGCGGGCTGGTCGGCGGGCGCGACGTCGAACCGATCACGGCCCACGTCGACGTCTTGCCGACGCTGGCGGACCTCTGTGGCGTCACGATCCCCGAACGCCTGAGCCTCGACGGCCGGAGTCTCCGGCCCTTGCTGCTCCCCGCCGCGGACACCGACTGGCCCGACCGCGCCCTGGTCACCGACTCGCAGCGGGTGAAGGACCCGATCAAGTGGCGCAAGAGCTCGGTGATGACCAGCCGCTGGCGCCTGGTCAATGGCAAGGAGCTGTACGACATCGACGCCGATCCCGGACAGCGGGAAGATGTCGCCGGACAGCACCCCGAGGTGCTGGAGCGCCTGACCGCCTTCTACGAGGAGTGGTGGGCGGAGCTGGAGCCGACGTTCGCCCGCGATGTCGCCATCGCTCTCGGACATCCCGCCGAGAACCCGACCAGGCTGACCGCTCACGACTGGATCACCACCGGACCCGTGCCGTGGAACCAGCGGCACATTCGCGACGCCCTGAACGATCCGGCCCGGATCGGCTTCTGGCACGTCGACGTCGTCGAGTCGGGTGCGTACGAGATCGCCTTGCGCCGCTGGCCCCGGGAGGCGGCCACCGCGATCGACGTCGGCCTCGAGCCAGGGGCCGACGTTCCCGGCGTGAAGGCCCTTCGCGCGCGCCCAGGACAGGCGGTTCCCGTGGTCGGGGTGAGGCTCGGGATCGGTGGGCAGCGGCTGGAGGCTCCCGTCGAGCCGGGCGCCGAGGAGGTCGTCTTCCGGCTGGAGCTGAAGGCCGGCCGGACCAGGCTCGACGCGCGCTTCATCACCGACGAGGGCACGGAGATGGGCGCCTACTACGTCTACGTCCTGGGCCGTTTCGCGCGATAGACACGCCTCCAGGGGTGGGAACACCCCCTCGGGCCCGCACCCGGAAATCCTTTCCCGGTCCTTCATTTCAGAACGGGGTCGCATCGGGTCGAACAGGAAGATCACCACTTTGGCTCGCTACCCGTATCCCGACACCCACCCCGGTTCCGGAAATGCCGTTCATCTATACCGTCCTCCTTCCCGCGGCCTCCCTCATCTGTGGGGCCATCATCGCCTGGCAGATCAACAACTACCTCGCCCGCAGGGCACGGACCGCCTTCGTCGAGGACATGACGAGGCAGGTTCGGGAGCGTTATCAGGCCTACGTCGTGCTCGAGGCCCGCGTGAAGAACGTCATCGCGCAGTTCGCGGAGCGTGAACGCGAGTTCAACGACAAGCTGACCGAACAGAAGGAGCAGATCCGCGATATGACGCGGGCTCTGAACGACCACACCGGGGTGGTGGACGATGACGATCCCGTGGTGATCGATTCCAGCGCCATGGAGTTCGACTCTTTCATGCAGGAGGAGTCGGATGAGACGGGCGACCGCAACCTCGTCTCCGAGCTGGCTGAATGGGAGGCCCGTCTCGAGGAGGTGCAGGCGAACAAGTGTGCGGAGATCGAGCGGCAGAGCCAGATCATCTCCGAGCTCACCGCTCAGATCCGCCAGCTGGAGCCGCGGTCCGAGGCGGCCGCCGAGAGCGAAACGCAGCTCGAGCTGCTGCGACAGAAGCACGACGAGCTGCGTGCGGCCCTCGCGACCGAGCTGGACCAGCTCCGCGAGCGTGCCGACCTCGTCGAACCTCTCCAGCAGGAGCTCGAAGAGGCCCTGGAGCTGGTCGCTCGACGGGACGAGATGCTCGACGCGAAGAGTACCACGATCGATGAGCTCACCACCGATCTCGAGGGATCCCGAGAGTCGCTGGCGGAGTGTGAGAACGAGCTGGCCGAGGCGCAGGCCGCGACCGCCGAGCGAGACGGGACCATCGTGGAGATGTCCACGAAGATCGAGGACCTGGGTGAAGAGCTGGTCGCTTCCCAGGAGATCCTCGAAGTGCTCCTGCGCACCAGTCGCGAAGAAGCTCGGATGCTGCAGGAATCGGTCGAGGAGCTCACCGCGGACAGGGACTCGAGTCGCGAGTCGCTGACCGATCGTGACGACGAGCTCTCGCAGGTGCGTGCCGAGCTCACCGATCGAGACGAAGCACTCGCCTCGATGAAGGCCGAGGTCCGGAGGATCGAGGAGGAGCTGGCCTCGTCGAAAGCGAGCTTCGACGAGTTCGAGCAGTTTGCCGGGGACGAGGCTCGAGCCCTGCGGGAGACGATCGAAGGGCTCACCGAGAAGCTGGAGATGACGGACGAATCCTTGACCGAACGCGAGAGGGAGCTGGCCGAGGCCCGTACCCAGGTCGCCGAGCGCGAGGACGAGCTCGCGGCGAAGTGCTCCGCGATCACCGAGCTCGAGGAAGGACTGGAGGCGTCTCGCCACGACCGGGACGAGCTCGAGCGCACCACCGGAGAGGAGATTCACGCGCTGCAAGCGTCGGTCCAGCAGCTCACCGGGAGCCTGGAGAGGACCAACACCGAGTTGACCGAGCGCGAGGAAGAGCTCACTGACGCGCGAGCGCAGGTTGCCGAGCGCGAGGCCGATCTGGCCACGAAGTGCACTGCGCTCGAGGAGCTCGAGCAGAGCACCGGGGAGGAGATCACCGCGCTGCAGGCGTCGCTCCAGCAGCTCACCGGGAGCCTGGAGCGGACCAGCACGGAGTTGACCGAACGCGATGCCGAGCTCAGCGAGGCGTGCACGCGGGTCTCGGAGCGTGACGACTCGCTCGCGAAGCAGGCCGCGGAGATCGAGACACTCCAGGCGAGTCGGACGGCGCTTCAGGGTCAGGTGAAGGAACGCGACGAGCGGCTCTCGGCCGCGAAGTGCCGTCACGAGGAAGACGCCGACGCCTTGCGCGAGAGGAACGAGGAGCTCGAACGCGTGACCGACGCCCTGGAGGTGCGGGAGGTCGAGTTCGAGGCCTCGCAAAACACGAACGAGGAACTCACTGCGCACCTGGGGAACGTGCGCGGGCTGATCGCGGAGCACGAGGAGACGATCGCCGCCAAGGTCGCGGCGATCGAGGAGGTCGTGTCTCAGGCGGCCGAGCTGCAGGAGCAGGTGGGAGAACGCGACGAGTGGCTCTCGGCCGCGAAGGAACGTCAGGAAGGCACCGCCGAAGCGTTGCGTCGGACAGAAGAGGAACGCGACCGCGTCGCCGGCGAGCTCGACGCCGTCACCAGGACGAGGGACGAGCTGATCGAGGAGAAGCGGAAGCGCGAGAGCGAGCTGACCGCGCAGCGCGAGGAGATGACCCAGTTCGAGGCCAGGGTGGACACCCTGATCGCCGAGACCGAAGGGCTGAACAAGGAGCTGGAGGAGCGCGAGACGGAGCTCTCCGGCAGCGAGCAGCGGGTCGAGGAGCTGGCCGCGGCCCTGGCCGTCGCCAACAACCAGGTCGCCGCCACTCAGGAGCTGGCTGCTCGAAAGGACTCCACGGTGAACGATGCCGCCTCGATGCTCGAGCAGCTGCGGCCGATGCTGGAGACGCTCGAGGGCAAGCTCAAGGGCGACGAGTCGGAGGAGTAGCGCCGCAGGGCGTCCGGTCGTAGTACGGTGCCCGGACAGGCTTCGCCACGTGGCGAGTTCTGTCCGGGCACCGTGCTACCCGATCAAGGCGTAGAGCTTCTCCGCGAGCTGCCGGTGGTCGAAGGGCTTGGAGATCAGAGCGGTGTGCGGCCAGCCGCCGCAGCGGTCGGTGAGGTCCTGCTCACCACACCCACTCGCGAAGATCAGCGGCAACCGGGGATGAAGGCGGCGCAGCTCGGGCATGCACTCTGGGCCGCTCATGCGCGGCATGGTCAGGTCCATCAGGACGGCGTCGATGTGCACGCCCTCGGCGGCCAGCTTCTCCAGGGCCTCCTGACCGTCGTTGGCGGTGATGACCTGCATGCCGAGTCTCTCCAGCATCCGCCGCCCGACGGCGCGGACCGCCTCCTCGTCATCCACCAGGGGAATCCCCAAGGAACGGCCCTCCCCACATCCTGTCCGAGTGCCGATATCGGGCCGTCGATCTCACCCGCACAGCGCCCGTAGGGAATCGCCGCACCCCCTGCGAGCCCCTCGGTGACCGCTCGGGCGCCATTCGCTATACCGTCGTGATTACCCGGCCCCGCCCCTCGATGGTGGATGCCCCCAGCGCCATGGCCTCGCCCTCTTCAACGCTCATCGCCCGCGTGAGAACGCCCCTGGTGGCCGTTCTCGCCGGGGTGCTGCTGGCGCTGCCCGCCTCCTCCTGGAGCGACCGCCAGGGCAACAGACGTCTTACGATTCACGAGCACGCCCGCGGCGGTAATCACGAGTACGTCGGGCGGCTGATCCAGCTGGGACAGAACCCCGATCGTTCGTCGAGCCAGCACGAGGGGCGCACGCCGTTGCACCTGGGAGCCGAATGGGGGCACCTGGAGGTGGTGAAGGTCCTCCTCGCGGCGAGGGTCACCGTCGACCCGCTGGACGATTCCGGCTGGACGCCGCTGCACCTGGCAGCCTGGGACGGGAAGGCCGAGGTCGTACAGGCGCTGCTCGACGCCGGAGCGTCGCAGGGAGCGGTCGGGTATCGCGGGGAGACTGCGCTTCACCTGGCGGCGGAGAGAGGAAGCTTCAAGGCGACGAAGTGCCTGCTGTCGGCGAGGGCCGTGACCCTGAGCGCGAACGTGCACGGCTGGACCCCGCTGCACAAGGCCGCCGCCTTCGGGCACCGCGATTGCCTCGAGGTGCTCGTCGCGCTCGAGGAGGAGCTCGACCGGCAGACCCTCTGCGGCTTCACGGCGATGCACCTCGCCGCTCGCCGCGACGATACCGAGCTGATCGACGTGCTGCTGAAGGCCGGTGCGAACCCGGCGTTGCGTGATCGGCTCGGTCGCACTCCGGCCGAGCTGTACACCGAGTGGCGGGGGCGTCGCGCTAAACAGCCGCGAAAGGACGTCGCCAACGTCGAGAGCCCCGCGCCGATTCCCGACGCGTTGCGCCGGCCGATCGAGGAGCCGCCGTACCTGCTGGCTCACTACCGGGGCGGATACGCGGCCGACGGCAAGGATCACAGCGCGCTGGACGTCGCGCTCTGGACCGACGGCGTGATCCTCTTCTGCTCGAACCCGAAGAAGGTCGGTGTCGACGTACGCGCGGGACTCGTTTCGAGAGAGCGAGTCGACTTCCTGTGGCGAGAGTTCCAGGGGAACGGGATCCTCGAGCTCGAGTACGGGATCTCGGCTCCCGACAGCGGCAGTCGCCGGATCAACCACCGCGGGGGAAGCCACTGGAGAGGGGTGTGCTACGACCGATCGGTTGGGAGTCCGAGGAAGGGACTTCGAGACGGCTGCTTCATTCACTCCTTCAGCATGGCCGGGATGGCTCTCGAGTCGCTCATCCCCGCGGAGAGCTGGCCCGTCGGCGAGCTCCTCGAGGACGGTCTCTACCGCGGCTTCGATCCCGAGAAGCAGGGCGCGAGCCTGCGGAGCTGGACGAACCAAGGCATTCGGAAGCGCTGAGTCGGTCCCGTCAACGCTCCGCGGTCAACCGACCTCCGTCCCACCCCGGACCGCCGGCCACGAGGACGAGCCTCGTCGCCTTCCCCCGCCCGTCGAGCAGGAAGGTGAGCGTCGCCGTCCGCGGGCGGCGCTCCTCGGTGCGGTAGCCGAACTCGAGCGGACCCGTGCGGGGAAGGACGCGCTCCTCGGGCAGTCCACCGTCGAGCTCGAACCCCTGGAGCCTCCCTTCCAGGATGGTACCGGCGAAGAGGGTCCGTCGCTTCTCGTGCTCGAGCTCGACGAACGCGCGGTCGCGATCCATGCCCAGGAAGTCCGCCTTTCGCAGCGGACCGCGACTCCGCTCCCAGTCGCGGAACACGGGGATGAGTCGCTCTGGCCAATCCGACCACTTCGTGCTCAGGACTCGTCTCAGGCGTTCGACGTCCCCCTTCCGGAGGCTCGCGAAGACCTCGCGAATGATCTTCTCGCTCGCGCGATCCGATTCGAGCTCGTCGGTCGTCCAGCCGGTCGCGAAGGAGAACAGCGCATCCGCGTCGAAGGCCAGGGCGAGGCTCCCCGAACCGGCCTCCTCGATGAGCAGCATTCCCCGCGGCTGGACCCGATACTCTCCGGCCAGCTCGGCGAGAGTGAGCTCGCGCTGATCCTCGCTCTCCTCGAGAGGCGCCTTCCAGACCGCTTCGATGGATCGTGCCCGGCCCCGGTCGCTCACTTCGAATACGAGCGCCTTGCCGTCGAACTTCAGCTCCGCCTCTCCCGACGATCTACCGACCTTCTCGAGCCGGAAGAGGTCGTCCGAGGCGGGCAGGAAATGGCGCGACTCGGGCAGCCCACCGTCGAGGCGGAAGCTCGTCAGCCGGTCCTCGGCGAAGAACATCTCCATCAGCGTGCGGCGCTTCGTGTATTCGAGCATGACGAGCGCGCTCGAGTCGTTCGCGCCGATCACGCGACCTTCGAGATACGCCCCGTGCTTCAGCTCCCAGCCGCGCCAGACGTGGCTGAGCGTGTGGTGCCAGTTCGGGAAGCGCGGATCCACGAGCTCCTTCAGCGCCTCCGCATCACTGCGCTCGAGCCGGGCCAGGATCACCTCGGCCAGTCGCCTCGGCTCCGACTCACGTTCGAGCTCGCTCGTCGAGGCGCCGGTCGCGAGCTGGCAGAGCAGCTCCACGTCGGGCTCGACGGTGAGCCCCCGACCCTCGACCCGCAGGAGGAGCTCCCCTCCGTCCTTCGTGACGTAGCGGCCGGCTCGGCCGGCGAGGTCCACGGGCGCGACCTCCACGACCGGAGGCGGGGGCGCTTCCAGACCGGCCGCGACGCGGGCGATCCGGAACGCGGTGGAGCGGCACGTTCCACGGTCATTGCACAGGACGACGACCACCAGGTCGCGGTCCGGATACGTATCGAGCGCCGCCTCGAATCCGCGCGTCGTCCCCCCGTGGTACACGCACCGACCGAGCTCGCCGCGCTCGCCGAGCATCCATCCGCGCGCGTAGCCGGAGTCGCCGGTCGCGGTGAAGAGCTTCTCGCGTGCTTCGCGCCCGAGGATGTTCCCCGCCTGGACGGCTCGCACCCACCGGTGGAGATCGCCGGTCGTCGAGAGTACACCCCCCGCGCCGCGCAGCCCCCACGAGTACCACCCGTTCTGCGCCGGCCCGTGCACGCGTTCCCCTTCGTAGCCGATCGCCGTGCGCCGGTCGTCGGCGCGGCCGCTTCGCAGGAAGTCCGTGTCGCGAAGCCGTGCCGGGGCGAAGAGGTTCTCGCGCACGAAGTCCTCGTAGGGCATCTCCGTTTCGACCTCGATGACGGCGGCGAGCAGCAGGTAGCCGACGTTGTTGTAGACGTACGCTTCCCCGGGGCGGGAAGCCATCTCCGCCTCGAGCGCTCTCTCCAGGAGCACGGCGCGCTCGGTCGTCGCCGAACCGACGGGAATCGACGGCGGAAGCCCCGACGTATGGGAGAGCAGGTGGTCGAGTGTGATCGCCCGCTTCTCCTCGGGCACGCCGGTGAAGAACTCCGCGAGGGAGTCGCTCGTGGAGAGCGCGCCTCGCTCCTCGAGCACCAGGATCGCCGTGGCCGTGAACTGCTTCGTCACCGATCCGATGTCGAAGACCGTGTGCGGCCCGATCGCCCGCCCTCCCTCGCGGTCGGCCAGCCCAAAGCCCTTGTGGAGCAACACCAGGTCGCCTTCGGCGACGAGCACGGAGCCCGCGAAGTCGAATGCGGCGAGTCGGGTGCAGAGGCGATCGACTTCCTGGCCCGGAGATGAGGCGGCGGCCTGCAGGAGGGCGATGGTGAGGAGCCAGGTGGCGAGCATCGGTGCTTCCTTCGTTCGAGGTTGTCAGGCGGCCCTACCGAGCCGCTTCGCGTCTCTGGTCTACCCCGTCATCGGACCGGGTAACGGGAAAAGGGAGACCGCTGCGAGCGGTGCGTATTCCCGGATCGGGCGCTACTTCCCCGCCGGCGGCACCTCGACCCAGAACCAGCCCCGCAGGTCGCCGTTCTGGAATCCCGTCGCCTGGTCATCGGGGTAGCGAGAGGCGATCGCGTCGCGCACGTCGGGGGCGAGGGACTCCTTCGCGCCGTGACAGGTGAGGCAGGGGGCGGACACCTGGATCGGCAGGGTGACGCCGAGGTGACCCGCGGAGCTCACCGTGGCGCACGGCTCCGCGGGGCGGTCGTTCAGGAGCGTCTCGGACCAGGCGGGTGCGGTATTGCCGGAGTTGCGCAGCTTCCACGACGTGCGGCCGATCTTCAGCTCGAGCCGTTCCGAGACCGAGGCCGCGATGCCCGGTGCCTTCTCGTTGCACACGCCGATCGCCCCGGCCGGACCGGACTCGCCGATCGCGCCCATGAGCGCCGTCATCAGCTCGCCGAACATCTCGCCCTTCGCGCTCTCGGCTCGGGCGTACTGAGCCTTCGCTCCGGCGTCGAGCTCGGCGATCGGGATCGGAGTCCAGGTGTCCTCGGTCTCCGCCCGCTCTCCGCAGGCGGTGAAGAGGAGCGGGGTGAGCAGGCAGAGGAGAGTGTTCGGGAGGTTCTTCATGATCTCGTCTCGGCGATACGGAACCAGGTTCACTTTCACGCACTTCCCGAGCCGCGGACTCGAGGGGTCCGGAGCCCAGGAAGTGCGTGAAATTGTACCTGGTTCCGTATCAGGGCTGCCAGACGATCAGGATGCTGTTCGAGGTGTTGAAGTCGTTGATCCCGGGACCGCACGGCGGATCGACGGTCGTCCGGTACCAGTACTGGTACCAGCGGAAGTCGCCCGGACTCACCCCTCCCTTGGCAGCGATGGGAATCGAGGTCATCGACGTGCCCGTTTCGTCGGCGAAGGTCACCTGCAAGCGCACCACCTGTCCCCCGGCACAGCGCAGACCGTCGCCGAAGGGAACACCAGCCCCTCCGTTCACGCGCAAGGATCCCTGGAAGAAGAGGCCGCTGTTGTTCGGCTCGGCGTGAGTCGCCCTCAGGAAGACCTCGTCATCGCTGATGTTCGGCTTCCCGTAGCCGGTCAGCTGCGCCCCGGAGGAATGGACGCCGTTGTCGCATCCCGAGCCGGGGATGCTGCCGTCGTTGTCGTTTCCGCAGGGGCAGGGTGTTCCGCTGCCCGGATCGCCGTAGCACATTCCGATGCCGGTCTCGGGTGGGCGCGAGTAGATGTGGATCGTGGGGAAGAGAAAGAGGGGGTCCGAGACCAGAACACGATTGCCGCGGAGGGCGATGCAAGCACCGAAGTACCCGATATCATCCGGCTCGGGGAGCTTCTGCACCTCGCTCCAGCTCGAGCCCTGACGGTGGAACACGTAGATCCCACCGGGGTACTGATAGGGATCGTCCGGTGCGCTGATCATGGCCGTATCTCCTTCGAGCGCAACGTCCCAGCCGAACATGTCCTTCGTAGCAGCGTCACTGGCAAAGAGCTTCTGGGTCTGGGTCCAGGTCGAGCCCGATCGGTCGAACACGTAGGCCGCCCCGCTGTTCGCCCCGGCGTCATCACAGTTGGGCGCTCCGACCAGGGCGCGATTGCCCTCGAGCTCGAGCACACGACCGAAGTGATCGCCGTTGCTCCCGTCCGCGGCGAAGAGCTTGTCCTCTTCGCTCCAGCTCCCATCGCGCAGCGTGAACACGTAGGCGGCGCCGGAGAGCGACGTGGCGCCACTGCCCTTGTCAGCCCCGATCAGTGCTGTCGCGCCAGAGAGCGAGACCGAACGGCCGAAGGACTGGAGAGTCGCCCCATCGCTCGCCTCGAGCTTCTGCATCAGAGACCAGCTCGCTCCCGACCCGGTGTACACGTACGCCGAGCCTGCGTCCTGCCCCGCGGCGGTGTCGTCGTAGGGAGCACCGATCAGCGCGAGGTTGCCATCGAGTGCAACCGAGTAGCCGAATTGATCGTCGGCACTCGATCCAGTCGGGACGAGCTTGGCCATCTTGTTCCAGGAACTGCCGGAACGGACGAAGACGTAGGCCGATCCCGAGTGGACGCCGGCGTCGTCGTCATCCGATGCACCGATGAGCGCCGTATCTCCCTGAAACGCGAGGGAACAGCCGAATCGGGCTCCGGCCGCGAGGTCCGGTGGCCTGAGGCTGATCCAGTTGCTGGTCGGTGTCTCGAGCGCGTAGACCACGCCAGTTGCTCCCCCCCAGGACCCCGGGGAGCCAATCAAGGTGGTCGCACCATCGAGCGCCAGCGTGTAGCCCCACTCGGAGCCGGAATCGCAGTTGGGGTCGATGATGCTGCCGCTCGGTTTCCACAGCCAGGAATCGTCAGTCCTCGATCGGGAAAGGGCGAAGGGAGCAGCGAGAAGGATGAAGACGAAGGCGAGGCAAAGTCGAGTTCTCATCGGTAGTGTGGTACGAGCTTGGTGAAGCGTAGCGCGTGACCTGGGGACCGTTCCGGCGCAGGGACGCGACGCTCCGCGTCAATCGGTCGCGGACTTCTCTCACGACCTTTCGAGCACCGGCTCGTTGAATCTAGCATGCCCGAACACGGACGGGTAGAGCCGCTTCGGTCGCAGCGCTGAATACATCGAGAACCTCGCTCACGATTTCGGCCAGCTCCACCGGCATGGGATTCGCACGAACGACCAGGAATTGAAAGAGGCTCATGCTTCTGGGATTTCTTTGCCACGTTCCGCAATCTGGGTGGCGTTGGTGTGTGGGTAGGCTGCGGCGAGCATGGCCAATATCTACTATGCCTGAAAGCCGTAACGCGGGCTGACGCCCGCAACCGAAACCGGTCAACAGACTGTTCGGATCACGATTCTCGAGAGCCTCGATGCCCTGACCTCAGGCCGGGCAATGAGAAAAGGGATGTCGCTGCACCGGGCGCGCATTGCTGCATCGAGTGCTGCTTCCCTGCCGGCGGCACCGACGTCGAGGTCGACCGCGGAGCTCATCGCGGCTCGCCTCCTGACCAGCGCACGAGCCAGCCAGCCGAACGGCGTGGATGCGGGTCAGAGGACCGGAAAGTCCTGATAGGGCTCCGGTACTCGCCCGCGGCACAACGCGCCAGTGCCCGGCTCCATGACGGAGATGTAACGAGAAAAAGACCCGTGATCGGGAATGATGGACTCATCGAAGGCCCGTCCTACGGCACGACACCCCAGGCCAGGGGTGGTCCGGTCTTCCTGTTCTTCCTCGCCAAGGAGCACGAGATGATGCTGAGAGCCCCGATCCGCTGTCCATTCCCCCTACACGACGTCGGCGCCTGCGCTGCCCGTCGCTGGTCGCTCGCGATGGCCCTCACACTCGGCTTTGGAATCCCGGCGGCGGCGACGCCCCAGGGCTGGGAGTCCTCGATCGACTTCCCCGACGTCACCGAAGGGCGGACGGGTCTCGCGGGACTCAACCACCAGGGCACGCTCTACGCGCTGGGCGGCCGACCGCTGCGCGCCGAGAACGACGAGGTCGGCGGCGCCCTCGAGCGCGGCACGGCCCACCGTCTGATGTCCGGCGCGACGAGCTGGGAGACGATCAAGGAGTTCGACGGCCAGTACGATCGGATGGGAGTCGGAGTGGACGCCCTGGATCGGATCGTCGTATTCGGCCCGACGGAGGAGGACAATACGACGGGTACCGTCAAGACGATGGTCTACGACCCGGTACTCGGCACCGAGATCGGTCCGACGCTGGCGGACAAGAACTTCGACCTGCCCAACTTCGCATACGCGATCGATCCGTTGGGTCGCCTGTACGCGATGGGCGGCGGACCCGGTGGACCGGCCGAGGTTCTCGCGGAAGGTGCGCCGAACGAAGCGGTCGTCGAGCGTTACGACTCGACGACCGACACCTGGGAGATCCTGGCGCCGATGCCGGCGGCGCGCGCGCGGTGTACCGGCGTGTACGACGGGCAAGGCCACATCCTGGTGATCGGAGGATACGACCAGTGGGGTACCTCTCGAACCTCCAGCGTCTTCTCCTTCGACATCGCGTCGGGAAGCTGGTCGGTCGGCCCTCCGCTTCCTTACCCCACGTCCGGTGATCCGGCGTTCAGCGACCAGACCGCCGTGCTCGGCGCCGACGACCAGGTCTACTCGATCGGCGGGATCAACGGAACGGACGGCAGCGCCGGCGTCACGGCGGCGACGGTCTTCGTTCTCGACCCGCAGACGATGACCTGGTCCTTCGGCCCCGACCTGTCGATTCCGCGCCATGCCGCCGGTGTCGCACTGGGCGATGACGAGTACCTGTACGTCATGGGCGGCTGGGACGGGACCCCGACAGGAACGTTCCAGGTCGAGCGCCTGCGGACGTACGCCGACTGCAACCAAAACGGCATCCACGACGAGGACGAGCTGGACAGCGACGGCGACACCTGGATCGACGACTGTGACAACTGCCCCTCCGACGCAAATGAAGATCAGTCCGATGTGGACGGAGACGATGTCGGCGACGCATGCGACAACTGCGTGACCACCTACAATCCGTCCCAGCTGGACAGTGACGGCGACGGCCTCGGAGACGAGTGTGATTCCACGGCCATCCCGAAGTACAACGCGGTCGATCTGGGCCTGTTACCCGGCGAGTCCACGAGCCTCGCGTACGACGTCAATGATGACGGGGTCGTCGTCGGCGCCTGGTTCGACACCGGTGACGGCCAGTACCATGGCTTCTACTACGACGGGATGAAGCACGATCTCGGGCCTGGCCGCGCGACCGCGATCAACTCGGCGGGAGAGGTGGCCGGATACGAGATCGGAGCCTGGAGGATCGATCTGCAAACCATGGCTCGCACCGACCTCGGAACTCTGGGTGGGCCGTCGTGCATCACTCTGGGGATCAACGAGCTCGGTCAGGTCGTGGGGATGTCCGAGATGCTCTCCGGACCCGCTCATGCGTTCCTCTCGACCGCGACCGCGACGGGTCTGATCGATCTCGGCCAGCTCGGGTATGGCTACACGAAGGCCTATGCGGTCAATTCCGCCGGCCTGGTGGTCGGGGAGGCTCTGGTGGGCTCGGCGGCCGACGCCTGGGCGGTGCCGTTCACGTACGACAGCGTCGGAAATCCGGTCATGCAGCAGCTCTCCGGCAGCTACGTCTCGGGCAGTGCCTGGGCCGTCAACGAGGCGGGCCACGTCGCCGGGTGGCGTTCCTTCAACGACGACACCTGGGGCAAGGCGTTCATCCACGACGGCGTCACGATGAACATCCTCCCGGCCATGATCGGCAAGGCACACGCGATTCCGACCGCCATCAACGAGTCGGGCGAGGCTGTCGGCTACGCGTTCGGCGAGTGGGTCAATACCGACTGCTGCGGAATGATGTGGAGCAACTCCATCCACCGTGCCTTCGTCTACCAGGGGAACACGATGGACAACCTGAACGACTACATCCACGCCGGTTCGGGGTGGTTGCTCCTCGAGGCGTACGGCATCAATGAATCGGGGTGGATCGTCGGCCGCGGGACGAAGGATTCGGCCTCCAGGGCGTTTCTGCTGGTGCCGGCCGACCCGACGGTGGGGACGGCACTCTGTTTCGGCGATGGGCTCGGCACCCCCTGTCCCTGCAACAACGACGGCGCGGTTGGCGAAGGCTGCGCGAACTCCGCGGGCCAGGGCGCGGTTCTTCTCGGAGGTGGTTCGACCAGCGTGGCCGCGGATGATCTGACCTTCACCTGCACGCAGATGCCCGCGGACAAGCCCGTACTGCTTTTCGCGGGCTCGAATGCGGTGAATGGTGGCCTGGGCGTCACCTTCGGGGACGGCCTTCGCTGCGCCGGCGGCGGCATCGTCCGCCTCGGCGTCGAACTGGGTGATGGCGGGGGACAGGCGAGCTGGGCCGGCGGAATGGCCGGCGAGCAGGGGTGGATCTCCGGTGATGTTCGGGTCTTCCAGGCCTGGTATCGCGATCAGACCGGACCTTGCGCCAGCGAGTTCAACCTGTCGCCCGCGGTCGAGGTCGTGTTCGAGCCCTAGGCGAGACGGCGCAGCAGTACGGTGTCCGGCGCCAGGACAGAATCTGCCACGTGGTGGCAGATTCTGTCCTGGCGCCGGACTCCTATCACGGCAACCAGGTGATCTCGACCGCGTTGGTCAAGTTGCTGCCGCTGCCGCACGGCAGCGGAGCATCCCGGAACCAGAGCTGATAGTAGCGGGTCGTGGGCACCACGGCCGCGATGTCGTCCCCTCCGCACAACGCCGAGGATAGGACGTCGAATCCGTAGAGGGGGTCATTCGTGGATAGGGAGCCGGTCCCGTCCAGCATGCGGATTCCGGTCGAGGAACAGGCGCTCCCGGCCAGGCGCAGGATCGGTGTGCCGACGCACAAGAGACCGTCCCAGAAAGGTGTCCCGGGAGGAGTGCCCGCTCCCTGGAGCCACAGGCAGATTCCATTCGGCGGTCCCTGGGATGCGTGCAATACGAGCGGGGCGGCGTTCGGTCCGGTCTGCTCGCTCACGCGCCCCGAGCCCGTTGCCCGCAAACGAGCTCCGAGGCCGGTGGAGTTCTTGCACCCCACTTCTGGACTCCGAGAGTCCCGTTCCCGCAAGGACACGCGCCCGAGGCGCCGTCACCGAAGCAGAGATTGTCGGCGTAGCCCCCGAGTCGGAAGAGATGAAGTGCGCCTTGCGCCACTCCTCCCGTACCGGTTACCCCGATCGCGCCGCTGAGGATCGTATCGCCATCGAGGTCGGCGGAGAATCCGAGGTCGTTCCACCACCCGGGGTTCTTTGCGTGGATCCGTTCCTGCTGAACCCAGGTGGTGCCTTGCCGCCGGTACGGGTAGACCGCACCCGCCCCGGGCACACCACCGACGGTTTCGTAGGGGACGCCGACCAGGGCGCGATCGCCGCGAATCGCGACCGACATGCCGAATGAGCCGCCGGAAAGGGGAGCGGGAGCCTCTCGCTCGAGGACCCAGTTGCTCCCCGTTCGATGGAACAGGTAGGCGGCACCGGCGTTCTTGACTCCAGCCACGATATTGTCCCCGGAGATGGCGATGCGCGCGCCGAAAGAAGCGCCGGCCTCCAGATCGTCAGGGCACAGATGGGCCTCTTCCGTCCAGGTCGTGCCCGTCCGCCTGAACACGTAGGCGGATCCGACCTGCGGCTTACCGGCAACCGTGGTGAAGATGGCTCCCGCCACCAGCGTCTCTCCATCGAGGCTCACGCAGCTGCCGAAGTCCTCGTTCGCCTGAACACCGCTGGAGAAGAGCCTCGCCTGCTGGGTCCAGTTCGTCCCGCTTCGTGCGAAGACGAAGACGGCGCCGGTCGGGAGCCCGATGGCGGGGTTGTCCTGTTCATAGGCGCCGACGGCGATGGTATCTCCGCTCACCGACACGCTGCAGCCCAGGCGAGCCCCGGGATCGGTGATGTCGGCGGTCAGCACGGCCTCCGGCAACCAGTCCGAGCCGTTGCGGACGAAGACGTGAGCCAATCCCGCTTCGTTGAATCCGTTGACGTCCTTCAGCATTTCGCCGACGACCAACGTGTCTCCGTCCACGTCCACGGCGCATCCGAACGAGGCGGAGTTCCCGGTGCCTGGCGCCGAGAGCTGGACCTCCCCACCCCAGGACATTCCGGTTCGGTCGTAGACGTAAACCGTGCCGAATCCCGGTAGCGAGGGAAGGGTGCGATAGGGGACCCCGGCAACGGCGGTTTCACCGCTGAGAGCCGTGTATGTTCCCAGGTTCTCATCGTCCTGCCCGTCACTGGCGAGGATCTGGGCCTCCTGGCTCCACTCCTCCTGGGCCAGACCCGGTGAGGCCAGCGCCAGGAATCCCGCCATGACGGATACGTGGGACAAGACAGACATCGACATTGTCATCCTCCTCGGCCGACGTATCGGGGAACTGGTGCTGGTGCGAGTCATCGATCGGCCACGCCTGTCCAGCAAGGTCCGGACCACCGCGTCGAGTATCGCCGGCACCTCCCCCCATGGGATCAGGGGGAGTCGGCGTGCGTGAACGATCGATCGTTCCGATTGCCCTTCTGCACATCGAGTGAGCGACAGCGCACTGCGTACGGCCCCGGGACTAGTGGCATTCGCGCAAGATCGACTTCACGTCCTCGAGCGTCGCCACCCGCGGGTTGTTCTCGTAGTCGGGCAGCACCAGGCACTGTTCGGCCAAAGCGTCGAGCTCTTCCTCCGGTACGCCCAGCCCGCTCAAAGAGAGGTCGAGGCCGATCTCCTCGATGAATCGCACCAGCGCCGGGGCCGCACCGTGCGCAGCCTCCACGTCCGAGAGGTCGCGCAGCTGCGGCGCCAGGATGCGCGCGAGGTTGGCGAAGCGGCGCGGCGCCGACTCGCAGGTGAAACGCGCGAAAGCGGGGTAGAGCACCGCCAACGATTCGCCGTGGGCCACGTGCGGGTACATCCCGCCGATCGCCATGCCCATGCCGTGCGGCAGCGTCACGCCGGCGTTGGCGATGCAGAGTCCGGCCAGCGTGTCGGCCCAGGCCAGGCCGTCGCGCGCGTCGGGACTCCCGTCGCGCACCGCTCGCGGGAGGTGGCGAGCGACCAGCGTGATCGCCTCCACCGCCATCAGCTCGACGTATGGCGAGGTGTTCGCGTGGATGTAGCTCTCGAATGCGTGGGTGAAGGCGTCGAAGCCGGTCAGCGCGGTCATGCGCGGCGGCACCGTCGCCATCAGCTCGGGGTCTACGATCCCGACCCGCGGGAAGGCGAGGGGGTGGTAGATCGCCGACTTGTTGCGCTCCTCCGGGTTGGTGACCACCGCGACCTGCGTCACCTGCGAACCGGTGCCCGAGGTCGTCGTCACCGCGATCACCGGCAGCGTCGCCTCCGTCGGCTGCGTCTCGCGGAACCAGAGGTAGTCCCAGCAGCTCCCTTCGTGCGTGGCCTCGACCGCGATCGCTTTCGCGGCGTCCATGCTCGAGCCGCCGCCCAGGCCGACCACCACGTCCGCGTCGTGCGCGCGCGCGAGCTGGGCACCTTCGGCGATCACGTCGGTGGTGGGATTGGGGATCACGCCGTCGAAGTGCGCGACCGCGAGGCCGGCCTCCTCGAGCGAGACGCGGACCTTCGCGTAGATCGGCTCGACCTCGGGGAAGGAGGGCATCGTGACCAGGAGGGCGCGCTGGCCGAACTCGGCCGCGGCCGCGCCGATCTCGGAAGACGTCCCGCGACCGAAGCGGATCCGCGTGGGCTGGTGATAGCTGAAGGGGTTCATGTGTCGCTCCTGGATGTCTCGCTCAGTCGATGTCGATCACGACCTTGAGGCTGCGGTCCGCCTCGCGATCGATGAAGGCGTACGCCTCGGCGTACTCCTCGAGGGGGAAGTGTCGCGTCACCAGCGGCTCGACGACCACCTCGCCGGAGGCGATCAGCTCCACCGCGTGGCGGTAGTCGTCGTGCTGGTACATCAGGGTGCCGATCAAGGACAGCTCGCGGTCGCCGACCACCGACATGTCGATGCGAGGCTTGCCGTCGAAAACGCCGAGCACCACGATGCGGCCGCCCTTGCCGATGTGCTCGACTGCCGCGGCCATCGTCGCCTCGCTGCCGGCGGCCTCGAAGGCGACGCGGAACCCCTCGTCGCCGAAGACGCGACTCGCGGCCTCGTCGAGCGGCTCCTCGCGGGCGTTCGAGGTGTGCTCGATCCCGCACTCGCGCGCGATCTCCAGCCGGTAGTCGGAGAGGTCGGTGAGCAGGATCCGTTTCGCCCCGCGGCTCTTCACCACCTGCGCCAGCAGGTTGCCGATCGGTCCGGCGCCGAGCACGACGATGTTCTCGCCGGTGAGATCGCCGCCGCGACCGCTCGAGTGCACGCCGACCGCGGTCGGCTCGACCAGCGCGCCCTGCTCCGGCGTGAAGGCGTCGGGCAGGAGCACCAGGCGGTCGGGCGTGGTCACGAAGAGCTCCTGCGCGCAACCCGGCGCCTGAAAGCCGGTCACGCGCAGCACGTCGCAGATGTGGTAGTCGCCGCGCCGGCACGGCCCGCACTCGCCGCAGACCAGCTGCGGGCGAGAGGTCGCCCGGGCGCCGACCTCGATTCCCTCGACGCCTTCCCCGACCGCCTCGATCACGGCGGAGAACTCGTGTCCCTGCACGACGGGGTAGGGGGTGAAGGGATGGCTGCCATGGTTGACGTGGACGTCGCTGCCACAGACGCCGACGCGCTGCACGCGCAGGAGCACCTCGCCGGGGCCGGCAACGGGTTCGGGCACTTCGCGGAGCTCGATGACTCCGGGCGCGGTCATGACCGCCTGACGCATCGCTCTCACCTCACCTCAAGAACCAGTAGAGCACGACCATGACCAGCAGCAGCCCGCCGGCCACCACGCGCGGATCGCTGCGCTCGACGATCGCGCCGCGCAGCATCTTCAGCGGATTGCCCCAGCACAGACCCTCGAGCTCCTCGTCCGCGTGGCGTGGCGTGAGGAGGCTCGTCGTCACGTAGATCGCGCTGCACAGGCAGAAGAACCACCATGCCTGCTGCATGAACGGGATGCCGAGCACTTCAGTCGTGTACATCTCCTCGCCGATCAGCGGCACGTCGAAGACGAAGTTCACCGCGCCGATCAGGAAGCCGAGGCTGAGCGTCACCAGCGCGGCCTGTCTCGTGCCGCGTCGCCAGAAGACGCCCCACACGAACACGGTGGTGATCGCGGGCGCGAACATCACCGGGATCTTGTTGATCGCGACGAAGATGCTCTCGAAGCGGTGGCCCTGAGTCGACCAGGCCATCGCCAGCAGCATCACCACCACCGCGCTGATGCGACCGACGTTCACCTGGGTGCGGTCGGAGACGCCCGGGTCGACGCGTCGGACGATGTCGACCGCGATCAGCGTCCCGCAGCTGTTCAATGCGCCGGCGATGGTGCTCATCAGCGCCGCGAGCAACCCCGCCGAGATCAGTCCCTTCAGGCCGACCGGCACCAGCTCGGAGATCAGGACCGGCAGCGTCTGCTCGGCGTCCTCACCGATCCGGTCGGCGAAGAGCACGTAGGCGACCACCCCGGGCAGCACCATGATGAAGACCGGCAGGATCTTCAAGAAGCCGGCGAAGAGCGGACCGAGCTGCGCGTCCCGCAGCGTCTTGGCGCCGAGCACACGCTGGACGATGGTCTGGTCGGCGCACCAGTACCACACGCCGAGGATCGGGTAGCCGAGGAGCACCGAGAGCCAGGAGAACTCCGCCAGCCGTCCATTCTCGTCGTGGATCGGCTGCAGCATGCTGAGCTGGTCGGGCCTGAGGCGCTCCTTGAACTGCGCGACCGTTTCCACGCCCGCCTCGGGCAACGCCAGGATCGCCAGCACCGTTACGATCACCGCGCCGAGCAGCAGGATCACCGTCTGGATCGACTCGGTGACGACGACCGCCTTCAGGCCGCCGAGCACGGTGTAGATCGCCGTGACCACCGAGATGATCAGGATCGACCAGACCGGGTCGACGCCGAAGAACTGCTCGAAGACCGCCGCGCCGGCGTAGAGACTGAAGCCGATGTGGATCAGGAGCGCGCCGATGACCGCGATGAAGGCGAGAAACGTGCGCGCGCCGGGGCTGTACCGTCGCTCGAGGTACTCGGGCAGCGTCGAGATCTTGTTCTTGAAGTAGAAGGGCGCGAAGACCACCCCGAGCAGGATCAGGCAGAAGGACGCCATCCACTCGAAGTTGCCGATCACCAGCCCCGGGCCGTAACCGGCCTCGGCCAGGCCGACCAGGTGGATCGTCGAGATGTTGGTGGCGAAGAGCGCGGCACCGACCATCGGCCAGCGCAGGGAGCGGCCGGCGAGGAAGTACTCGTTGCTGGTGATCGCCTTCTTGTGCGAGACGAAGACGCCCAGCGCGAGGATGCCTAGCAGGTAGACGACGATGATGACGACGTCGAGCGTGGGGATGCTCGTCTGCGCGTCCGGCATGGGCTTCTATTCGATGGATGAGAGCTGATGGAGGGGATCTCGAGCGGCCGCATCGTACTCGAAAGCGCGGTCTGGAGCGAAGCGCCGATCTCGCCGTGTTTCCGCGCATTCCCTAGAATGGCTGCCCCTCGACCCGGAGACGCTTCATGAACATCGCCCTTCTGCCGTTGCTCCTCACCGTTCCGATCGCCGCACATGACGTCCCGAAGAAGCCCCCTCTCCGGATCTTCATCCTGGCCGGCCAGTCCAACATGGAGGGCCCGGCGAACGTCGAGGAACTCGAGACGCTCGCCCCCGAGCTGATCGAGCCGCGCGAGGATGTCTGGTGCGTCTACGAGGGGCGGCCGAGCGGGTCGCTGAAGCCCGGCTTCGGCTTCCGTTCGGGCAACTTCGGCCCCGAGCTGGTCTTCGGCCACGTCGTCGGCGACGTGCTCGAGGAAGACGTTCTGATCATCAAGTCGGGGATAGGCGGGACCACCCTGAGCGGCGACTGGCGGCCGCCGAGCGCGGTGAAGCGCGCGGGGGGCGAGGTCGGCCTGCTCTACCGGCACCTGATCGTGCGCGTGCACAACCTGCTCCTGCACCTGGACGAGGTCGACCCGCGCTACGAGAGGCAGGGATTCGTGCTCGGCGGTTTCCTGTGGCTGCAGGGGGAGAGCGACGCGCCACCCGACCGCGCGCCGCACTACGAGGCGAACTTCACCGACTTCGTGAACGACGTGCGCGCCGATCTCGGGGTGCCGGATCTGCCGGTCATCATCGCGCAGATCAACGACTCGGGGGCGTGGGACGACGGGGACAATCAAGGGCCGGTGGTACGAGCGGCGCAGGTGGCGGTGGCGGAGAAGCTGCCGCACTGCGCGATCTTCGCGACGCTCGACCTCGATCCGGGGTACCACTACGACACGCCGAGCTTCCTGAAGATCGGCGACCGCTTCGCCGCGGCGACGCTGCCGTTCCAGGCGGCGCGGCAGGAACCTGAGAACCTCGTGGCGATCCTTCGCGCGGGGGCGCGATTCACGGAGCGGGAGCTCGCTCCGCTCGATCCGCCGCCGGATGCCGCCGCGTTGGCGAAGGGGTTGCACGCGTACTGGACCTTCGACGAGGGGACGGGCACGACGACCATGGAAAGCATCAGGCCCCGGCGCGAAGGCGAGCTGCGCGGCGGCACGACCTGGACCGACGGCCTGCGGGGCGGGGCGGTACGCTGCGCCGACGGGCAGACGGTCGTCTTCCCTCGCTACCGGGATCCGGTCCACCGGGACGGTTGGATCGAAGCGATGACCATCTCGTTCTGGATCCGAACTCCGCTCAAGGGCGGTGGCACTCACCTCGAGAAGTACGACGACGGCACGGAAGTGGGCTGGGAAGTGAGGAATCGGGCCAACGAGAGCTGGGCCGAATTCGAATTCGGCGACGGTCAGTGGCACGCCCGGGGCACCTGGGGCGATGCGCTCATGCATGGTGACGGCTACGAGTGGCACCACGTCGTGTGCGTGTACGATCTCGAACAGGGGATCGTCGGCACCTGGACCGACGCCCGCCCCATGTCGGAGCGCTCCGAGTGGTTGCCACCGAACGGCATCTCCGAGGCTACCGGCCCGATGGTCCTCGGCGGTGCGCTCCACGGCCCGGACAACTTCTGCGCCTTCGACGAGCTCGCGATCTGGAGCCGGGCGCTCTCCGGGGACGAAGTGAAGGCGCTCTACAACAACGGAAACGGCGTCGAGCTGACGCGGCTATATGGAGGACGAAGATGATGGTGATGAAGCACAGCGTGGCAGTTCTCTTCTCCCTGCTCGTCATCGCGAGCGCGTGGGGGCAGGACGATCCGCTACTCTTCGTCACCCTCGACGGCGAGGATCAATGCGCGCAGCTGAGCGGGCAAAGCACCGAAGTCGCCGGTATCCGCGGGCACGCGCTGCGGTTCGACGGCTTCTCGACCACGCTGCATGTGCCGGCGGAGGAGGCGCCCGGTGCGGAGGAACTCGGGACGGCCTTCACCCTGCAGGCCTGGCTCGCGCCGGCCGCCTATCCGTGGAACTGGTGCCCGATCGTCGCGCAGGGCCGAGAGGAGGACGCCGGCTACGCCTTCGATCTCGGACCGCGGGGGGAGCTGCGCTTCTCCTACCGGCACGGCACGCTCTGGACCTCGTACTCTCCGCCGGAGACGACGATCCCGCTCCGGGAGTGGACTCACGTCGCCGCGAGGTTCGACGACGGCCACGTCACGATCTGGATGAACGGCGAGCAGGCCGGCGAGGCGCCGATGCGATTCGACGACGGGATCACCTTCGCGTCGGACGAGGACCTGCTGATCGGCTGCCTGCCCGAGCCGCGTAAACCCTCGAACATCCACCGCGAGTTCGGGACGCTTCCCTTCTGGTATTGCTTCGATGGGATCATCGACGAGGTCGTGATCCACGCGGGAGCGAGAGCATCCGGGCAGATTCGCGCCGACCATGAGAGCGCGAAACCCACGAGTCCACCCGATCTCCCCGAACGCCGCCTGCCCTTCGGCCCGCCAGGCCCCGGCCGTTTCGGCGCGTACTACACGAAGCTCGAGTTCTACCCCGAGTGGGACGCGCTCTGGTCGGTCGACGAGGACACCGACGTGGTGGTGCGCTTCGAGGACAGCGCGGCGCGCGTGATATTCTGGCGGGGCACCCGCTACTCGCCGGCGTGGGTCACCGAGAACGACCTGTGGATGGCGGACCAGAGCGTCGAGGCCTGGAACGACACCGAGGGCTGCTTCGAGCACATGCAGGACCGGCGCTGCCGCTACTCGCACGTCCGCATCATCGAGAGCCACGACGCGCGCGTCGTCGTGCAGTGGCGCTACGCGCTGCTCAGCGCGCACGACGAGATCTGGAACGAGGATCCGAAGACGGCGCGCGGCTGCTGGGTCGACGAGTACTACACGATCTATCCCGATAGGACCGGTGTGCGCAGGCCGACGTGGAAGACGGGCAAGCTCGCGCGGCCGCGCCAGTTCCAGGAGTCGATCCCGCTAACGCACCCCGGCCAGGTGCAGGGCGAGGTGGTCGAGGCGGCCTGGTGCACGGTCGCGAATCTCGAAGGCGAGACCGCCGTGCTGCGGCACGTCGAGAACCCGAAGAAGGAGAAGGACAAGACCGACCTCCCCGGCGAGCTCGTGGTGCAGCGCTACGACTTCAAGTCGCGGCAGGATCCCTTCATCGTCTTCGAGGAGGGCAATCGCATGATGTACCTCGGCGACCGCCATCTCGCGGGGCTCTCGCGGCCGGGTTCGTGCAACCACTGGCCGGTGGGGCAGGCGATCTGCGACGGTCGCTCGAGCCCGACCAGCGACCGGCCGGCGAGCTTCCTCGGTTTTCCGATCTCGGACCCGCCCGTGCACGTGGAAGGCGATCGTTCCTGGTGGAACGGCCTCTACGGCTTGACCGAGATGCCGATCGAGGAGTTGCTCGTTCTGGCGCGCAGCTGGTCCCGGGCGCCGGAGTTGCGCCTGGGCAAGAGAGGCTTCGAGAGCGAGGGCTACGACCGCGGCCAGCGCGCCTACGTGCTGCGGCGCACCGACCAGGACTCCACGCTGGCGCTCTACCTCGAGCTCGCCGCGGACGCGGAGCGCCCACTCCACAACCCCGCCTTCGTGATCGAAGGGTGGGGTGAAGCGGGCGCTTCCCTGCGGATCGACGACGAGCCCGTCCCCCGCGGCGACGACTTCCGCCTGGGGCACCGCCGCCGCCTCGAGCGGACCGACCTGGTGGTGTGGATACGACTCGGCGGGGAGAAGCCCGTCTCGATCGAGCTCCTCCCCGCCGATTAGCCGCGTGGACTCAGGACTCCTTGCGCAGCGTCGCCGCGTGGCGGGCGCGCTCGGCGGCCTTCGTCCCGGCGTACTTCTCAGCCAGCTTCTCCAGCTTGACGAACAGCTTCTCCTCGCGGCCGTCCTCGTAGAGCCTGGCGAGGGCCTTGCCGATCACCTTGTCGGCCTCGAGCTCCGCCTCGACGCTCTCCTCCTCGAAGCGGGCCTCGAGCTGGAGAGCGCGCTCGTACAGCTCGCCCGCGCCCTTCAGCTCCTTGAGCAGGTCCTCGACGGCATCCTCAGCGCGGAGGGCGTAGCCGTTCTCCAGGAGCCAGGCCGCCCGATCGAGCCGGCTCTCGGTCCGGCGCGTGAACTCCCGGATGGCCTCCTCGGCGTCCTCGGCGAGCTCGGGCTTCGCCCCGACTTTCTCGGCCTCGGCGATCGCCTTGGCGACCTTGCCCTTGCCGAAGTTCGACCAGGCCTTCTTGAGTTTCTTCGGCGTGCCTGCCGGCGCACCCTTTCCCTTCGCGATCTCCTCGTCGATCAGCAGCTTCGTCTTCTTGCCGATGTGTCGACCCTCGGCGATCACTCGCCCGTCGGCGGACAGCAGGGCGTGCTTCGGCAGGCCGCTGCCGGCGACGCTCACCGGCCGCTCGCTGGTCCACATCGCCGGAGTTCCGAACCACCTCTGCCTGAGGATGAAGCGCTCGGCGTCTTCCTGGCTCGCTCCCTGGGACTCGACGAAGATCACCGCGAGGTCTTCCCCGTACTCGCGCTGCAACTTGATGGAGGCCGGCACGGACCCCCCGACGCAGCCAGGTCAGCGCGTGCCCCAGAACTCGACCAGGACCGGCTTGCCGTGCAGGTCGGCCAGGGAGCTCACGCCCATGCCGTTCACCACGGGAGAGCGGAAGGCGTAGGAGACAACGGGGCTCGTGCTCTCGGTTTCCCCCGAGGGCGGGGCCATGCCGAGCGTCAGCCCCGCGAGCAGCACGATCGCCGCGGAGGAGATCATCTTCGTAACGTCCATGGGTCGTCTCTCTCTTCGTCTGGCCTGTCCGGGCGCCGAGCGCGTACCCGGGGTCGTGGATCCACGCACGAATCTACGGATCCAGCCCCGGAATGTGCCCTCTCGAGTCGACTTGATTCCAGCAGAGGTAACTGACATCGAGAGCTGTAGAGCCGGAGATCGGTTCGGTGGGGGATCGGGCTTCCCCGGCCGTCACCGTCCCTCGAAGATCTCCTGCGCTCGGCGCTGCAGCCAGGAAAAGGCCTCGAAGCTCACCTCCGGCGGCACCGAGTGGTCGGAGTGCAGGATGAAGCCCCCCTCCCGGGCGAGCGGGACCTTGCGGGCGAGCTCCAGCTCCAGCGCCTCCCGCGGTCCGGCCATCGCCGTCGCGCTGATGTTCCCGTAGAAGGCGAGCTCCTCACCCAGCCGCCGGCGCAGCTCCACCGCGTCCATTCCCGCCTTCACCTCGAGGGGGTTGAGCACCTGCACACCGACCTCGATCAGGCGCTCGAGGTAACGATCGATCTTGCCGTCGGAGTGCATCCAGAAGTCGACGCTGCTCGCGCGCAGGAACTCGCCGAGGCGCGCGGAGTGCGGACGGAAGATCGCATCCCAGCTCCTCGGCGAGAAGAGCGGGCCGCTGTTGCAGCCGAGATCCTCCGCCCAGAGGATCCCGTCGGGGCGTGCGCCGAGCTCGAGGCAGCGGCGCAGGGTGGCGATGGCGAGGTCGACGTGCGTCGCGGCCATCTCCTCGACCCAGTCGGGATCGTCGAGCAGGTCGACGAGCAGCCGCTCCATCCCCCGCATCCGCCACAGCGCCTCCCAGGGGCCGTAGAACATGAAGAGCTGATAGCGATCAGTCGCGCGCTGGCGGCGGTACCTCTCCACCGCGACGTCCCAGCTCGGATACGGATCGAAGTGCCCGAAGTACGAAGCGTCGTCGAGGCGCGCCGGCTCGTCCGGATCGTCGGAGAGGACGAGCCGCGGCGCGACGAGCTGCTCCCACGCCTCGCGCCCGTCGAGGCAGTGGCCGATGAAGTCGATCGTCGACTCGCCGTGCTCCTCCTTGCGCAGCGTGTAGCCGTAGCGATCCTCGTAGGTGTAGTAGATCCCGTCCCGCTCGAGCACGCGCATGGCGAAGCGCGGCGACAGGTCGAGGTACATCGTGGCGATGTCGAGCTCGAAGTGGTCGGCCACCTCGACCCCTTCCGGCAGTCCCTCGCGCCGCCACCGGTCGACGGTCTGCCGCCACGGCGAGTCGTTCCGCGGCAGCCGGTCGGGGGGCTCGAAACGGATTGCGGCGCGCACCCGTTCCCGGGAGGTCATCGCGGTGGGGGGGCGGTCGGGATCGGGCATGGGGAGAGGGGGAGGCCGCGCCACCGTAGCTCCACGGGTCCCGGCGGGTCTCCCCGGGGCCGAGAAGCGGTTTCTCGCGGATATGACATTTTGTGACGAATAATGAATCAATGGAGATGTTATTGTGTCGGCCTCGTCCTGGCAACCCCCCGATGACCCTGGCGATCCCCTCTCTCCTCCTGGCGGCCCTGCTGCCTCTCGTCGCTCTCCCCCGGTCGGAGGCGAACTCTCCGGAGCCGCGCCCGGACGTGCTCTTCCTCGCCGTCGACGACCTGTCGGACTGGGTCGGCTGCCTGGAGGGGCACCCCGACGCCCACACGCCGAACATCGATCGGCTGGCGGAGCGCGGGGTGCTCTTCACCCACGCGTACTGCGTCTCGCCGATCTGCGGGCCCTCGCGCGCGTCGGTGCTCACCGGACAGCGGCCGGAGACGACGGGCGTCTACACCAACCGTGGGACGTACATCGACCACGTGCCCGACGCCGTGTCGTTGCCGCGGCGAATGCAGCAGCACGGCTACCGCGTGCTCGGCGCGGGCAAGGTGAACCACGGACTGGGGCTGCGCATCCCCGAGGACTGGCACGAGTACGGTCCCGGCAGCGGGGTGGTCGGGTCACCCTTCACCGACGAGGAGCTGCGCTGCGAGGGAATGCTCCCCACCCGCGAGATCCGGCGCGACGGGTGGCGCTGCACGTTGCCGATGAACGGCGGGCTGTCGATGATCGATCGCCCGACCAATCAGTGGGACACCTTCGACTGGGGACCGCTCGACGTTCCCGAGGAGGAGTTTCCCGACGCCCGGGTCGCGGCGTGGGGCGCGCGGCAGCTCGCGCTCGAGCGTGACCAGCCGCTGTTCCTGGCGATCGGCATCTACAAGCCGCACCAGCCCTTCTTCGTGCCGCGCGCGTACTTCGAGCGCTTCTCCGCCGAGGAGGTTCACCTCCCGCCGGCCCTTGCCGGCGATCTCGACGACGTGCCCATCGCGGGGCGGGATCTCGCGCTGCGCCCGTGGACCTCCGGAACGCACCGCACCGTCGTCGAGCACGACGCGTGGCGCGAAGCCGTGGCGGCCTACCTCGCGACGATCGCCTTCGCCGACGCGCAGGTGGGCGTGGTGGTCGACGCGCTGTCGCGCTCCGAACGGGCCGACGACACCTGGGTCGTTCTCTGGAGCGACCACGGCTGGAGCCTCGGGCAGAAGGAACACTGGGGGAAGCACGATCCCTGGCGCTCGTCGTTGCGGGTGCCGCTGGTCGTGGTGCCCCCGGTGGGGCGCGCGCCCGAGGGTTTCCGGCCGGGGACGGTCTGCGAGGCGCCGGTCAGCCTGCTCGATCTGTATCCGACGGTGCTCGACGCGTGCGAGCTGCCGGTGCCCGACGAGCTCGAGGGCCGCAGCCTGCTGCCGCTGCTGCGCGATCCGCGCGCGCCGTGGCCGGAGGCCGTGGTCTCCACCGTCGGGCGGGGGACGCACAGCGTCTCGACGCCGGAGTGGCGCTACATCCGCTACTTCGACGGCAGCGAGGAGCTGTACGAGCTCGAGAGCGATCCCCAGGAGTTTTTCAACCGCGCGGACGAGCCCGAGCTCGCCGAGGTCAGGGAGCGCCTGGCCTCGTACACGCCGCGCGACGACCGCGTGCTCCGCTACGTGCGCCGCGGCCGCTGGAAGTGCGTGCTGCGCGCCGATGGCACGGCGAACCTCTTCGATCTCCACGCGCCGATGGGGATCTCCGAGCAGGACGACCTCGCCGCGAAGCGTCCCGAGGTGGTGGCGGAGATTCGCGCCCAGCTCGAGCGCCTGGAGCTGGAGGAGCGCTTCGTCGCCCTGCCCGATCCCGAGGACCGACCGCTGCGAGTCGTCGCGTTCGGCGATTCGACCACGGCGCCCCGCAAGACGGTTCGCGAGGTCTACGCCGCACGATTGCCGGCCCTCCTGGCCGAGGAAGGGATCGAGGTCGAGGTCCTCAATCGGGGTCGCGGCGGCTCGCACACCGGACGCCGGAGCGACAACGCGGTCGACCAGCTCCTCGCGGACGACTCCCGCATCGCGCCGATCGGGCCAGCGGAGGATCAGCGGGATGCGCAGCCCCGCGTCGTACACCGACGTCTTGCCCCGCGAGAACTGCGCGCCGTGGTCCCCGAGGTAGATCACCAGCGTGTTCTCGGCGCGCCCCGCCTTCTCCAGCTCGTCGAGCAAGAGGCCCACGCCGGTATCGAAGCGGGAGAGACAGTTGTAGTAGTTCGCGGTGAACTCGCGCAGCCTCGGGGAGTCGGCGCCGACCCACGGCAGCGGCCGGACCTCGTCGCCTCCGATCGGTTCCGCGGGCAGACCGCTGTCCTGCCGCAGCAGCGGGAAGTGTGCGTCGGGGTAGTTGACCATCAGGAAGAACGGCGCTTCCCCGGTCTCCTCGAAGAAACCCGCCGCCGCCTCGGCGACGCGCCGCACGTCGCGGCCGTTGAAGGTCGTCGCCTTGCGCTCGTTGAAGCGGAAGTCGCAGGGGAACGCCGACTCGGGGTCGACGTGACTCCGTTGCTCCTCGGCGAGGAACTCGAGCGCGGCCGGCCGCTGCACTGGCACTACCTCGCTTCCGAGGAGGGTCCGCGCGCACTGCTGCGCGAGGGCGACTGGATCGTCGGCGCCGGCTGGGATCGCCCCGGGCAGAGAATGGGGCGGGTGACGCTCGACGGCATCCGCACGATGCGGGCCGCGGAGCTGGCCGGGTTCCAGCTGTGGAACGTGATCGACGATGTGGGCCAGGAGAACGACCTGGCGGCGCGTGAGCCGGAACGCCTCGCCGTGATGCAGGCTGCGCTTTCGACTCTCCACCGGGAGGTGGTGTGCGAGGCCCCCGACTGGCCCACCCTGGTCGAGAATGAAGAGCAGGAGGACGAGGAATGAACGCGATCTCGAACACAATGGCACTGGTTCTCTCCGCGGCCGTGCTGGCGACGACCGCACTCACCGAGACCGAGGCGGGCTCCCGGCGACCGCCGAACATCCTCTTCATCCTGGTCGATGACCTGGGCTGGAGCGACCTCGGTAGCTACGGCAGCACCTCGTACGAGACGCCCGGCATCGACCGACTCTTCACCCAGGGGATGTCCTTCAGCGACTTCTACGCTGGCGGCCCCGTGTGCTCGCCGACCCGCGCCTCCATCCTCACCGGCAAGAGCCCCGCGCGAATCGGGCTGACCACCTACCTGCTCACCCCGGAGCGCGATCCCGCCTGGACGATCCACCACTTCCCGCTGGCGGAGGTGACGATCGCCGAAGTGTTGAAGGATCAGGGCTACGCCACCGGCTACTTCGGCAAGTGGCACCTCGGCTACGAGTCGAAGCACTGGGCGGCGGAGCAGGGATTCGACGTGGCCCTCGGCGGCATGGACCTGCCGTGGGCCTGGAAGGCGGCACACCCCGATCGCGAGGTGCTGATGAGGAAGGGGCATACGCGCTTCTTCAGTCCCTACCATCTGACGCACCTGGCGAATGGTCCGGAAGGGGAGTATCTGACCGATCGCCTCACCGACGAGGCGATCCGCTTCATCGAGGAGAATCGCGCCGGACCCTTTTTCGCGTTCCTCTCCTTCCACACCGTCCACACCCCGCTCCAGGCGAAACCGGAGGTCGTCGATCGCTACCGCGCGAAGTTCGCCGAGGCGGGACTCGACCGGAAGGAGGAGCCCGATCGCAAGCACAAGCGCTGGCAGAACGACCCGCGCTACGCGGCGATGGTTCACCACCTGGACGATAATGTCGGTCGGTTGCTGAAGAGCCTGGAGGCGCTGGGGCTCGAAGAGGAGACGATCGTGATCTTCACCTCCGACAATGGCGGCAAGGGCTCGGTGACCTCCAATGCACCCTTGCGCGGAGCCAAGCACGAGCTCGACGAAGGGGGCATTCGTGTTCCCCTGATCGTGCGCTGGCCCGGACACGTCCCCGCTGGGCGTTCGAAGGAGCGATGCCGGCGCGGGAGAACACCATCGGCGAGCTGTTCTCGGCGGCGGGGTATCGCACCGCGCACTTCGGCAAGTGGCACGTCGGCAACCTCAGCCGGACGGTCAAGCAGGGGTACGCGCCCGGCGAGGTGGACGAGGGACTCTACTCGCCGCCGTGGGAGAATGGCTTCGGCGAGTGCTTCAGCGTCCTGAACTCGTTGCCGAGCTTCAATCCCTACTACCTCACCTGTGGCGAGTTCGGGTCGGAGGAGTACCGCCTGGTGATGGATCGGGCGGTCGAGCGGGAACAGCGGACCGGTGGCTTCGTCTGGCGCGACCGCTTCTGGACCGGGCCCGGTACCTTCCACGACGAATGGGTCGACGGGCCGTTGCCGCACGTCCTCGTCGAGCGGACCCTCGACCTGGCGCGGCGCTCGAATGCCGCGGGCGAGCCGTTCCTGGCGCTGGTCTGGTTCTCCACGCCCCACACGCCGGTGGTCGCCGGGCCGGAGCACCGCGCGTTCTACCCCGGGTTGTCGATCCGCGAGCAGCACTGGTTCGGCGCGATCAGCGCGATGGACGAGGCGATCGGTCGGCTCGTCGCGGGGCTCGAAGAACAGGGGAGCGCCGACAACACGCTGCTCTGGTTCTGCAGCGACAACGGGCCGACGTGGGTGCACGAGCTCGGAACCACGGGCGGGCTGCGCGACCGCAAGGGCTCCCTGTACGAGGGCGGCATCCGCGTGCCCGCGATCGTGCGCTGGCCGGCTGGGCTTCAGGGCGGGCGGACGATCGCCGAGCCGATGAGCACCAGCGATCTCCTGCCGACCACGCTGAGCGCGGCGGGGATCGACCCGCCGGAGTACCGGCGACTCGACGGCGAAGACGTCCTCGGCGTGCTGCGCGGCGAGCACCCGCACCGCGCGCGACCGATCGGCTTCCAGTCGCCGAAGCTCGAGAGCCAGGCGAAGGACACCGAGGCGTGGAAGAAGCGCGGCGGGCTGCAGCTCGCCTGGATCGACGGCGCGTGGAAGCTGATCAGTCGCGACGGCGGCGAGAGCTGGCAGCTGTACGACCTCGCCGCCGATCCCGACGAGCAGACCGACCTCGCCGCCGGGCAGAAGGAGCGCGCCCTGCGGATGCGGGACGAGCTCCTCGCCTGGAGCGCCGACTGCGCCGCGAGCGCTCGCGGTGACGACCCCCTGCCGATCCTCGTCGCCGGCGAGACCGAGGTCGCCGGCGTGGAGCGCTCCCCCGGTTGCTACGCGCAGTTTCGCGAGGGCGCGGTGGTGGTCACGAATTCCGGCCGCCTGGTGGTGACCGCGCAAGGGCGCGAGAAGAGCCGGTGGAGCGATCGCTCGGGGCAGGACCTCGTCTGCCGCTGGAGCGACGACGGCGGGGACAGCTGGGCACGGGCGGCCCTGATCGCGGAAGCGGGGGCCCACTCGATCTGCCCCAACGCAGCCGTGTACGACCGCGAGACCGACGCGATCCACGTCCTCTTCAACGTCTTCGAGTGGGACTTCCACGATCCCGACTCGCGCAAGGCGATGGAAGGGCGCGAGTGTCGTCAGTTCCACTCGATCAGCGAGGACGGTGGCGAGACGTGGTCGGCGCCGCGCGACATCACCGACATGCTCGGCTCCGATCGCCATACCACCGTCTTCGGCTCCGGCGAGGGAATCCAGCTGAAGCACGGGCGGCTGCGGGGCCGGCTGATCGTGCCCGGGGGCTTCCAGCACCGCTGGGGGAATCGCATGTTCTACTCCGACGACCACGGCGAGACCTGGCGGGTGGGAGCGATCGCGCCTCGCGACCGGGTGGAGGACCTCAACGTCCGCCTGGAGAACAAGGTCGCCGAGCTCTCCGACGGTTCGCTGGTGCTCAACGCCCGGCACACCCCCGAACGGGTGCGCGCCTTCTCGCGCGACGGCGGCGAGACCTGGAGCTCCGAGGAGGTCGACCCCGGCCTGCCCGCGGTGAGCTGCAACGGTAGCCTCCTGTGCGTGAAGGGACCCGGCGGGCGCGACGTGCTGCTCTGCTCGGTCCCCATCGGACCGAAGCGTACGCACGGCACCGTGTACATCAGTCACGACGGCGGGAAGACCTGGCCGCTCGCGAGGACGCTGGTGGGCGGGAGGTTCGCGTACTCGAGCCTGGTGCAGCTGAAGGACGGGCGGATCGCGCTTATCTTCGAGGCGCGCAATCACCGCGACCTCCTGCTGTTGCGCTTCTCGCTGGATGAGCTGCTGGCGTCCGCGGCGGCGCGCTGAGGGAATCCGGAGTGAATCGCGCCGCTCCCCGGCGGGAACGGCGCGGTGGGGGAAGGGGGAAGGACCGAAAACCGGTCAGTTCAGGACCGTCTCCGAGCCGGCCACCAGCTGGCCTAGCGAGTCGTTGATCATCGCCTGGAACGCGAGCGTGCCGGCGAGGCTTCCGGAGTCGAAGTAGGTGAAGCGGCCGTTGCCCTTCGAATCGAGTGGGATCTCGAACTCGAGGCGCTGGATCTGCGACAGCGGCATTCCGGTGTGGTAGAGGAAACCGAAGCCGAAATCGTGGGAGGTCTCGTTCGGGTTGTAGACCGACTGCGGGCACCACGACACGAGCATCGTGCCGAAGGGCTTGCCGTGCTTCACTCGCAGGGTGACGGAGTTGCTGTACGGCTGCGCGACGAGCTCGGCGCTCGGGCGCCTCGACCTGACCGTGACGACCTCGGTGCCGTTGTCGTAGTGCATGAACACGCCATCGGCGGGCTGATAGGCGTGGAAGTGACCGACGTCATTGCCCCGCATCAGCTCGATCCGCGTCAGGAAGTCGGGCCCCTGCGCGATGGTGTCGACGAGCTCACCACTCGACCCGTCGAGCTCGAGGATCCGACTGGTACTCCCGTAGACCGACTCCGCGAGGAAGACGTTCCCGTAGACCGGGTCGATCTCCAGCGAGGCGGCCGCGTCCAGCTTGTCGCGGAAGACGGTCGCGTGGCTCTCGGTCAGGGGCAGGGTGCCGTGCGTCTGGACGCTGGTCCAGGTGATGATCGAGCTGGACTCGGGAGGCGCCGGGAAGATCGGTGAGACGGTGCCGTAGTAGAGCGTCCCGTCCGCATCGATCGCCACCGGTCCCGAGGGCCCGTCGAGGGTCGCGACCAGCTCCGTCGCGCCGGTGTCGACGTCGACCCGCACCAGGTTGTTGGGGTTGCCCCAGCCGATCGACTGACTGACGATCACGTGGCTCGCATCCTCGAAGACGGCGTCGTAGCTGAAGTTCAGCGTGGTCAGGAAGCTCTTCCCCGAGCCGTCGAGGGGCACCTTGAAGATGTCCATGTTGCTGACCTCGCCGACCAGGGCGTACGTCTCGGTCGGGTCGAGGATCAGGAAAGAGGTCCATACCGGGGTGGCGAAGGTATCGATGTTCTTCAGCCAGTTCCCCTGGGCGTCGTACAGGTCGATCGACGCCCCGTCGAAGAAGACGCGGTTCCCGTCGGAGAGGGTCGCGTAGGGAGAGTAGAGCACCGGAATCGGTGCCGTGCCGGTCCGCTTCAGGCCGTCGCCGATCAGCTCGTCGGCGAACGATGTGGCGGTCAGCGAAAGGAGGAGCGCCCCGGCGAGGGCGGTACGTCTCCACGAAGGAGCCGTGGTTCGGTCGTTCTGGCGAATCATGGTTTCGGATCTCATCTCGATGTCACACGTCGAGACCGGCCGTCGGGAGGTCCGAGCCGTTCGGGGACGTCGATGTCGTCACCCTAGGGAACCGGACCCTCTCCTCGGGGTCGGTCGTCCCACGAAGCGCCTCGGATATCCTGGCTCGTCGCTATGTCCCCGAAACCTGGCCTTCCCGGGCGTTTTCCCAGTGACCGATCCGAATTCCGGATCTCGGTTTCGCGGCTCACGACTCACAGTGGCGGGACCGCGCAGGATTCGCACCTGCTTCCCCGTCGACGCTCGCGATCCAGTTGTCAACGCCGCGAGGGTAGGCTCTGGCTCGGGTACTGTGCCAGGACAAAATCCACCGCGTGGCGGATTTGGTCCTGGCACCGTACCGGGCAGAACCATTCTGCCCGCCGGAGACATTATCGATGGGCAGCTGCCCAGGACCCGGTTGGACATGAGCGAGACCCTCGTACCCTATCTGCGCGTTCCCTGCTTCGTGGACGGCGCGGAAGTGCGCTTCGCCCGGGGTCCGGGCGAAGCCCCGAGTTCGCTCGACGCGGCGCTGATCCGGGCGGTCTTCGAGGGAGGCGCCACCCTCGACTCGCTGGCCCGAGAGGTGGTCGAGCTGGGCGGTGCCCGGGATCGCGAGGCGGCCGCCAGGCGACTCGAGGGGGCCTTCGCCAGGCCGGAGCACGCGATCGGCCTGGTCGGCGTGGAGCTGCCCGAGATGGTGGACCTGATCCTCGTGGAGTCGGGAAACGGAGGGGACTACGCCCACAGCCTGGAGCTGCTCAGGAAGCTGCGAGAGCGCTGGAAGTGCCTGCTGGTCTGTCCGGTCGATCCGCCCTGCGAGACCGAGCTCCTGCCCGAGGTGCTCACCCTCGATCGGCTGCGGAACGCTCACCCCGAGCTCGATTCCTTCGCCTGGATCCAGATCGTCCGGACACTGGTCAAGAGGAGTGGCTGCCGGCTCCTGCTGCTCATGCACCGCTCGCAGGGCCTGTACCTCTTCGACCTTCTCGATGACCGCCAGACCGTCATCTACTGCGACGGCGTCTACGACGAGGCCTTCCGCGACACCCGGAACCTCCACCTGGAAGACTCGTCTCGGACCCGGCACCAGGTCCTGGGTGAGATCTTCTACCTGCTGTCGAGCTCGACCCGGGACCCGCTCGGCTTCGACGCGATTCCCTCGGTCAACTTCAGGCTGCTCATGGCCGGCGGCTTGTCGCTGAGCTCGGGAGTCGAGAACTGGTGCTGGGGCCCCGAACAGCGCGAGCGTCTCGTGGCGGCTCTCCCCGATCTGGAGCCGATGACCCGGACGATGCCGCCCTTCACCCACTCCGACCTCTTCCGACCCGATCGGGTGACTCGCGAGCAGCGAGTGCTGTACACGACGACGGCGTGCAACCTCGAACAGCAAGGGCTGCCGGAGCTGGTACATGCGATGGAACGACTGCGCTCTCTCCAGGTGCGTTGCGTCGCGAGCCGGGCCGAACAGCTCCCGACGATCCCGGAGGAGGTCGAGGCGCGGGTGGAGATCGGCCCGGTGACCAGGGAAGAGATGATCAGGCTCTACCACCGGCTGTGGGTCAACTGCCGGACCAGTCGCGAGGAGAGCTCTCCGATGAGCGTCCTCGAATCGATGACCTGCGAGCTGCCCCAGATCGTCTCTCCGAGGGTGGCCCGGCTGCTCCCGATCATCGAGGACGGCGTGACCGGTTTCGTCGTCGACCCGGATGATGCGAATCGCCTCGTCCGGGCGCTGAAGACGATCATCGGCGACCGCCGCCTGCGCGACCGCATGGGGCGAGTGTGCCGCCGGCGGGCGCTCTCCCTCTCCTTCGAGACCCGCGTCCACGAGTTCGAGAGGCTCCTGACATGACGCCCAGCTCCGGAGGATTCGCGTACGTGCGCGAGGGAGTCTTCTACCTCGGCGAGAACCGCGTGCACCTCTCGGACGGCCGGCAGTACACCGTCCCGCCCCAGGAGCCGGCCATCCTGGAATCCGTCCTGCGCGGGGAGAGCGATCTCGGGCGGCTTCGCGAGCGACTCGTGCGCCTCGTCCCCGACGCCGATCCGGACGTGATCGCGGAGGCGCTCGAGGCGAGGCTCCGGCATCCGCGCTCGATCGTGGCTCTCGGCCCGCCCGTACCCGTGGAGACACCGGACATCATCGTCTGTGACTTCGCTCCGGATCCGGGGATCCTCGACAGTCGCAAGCTGGTCCGCACGCTGCGCCGGCGGCATCGTGTCCTCCTTCTCGGACACCCGGAGAGGGTCCGCGGTCCAGCGACGCGCAACCTCAGCTTCGAGGCGGCGGAATCAGCGGGCTTCCATTCGAGCTGGTTCCGCTTTGCCCAGTGGTGCCGGGGTTTCATACGCGAGCACGCTCGAGCCATTCTGGTTCTCTGTGGGCAGCAGGACGCGATCCTCTGCGGCGATCTCGTCACCGGCCGTCGCGCGCTGGTCGCGCTCGATCCCTGCTGGCCGCCGAGGAGCGGCGCCAGTGACCTGATCGGGCCCGGGTGGATCCCGGACGACCCGCTCGACGCGATCCGGACCCTGTTCTACGCGCTCTCGCGCGGTTCGCCCCGGCAGCTCGACAACGTCGATCGAACCGCGGCCTCGGCGTTCGCGATCCTCGAGGGCCTCGCGCTGCGGGGGGCCGAGCGCGTGGTGTACTCGTCTCTCGACCAGCTCCGGCCCCTGGAGGCCCTGGGGCGAGATCCGGGCTCGATGCGACCCGGCCACACACACTCCTGGCGACTCCCCGACTGGTCGGGCGCGTGCGCCGCGAACGCGCACCTGCTGCTCGTCGCCGATGCGGGTGCGAGCACCGAGACCATCATCCGGTACGCGACCTCGCTCGGAGCCGGCCCGCTGGGATCTCGTTCTTTCGGCGAGCTCCTCGTACCGTCGCCGTCGGGCTGGCTGCGCGTCGTCTTCACCAGGAACGGAGGGCGGTTCGTGCCCTACGAAGGCCCCCCTCCCGACGCCTCCTCGACGCTGGCCGCCATCCTCTTTCCCGGGCTGCTGGGAAACCTCGCTCCCGCCTGGGAGGCGCTGGCCGTCGGCTTCCCGTGCCTGATGGTGTCCGCGTCGGCTCCGCACCCGCTGCTGGAGGCGGCGCCGCCGGAGATGATCGTCGACCGGAGCGAGCCCGCGCGAATCGCCACTCTGCTGAATCGCCTGCTCGCTCCCCGGGATCCCCTGGCGACGCGACTTCTCGCCGCCCAGCGGAAGATCCTTCGCGAGAGCTCCGTCGCGCGCCGGGTCTCGCGGATGGTGGCACGTCCCGTGGAGCTTCAGGAGTCCGAGAACGGACGACCACCGGTCGAACGAGCCGGGTCTCGGTGAGACTGCTGCGACGGAGCCCGGAGTCGGGGCAAGAACCGTCGCCGCGTCCGGCTTTCCGGGTAGAATGCCGGCCCATCTCCCCGACCTCACGACCGCCTTGAGTTCCCCCGTACCGATCGGCGTCATCCCCGCGGCCGGCGCCGGACTGCGCCTGAATCTGCCCTACCCGAAGGAGCTGTACCCGATCATCCGGGACGGCCGCTACAAGCCCGTGGCCCAGCACGTGCTGGAGAACATGGTCGAGGTGGGCGTCGAGCACGTCGTCTTCGTGATCAACGAGACGAAGCACCAGCTGATCGGCTACTTCGGGGACGGCGCGCGCTTCGGTTGTCGGATCAGCTACGCCTACCAGGATCGCGAGCGCAAGGGGCGCGGCGGCTCGGCCGGGCTAGCCGAGGCGCTGGACGCGGCGTACCACCTGATGGAGGATCACCCCGTCGTCTTCGGGATGGCCGACACGATCATCACTCCCCTGGACGCCTTTCGGCCACTGATGCCCAGGGCGGGTGAGAGCCCCGCCGATCTACACCTCGGCCTGTTTCATACGGATACGCCAGAGCAGGTCGGCATCGTCGTCCACGGCGAGAATGGAGTGGAACGGATCGCCGACAAGGAGCCCGATCAGGGCCTGCACGAGTGCTGGGGCTGCATCGTCTGGAGCCCGCGCTTCAGCGATTTCCTGCACGAGCGCGTCTCGTCGGCGGAGGCTCCCGACTTCGCCACGATCATGAACGAGGCCATCGCCGCCGGTCTCGACGCCCGCGCCGTGCGTCTGCCCGATGCGACCTATACCGACGTGGGCACCTACGAGGTGATCGCCGGGCTCGAGCAGACGCAGGGGAGCTGAATGGCGACGCCGAGCTCGATCTCCGTGCTGCTGCCGATCCTGAACGGCGAGGCGTTCCTGGAGCGGGTGCTCGAGGGTCTCGCCGCCCAGCGCTTGGATGTCCCCTGGGACTTCCTCGCCCTGGATTGCGGCAGCACCGACCGGACACTGGAGATCTTCGCCGACTTCGCCTCGCGCTTTCCGGTTCCGCTGCGCGTCCACGGCATCCACACCTCCGAGTTCAACCACGGGGACTCGCGCAACACCCTCGCGGCGCTCAGTGATGGCGCGCTCCTGGTCTTCATCGTCGACGACTCGATCCCCGTCGGCGAGGAGTGGCTGGCGACGATCCTCGAGAACTTCGAGGATCCCGAGATCAGCGCCTGCTACGTGCGCAACGAGCCCCGCCCCGAGGCGGATGTCCTGGCGAAGAGCCTCTCGGCTGGCGACCCGGGGTATCGGACCGGCCGCCGGGTAGAGCGCATGCCGGAGCCCGAGACCTTCGAGCTGATGGACGGGGACGCGATCCGCGAGCTCTTCAACTACAACGACACCGCCTCGGCGGTGCGCCGCGGGGTCTGGGAGCGGCACCCCTACCCGCGTTGCGACTTCGGCGAGGACGTCCTCTTCGCGCGGGCGATCCTCGAGAGTGGTGGTTCGATCGCGTACGAGGATCGAGTCGTGATCCACCACAGCCACGAGTACGACGCGCCGACCACTCGTGCCCGCGCGAAGGAGGACGCGCTGTTCAACATCGAGTGGTTGAATCGCCGTTGCGTTTCGGGCCCCGAAGCCCTCGAGCACGCGGTCGCGCTGCAGACCGCCCGCGATCGAGAGGCGCTGGCCGAAGCGGGACTCGTCGGCGAGGAGTACGACCGTCGCCTGGCCGAGGCGATCGAGCTGCGCCGCGCCCTGTACGAAGGGCTCCACGAGGGGAGCGAGTCCCCGCGGCGCTTCTCGATGTCGGCGGCCCTCGACGATCCGCGGCCGCGATTGGTGCACGTTCACGGAGCGGCGGCCTCGGACCTCGAAGGGACGGACGAGGTGATCGCGCGGCTCGAGGAGCGCGGGTGGACCTGTCTCCGCGCCGGGGCCGGCGAAGCGCTGGAGCCGTTCCGCGCCGGCCGCGCCGACGTGCTGCACGTCCACGGCTTTGGCGACGACGTGCGGGCGCTGGTCGAGAGCGCCTGGCGGGCGAGGATCCCGACGCTGGTCACCGCCGACCTGTCGACGGCGGACCGACACGGGATGAAGAAGGCCGTGCTCGCCGCTCACGAGCTCGACGCGAACCCGAAATGCGCCGTGCCCCTGATCGAGGGGCTGGGCGGGAACGAGGCGACCGACGATCCACTGGAGGTCCTGATCTGGCGCTCGGCGGCCGAATTCGATCGCTCGCGCGGTGTGGGGCGCGGGATCGTCATCGAGCTTCCCGAGGAGCGCGCCCGGCTCCTCGAGGTGCGCTATCGCGGTCTCTTCTGCCGCACGCGGCGCTCGCGCTACCACGGCGGCTACTGCTTCGACCGCAGCGCGCGGGAGGGACGGGCCCGCGGGCGGAAGGTCGGCTTCCACGGCCGCGACATGGTGCTCCTGGGTCCGAAGAGGAGCTCGCTCACCTTCGATCTCGAGGGGATCGGTGCCGGCCGGAACGAGCTCTCCGTCTGGCTCTACTTCACCGACGCGGAGGGCGACCTCGAGCAGTCGGGCCGAATCCTGATCGACGGCCGGCTGGTGACTCGCTTCGGCCCGATCCGGCAGCCCGGTGAAGGGGGCGGCGTCCACCTCCTGAAGCTTCCGCTCGACATCCCGCGTCCAGGCGCACTGTTGAAGGTCGTGAATACCCCGAGTTTCCTCGGCCGTCCTGGTTTCGTTCGAGTGCAGCGCGTGAGATTGCGCGAGCTGGAGGGCATCCACTGAATCGATGAGCGTTCCCGGACAACACACCCTGGAGAGCCTGCGAGTCGAGCACGGCGAGCCGCTGGCCGACGCCGACCTGCCGCGCGTCGGCGTCGTGATCGTCAACTGTGACGGCCGGCGGATGCTGGTCGATTGCCTCGGTCGCCTCTTCGCGAGCGACTATCCCGAGGATCGCCTCTCGGTCGTCGTGGTCGACAACGCGTCCCGCGACGGGAGCGTGGACTGGCTGGCGCGGAATCACCCGCGGGTCCACGTCGTGGCGAACTCTCGCAACACGGGTTTCACGCCGGCCTGCAACCAGGGAGTGAAGAGGCTCGAGGAGGTCGAGGGACCGCAGGACGTGCCGGTGTTCCTCAACAACGACGTGCGGGTCGAGCCGACCTGGCTGCGCGAGCTGGTGGGACCGATCGTACGCGGCGAGTGCGCGAGCACCGGGGCCAGGATGCTGAGCCGCGACGGTACGCGCATCGACCACGCCGGCGGCGGCACCAACTTCCACGGAATCGCCGTGGCCACCGGCTATCAGCATCCTCCCGGGCCGGGGCACGACTTCCCGCGCCGCTGTCTCTTCGCGTGCGGGGGAGCCATGGCGATCTCGCGCGAGGCCTTCGACGCGCTCGGCGGCTTCGACGAGGACTTCTTCGCCTACTACGACGACCTCGACATCGGCTGGCGCACCAACCTCGCCGGCTTCGAGGTGCACTACGCGCCGCGTGCGGTCTGTCGGCACGACCACTCCGGGACGTCCAGTCGCTTCCCCACGGAGCAGCTTCGCGTGTTGCAGGTGCGCAACGCGCTGCTGACCTGCATCAAGAACTACGACGAGGAGAACCTGAACGCGCTCCTTCCGGCGCTGCTGGCCCTCTCGATGCGGCGCATGTGGGTCATGGCGCGCATCCAGGACGACTCCGAGTTTCGCCTCGAACGCGCGGACGTGCGCTCTCGATCGTGGAAGCGCGCCCTGGCGAGCTTCTTCGGCCTGGGACGTCGCCACTTTCGCCTCGATCGCATCGCCGCTGGCGACTTCGTCGGCATCAACGACGTGCTCGGCCGCTGGAAGCACTGGATGGAGGTTCGCGCGTCGGTCCAGGCCACCCGCCGGGTCACCGACGGGGAGCTCTTCCAGCTCTTCGAGAAGCCCCTGTGGTGCGTCGAGGGTGAGCCGGCCTACGAGGAGCTTCAGGCGGACCTGATCAAGCGTTCGGGTCTCCTGGAGCAGTTCGAGAAGTTCACGGTCGGCGGGCCGGATCCCTCGAAGTAGGCCCCTCCTCGGTTCGGGAATCCGCGCGCGGCGGGCAACCGCCTCTCCGTCAGATCCGACCCGTCACCAGATCGCAGTCCAGCGCCCCGTTCTTGAACGGAGCCCGGCTCTCGAAACGCAGCGCCAGCGCCCGGATCAGCTCGGGGGCTCCGCAGAGCAACGCGAGCCGGTAACCCTGGCAGTGCTCCTTCAGCCGGTCACCGAAGGCACGGTACAGCGCCCGCAGATCCTCCCCTTCACCGACGCGCTCGCCGTAGGGTGGATTGGTCACGATCCAGCCGTTCCACCCGCGGCGGGGAGCGAGCTCGGTCGCGTCAGCGACCTCGAGCTCGATGCGCTCATCGACGCCCACGGAGGCGAGGTTCTCCCGCGCTCCATCGATCGCCTCGGCGGAGAGCTCGGAGCCGATCAGGCGGAGGCGTTTCGGGAAGCGGGATCGCTGCCCCGCCTCCTCCCTCAATCGACGCCACCTCCTGACGTCGAAGTCGGCGAACCCCTCGAAGGCGAAGCGCGACCGGAACAGCCCGGGCGCGTGATCCGCGGCGAGCAGTGCGGCCTCGACCAGCAGCGTGCCCGAACCGCAAAAGGGATCGATCAACGGTGAGCGGCGGTCCCAGCCCGAGGAGAGCAACACGGCGGCCGCCAGCGTCTCCGCCAGCGGCGCGCGACCCTGGAACACGCGCCAGCCGCGCTTGTGCAACGACTTCCCCGAGGTGTCGACCAGGAGGGTGCAACGATCGCGGAAGAGGTGTGCGTGCACCAGGAGGTCGGGATCGTCCTTGTCGACGGAGGGCCGTTCGCCGAGCTCCACGCGCAAGCGATCGACGATCGCGTCCTTGGTGCGTTGCTCGATGAAGAGCGTGTGATCGAGGCGCGAGTCGCGCGAGTGTCCGGCAACGAGAAGCGTGCCCCCGTGCGGCAGGAAGGGTCGCCAGTCGACCGCGCTCGCGCCGGCGTAGAGCGCGTCCTGGTCCGGCGCCTCGAAGCGCGCCACGCGTCGCAGCACCCGGACCGCGGTCCGGAGGTGCAGGTTCGCGCGCATCGCGTCCTCGGCCGTTCCCTCGAAGTAGACCCCGCCAACCTGCCGCTCGACGCGAGACAGGTGCAGCGCCTTCATCTCGCCGTGCAGCAGCGGCTCGATACCCGGGGCGCAGGTGACGAAGTGAGGAACTCGGGGAGTGGGGCTCATCGGCGGGCGCACACTCTAACCGGGGGGAGGCCCGGGACGAATGGCGGGGGTCGGCGGTTCTGGTTACTCTCTCTCCATGAAGTGCCCCATCGCGCTCGCTCTCGTCGGTCTTTTCGCTCCACTGTGCCTCTCGCTGCCCGCTCAGGAGGAGCCGGCCGACGAGGCCACGCCGCCGCCGTCCGCGGCTCGCTTCCAGAGTGAGTTGGTGAAGGCGGAGCTCGCCGGGACCGAGGATCCGCTGAAGATCGCGCTGGCGTGGCTGGCCTCGAACCAGGCACCAGACGGCTCCTGGAACGCGGAGGACACGGACTACACGGTCGGCACCACGGGGCTCGCTCTGCTGGCGTTCCTCGGAGACGGCAGCACCACCCGGTCGGGGCCGCACCGGAGCCAGGTGGTCACGGGGATCAAGTGGCTGCGCGAGCAGCAGGACGCGGAGACTGGCTGCATCGGCCGTCCGGCCAAGGCCCCCAAGGACGCGCCCGGACGGGAGGCCGCGATCTACGAGCACGCGATCGCCTCGCTGGCGATGTGCGAGGCGTACTTCTTCAGCAAGAACCCGCTGCTGAAGCACTCCGCCCAGAAGGCGGTCGACTACGCGCTCAGCGGGCGGAACTCCCACGGCGCCTGGCGCTACACCATTCCGCCGAACGGCGACAACGACACCTCGGTCACCTCCTGGATGGTCTTCCTCCTTTTGAGCGCCCAGGAGGCGGGGCTGACCATCGACACCGACGCCCTGGACGTCGCCATCGCCTACCTGGACGTGATAACCGACGGGGAGACCGGACGCGTCGGCTACGACGCGACGGGGAGCTTCAGCTCCCGCATGCCCGGGGTCAATGACCGCTACCCGGTGCAGCGCACCGAGGCGCTGACCGCGGCCGGCCTGCTCTGCCGCTTCTTCCTGGGGCAGTCCCCGAAGAACACACCGATCATGGAGAAGAACGCCGAGCTCCTGCTGAAGGCGCTGCCGGAGTGGGACGACGAGGGACTCGTCTGCGACATGTACTACTGGTACTACGGCAGCTACGCGATGTTCCAGATGGGCGGCAAGCACTGGAAGGCCTGGAACAAGGCGATGAAGAAGGCCGTCCTCGGCTCACAGTGCACCTCGGGTCCGAACCGGGGCTCGTGGGACCCGATCGGCCCGTGGGGGCTCTTCGGCGGTCGCGTCTACTCGACGGCGATGATGGCGCTCACCCTCGAGGTGTACTTCCGCTTCGACAAGGTCTGGTACGGGCGGTAGCGCTCACGGAGCCCACTCGATCAAGAGCCCGTTGGTCAGGTTGAACTCGTCGATGGTGCAGAACGGGGCGATGTCGCGGTACCAGCCCTGATAACGGAAGTGGCCGCCGATCGTCGGGACCAGGCCGCGGATCGAGATCGGGATGTCGGTACCGATTCCGTAGCCGTAGGCGGCCGTGCCGCCGGCGCTGGCGATCTTGACCTTGAGGCGCAGGAGCGCGCCGCCGGCGCAGCGCAGGCCGTCGCCGAAGGTGATCCCCGAGCCGTAGTTCAGCTCGTTGATCGCCTGGAAGAAGAGGATCGGCGCCTGCGCCGGCAGTCCGGAAGCGTGCAGCGTGACCGAGTCCAGGTAGACGCTCGGCAGGCCGGTGGCGGTCAGGAGGCCGCCGCCCTGGCCGGCGGAGTTCTCGCACCCCGCGCCTCCCGTGCCGCCGTTGCCGCAGGGGCAGAGCTCGCCGAGTCCGGGGCAGTAGCTGGTCGCCGTCGGCCCGCAGTAGCGCAGGTAGACGTCCTTCATGTTGTTGGTGTCCGCCGGCACCAGCGGGGAGAGGCTCATGAAGGCCATCTTGAAACCGTCCGCCGTGAGCGAGGAATCGTTGCTCCCCGCGAAGCCCGTGCCGCCCGCGGAGTCCTCGCCCCATCGTTCGGTGTCGCTGCCCCACCGGTCCCGCACGTAGACGTTCTGGACACCCGAGCCGCCCGGGACGAGGTTGCTCGCAGCGCTGGTGAAGCTCACCCGCGTGCCGTCGGCGTTGATCGAGGGGTGGTAGCAGTAGTTGTTCGCTTCCTGGTTGTCCCAGGTGAGGCTGACGCGCTCGACCGCGTAGGCTGTTCGATCGAACAGGAAGACATCGATCACCCCGTTGGTGTCGTTCGGCACCAGCGTGGTGGCGTGGCTCTCGTAGGTGACCTCGTTGCCATCGGCGGAGAGCCTCGGCTTCCAGCTCGATCCGTCGACCTGGGTGCCGATCATCGCCACCGTGGCGCGCACGGCAGCCAGGTTGGAGAGGTTGACCACGAAAATGTCGTTCTCGCCGTTGGTGTCGCCGCCCACCAGGTTGCTCGCGTAGCTGGCAAAGGCCACGTAGGCTCCGTCCGCCGAGATGTCGGGGTCCTGGGATGTGCCGTTGGCGGGGGCCGGGCCGGGACCGATCATCGAGAGGCTGACGATCGAGACCGAGCTCGTGACGGCGTCGTACAGGAAGATGTCGGTCGCCATGTTGGTGTCGCCGCCGACCAGGTTCGAGGCGAAGCTCTGGAAGACGGCGCGCTGCCCGTCGTCGGAGATCGCCGAGCCCTTGTACAACCCACCCTGCCCGCTGGAGGCGTTGCCCTCGGCTCCGGTGTTGGCGACGCTGACCCGCTTCATCACGTCGAGCTCGCGGTCGTACAGGAATACGTCGCGAACGCCGTTGCCGTCACCGACGACCAGGTTGCTGGCCACGCTCTCGAAGAGCACGTAGCGACCATCTCCCGAGATCGATGCGTGGTCGGAGTCGCCGTTCGTCGCCCCGCCCGTGTGCGACCAGCTGATCATCTCGATGTCGCTGCTGGACACTTCCACGACGAAGACATCGGTCAGGCCGTTGGTGTCCCCGTAGACGAGGTCGTTCGCGTCGCTCTCGAAGACGATGAAGCGTGCGTCCGCGGAGACCTCGGGCAGCCGGCTGTCTCCGTTCGGGTCCTCGAGCTGGCGGTCGATGCTCTTGCGGTGGGTCACGCAGATGTCCTGCGCGGACGCCGGGGCGCAGAGCAGCAGGCAAACGACGGACAGGGTGACGGCGGCGGACTGCGGGGAATCCAGGCGGACGGACATCACGGGCTCCTTCAGAGCTGGTTGTCTGGTGGCGAATACAACGAGGGAATCGGTCGCGCGGAGTCGATTCTCCCCCCGGGGCCCAGGAGTGCCAGGGGTATCGAGGCGAAAAGGGACGTGGGGCGTCCCGATGCGCGCGAGCGGTGGTCGAGGTCCGTCACGGGAGCGTAGACTCGGCCCCATGCTCCTCCCCATCCTCGCCACGCTCCTCTTCACCCTCACCCCCGCGGACGACGAAGTCCTCGCCGAAGCCCGCACTGCCCTCGAGGCTCTCGACAGCTCGAGCTCGCTGGTCCGGCGCACCGTCGAGCGGGCCGAGCTCGAAGGTCGCGAGCTGATCGAGCTGTTCGAGGCCGTATCCGCGCCGCTGCCCGAAGCGCCCGCCACGATCGATACCTATCCCGACGAGGGTCACGACGCTCTCGCGGCCAGGTTCGAGGCGTGGCGCGACCACGTCGCCCTCCTCGAGCAGAGAGTCGACGCGCCGCGACGTGCCCGGGAGCGCAAGGCCGTACAGGCGGAGCTTTTCGCCGAGCTGGAGAAGGCCGCGACGTCGTTGACCGAGGCGGCCGAAGCGGCGGAGCTGGCGCTGGCCAGGGTCGACCCGCTCGTCACCGAAGCGAAGGTCACCGCGGAGGAGGCGGCACGCGCACTGGGGCTGGAAGAGCTGGGACAGGGAGCGACGCGGGTCGAGACGGCGCGGACCTTCGCGGCCACGCTACCCGATCGGATCTCCGCCCTGCGCGAGGCGGAGGAAGCGGCCGTCGCTGACCTGTCGACGGTCGAGCCGCCACCCGCCGAGCTGATCCACGACACGACCGCTCAACGCGACGCTAGCGAGATCCTGATGTCGGTGATCACCATCGAGGCCCGGGAACGCCAGACGCTGATCGAGAGTGAGGAGGCCGGGATCCAGGCGGCGCTCGATGGGGCCAAGACCGACTGGGGCGCGATTGCGAAGCTGGAGGAGCTGAGGAGCGAAGCGAGGCAGAGCTGGGAGGCGTTGCAGGCTCACGACCGAGCTCGCGCCGAGCGGGTCGCGCCGAAACGCGAGGACTTCGCGGAGGGGGACGGGCACGCCGAGCTGCGCGCGGCGCACCGGGAGCTCTTGTGGGCCGAGGCGATGCTGGCCTACCGCCAGGAGACCCTCGCGCTGCTCGAATCGAGCCGGACGATGCTGATCTCGTTCCGCGAGCAACTCGCCACCGGCGGAGACGCGATTCGCGAGGCGGGCGGGGTGCTGGTCAGGATCCGCTGTGCCGTGCAGGCGCGGGCGGCCCTCGAGGATCCCGGCGGCGAACGGCCGATCCAGTACGAGGAGGTCGAGGGGCTGAACGTCTGGGTGACGCTGAAATCGATCATCTACACCGAGGCCAGGCGAACCCTCCTGAAGGAGGAGGTGGAGCGACGGCTGGCTCGCACGGAGCCCGAGCAGGCGGAGCGCCAGGCGCTCGAGACGCAGGCCGAGCTGGTCGAGCGCGCTCGGGCCGTCCTGCGGGAGGAGGAGGCGTTCGCCACGATGGTGGCCGAGATGGCGGCGCTCGAGGACGGACCGCTCCTGACCGAGCTCGATCCCGACGGAGCCGCCTTCATCGCCCTGGCGGAAGCGCGTGCCGAGGAGGAGGCGCGCAAGCTGGAGCTGGCCGAGATGGAGGATCGCTTGCCGGAGATCCTGGAGCGGGCGGTCTCGCTCGATGCGCCCTACGCGCAGGAGCAGATCACCGCCTATCCCGGGCGCGGCGAGGAGATCCGGCAGGAGCTCGCCGCGCTGGAGGGGCGGGCGGAGGATCTGCTGCCGGCCGACACCAGCGAGCTCGAGGAGCGCCAGCAGGCCATCACTACCCTGTGGGACGAAACCGACGTCGAGGAGGTGGACGAGGACGAGGAGCTGCTCTCGCCGTCGAAGGCGGACCTGCGCGCCTTGCGGTTGAACCAGCGCGCGGCGAAGGAGCGCCTGCGCTACTTCCTCGAGCTGGAGCAGCTGGTCGGTGAGTTGCGGGAAGGGATCGACGAGTATCAGCGGCGCATCGACGCGGTGGATGAGGCGTCCGCCGCTCGCCTCTCGCTGGAGCGGCGGCTCACCACCGCCTGGCGCGAGGTGGAGAGGCGGCGGCGGGACAGGGTCCTTCCCGATGCACGCATACCGGAAGACGTGGTCACTGCGCTGACCAGAGAGGAGGTCGCCGAGCTGGTCGACGTCCGTCAGGGGTCGCACCGGAGAACCGATGCGGTGCGAGAGCTCCTGCGGACGTCGCTGCGGCAGCAGGAGCACTACCTCTCCTGGAAGCAGTGGGCGGAGATCGGCGGGGCGGTTGCCCAGCAGAACAACAACCTGATCGCCCGGCCGGTGGCCCACGTAGAGGCCGCGCGCACGCCGGTGGAGTCGTTGAGAGAGTTCGAGCGAGAGAACCTGGAGTACACGGCTCGACAGCGTGTCCTCGACGACCGCTCGACCGTGATGAGGCTCCTGGCCTCCATCGCCAAGCCGCAGCGCCGGGAGCGCTTCGAGGTCACGCTACTCGCCTACTACCTCGAGGTCGCCAACCTCGAGCGAGTCATCGACGAGTACGACAGCGCGCGGATCGCCTACGACGAGCTGATCGAGATCAATCAGAAGTACCGCACCGATCTGTCGGGTGCCATCGAGGCGATGCAGCAGGTCGAACGCGAACGTCAGTTCGAGTATCACGTCGTTCGTTCCCTGGCGGCCACCTCGGCCAACCCCTCGCGGCGGATCCGGATCGCGGCCGAGTTCTCCGAGGCGCTGGGTCGTGAGCTGCCTCGGGTCCTCGACGACCATGAATGGGACAGGCTGTACTGGGCCGACCAGCTGGTCGAGGCGGAAGCTCGGCTGTGGGGCGATCGGGTCTGGATCGCCACGCTGACGCACCGGCTGTCTCGGCACGGAATCGAGAGCGATATCAACGCCTTCCGGCGTCACATCACGCACATTGGTGCCGAGATGGATGAGGTGGACGGCACCCGGAAGCAGCTGCTGGAGCGAATCGACGAGCTGCGTTCGAGGTATCGAGAGGACCTGTGGAACCACGCGCTGTGGACGCTGTTCAAGGTCGCGCTGATTCCCTTCCTGGCCATTCTCGCCGTCCGCGGTCTCCGGCGGGTGGCGGGCCGGATGAAGAGGAAGGCCCAGGGCGAGGTCGGTAGCCCCGATCGCCAGCGCCGGCTGGAAACCCTGACCAACGTGACCACGGCGTCGATCCGGGTGGTGGTCTGGTTGATCGCCGGCATCTACGTGCTGGCCTTCCTCGGACTGGACATCACCCCCATCATCGCTTCCGCATCGGTCGTCGGCCTCGCCGTGGCCTTTGGCGCGCAGTCGCTGGTGCGCGACTTCTTCGCCGGCTTCTTCATGCTGCTCGAGCACCAGTACTCGGTGGGGGACGTCGTCGATCTCGGTGTCGCCAACGGGACGGTCGAGCACATCTCCTTGCGCATGACCACGTTGCGCGACCTGCAGGGTACGGTGCACTACGTGCCGAACGGTCTCGTCCAGCGTGTCGCCAACAAGACCAAGGGCTGGTCGAGGATCGTCCTGGAGGTCGGCGTGTCGTACGGCGAAGACGTCGATCGCGTCACGGAGATCCTGCGCGAGGTCCTGAGCGAGCTGCACGCCGACGAAGAGCTGGGCCGGGAGATCCTCGAGGAGCCGAGTGTCGCCGGCGTGCAGGCGCTGGGCGAGAGCCGGATCGACCTGCGGGTGATGGTCAAGACCCAGCCCGGTGCGCAGTGGGGGCTCGCTCGTGAGCTCCGCCGCCGCATCAAGCATCGCTTCGACGCGGAGGGGATCCCGGCGCCGCACCAGCACCGGGTGATTCACCAGCTGGGGCTGGGGGATCGGGAGAACGCGGAGGACTGAGTTTCTGTATCCTCGCCCCATGAGAATCCACACCTGCAGTCTAGTCCTTGCAGCCACGTTGAGCACACCGGGAGCGGCAGCAGACTCGGTCGAGGTTCGAAGTCCCGACGGAAACCTGACGGCGAAGCTCCAGCTGGTCGAAGGGGTTCCCCGCTGGGAGCTGGAGCTCGAGGGTGAACCGCTGCTAGAACCTGGACGGCTGGGTCTCTTGCTCGGGGAGGAGGAGCTCGGAGTGCTGGAGACGGTGGGGACGGACCGGGCGGTAGTGCGCGAAGAGGTCGTGCCCGTCTGGGGTGAGTTCGCCGAGTACGAGAACCACTACAACGGAGTGCGGTGGACGTTGCGCGAGGCGTCAGGAGAGAACCGCTCCCTGGAGATCGAGGTGCGCGTCTACGATGGCGGTTGCGGGCTGCGGTACGGCTTCCCCTCCGACGGGGGCTGGGGCGCCACGATTCCCTTGACCGACGATCGCACCGAGTTCCGCTTCGCCGCGGATCACACCGCCTGGTGCTACGCCGGTGAACACGACCCCCTCGGGCCCCAGCCGCTGAGCGCCTTCAAGACCGGAAAACGTACCGGCGCGCGGCTGCCGATGGCCGTTCGCACTGCGTCGGGCCGGCACGCGGCCGTTCTCGAGGCGGCGATCATCGACCACGCGCCCTTCGAGCTCACCGCGAGCGACGCCGGGCCCTACGCGTTTCGAGCGACTCTCTCTCCCTCGACTCTGCAGCGTGGCAAGACCACCTCCTGGCGCGTGGTCCTGGTGGGGCGAACCGCCGGTGATCTGCTCACCTCACCGGTCACCTACTGCCTGAACCCTCCCTGTGCGATCGAGGATACAAGCTGGATCGAACCGGGGCTGGCGATGTGGGACTGGCGGGCGTGGGGAGCGACGACGGAGGACGGCTTCACCTACGGGCTGGACATGCCCAGCTGGAGGCGCTTCATCGACTTCGCCGCGAAGCATGGAGTCCGCTACCTGGTCCTCGACGCGGGGTGGTACGGCCTCGAGTTCGACGAGGATTCCGACCCCCGCACCTGCCGCGACTACCTGCTCGTCCAGCCGGATCCCCAGGACCCCAGGCTCGTTCCGCAACCGCCGCCCGCGGACTGGGATGATCCTGTCGACGTTCCGGAGCTGATCGGTTACGGCCGGAACAAGGGAGTCGGCGTGATCCTCTACTTCAACCACCTCGCCCGGCGGAAGTTCCCCTTCGAGGAGACCCTCGCGCTCTACCAGCGCTGGGGCGTGGCGGGGATCAAGTACGGCTTCATGAAAGGGAGCGGGCAGCAGAAGGTGCGTGCGACGCGTGAGATCGTCGAGCTCTGCGCGAAGCACCAGTTGCTCTGTGATTTCCACGACGGACCCGTGGCGCCCTCCGGGGACCGCCGCACCTGGCCCAACTACGTCACTCGCGAGTTCTGTCACTCCCAGTCCGACGCTCGCCGTGCCTTCAGCCCGACCGGGTTCTGCGAGCAGGTTTTCGTGAATCAGCTGGCCGGTCCCCTGGATATGTGCAACGGCCTGTACACGCTCGAGAACCCGGCCCGCGACCGCCCCAAGATCTTCACCAACGTCAACACGACGATCGTCGCCGAAACGGCGCGAGTGATGATCACCTTCTCCGGGCTGGCCATCCTGCCCGACTGTCCCGAAGCGTACGAGGAGCACGCCGACCTGTTCGAGTTCTTGGGCGCGCTACCGATGACCTGGGACGAGACCCGGCTCCTGCACGGGGAAATCGGTGAGTTCATCACCACCGCGCGCCGCAATGGTGACGCGTGGTTCGTGGCTTCGGCCACGAACGAGGAAGCTCGCACGCTGCGGATCCCTCTCGAGTTTCTCCAGCCCGAGCGAACCTACATCGCCACGCTCTACGAAGACGCTCCCGGTGCGCACTACCTCGAGAACCGTGAGGCGTATCGAGTGCGGCGCGTCGAGACGATCGACGCCGTCCTGGCGCCCGGTGGCGGACACTGCATCCACTTTCGCAAGGTACCTTGACATTCAATCATGTGGACCACTCTCCTGCTCAGCCTTGTCGTCGCACCAGAGGTGCACGAGCTTCGTACCGATCACTTCCACGCCGTGGTCGACGAGACCGGGCACTTCACCGGCTTCGTCGACGCGCGCGACGCGATCGACTACCGGCCGGAAGCCGAGCCGGCGCCGCTGGTACGCATTCGCGTGGGGGGTGAGTACCGCGAGCCCGAGTCGCTCACCATCGACGAGAACCGCTGGAGCCTGGGATTCGCGGGTGGCGGGCGAGTCACCCTGCGCGTCGAGCAGAGGCCGAGCCACCTGCGCTTCGAGGTGCTCGCCGTCGAACCGCCGGAGGGCGTCGAGCTCCTGATGTGGGGGCCCTACCCGACCACGCTCGACCGCTCGATCGGCGAGACGATCGGCGTGGTGCGCGGAGACCGCTTCGCGATCGGCCTGCAGGGGCTCAACGCCCGGACGATCGGTGGGGCGGCGGCGAACGAGCACGACCAGATGCCGAGCTACAACATCTTCGCGGAGAGCGACTACTCTGACGTCGGCGAGGGGGTGAAGGAGCTCTACCGGGGGGATGCCGCCCTCAAGGCGGAGTTCGGCAGCACGATCCAGGCCTACACGCGCGACCGCTCGCAGGCGCGCGTGATCGAGAACTGGGGGCACCCGCGCTTCGTCGTGCCCGCCTTCGAGGACGGCGGCATCGTCGGTTCGGCGATCGCTCTCTTCGGCTGCCCGATCGAGGATTGTCTGGCGACGATCGGCGCGATCGAGGTGGCCGAAGGACTGCCGCACCCGCTCGTCGACGGGGAGTGGGCCAAGACCGCGCGTACTGCGACCGCCGCGTACCTGATCATCAGCTTCGGCGAGGACACGATCGATCAGGCGATCGAGCTGACCAGGCGCGCCGGCCTGAAGTACCTCTACCACGGCGGCCCCTTCTCGAAGTGGGGGACCTTCGTGCTGAACGAGAAACAGTTCCCGAATGGCTGGGACGGGCTGAAGGCGTGCGTCGACCGGGCGGCAGAGCACGGGCTCGGAGTCGGCGTCCACACCCTCAGCAACTTCATCACCACCAACGACCCGCTGGTGACTCCGGTTCCCGATGAGGGGCTCGCCGTGGTCGGCACGACCGAGCTCCTCGCCGCGGTCGACGAGAAGGCGACCGAGCTCTCCGTCGCCGACGGCGGCTGGTTCGAGAAGCTCGGCGCCCTGCGCACGGCCCGGATCGGCGACGAGCTGATCCAGTACGGCGAGGTCGAAGGGAGCCGACTGCTGAAGTGCAAGCGCGGCGCCTTCGGGACCGCCGCCGCCGCGCACGAGCAGGGCGCGGCGGTGGCCAAGCTGATCGACCACGGCTATCGCACCTTCCTCACCGACGTGGACCTCGGCCGGCGCGTCGCCGAGCGACTCGCCGAGCTGTTCAACCACACCGGCCTGCGGCAGATCTCCTTCGACGGCCTCGAAGGGAACTGGTCCACCGGCCTGGGGCAGTACGGGCGCACGCTGTTCGTCCAGAGCTGGTACGACGCGCTGAAGCCGGAGCTGCGCGGCCGGGTGATCAACGATGCGAGCAACCCCGGACACTACTTCTGGCACATCTACACGCGGATGAACTGGGGCGAACCGTGGTACGCCGGCTTTCGCGAGAGCCAGACGCAGTACCGCCTGATGAACCAGCGCTACTTCGCGCGGAACCTGATGCCGCGGATGCTTGGCTGGTTCAAGATGGGGCCCGCGACCAGCCTCGAGGACGCCGAGTGGCTGCTGGCGCGCTCCGCCGGCTTCAACGCCGGTTTCGCCTTCGTGACCAGCCCCGATACGGTGGCGCAGAACGGTTTCGGTACCCGGATCCTCGAAGCGATCCGCGTCTGGGAGACCGCGCGCCTCGCCGGGGCGTTCCCCGCCGAGCTCCTGCCCGCGCTGCAGGACATCTCGCGCGAGTTCACGCTGGGAGAGATGAAGGACGGGTGGGGGCTGCGCGAGGTGTACTCCTTCAAGGGCACACACTCGCGGCGAGAACAGCCCGGGATGCCGACCACCAGCACTTTCGAGCTCGAGAACCCTCATCAGTCGCAACCACTCGGCTTCATCCTGCGCTGCACAGGCAAGGTGGCGGCCGAGGAGACCGTGCTCGAGCTCGATGGACACGAGGTCGACCTGGGCGTCTCGCTGGAACCCGGTCAGTCCCTGCGCTGGGCTCGCGGGGCGCGGATGGTCCTGCACGACGCGGCGTGGCAGGAGCTCGAGCAACTCGAGCTCGTGGTGGAGGAGCTGCGCATCCCCACGGGGTCGTTCCCGGTCGCGGTCTCCTGTCGCTTCGCCGGTTCCGAGGCGCCGGAGCTGAAGGTCGAGCTGCGAACGATCGGTGAGTTGACCCGGCTGCACGCGCCGCGCTGAGGCGCCCCGGGGACCGCCAGGGCGCCGAGAAAAGCGGAGTCGTGTGTCCCCTTTCGGGGAAGGGACATTCATTACGTGGAGTGATCGATAGAGCGGCGCGAGACGAAGCCTCCGGCGCTATCCTCTCCGGCAAATGGACCCCCTCAAGATCAACTGGACGAACAGCGTCTTCATCCCCGCGGCACACCTGCTGGCGGTCGTGGCCGTGGTGTACCTCGCCTTCGTGCACTTCTCCTGGTGGACCGTCGGCCTCGGTGTCGTCTGGCTGGCGCTGTGCAGCATCTCGATCACCGGCGGATACCACCGACTCTTCGCTCATCCGACGTACGAGGCGAGTCCGGTGTTGCGCGCCTTCTACCTCGTCTTCGGCGCGGGCTCGATCCAGAACTCGGCGCTGAAGTGGTCGGTCGACCATCGCCTGCACCACTCGCGCTGCGATGCGGAGGAGGATCCCTACAACATCCACCGCGGGTTCTGGTGGGCGCACATCGGCTGGATCCTGCATCAGGACTCCGGTGCCAGGCGCCCCGCCGCGCGGGACCTGCACGAGGATCCGCTGATTCGATTCCAGGACCGTCACTACCTGGCCCTGGCCATCCTCGTCGGTGGTGTCCTTCCCCTCGCACTCGGTTTCCTCTGGGGAGATCCGATCGGGGCGCTGCTGGTCGCTGGCTTCCTCCGCTTGGTCATCCAGTGGCACGCGACCTTCTCGGTGAACTCGGTGGCTCACTGGATCGGCTCGCGCCCCTTCTCGAAGAAGACCTCCGCGCGCGACAGCTTCTGGACCGCGCTGATCACTCTCGGCGAGGGGTACCACAACTTCCACCACCGCTTCCAGGTCGACTACCGCAACGGCATTCGCTGGTACCAGTTCGACCCGACCAAGTGGTTCATCTGGTCGCTGTCCAAGCTCGGCGTGACCCGGAGGCTGAAGCGAACTCCGGCGGAACGGATCCTCGCGGCGCGTCAGTCGGCGTAGGTGAACGGCCGAGAGGGCCGAGCAGATCAGGGAGTCACGTCGTGGCTGCTCACCTCTCCACCCGCTGTCATCGTGCCAGAGATGTTCACGTTGCCCGAGGCGTTGGCCGCCGGAGAGACGAAGAGCTCGAGGGTCCCCAGGGTCAGCTGCTCCGCCCGGTAGACGATGTTCTCGCTGTCCGTCGTCCAGAGGAAGTCGGCGACCTCGCCGTCGGTGACGAGGGCGCCGGAGACCTTGGCCGGAGCCTCGCTCCCGTCGGCCACGTTCGAGTAGAGCTCGGTGATCTGGTCCGTATCCTGGTCAGCGAGATAGGCGACGCGGCTGCCGTCGAGACACCACTGATAGAGGGTGACGTCCCGGTCCGCCGGCATCGCCGGGTCGTGGACCGGAGCGACTTCCGTGGCTCCGGTCGGGAGGGTCGTGTAGAGACCGAACGAGTTGTTCTCGTCCTGGTCCGCCAGGTAGGCGATCCTCGAGCTGAAGGGACCCCAGGTGAAGTGGACCACGCTCCCTCCCGCGACCAGCGCTCCGCTGACCTGGACGTTGCTGGCGCCGTCGGGAGTGGAGACGAAGAGCTCGCTCACGTTGTCGGTGACCTGGTCCGCCAGGTAGACCAGGCTCGAGCTGTCGGGAGCCCACTCGAACTGGGTGACATCTCCGCCCGAAACCAGGTCGCCGTTGACCCGCACGTTCGCCTGATCGGAGTCGGGCAGCGTGGTGTGAAGCTCGGTGAGCCCGTTCGTGCTCATATCGCCCTGGTAGGCGAGGCGTGAGCTGTCGGGAGCCCAGGCGAAGCTCATCACGTCGCCGCCGGTGACGGGAGCGACGCTGACCTTGCTCGGGAGAGCTCCATCCGCCTCCGCCGTGTAGAGCTCGATGACCGTCGCCGCGTCCTGACCGGCGAGGTAGGCGAGGCGCGTGGCGTCGGGAGCCCAGCCGTAGGCCCCGACGGTGCCGCCGAGGGCCAGCGCGCCGTTGATCTTCACGTTCTGGGTCCCATCCGGCATCGAGGTGAAGAGCTCGGGGAACCCGGCCATCTCCTGGTCCGCCCGGTAGGCGATCCGGGCACTGTCCGGTGCCCAGTCGAACGACAGGACCTGGCCGGTCGTCACCAGCGCTCCGTTGACCTTGGCCTTATCGGTTCCGTCGGTCCGGGCGCAGTACAGCTCGACGATCCCGTCGGTCTCCTGATCGGCCAGGTAGGCGACGCGTGAGCTGTCCGGAGCCCAGGCGAAATGGACCACGTCGCCGCCCGAGGTCAGGTTCGAGTTGAGCTTGACCGGGGTACCGCCTTCGATGTCCACGACGTAGAGCTCGACGACGTCGTTGGCGTCGCGAGTGGCGGTGTAGGCCACGGATTCGCCGTTCGGAGAGATCTCGAAGGCGAGGACCCTGCCGCCCGCCGCGAGGGCGCCGGAGATCCTGGTCAGTCCACTCCCGTCGACCGAGACCAGGAACAGCTCGTCCATTCCAGCCGTGATTCGATCCGCGATGAAGACCGACCGCGCATCCGGGTTCACCACGGTGAGGTCGAGCTTGACCTCAGCGCTGCCGCCGGCGTTCGCGACGGTGACCGTGTAGATCGCCGTCGGTGCCGCGGTCGTCGGTGTGCCGGAGAGCGCCCCCGTGGTCTCGTCGAGATCCAGTCCGGCGGGAAGGGCGGGGCTGATCGACCACTCCAGCAGGATGCCGGTCACCGCGGGCACGTCGCTGGTGATCGGCACGCCCAGCGAGTAGATCGCCTTGGTCATCGAGTACGCGACCCCCGTGGGCGGGTCCATCTGCTCGACGGTGATGTTCAGCGTGGCCTGCGTGCTGCCGCCGGAGTTGGAGGCGATGACGGTGTAGTTCGCGGCCGTCGCGGGGGCGGTGGGGGTACCGAAGATCTCGCCCGTGGTGCCGTGCAGCAGGAGCCCCGCCGGCAGGGCCGGGCTCACCACCCAGCTGGTCACGGTCCCGGTGACCGTGGGCACGTTGTTCTGGATCGCGACGCCGTTGACGTAGGACGGGGTCGAGAAGGAGTACGAGAGGCCGCTGGGCGCCTCGACCGGGGGGTCGACGGGGCCGCCGCCGCCTCCGCCACCGCCGGAGCAGGCGGGAAGGAGACCGGCGAGCCCGAGGCTCAGGCAGAGGAGGATGGCTCGATGGACAGTGCTCATAGCGCTTCTCGCTGGGCGACCGCGGCCCGGAGGAATGCCGAAAAACAGGCCTGATAGGGCCCAGAATAGGAAGTTGCATTATTGCACCGGGTCGGGTGGGAGCGCCAGGGAAAAAGCCGCTGCGACCCGATCCCCCCTCGTTCCTTCGCTCCGACCGCCTCCGCGCCCGGTCCGTGGATCCCCGCGGGTTCTCGGGCGGTGGGGGGGCCAGGAGGCGATCGCCAGCCCGGAGGTGTCCCCGATGCCCGATCCTCATCCCTGCTATCCTGACGGTGAGCCGATCCCATCCGCGGTCCCGAGGCCGGAGCGAACATGAGTGACGAGAAGCACGAGTCCGTCGACGAGCACTCCCCTGAGCCGAAGAAGCAGGAGCCCTCGGACGGGGGGGCGCCCGCCGCCCCGGAACCGGAGACGGCGCTGCAGAAGCCGGCCGCGAGCGAGATCGAGCTGGTCCAGGGGCAGCGATCGACCGACCTGGTGATGAGCGAGCCGGTCGGAATGCTGGCCAAGCTGCGCGTGGCGAACCTGCGTTCGCGCAAGGAGCTGGAAGCGGCGAACATCGTGCTCGACGCACAGCTCGCCAAGCTCCGCCACCAGGGCGAGGCGGTCGCGCGCGAGAGCAAGGCCTACTGGGACGCCAAGTCGGTCGAGGTCGCCTCGTCGATCAAGACCTACGTGCAGGCGCGGCTGCGCGGCCTGGAGAACGAGCGGATGGCGAGCCGCATGGACTCCCTCCAGGAGGCCTACGAGCTCTACGCCGAGAAGACGAAGGAAGTGCTCGAGGGGCCGATGCCGGACTCGATGAAGGAGAGCCTGATCAAGCGCCTCGGTACGACCCTGGAGGACACGCTCACGCGGATCGAGACCGATGCGATCGCGAGCGAGCACGAGCTGGGCGACTGAACCTCGTCGCGGCGTCCTTCCCTTGCGAACGACCGTCAAGATCGTCGCCGTCCTGATCGGCGCCTGGATCGTCTACCTGGTCGCGCCGGGGGCGACTCGCTTCGTGCGCGAGCACGGCGGCCCCTTCTTCGGAGTCCTGATCCTGGTGGCGATGGCGGGCTTCCTCGTCTACGCCTTTCGCGAGCTGCTCGCCGGACCGATCCACCGCCGCGTGAGGCGAATCGCGGACGCCCTCGAGCTCCGCTGGCAGCGGGCCGGCGCCGCGCGAGAGCTGAGGCGCCGCGCCCTCTCCGTCGATGAGGAGCAGCGCGTCCGCATGCTCGCCCTCAGTGCCCGCGTGTACGAGCAGGCCGCGAAGGCGATCACCGACGGGAAGCTGCGGCGCGAGCTGGAGGACCTGAAGGCCCGCTCCGAGCGCGTCGTGATGCGCGCCCGGGCTCACGAGATCGAGCGCTTCATCCTCCGTTACCAGATCGCCTTCACCCAGCTCTCCAGCGCGCCGAACCTCTCCGCGGGTGAGAAGGTACGGCTGATCCGGGAGATGCGCGAGCTGATGCAGGCGGAGCTGGACGGCGAGGATGCCGCCGAAGCGAGCAACGAGGAGAGCTGGGAGTACCGCACCCCCGGAACGGACCCGGTGACGGTCACCGCCAGCGGACTTCGGCGTCTGGTGAGGCGGGGGTACCTCGGCGGAGAGGACGAGTGCCGTCGGGTGGGGACGGAAGAGTGGCGAGGAGTCGACGGCGGATACGAATACGGAACCTGATCCCGCGGCGTTCCCGTATACTCCGCGCGCCTCGCAAACCCCTTCCTCCCCGCGGAGACGCCGCATGACAGCCCTCGAAGCAATCCACGAACTCCAGCAGCGCATGGGGCGTTCGATCATCGGTCAGGAGCTGGTGATCGAGCGCCTGCTCATCGCCGTTCTCGCCGACGGCAACGTACTGATGGAGGGTCTGCCCGGTCTGGCCAAGACGCGAGCGATCAAGACCCTCGCGGAGAACCTCGAGTCGGAGTTCAGCCGCATCCAGTTCACGCCCGACCTCCTGCCCTCGGACGTGACCGGCACCGAGGTCTACGTCGAGGACGGTGGGTCGAACACCTTCCGTTTCCAGCCGGGGCCGATCTTCGGCAACCTCATCCTCGCCGACGAGATCAACCGCGCGCCCGCCAAGGTGCAGGCGGCGCTGCTCGAGGCGATGGAGGAGCGACAGGTCACCGTCGCCGGCCAGCGGCACGAGCTGCCCGATCTCTTCATGGTCCTCGCCACCCAGAACCCGATCGAGCAGGAGGGGACCTACCCGCTGCCGGAAGCGCAGATGGACCGCTTCCTGATGCACGTCTTCATCGACCCGCCGGACGAGGACGCGGAGCTGGAGATCATGCGCCTGGTCCGCGGTGAGGAGCGCGCGGCGGAGGCGGACACGAGCGAGAAGGACGAGACCCGGATCCCGCAGGAGAAGATTTTCGAAGCCCGCCGGGAAGTCCACCAGGTCGCCGCGATGGAGACGATCGAGAATACATCGTCGCGCTCGTCGCCGCCACGCGCCACCCCGAGCGCCACGGCGAGGAGCTCGGTTCGTGGATTCACGTCGGCGCCAGCCCGCGCGGCACCCTAGCGCTCGACCGCGCCTCACGCGCGCACGCCTGGCTGCACGGCCGCGATCACGTGACCCCCGACGACGTGCGCGCGGTGGTGCACGACTGCCTGCGCCACCGCTTGATCCTCTCCTACGAGGCGAACGCGGACGGGCTGACCACCGACGCGGTGATCGACAAGATCCTCGAGCAGGTCGCCGTCGGCTAGCTCATCCGACCATGGGACCGGAAACGAAGGTGCCGGGAATCCACGCCGACCTGCAGTCGCTGATCCGCCTGCAGTACAAGGCGCAGGGGTTCGCCTTCCTCCCGCGCCAGCCGATCCACAGCGTGCTCTCCGGTCGGCACGCCTCCCGCCTGCGTGGCCGCGGGCTCGACTTCGAGGAGATCCGCCGCTACCTCCCCGGCGACGACATCCGCAGCATCGACTGGCGCGTCACCGCGCGCACGAAGAAGGCGCACGTCCGCGTCTACAGCGAGGAGCGCGATCGCCCCTGCCTGCTGTTGGTCGACCAGCGGCAGTCGATGTTCTTCGGCACCCGCCGGGCGATGAAGTCGGTCGTGGCGGCGGAAGCGGCGGCGCTGGGCGCCTGGCGCGTGCTCTCGGTCGGCGACCGCGTCGGTGCGCTGGTCTTCGACGACGAGGAGGTGGTCGAGATCCGACCGCACCGCAGCCAGAACCGGGTGATGCGCATCCTGCGCGCGGTCGTCGACAAGAACCATGCGCTCTCCGCCGAGGCGAAGGCGCCGCCCGGGCCGGGAATGCTGAACGAGGCGCTGGAACGCGCGCTGCGGCTGGCGAAGCACGACCACCTCATCGCGGTGATCACCGACCTCGTCGGCGCGGACGACGGCACGCTGCGCCTCGTCACCCGCCTCGCCGAGCACAACGACGTCATCCTCGTCTTCGTCCACGATCCGCTGGAGGCGCGGATGCCCGACGTCGGCCGGCTGGTCGCCGCGCACGGCGAGCTGCAGCTGGAAGTGGACACCTCCGACAGCGCGTTGCGGCGGCGCTTCGGCGAGGAGTTCGAAGAGCGCCTGGGCCACGCGAAGCGGCTCCTGCAGCGCGTCTCGACGCCGGTGCTGGACCTCTCCACGCACGAAGAGGTGCCGGAGCAGATCCGCCGGGCCCTGGGGCACCTAGCACCCACGCGGAGGTAGCAGCGAGCGATGAGCTTCCAGAACGACACGCCGCAAGACGTCGATCCCGCGAGCCTGAGTCGCCTGCACGACATCGTCGTCCCCGAGCCGCTGCCGTGGTGGCCGCCGGCGCCGGGGTGGATCGTCCTCGCCGTGCTCGCGCTCCTCGCGGGTGTCGGCCTGGCCTGGATCCGGTGGCGGCGCTGGAAGCGAGACGCCTACCGGCGCGCCGCGCTGACCGAGCTGGATCGGATCGGGTCCGACCGGACCGGCGGGCTCGCGGCGCTCCCGGCGCTGATCAAGCGCACCGCGCTCGCCGCCTACCCGCGAGCCGAGGTCGCCTCCCTCCATGGCGATGCGTGGCTCGAGTTCCTCGATCGCGAGGGGAAGACCGACCGCTTCTCCCGGGGGCCCGGCCGACTGCTGCCCGAGCTCTCCTTCCGTCCCGGCGCAGCCGAGAGGATCGACGAGCGGGGCGCGACCGAACTCCTCGCGCTCACCCGCGACTGGATCCGAACACACCGACCCGCGACCCGCTGACCCGAGACCCGTGTTCACCCTCGATCACCCCTGGCTGCTGCCGGCGCTGCTGCTCCTGCCACTCCTCCTGCGGCTGGTGCTGCCGGCGTATCGCGAGCGGAGGGTGGCGATCGCGGTGCCGAACATGGGCCGCCTCTCCGCGCTGACCGGGAGCGAGGCGGGCAAGGGGGCGGTGGTGCTGCGCTCCACGCTGGTCCAGCGCGTCCTGCTGTGGATCACGTGGATCGGTCTCGTCGTCGCCGCGGCCCGGCCGCAGCTGGTCGAGGAGCCCGTGCTGAAGACCGTGCCGACGCGCGACCTCCTGCTCGCCGTCGACCTCTCCGGCTCGATGGAGTCGACCGACTTCGAGAATAGCGCGGGGGAAGAGGTCGATCGCCTCACCGCGGTCAAGGAGGTGCTCGACGAGTTCCTCGCGCGCCGCGAGGGCGACCGCGTCGGCCTGATCGTCTTCGGCACCGCCGCGTTCGTACAGGTGCCCTTCACCGAGGATCTCGACGTCTGCCGGCAGCTGCTCGACGAGCTGCAGGTGCGGATGGCCGGGCCGCGCACGGCGATGGGGGATGCGATCGGGCTGTCGATCTCCGTCTTCGAGCGCAGCGAGGTGGAGGATCGCTTGCTGATCGTCCTGACGGACGGCAACGACACCGGCAGCGACGTGCCGCCCGACGAGGCGGCGCGCATCGCGCGCGACGAGGGCATCGTGATCCACACCATCGCCGTCGGCGACCCGCTGGCGGTCGGCGAGGAGAAGCTCGACGAGGAGGCGTTGCGCCGCGTGGCGAACACCACCGGAGGAGGCTTCTTCCGGGCGAGCGACCGCGACGAGCTCGCCACGATCTACGAGCGGATCGACGAGCTCGACGTGCGCGAGGTGGAGACGATCTCCCACCGGCCGACGCGAGACCTGTTCCACTGGCCGCTCGCGCTGGCATTCCTGCTGGTGCTCGTCCACCGCGCGCTGCGGCACCTCCGCTCGGCGCTGCGCCCGGCGGCCGCCGCGGCCTCCTTCCTCGCCCTCCTGACGCTCGTCTCGGCGAGCTCCCCGTTCACCGGCGACTTCCACTTCCTGCGCCCCGCCTGGTGGTTCGCGCTGCTGCCGCTGGTGATGATCGTGGTGGCCGCCTGGCAGCGAGGCCGGGTCGAGGGCGCGCTCTCGAAGCACGTCGACGAGCACCTACTCCGGGCGCTGCTCGTCGGTGCGAACCGGCGCGGGCGCTTGCGTCCGGGCGTCGTGCTGGCGGCCGGCGGGCTGGTCTCGATCGTCGCCCTCGCCGGCCCCGCCTGGCAGCGCGAGCCCGCGCCCTTCGCCGAGGACAGCGCCGCGGTGGTGATCGCGATCGAGGTCACTCCGACGATGCTCGCCCAGGACGTGCAGCCCTCGCGCCTGGAGCGAGCGGCGCACAAGGTCCGCGACCTGCTCGAGCGGCGGCCCGGCGCGCGAGCGGGGCTGGTCGCCTTCGCGGGCAGCGCCCACACGGTGATGCCGCCGACCGCCGACGCGGAGATCGTCTCGACCTTCGCCGCCGAGCTCGGCCCCGAGATCATGCCGGTCGAGGGTGAAGCGACCGGCGAGGCGGTCGCCCTCTCGAACGAGATGCTGCGCACCTCCGGAGCGCCGGGGTCGATCGTGCTGGTCACCGACGGCGTGCCGCCCGATCAACTCTCCGCGCTGGAGGAGCAGCGCCGGAGTGGCGGGGCGCCGGTGCACCTGCTGGCGGTCGCCGGTGCCCCGGACGCCTTCGTCCCGCCGGGGAGCCCATCCGCGCCGGCGCTCGATCGCACCGCCCTGGAGCGCGCGGCCGACGCGGCCGGCGGGAGCCTCACCGTGATCAGCGCCGACGACCGCGATGTCGAGCGGCTGGCGGGTGAGGTGGAGACGAGCTTCGCCCGGATGGCCGAAGGGGGCGAGCGCTGGCGGGATGCCGGGTACTGGCTGCTGCCGGTGTTGCTCCTCATCGGTCTCTTCTGGTTCCGGCCGGGATGGAGGATCGCCGATGTCTGAGCGCCGTCACTCCGCCAGCGCGGCGCTCGCCGTCGCCCTGTTGCTCGCCGCCGGTTGCTCGGACGAACTGTGGTCGCGACCGGAGCAGCGCGCTCAGAGAGACTTCGACGCGGAGCGCTTCGCCGAAGCCGCCGAGGAGTACACCGATCCCGAACGCCGCGGCGTCGCGCTCTTCCGCGCCGGCGAGTTCGAGGAGGCCGCCTCCGTGCTCGGCCGCACCGCGAGCGCGGAGGGCGCCTTCAACCGCGGCAACGCGCTGGTGATGCTGGGCGAGTACACCGAGGCGATGAAGGCCTACGAACGCGCGTTGCAGCTGCGACCCGGCTGGCGCGAGGCGGAGGAGAACCACGAGCTGGCGCGGTTGCGTCACCTCCTGAAGAACCCCGAAGTCGAGGACGTCGGTGGCACCGGCGGCATGCTGGCAGCGGACGAGCTCGTCTTCGACGGCAAGAACCAGGGCGGCGATTCCGAGCAGGAGACGGTGGAGGTCGACGGCGGCGACCCGCTGAGCGAGGCGGAGCTGCGCGCGCTCTGGCTGCGCAAGGTGGAGACGCGCCCGGCGGACTTCCTGCGCGCGCGCTTCGCCTACCAGCAGTGGCAGGAGGAGCAGGAATGAAGTGGCTCAACCTGCTCTTCCCCGCGATCCTCGCGTCGACCGCCTTCGGCCAGGAGCCGGGGATTCGCACCGAGCTCGCGGCCGAAGGGCCCTTCTGGACGGGCCAGCGGATCGTCCTGAACGTCGAGCTCCTCTCGCCGACCTGGTTCTCCGGCGCGTCGACCTTCGACCTGCCCGAGGTCCCCGGCGGCATCCTGCTCCAGGTCGCGGATCGTCCGGTGGTCTCCTCGGAGACGATCGACGGCCAGAGCTACAGCGTGCAGCGGCACGCCTTCGCGCTGTTCCTCCAGCGGGAGGGGAGCTGCACCGTCCCGCCGATCCCGGCCCACTTCGGCGTGGCCGGCGTCGGCGCGGCGAAACCCACCGAGGTGACGCTGGAGAGCGAGGCGTTCACCGTCGAGCTCCAGCGACCGCCTGGCGCGGAGGGGATCGCGTTCCTGGTCAGCACCGGCGAGCTCACCGTGCGCGACCGGTGGGATCGCGAGCCTGGGGAGGCGACGGTGGGGGATGCGTTCACGCGACGCATCGAGCGCTCCGCACCCGATCTGCCGGCGATGGCCCTCCCCCCGCTGCCGCCGCTGGAGGTGGAGGGACTCGCCGCTTACTCCGAGCCGCCGGTCGTGCGCGACCGGACCGAGCGTGGCGAGTTCACCGGCGAGCGGGAGGACGCGGTCACCTACGTCTGCGAGCGCGCGGGAGAGATCACGTTGCCGGCGCTGGCGATCACCTGGTGGGATACGGACGATCTGGTGTTGCGGCGCGAGGTGCTGGAAGGGGTGACCTTCACCGTTGCACCAGGCGTGGACGAGCCCGGAGAAGAGGCGGCGCCAATCACGGGAAGCGGCGCCGGCGTCTCGCCCTGGTGGCTCGTCGCGCTCGGTCTGCTGATCGTCGCCGCCTCCATCGCGGCCTGGAAGCGCGCCGAGCTGGATGCGCTGCTCGCGCGGTGGAGGGAGCAGCGCGACGCGAGTGAAGCCGGCCGCTTCGCCCACCTGCGCGAGGCCTGTCGCCGGGCCGATGCGCCAGCGACGCTCGCCGCCCTCTACGCCTGGCTGAACGTCGCTCTGGAGTCGCGCCGGTCGCCGACCCTGGCGTCGCTGCTCGAGCGGAGCCCCGAACCGGAGCTGGACGTGGCGCTCGAAGCGCTGCAGGTGGCGGCGCTCGGTCGGGAGCCGCTGTCGTCGCCGCACGAGCTGGAGAGGGCCTTGTCGCTCGCTCGCTCGCGGCTCCGTCGGGAGACGAGAACGCCCACATCGCTCCCCCCGCTGAACCCGCGCCGGATCTCGCCCTCCGTATCGGTCAGGGGAGGAGCTGGATGACGATCGAGTTGCTGGCGTTGCGGGTGCCGGCGGGCTGATCGGCGTAGAGGACCTGGAACGCGACCGTGTCACCGATCGCGACCGCGGCGGGGCCGGAGTCGAAGGGGGGTTGCCAGAGGTCGATCGGGAACAGCGCCGCGCCGCCCGTGTCGGTGACGACCGAGGTGGCGAGGTGCGGCGTGCCCGCGACGCACAGGGTCCCCGCCCCGAAGGGGGTCGGGGGGCCGGGCGTGCCGTAGACGAGCTGGGCGGCGGCGGAGGGTGGGGCCTCGGTGACCGAAAGCTCCAGGGCGTTGCAGCGCCGGCTGATCGGGCCGGAGGCGTGGAGGCTCGCGCCGGGGCCGGCGGAGTTGGGGGTCGTGGGGCAGCCATCCCAGCGGTCGCCGAAGGCGCCGCGGTAGATGGTGATGCGGCCCCGCGGGTAGATGGAGCCGGGGGGGATGAACTGGGGGTCGGAGACGACCCACTCGGCGAGACCGTCGCCGTCGTGGTCGTCGATCAGGTAGACGTAGCGGCCGAGGTTGTAGTCGTCGTCCGGCGGGCCCTCGAGTCGCCACAGCACGGACCCGGTGCGGCCGGAGATCACGTACACGGCGCCTTCTCGGTAATGGGGTGGCTGCACAGTCTCGGCCGGAGCGCCGACGAGGAGGTCGGGGAAGCCATCGCCGTTGACGTCTTTCCCCGAGACGGTGGAGTAGCCGAATCCGGCCTTTTCCTCGGTGTAGCCGCTTCCATCGAGGAACCGTAGGATCGAACCGTCGGCGCCGGAGAAAATGTAGACACCGCACCTTGGGCCATTGGCCGGCCCCAAGCTTCCCGGGGCACCCGCAGCGATGTCGTCTATGCCATCCCCGTTCCAGTCACCCGCGACGCAGACCGAGGCTCCCGTCAGCTCCTCCTCGCGGTTTCCGGCCATCTCCAACAGCTCGACTCCAGTCCTTCCCGAAAAGAGCCTGACTCGCCCTTTGCTTCCCGGCAAGAACGGGTAGGTGCCTTCCCCTATCAGATAGTCGCGGCATCCGTCCCCGTCCCAATCGCCGTACGAGGCGACCGGCGTACCCTTGTTTCCGCTGAACCACAGCGCCGAGTGTTCTCGAAACACGGAGTCCGAGCGGGAACAGTAGATGCGAACCCATTGCTCCATGAGGCCGGTGGTCGCGAGCTCGAAATGACCGTCCCCATCGAGGTCTCCGAGCCCGAATACCTTGACCCCGATTCGTTCCCAGGGGGCGTGTCCGGTGAACTCCTGGATCAAGGTGTGGGTCGCGCCGCTGAACACGCGAACCGCTCCCTCGTAGAATTGGGTGGTGAACGCATGGGAAGCGCCGACGGCGTAGTCGGGGACATCGTCGTCATCCCAGAAGCCGACCCCCGTGACACTGGTTCCGTGACTGTCCGGGTAGTGCGGCCGGTAGGTGCTCCGGTATCTTGCCAGCGTGGACCAGTCCTTTCCCGAGCGTACGCGGTGCATGTGCGCTCCTGGGCTGCCATAGAGAAAGTCCATCACTCCATCTGCATTGACGTCTCCGATCGCCGAGAACTCACGAATGAGAACGTCCCATTGAGATTCATCGCCGACGAAGGCATGGAGGACCTCCTGAGCCGAGACGGGCAAGGACGCCAACCCGGACACGAGCAATCCCAGTCCCAGGGGAAGGGAGTGCCCGCGCCGGGGCCGAGAGTTGCAGGGGAGACGGATCATGGGAGACTACTGCGACTCGAGTTTGTACGTGTAGATCCGGAACCCAGCGATGGCGTCGCCGATGAACAGGAGCTTGTCCGTGACGTAGTTTCCGGCGTCGGTATCTTCGAGCGCTTGCGGTACATCGCACAGGTACAGGAAGCTGGTCTCGCCAGGTGTCTGGATCAACTTCACCGGAACGAGACGATCCTCGGGGTTGATGGCATCCACATCGAGGCGAAGCACCTGCACTCCTTCACGTTGAACGCTGACGTAGACGTAGACCTCGTCATGTACGTTCAATCCGCCGTCTACCCAGTGAGCCGCGTCGACCTCGACGTCCCAGATATTCGAGATCTGATCGTCGGCGAGACAGTCGGGCGGCTCGTAGGTCGCGAAGGGTAAGAGTCTGTTCGGGTAGGTGGTATCGGGTCCGATGGTGGCGCCGTAGTGGATGTGGGACTTGATACCCAGGGGGGGATCACCGTCCTGGGAGTAGTCCGGATCAAGGGTGAGAAGGTCGGTGATCTCGTAGACATACATGTGCCCTCCAAGATCAGCCACGAAGCAGAAGTACTTGTCGGCGTTGCCCTCCAGATCGAGATGGAGAGTCCTCAAGAACATGGCGGAGCTACTCTCGTCGGGACCGAGGAGCGTGTAGGCGGGCACGAGCTCCGATCCGGTGTGGGCAGGATCCCCATTGTAATTGCTGATCAGAGTATGATCGCTGATGTCGAAGAACCGTACCATCAGCCTGGAGTACCCAGCTCCAACCCAAAACTCGGGCTGCGGCTTCCACCCCGAGTGGCCGGCGAACTCAGTCGCATTCTCATCACAGCCGGCATAGCCACACGGTACTGCCAATACCCACGTGTCCGCAGGACTTCCGGCCCCATCCGAGGGAAGCTCGATGAACTGAGGTGGCATCGTCCGAACCTTGCCGTCGAAAGATGTTCCCCGGCCAAGGAACCCCTCCGCGGCCTGGTCGTGCAGGGGGTTGTTGCGGCACTCATCGACGTTCCAGAACTCGGGGTGTGTTGTGAACTCACCGACCATCGCGGCTACCCAAGCGGAATCTGCCAGGCTATGATTCTCTCCATCAGTGGTGGCAATATCGTCATCGATCTTCGCAATCAACTGATCGAGATCGAGCACCCGAATCCCCTGCGGCGACTGGAACACCGAGGCGAAGAGGTAGTTCTTGCCCGTATCCAGATAGTAGTCCGGGCTGTACCCCGCCCCCGAGTACTGGTAGTACCCGATCGACAGAAACTGATCCGGTGGAGCCGTCAGGAAGATCGCCTTCTTCTCGTACGGCGGATCGGTGGTATCGGGGTTGGTCACATCGAGCCCCCCGAACATCTTGGCCAGGCGCCAGCGCATCAGCTTCGGCGGAGAACCCGGATCCCAGCGACGCATCCCGAAGCGGTATTCCCAGTAGCCTTCGTCCGGTTCCGCGGGATTGACCAGTTTCGCAAAACCCGCGTCCGGTTCGTAGAGGATCCCATTCGTTCCATCGTTGCGCTGCGGATCGTCGTCTCCCGGTAGCGACGTACCGTTGGGATCGTAGTCGAAGTTGTCGACGATCTTCGCGCCGCCGGGCTGGGTGAGGTCGAGCACCATGGGTGGCGTCGGGACCAGACCGCCGTCATTGTTGCCCGTGGCCAGCACCTGCGGGTTCGCGGCATTCAGCGCCGCCCGATAGACCCAGCGGCCCGTTCGATACTCCTTGTAGCGGACCTTCTTGCTGGGGTCCGTCAGGAGGTTGCCAAAAGCCGGCGGCCACCCGGAGAACTCCACCCGATAGAGATCGAGCTGGTTCCATGCGGCCTCGCGATCGGGGTCCACCAGACGACTCACCTCGTACTCCCCCCCTGCGAAAAAGGAAAGCGTGCCGGAAGCCTGGAGCGAAGGCCCGTACATCTGCCGACCCATGTTCGCCTGCGCAGCGGTGTTCCTCATCCCGCTTTGCCAAGTGTCCTTCTGCTCCAGATCGTAAACGAGGGTATATCCGTGGCGAATCCATCCTCCTGCCGAGGTGGGAATGAACTTCGTCCAGGACGCCTCCCCCGGAAGCAAACCGAGCATCGTCTGATCGAAACTCATCGTCCGGCTCATGGACAGGACGGCAGGGTGCTTCATCGTCGGTGTCGGAAGGGTCGACACCACCAGCGCCTTGGCCGATTCGATCACCTGCACCCGACGCGCGAAGGTCGAGCACTTGTACTGTTCGTCATCGTCGACCAGCTCAGACCAGTACAGACCCTTGTTTGGGTGGCCGTCCTTCACCCCTTCCTGATGGAAAC
>CAZCAC010000011.1:0-103943 GCA_964496575.1 uncultured Planctomycetaceae bacterium | reverse complement strand
GCCAGCTCTTCTGGTTGTTATCTGTCCTCTTCTGATTCTGATCTCTGTGTCCTCTGTGGTTAAATCTCTGGTTCTTGTTCTGCTTCTGGTTCCGGTTCTGGTCTCTGCGTCCTCTCTGTTTCTGGTTCTGCTTCCGGTTTCTGTGTTCTCTGTGGTTATCTGGATGCCTGAACCCAAACGGTCACGGCAACCATGTCACTGCATACCCATTCGACGCGTTGAAGTCGTTCACTCCCAAACCACAAGGCGGGCTGACCGTCGTCCGGTACCAGCACTGGTAGCGCTTGGTATCGCCCGGCAGCACGTTCCCCGCCTTGACCGAGATCGGCGTCGCCCACGCGGAGGTGTCGGAGTAGCCGCTCGCGTCGGCGAAACGGACGCCGAGGCGCTTCAGCTGCCCGCCCGCGCACTGCAGGCCGTCCCCCCAGATGTTGCCGGGGGAGAGGTCGTTGTTGGCCTGGAAGTAAAGGCCGGAGTTGCTCGGCTCCAGCCCCGTCGTGGCCAGCACCAGCGTGTCGTTGCTCACCCGCGCCGTGCCCATGCCCGTCAGCTGCGCGCCGGAGGTGAAGACGCCGTTCGCGCAACCAGAACCGGGGACGCTGCCGTCGTTGTCGTTGGCGCACGGACACGGCGTTCCGCTGCCCAGGTCGCCGAAGCAGTAGCCGATTCCCGGGGCGTCGGAGACGACGTAGAACTGACCGTCGTAGAGCTGCGCGGTGGTGTCGTCGCCGCACGACTTGACGAAGAGGTAGTCGCCGATCAGCACCGAGTCCGTGCCGCGTCCCTGGTAGAACGGAGTCGTGTAGGTGGCCCAGGTCAACGCGACAAGATCGAAGACGCCGACGTCCATCGTCCCCGCGTGGCTCCACCCCTCGTGCGGCTGGTAGCCACCGTCTCCGCCGCGGTAGAGCCACAGCTCGTCGTTGCCGGTCGTGTTGATCGCGTGCCCCGCCGGCACGAGCTCGATCGTGGCGCCGACGCCGCTCTGCCACGGCTTCTGCACCAGGTGCGTGACGCCGATGGGCACACCGAGAGTGAGATCGAAGTAGTAGAGACAGTCCCCGTCGCTCAGTCCCGCGGTCCAGTCGTTGGTATGCGTGTAGTACCGGCCGTTCCCGTCCGTCGTGATGTCCTCGTTGCGCGAGATCCAGTGGTCGTCGGTGACGCCCAGCATCCCGCCGGTGTTCAGCCAGGCGTTGTTCGCGGTCTGCGCGCCCCAGTCGAACTGCACCCAGTGGTTGCCGGCGTGCCAGGCCGAGTAGCCGACCCCCGCGTTCGTGGGATCCATGAACAGCGCGTTGCCGCTGGTGAAGCAGATATCGAGGTCGGTTCCGGCGGTGGCCTGCCAGACCTCCCAGCTGTCGGTGGAGATCTGGTAGCGGATCACCGTCCGGCCGTTGCCGGTGTTGGCGATCGCACTGGTGTAGAGGAAGCCGCCCTGGTGGACGAGCCCCCGATACGAATCCCAGGCGCCGATCGTCCGCGGCGCCGAGGTCATCTGCGTCCAGGTGCCCAGCGCAGGAGCGCCCGCCGTGAAGGTGTACTTCCACAGCTCGGAGCCCCCCCTGGTGAAGTACAGGTCGGTCCCGTCGGTCCCCAGCCGGGACCACTCCCCGCCCGACGGGCCGGTGAAAGCGGTGTAGTCCTCCTGGGCGAACAGCGGGGTGCCGGCGGCGATCAGGCAGGCGAGGGGCAGCGCGAAGGGAAGGGTCTTCATGTCGGTACTCCGGGTCGCGATCGGGAGGGGTATTCGAGTGGACGTCTCTGCAGGGGCCCTTCCGAGTATAGAGATCTTCGGGCGGACTGGGGGACTTCACGGATTCCCCACCTCCACGACGGCGACCTCGGTGGCAGCGAGCGGACGGGAATCGCCCTTCGCCAGACACGAGTCCCTTTTTCTATCGTATGGCCGAGACGAGAGCTCCCACCGCCGTGCCCAGCCCCCTCCCCAGCTCCTCCGCCGCGCGCTCCTCCCCCACCAAGGGCGAGTCCCCCCTACCGCGCGCCGCAGCCGCCCGCCGATGAGGATCCTCCGGATCGCCTGGCGGCTGCCGACCCTCGTCCTGCTCTTCGGCGGCGCGATGGGGCTCCTGGCCCTCGCCCGCGCCTTCGCGCGGCGCGACCGGGGGAAGCGGCGCAGGCTCGAGGACCGGATCCTCCGGCGCGGCTCGCGCCTCGTCGCCGCCGTGATCGGCATGCGTGTCCACGTCGAGGGACCTCCGCCCCGGGGGAAGTTCCTCCTGGTCAGCAATCACCTCTCCTACGTCGACATCACCGCCCTGATGGGCGTGCTCGACGCGCGCTTCCTCTCCAAGGCGGACGTCGCGAGCTGGCCCGGCATCGGCTGGGTCACGCGCTTCGTCGGTACGATCTACGTCGACCGCGCGCGCCGCACCGACCTGCCGCGGGTCATCGCCGAGATCGAGTCGACGCTGGACGAGGGGCGCGGCGTGGTCTTCTTCCCGGAGGGCACCAGCAGCGGCGGAGCGGAGGTCCTGCCCTTCAAGCCCTCCCTCTTCCAGGTCGCCGCGGCCGGCGGCTTCCCCGTCTCCTGCGGCGCGATCCGCTACCGCAGCTACCCCGGGGAGCGCCCCGCGCACCTCTCGATCTGCTGGTGGGGCGGCATGGAGTTCGGCGGGCACTTCCTGCGGATGCTCGGCATGAAGGGCTTCGAGGCGTTCCTCTCCTTCAGCGAGACGCGCGTGCGAGGGGAAGACCGCAAGCGCCTCGCCGGAGACGCCCACGAGGTGGTCACGAGCGTCTTCTCCCCCACCTGCGACGCCACCGCCATCGCCGCGGCGGAGACCTCCGGGTCGGAGGTCGCGTGATGGCGGAGCCCGAGCTCGAGCGCGGCGGCTGGCGCCGGTGGAGGCTGCTGCTCGCGGGGACCTGGGCCGTCCTGCTGCTCGCTTCCCACACATGGTGGGCCTTTCACCGCTCCGCCGAGGAGGTTCCGACCGTCAGCGGGACCGAGACCCTCGAGGTTCGCACCGTCGAGGACGGCGAGCGGGTGAGCGACTCGAGCCGCGGGGTCCGCTTCGCCTACAGCGACGGCGGTCCCGCCGGCCGGGACCGGCCGGTCCTGGTCCTCTTGCACGGCAGCCCCGGCAGCGTCCAGGACTTCGACTCGCTGGCGGGCGATCTCCGCGAGTCGCACCGGGTGATCGTGCCCGACCTCCCCGGCTTCGGCGATTCCCAGCGCGACGTCCCCGACTACTCGGCCTTCGCGCACTCGATGTACCTCGAGGCGCTCCTGGAACGGCTCGAGGTGGAGCGCGCTCACCTCGTCGGCTTCTCGATGGGCGGTGCGGTGGCGATGGAGCTGGCCGATCGTCGCCCGCACCTCGTCGCGTCGATCACCCTGGTCGGTTCCCTCGGCGTCGTCGAGCTCGAGCTGTTCGGCGATCAGCGCTTGAACCACCTGGTCCACGGCATGCAGCTGGCGGTGATCCAGGGGTTGCGTTACGGCTTCCCGCACTTCGGCAGCGCCGACCACTGGATGCTGGGGCTGCCCTATGCGCGCAGCTTCTACGACACCGACCAGCGCCGGCTGCGCGGCTGCTTCGAGCGCTACGCGGGTCCGATGCGGATCGTGCACGGACGGACCGACTTCCTCGTGCCGCTCCCGGCGGCGGAGGAGCACCACCGGCTCGTGCCGCAGAGCGAGCTCGAGGTGCTCGAGGCGAGCCACTTCCTCCTGTGGACCCACCCCGAGGAGGTCGCCGCGCTGATCGGTGGATTCGTCGACTCGGTCGAGCGGGGCGAGGCGAGGCGGCGCGACACCGCGACGGAGCGGCGGCTCGCCGCGGCCCGCGAGCCCTTCGATCCCTCCGGGATCCCCCCCGCCAGCGGGCCGGCGCTCTGGATCCTCGTCCTGGTGATCATCCTCGCGACGTTCATCAGCGAGGACCTGACCTGCATCGCCGCCGGCCTGATGGTCGCCGAGGGTCGGATCGAGTTCCTGCCCGCGCTGCTCGCCTGCGGCGCGGGGATCTTCATCGGCGACGTCGGCATCTTCCTCGGCGGCCGGATCCTCGGCCGGCCGGTGGTGCGGCGCGCGCCGCTGCGCTGGATCCTCTCCCCCGCCTCGCTGACGCGCGCCTCGGACTGGTTCCGCCGCAAGGGGGTCAAGGCGGTGTTCCTCTCGCGCTTCATGCCGGGGATCCGCCTACCCACCTACTTCGCCGCGGGCGTGCTGAAGACCAGCCTGCTCTCCTTCTCCTTCTACTTCGGCATCGCGATCATCATCTGGACGCCTTTCCTGCTCGGCTTCGCGGCGTGGGCGGGCTCCGAGGCGCTGGAGATCTTCGAGCGCTGGGGCGCGCTCGCCTTGATTGGCGTGCTGCTCGCCCTCTTGATGATCGAGCGGGTTCTCCTGCGCGTCTTCACCTTCCGCGGTCGCCGGTCACTGGTCGGCGCCTGGCGGCGCTGGACGCGGTGGGAGTTCTGGCCGATGTGGATCTTCTATCCGCCGGTGATCGCCTACGTCGCCTGGTTGGCGTTCCGGTACCGGAGCTTCACGCTGGTCACCGCGGTCAACCCGGCGATCCCCGGCGGCGGCTTCGTCGGCGAGTCGAAGTCGGAGATCCTCCGGCACTTCGGCGACGACCACGAGCTCGTCGCGCGCCACCGGCTGCTGCCGATCGAACGGTCGGTGGAGGAGCGTCTCGAGATCGTCCGCACCTTCGCGGCCGAGCTGGAGTCGCCCTTCCCGCTGATCCTGAAACCCGACGTCGGCCAGCGCGGCTCGGGGGTGCGCATGGTCCGCGACGAGCGCGAGCTGGAGGACCGGCTTCGCGTGGCGGAGGTCGACTGGATCGTGCAGGAATTCGTCGAGGGCCCCGAGTACGGCGTCTTCTACGTGCGAGAGCCCGGCGCGGCGCGGGGCCGCATCTTCTCGATCACCGAGAAGCACCTGCCGGAGGTGATCGGGGACGGGAAGCACACGCTGGAGGAGCTGGTCCTGCTCGACGAGCGCGCGGTGACGATCGCGCCGACGTACCTGCGAGTGCACCCCGATCGGCTGCAGGAGGTGCCCGCCGAGGGAGTGGTGGTCCGGCTGGTGGACGTCGGCACGCACTGCCGCGGCGCGATCTTCACCGACGGGGCGCATCTCGAGACGCCCGAGCTGGAGGAGCGGATCGAGTCGCTCTCGCGCGAGGTCGCGGGTTTCCACTTCGGTCGCTACGACCTGCGCGCGGCCTCGGAGGCGGCGCTCTGCGAGGGGCGCGACTTCAAGGTGCTCGAGCTGAATGGCCTCACCTCGGAGGCGACGCACATCTACGATCCGCGCACGCCGCTCTTCGATGGCTACCGCGTGCTCTTCGAGCAGTGGCGGATCGCCTTCGCGATCGCGGCCGAGAACCGCGCCGCCGGAGCCGAGCCGACCTCGCTGCGCTCGCTGCTGCGCGAGGCGATCGCCTACCGGGAGAAGCAGCGTTCTCATGAAGAGTGAGGCACGCTTCGAGGTGGTCGTGGTCGGCGCGGGCCCGGCGGGGGCCGCCTGTGCGCTCCGGCTGGCTCGCGCGGGACGGAGCGTCGCCCTTCTCGATCGCAAGGCACCGCCGCGCTACAAGGCTTGCGGCGGTGGACTGACCATCCGGGCGCGGCGCGAATTGGAGGCGCTGATCCCGCTCGACGATGCGGTGATCGAGAGCGAATGTCCGCGCGCCGAGCTGCACCTCGCCCACTCCGGTCGCTTCTTCGCCGTGCAGCGCCCCGGATCGCTGGTGACGATGACCCAGCGCGCCGATCTCGACGCGAAGATCGTCGAGTGCGCGCGCGAGGCGGGCGCGGTGCTGTTCGCGCCGCGCGAGGTGAAGGCGCTGGAGCGCGCGGGGCGCCGCCTGGTGCTCCGCACGGACGCCGGTCCGATCGAGAGCGCCGCGGTCGTAGCCGCCGACGGGGCGGTGGGAGTCACCGCGCGGGCCGCCGGCTTCCCCGACCTCCAGCGCCGCGTGCCCGCGCTCGAGTGTGAGATCGGCGTCGAGGAGCACGTGCTGACTCGCTTCCGCGGGACGGCCCGCTTCGACTTCGACGTCCCTCGCGACGGGTACGCGTGGGTCTTCCCCAAGCGGCGGCACCTCTCGATCGGCTGCCTCGCGACGCGCACCGGTGGAGCGACGCTGCGGCGAACGCTCGAGGAGTATCTCGCGCGCTTGCAGCTCGGTCCGCTGCGCTCGCGCGAGGACCACGGCGCGCTGATCCCTCTCCGGCCGCGCCCCGGCCCTCTCGCGTGCGACGGCGTCTTCCTGGTCGGCGACGCGGCGGGGCTGGTCGACCCGCTCACCGGCGAGGGGCTCTCCCACGCGCTGGCCAGCGCGCGACTCGCGGCGATGGCGCTGGACGAGGGTCTCGGAACGAACGAGCTCGCCGAGCGGCATTACCGCAAAACCATCGCCGCGGAGATCCTGCCCGCGCTCGCCCTGGCCCGGCCGCTGGCGCGCCTCGTCTACGGCGCACCCCGCCTGCGCGACCTCCTGTTTCGCTGGCGGGGGGTGTCGCTCGCCGAGGCGGTCTGCCGCCTGATCGCGGGGGAGACCACCTACCGCTCGGCGCTGGGCACGCCGAGGAACTGGCGTCGCCTGATCTCCGTGGGCAGGGCATCGGGTCGATGACCGTCGACCCGGGGCCGCCAGCGCCTTTCCCGACCACCGAGTCCGCTGGCTCATCCGATTCGCCACGCACCCGGTACGCGGCGGGCGGAACCCGGGGTAGTAGTGACTCGTGCGCTTTCGTCGAAAAACCCGTCAACAGCCGCCCGCGGACGTCGTCCAGGGGGCCGATGAGAACACGCGAGCGAAGGCCGAAGCCGGGGCAGAGCGCCTGACGGGGGACCGGAGTCCCCTCGCCATGCAGCACGCCACCGCCGAGGCCGAGCTCCTCGACCGCGCCCGAGAAGGCGATCTCGACGCCTTCGACGCGCTGGTCCGGCTGCACTTCGCCCGCGTCCATGCCCTCTTGTTCCGGATGATAGGCAACCACGAAGACGCGGAAGACCTCGCCCAGGAGTGCTTCGTCAAGGCCCAGCGCTCGCTGGCCTGGTACCGGGGCGACGCGGCCTTCTCGACCTGGCTCTACCGCATCGCCCTCTCCCTCTCCCGCGACCACTTCCGCTCGAAGGGGCGCGGCGCGGCCTCGCAGCCGCTGGAGGACGAGAACGTCGCAGCGCCGGAGCGGGGGCGGACCCCCGAGGACGAAGCCGCGCAGCGCGAGCTCCTCGGCGGACTGCGCCGCGGGCTGGCGCGCCTCCCCCACCGGCTGCGCGCCGCGCTGGTGATGCGCACCCAGGAGGGGATGGAATACCAGGAGATCGCGCAGATCCTGGGGATCACGCAGGGAACCGCGCGGGTGCACGTGATGAAGGCGAGACGACTCCTCGAGCGCTGGATGAAGCCGTGGATAGAAGGGAGGCAGGGCTGATGTCGTGTCGCAAGGCCCGGCGCGCGCTGCGGAAGCGCATCGACGAGCGGCTGCCGATCGAGGTGGAGTTCCAGCTCGACGCCCACCTCGAGCGCTGCGCCGCGTGCCGGGCGGCCGAGGCGCGCGCGCTGCAGCTCGAGGAAGCGCTGGCCAGGCTCCCCGAGCCGGCGACCGAGCGCCTCGACGTCGAACACTCGGTCCAGGTGATCCGGGCGAGGATCGAGAAGCCGGGCGAGGGTATGCGAGGCGCGCCGGCCGGCCGGCGCTGGCCGATCCTCCGCCTGGCGGCGGCCGCGGCCGCGCTGATCCTCGTGGGCTTCCTCCTCTTCGAGCTCGCGGGCGAGGAGAACCCCGGGCCGGTGGACCCGCCGGAGAACGTCGCCGGGGGAGCTCCCGAAGAGCGACCGGAAGGGCCCGCTCCGCGAGAGGACGAGCTCGCCGCCGAGGACTCGGGGGTCGATCGCGAGCGCCTGGAGGCGACGCGCGAAGAGGTGCGCGCGCTGCTGGCCGAGTGCGGCGGCGAGCTGCCCGAGGGCGCGACCCGCGACGAGGCGATCGCCTTCGCCGAGCTCCTCGACGAGCGCACGGCGCGCCTGCGACGGCAGGAGTGGCCGGTGCGACGGATCGTCGAGGGGATGCTGGAGAGTGACAACCTCGCGGCGGCGCGCGCGGCGGCACGCTACCTCGGCGTGCGCGGCGACTCCCGCTCCCGACGGCAGCTGGTGCGCGCGCTCGATCGCGCCGAGATCGCCGCAGCGAGCACGCGAGCGCTGGGCGATGCAGGTGCGGAGGGACTGGAAGGACTGGGCGACGCCCTCGCCCATCGCGAGGTGCGCGCGATCGCCCTGGAGGGGATCGCGCGGATCGGCGGCGAGGAAGCCGCCGCGACCCTGGCCGAGGTGCTCTTCGAGGAGGCGGAGGCGAGCGAGGGGCTCCTGACGCCCAGCGAAGACCTGCTGGCCACGCTGCTCGAGCTGGGCGAGCACGCCGTCGAGCCGCTGATCGAGCTCGGCGAGCGGGATTGGCTCTCTCGCGAGGAGCTGTTCGCCACGATGGAGGGGCTCGCCGGGATCGAGAGCTACTTCGACCAGCAGCTCGCCTGGCGGAGCCGGAAGGTGCCCACCGACCTGGTCCTCGCCGGCGCGGTGCGCTTCGCCCCTGACACGGCGCTGTCGTGGTGTGTCGACAACCTGTACGACCGCCGGCGCGGCGAGCTCGCCGCCCTGTTCCTGCCCTGGATACCGGGAGAGCTCACCGTCGACGCCCTGATCGGAATGCGCAGTGACGCCCGGCTGGGGTCGGCGGAGCTGGAGCAGATGACCACGCTCGCGCTCGAGGTGGACGGCGAGCGCTTCGCCAGGCAGGCGGGGTTCCTGGTCGATCGCGAGCGGAAGGACGACGCGACCGAGCTCGCCGAGCTCCTCCTCGCCGCGAGCCACCCCGGCACCGGCGAGACGCTCACCATCCTCGCGAGCCCGCCGCTGCTCGACCCGGCGATCCGCCAGGCGGCCGTGCTGGCCGTCGGCGAGTGGGGAGCGGAGAGCGACCTTCCGGCACTGCTCGAGCTCTTCGCGACACTCGGGCCCGGCGACCGCTACCTCGCCTCCGCCTGCCTGATCTCGATCGAGGCGCTGGGGGGCGAGACCGCCTGTCGAAGTGCCCTCGCCGAAGTCGCCGCACGCCCCACCCAGAACATCCTCTCGCTCTTGCACCGGCGCAAGGCGAGCGAGGGGAAGAACCCTTCGATCTACAAGCTGGCCCGGGAGCTCAAGCCGATCCTGGCCGACCGGGCGCGAGACAACAGGAGATTCCATTCGTCATGATCCTTCTTTCCCTCATTTCGGTCCTCTCGATGTGCCCCGAGGACGCCTCGAGCCGACCCGCCATCCCTTCCGCGATCGCCGAGCCGGACGGCGTGATCAAGCGCTACGACCTCGGCGCCCACAACCTGCCGATCGACGCCGACAAGCCGTTCGACCTCTTGCTGCCCGGGAGTCCCCAACCCTGGGAAGTGGGAGACGGCCCCGAGGTCTTTCGGGCGATCGACGATGACGTGATCGTCGAGCTGGTCCAGTCCCTCTGCGGGGACGAGTTCGAGTACGAGGGTCGCCTGATCATGTACTCCGGAGGCCAGCTCCTGGTGAAGGCACCCCCGCGGGTTCACGCGAAGGTGAGCGGGATCCTCTCCTTCCTCGGTGAGACGCTGCACGCCCACACCGAGCTGCAAGTGGACGTGATCGACCTGTCCGACAAGGCCGCCGCCGGAGCCGGCACGGGCCTCGTGGACCTCGCCGAGGCGGACCGTATCCGCTCGCTCGGCGGCCCCTCGACCCGACTCCACAGCTATCGCCTTCAGCTGATGCCGGGGCGAGCGGCGAAGCTCGATCTGTCCAGGCATCACCGCTTCCTCGCCGACTACGACGTCGAGGTGGCCCAGGGCGCCTTCGCCTCCGACCCGGTGATCCACACCATGATCTCCGGGACGCGGCTGGAGATCCGGGGCGCGCCCGGCGCGGACGGCCTCTCGCTCACCCTGCTCTTCCGCCACGGCGCGCCCACCGGCGAGCTCCGGGAGGTGGACCTCGATCAGCACGGCTTCGTCGGCTCGGAGTCGGGACAGACCTTCCTCCGCGGCGCGCGCATGATCCAGAGTCTCGGCGTCGTCGGACGCACGTTCGCCTGCAATACCACCCTGCCCTCCGGCAAGGCGCTCGTCTTGCGCTCCACGCTCGATCTGAACGAGGCCAGCGGCACGCAGTTCGTGATCGTGCGCCAGACGGGCAAGCCCTTGCGGACGGTGTACGGCACCGGGGCCCCAGGAGACGGTGACGACATCTCCCTGGTCAATCTCCGCGCGCTGGTTCCGCCTCGCCTGGCGTTCGACGGTCTCATGTTTCAGAAGCACCTGCGCCACCTCGAAGCCGACCGGCTGCACTGGTACGAGTACGAGCCCCTCCTCACGACCAGGGTCGACTGGGGGGAGTGCGACGGCGTGGCGGAGCTGATCCAGATGAGCTGCCCGGACCGCCGGTTCACCGGTGACTTTCCCAACCTCTGGTTGATCGCGAGGAGCGACACCGAGCTCACCGAGGAGCTGGGTGCCGAGGGGACCGAGGCTCCCAGCGTCGAGGCGGTGGTCAAGTCGCTGATCCCCGACGACGAGGTCGTCCAGGTCTCCTTCACGCTGCGACGGCGTGGCGAGGGCGCCTCGAAGGGCGTGCGGGGCGACCTGGCCGCCAGCGTGGGCCAGACCTCGGCGGCGGTCCTCGGCGTCGAGTCGACGACGACCACCGACTTCGACATCGAGATCGCCCAGGCCTCGGCGGTCGCCGATCCGGTCACCTGGATGAGCTTCGATGGACTGGCGCTCACCGTCTCACCACGGCGCAACGCGAGCGGTGGGCTGTTCCTGGAGCTTCGCGGCATCGCCCATCTCCTGTACGAGAGCGATTCGTTCGACCCGGTCGCGCAGCTGCACGGCGGCGTGGACCTGGAGCTGTTCGACAAGCTGCTCATCGACGAGATCCTGACGGTCACCGAGGAGAATGGCGGGACCTTCCGCATCGGGGACAGCGATGGAGGTGGTCCCCTGACCCTGGACGTGCAGGTGCACTGAAACGCGCCGGATTCGCACCTGTCGACGTGCGCCGCGGAGCCGTTCTCCGCGGCGCCTTTCGTCGGTCGCGTCAGCTCCCGTCCAGCGTCCGCAGAAGCTCGCGAGCGCCTTCGTGCCCCGGCTCGATGGCGAGCAGGTCGCGCAGCTCCTGGCGCGCTTCCTCGATCCGCTCGAGACCGACGAGGGCGCGCGCGAGGTCGAAGCGCAGCGGGCTGTCGGGAACCTGGTTGAGGTAGCGCCGGTACAGCGCGACCGCTCCGGCACCCTCCCCTTCCTCGACCAGGCGACGCGCGAGCAGGGACAGCATCCAGGGCTCGGCGTCGTGGCGCTCGCAAGCGAGCTCGAGCTGGTCCCGGAGCTCGATCCGCAGCGCAGCGGCGAGCGACTCCTCCCCTCCCGATTCGGTGACCAGCCGGTCGAGGTGGATCAGGAGGCCGAGGTCGCCGCGCGCGAGCTCGAGGGCGAGGTCGAGGCGACCCAGGTCCAGCTGGAAGATCTCGATCACCGCACGCGGCCGGGCACCCATCTCGATCGCGCGCCGGAAGGTCTCGAGCGCCGCGGCCTCGTCCCCCTCGCGCAGGAGCTGCACCGCGGAGGCGATACAGGTCGCCGGGTGGTGCGGCGCGAGCTCACGTCCGCGGTGGATCCAGCGAGCCGCGTCGGGATCTCCGAGCCAACGGACGCCGAGCTGCCCCGCAATCGACCACAGCGGGCCGAAGGTCGGCGCGAGGTGACGGAGCTCCAGCAGCTCTGCCTGCGCCGCCGCCGCCGCTGCGCGAAGCGCCGGAGTGGCCTCGATCCCGCGGCGCGCCTCCGGGGGCAGCGTCGCCTCCTCGCTCCGGAAGGCCCGGCTCCACTCGAAGACGATTCGCCAGTAGCGGAAATCGACGCGATCCGGCTGCAGCAGAACCGCGCGCCGCGCCAGCTCGACCATCTCGTCGTACACGGGCAGCGAGGCCTCGGGTCCCAGCTCCTCGAGCTCGACCTGCAGCCCCTCGACCCGCCGCCACAGCTCGTCCGCCTCCCGGGCGGAGTGCGCGCCGGGAATCAGGAAGAGCAGCCACCCCGCGCCGGCGACGCAGATCCCGGCGCAGGTGAGCCGCGCGCCGGGACGGGTGGAGGTCCGGCGGGCGGCGAGGCCGAGCAGCACGGCGCCGAACACCGCGGTCAGGACGCCGATCGCCGGGATCTCCAGGCCGAAGTCGGTGGTCGCGTGGATCGCCACGGCGCACAGGCCGAAGCCGAGACCGATCGCCGTGGCCACCTCGAGCGGGACTCGAGGGGCGGAGCGACGGCGAACGTGGCGCTTCCAGGCCAGGAAGACGGCGAGGACCAGGAGCGCCACGAACACGGAGCCGAAGACGCCCAGCTCCGCCAGCACCTCGGCGTACTGGTTCTCGGCGTGAGCGGCGGTGCCGCTACGGGCCGACCGGTCGAACATCGGAAAGACGATCTCGAAGGTGCCCAGCCCCGATCCGAAGAGCGGGTAGCTCCCGATCATTTCCGCGGAATCGCGGAGCAGCTCGTAGCGCGTCGAGAGCGCGCCGGCCGGATCCCCGAGGGTGGCCAGACGGTCGTACACGGGATCGAGTCCGAGGAATAGCAGTCCGACGAAGGCGGCGAGCAGCACCCCGACCAGCGGCCAGCCGATCCCCCGCACGAGGCGCGTGTGGTGGCAGATGGCGGCGGTCACCGCGCCGGCGAAGGTCATCGAGATCAGCCCGTTTCGCGAGCCGGACAGAGCGATGGTCAGGACGCCGAGCACGAGAGAGGTGATCAGCAGCCGCTCCTGTGCGTTCGCCCCGGAGCGCAGCTCGACGGCCGGGGGCCCTCCCGCGGCTCGTTCCGACGACCGCAGGAGCCAGAGGGCCAGCGCCGCTCCCATCGAGAGGTTGATGAACTGGCTGAAGTGCCCGACGTGAACGAACGGACCACCACGGATCGATCCCGACGCCTCGACGAACCAGAAGATCTGCTCCGCCTCGGTGACGTCCTGGAGCAGCGCCAGGACGGCCACGGCCAGACCGAGGAACGCCACGCCCCACAGGAGTCGCCGCGGGGCTCCGGGGCGGCGGCTCTGGTGCACGACCACGAGGAAGATCAACGCCCCCGCGAGGAGAAGCGTGAGGTCGGCGCGGGTGGCGTGGGGATAGAGGCTGAGGGTCCCCGACGTGGGGCCCGTGCCGGCGGCCGCCGGGTCCCCGCCGAGCTCACGCCACGTCTCGGCGGTGCCCGGGGCGAGAGCGGCGAGGGTCTCGAGCGGGAGCGGCAGGAGCTGGAAGGCGCCCAGCGAGACCAGGGCCAGGAGGGGCAGGAAGGCCCAGGAGAGGACGACCGCGTCCCCCCCACCGAGGAGACAGCGCAGGGCGAGGCACAGGGCCATCGCCGCGGCAACGCCGGGGAGGACCAGGTGCGCCACCGGCAGCACGCCGCCCAGGGCGAGGGGCAGGAAGAGGAGGAGTCCCAGCAGCAGAACTTCGATCAGGAGATCGAGGGGAGTCCTGCGAGGGACCGTGGCGACGGCTTCTCGAGAGGGGGAGATTCGGCGCATCGGCACCCCGGGGGGAGGGCGTCGGGAGGGGGGACGTTCGGCGACCGAGCGGCAGCCTAGCCGCGCACGGTGAGGCGCGCTCGTTCTTTTTCGGCGAGTGGGGGATCGCCACCCTCCGTCTCACCCGCCGCGGGAGGTGTGTTTCTCGGAACTGGGCTATCGTGGGATTCCCAGGGACGGTACACTTCGATACTGCCGATCCAGTCGATCTCCCCCATCTCTGGAAGGGCGAATCCCCCAATGACAGACACCTGGAAGAAGCTATTGATGGCCCTGGCCGTGTCCCTGCTCGCCTTCGGCGTCAGTGCGGCACAGCGGAGCTCGGGTACCGTCGGGAACGCGGCCAGCGTCTCCACGAGCGGCAACTGGGCGACCACCGTCCCAGGCGGAGGAAGCGGCACCGGAATCGTTTCGGGCATACGCCCGACAGCCGTCTCTCCGGTCCGCTAGCCCAACCGGTCCGCCAGCCAGCGAACGTGCCCCGGATCCTGCGATCCGGACGTGCCTCCCCCGAAGGAGTGGGAGAGGGTCCGTCGAGCCTCGGGCAGGCGATCTCCGACGGGGATCGTCCGGGAGGTCTCGCCCCTTCCTCGTCGTCGTCGACGTCCACCACCCTGCGGACGTAGACTCAGGACCTCACCCGTTTCTCCTCCCCGGATCGATCACCTCCTTCGTGTCTCGGGAACAGACCCTGCTCCTCGGCGAGGCGTTTCCCGCCCTCGACCGCTACGAGCTGCGCCGGCAAGCCGGCGGACGCACCGCGTGTGCGCTGAGCGCTGGCTCGTCGGCGCCCAGCCCCAAGGTCACTGACGAAGGCGCGGCGAACGAGGACGCCCTGCTGGTAATCGACGAGGGGGCCCGCACGCTGGTCGCCGTGGCGGACGCCCACTACGGCCCCGAGGCCAGTCACGTGCTGCTCGAGCGTCTCGCCCTCGGCGCGGATCCCCTGCCCCCCGATCCGATCGCCCTGCTCGAGCTCCTGCGCGGCCTCGCCGATCCGCGGGAATCCGTCGGCGCGCCCTCGGAGAGCACGCTCCTGATCGCCCTCCTCGATCGCGACGCGGGCTCGGGATTCGGGGCCTCGCTCGGCGATTCGACGCTGGTCGCCGTGGGCGCCGAGCGCCCGCCTCGCTTCCTCAGCCGGAAGAACGCACGGTACGTGCGACCCTGGGTCCCCGATTCGCTCGACCCCCGGCGCTTCCTCGAGCTCGAATTCCGCCTCGAACCCGGAGAGCTGCTCGTCGCCTTCAGCGACGGGGTCGACGAATGCCACTACGAGAGCCCCCGCAGCTCGATCGGCCCCCGGCACCTCCAGGAGCTGTGGCTCCGCGCCGGCGACCGTCCCGAGGGATTCGTGCGTGACCTCACCGAGCTGGCGCTCGCCGGCATCGACGGGAATCCCGGGGGGCAGGACAACATCGCCGTGGCCGCCACGCGGTAGGGCCCCGGAGCTCCCGGGCCACGCGATCCGGGCCCCGATTCCGGGGGCACGCACCCCCGGCGGGGCCTTCCAGACAATTGGGCCTTCCTGAATACCCGAGTCAGGGGTAGAGTTACAAACAGATATCCCCCGGATCCACTCCCCCACCCTACCCCCATCATGGATCCGGCCATGACCCCCGATGGCTGCCGCGCTCCGGTGGAGTGCCCATCGGCGCAGGCAGCGCGTCCACCCTCCCCCGGTGGAAACCAGAATCCCCGTGAATCCGATGGCGAATGAGCTGGCGGTCGGCGCCTCCGAGGTGGAGGTGTCGCAGCGCCGACCAGGTGAAGAGTCGAGGCCCTCGTGGAGGGTCCTGCGACGGCGGGCGGCTCGATGTCTGCTCGACTGGTCGGCGCTCGCCGTGGCGCTGTGGCTGGCCTTCCTCGCCCGCTTCGGCTGGCCCCTGGAAGCGCGCGAGACGGCTCGATTCCTCGCTGCCCTGCCGATTCTGGGGGGAGTCCAGTACCTCCTGCTCGTCACCCTTCGAGTCCCCCGCTCCAGCTGGAAGCTGACCAGCCTGAACGAGGCGTTCCGGATCGCCGCCGCGCTCTTCCTCGCCACGGTACTCCTGCTCACCTTGCGTTACGGCGGTGGAGCCCTGCCGTCGGAGCTCGGCTTTCCCCGATTCCTCCAGATCCCGAGCAGCATCGTCCTGATCGACGCGGCGCTCGCTCTCCTGGCCCTCACCGGCGTCCGGGCACTCCGGCGCTGGCAGGGGGAGTACACCGACCAGCGGCACCGGCGCGGCGTCCCCACCGTGAGGCGCCGGGCGATCATCATCGGCGCCGGGCGGGCCAGATGCTGGTCAAGGAGCTCGGCTCCCGTCCCGACCTGGGGATCGCCCCGGTCGCGTTCCTCGACGACAAGGCGGACGAGCTCCTCCGCGGTCGGATGATCCACGGCGTGCCGGTGATCGGCACCACCGGAGAGCTCGCCGCGGCTGCCCGCCAGCACGGCGCCACCCTGGCCCTGATCGCCATCGCCTGCGCCAACCGCTCGGCGATGCAGCGCATCGTGAAGGCGTGCGAGCTGGCCAGGCTCGAGATCAAGATCGTCCCCCCCTGCACGAGTTGATCAGTGGCCGGGTGGGCATCTCGCAGATACGCGACGTGGCGATCGAGGACCTGCTCGGTCGCGACCCCGTCGACTTCTCCAGCAGCTCGGCGAAGAAGAGCCTCACGGATCGGGTGGTGATGGTGACCGGCGCCGGCGGGAGCATCGGCTCGGAGCTGTGCCGGCAGATCCTCGGCGCGCGCCCGGCGGAGCTGGTACTCGTCGAGCGCGCGGAGGGGAGCCTCTACGACATCCACCGGGAGCTGATCGTCCAGACCGGTCGTCCCGACACCGTGGTGCCCGCGATCGCCGACGTGACCGACGCGCGGAGGATGCGCGCCCTCTTCCGGCGGCACCGCCCCGACGTCGTCTTCCACGCGGCGGCGCACAAGCACGTGCCGATGATGGAGCGGAACCCCGCCGAGGCGATCAAGAACAACTTCCTCGGCACCAAGCGGATGGTGGATCTCTCCTGCGAGTACGGCGCCCGGGACTTCGTCCTCATCTCGACCGACAAGGCGGTGAACCCGACGTCGGTCATGGGCGCCTCCAAGCGGCTCGCCGAGCTGTACATCCAGGCCCGACAGGAGACCTGCCCGACCCGGCTGGTGGCGGTTCGCTTCGGCAACGTCCTCGGCTCCTCGGGCAGCGTGATCCCGCTTTTCCGCGAGCAGATCGCCAATGGCGGGCCGGTGACGGTGACCCACCCGGCGATGACCCGCTACTTCATGACCATCCCCGAGGCGTGCCGGCTGGTGCTCGAGGCGGGCTCACTAGGCGCGACCGGGGCGATCCTGGTGCTCGACATGGGCGAGCCGGTCGGGATCCTCGACCTCGCTGAGCAGATGATCCGCCTCTCCGGCTTCGAGCCGGGCGAGGAGATCGGGATCCGCTACGTCGGCCTGCGCCCCGGCGAGAAGCTGCACGAGGAGCTCTCCCTCGACGAGGAGGAGATCGACCAGACGAGCTCCGAGAAGATCTTCGTCTGGCGCTCCGTGGTGGCCCCGGTCGAGCCGCTGGAGGCGACGATTCGGCGCTTCCGCGGAGTCGAGGACCTCTCCCCCGAGGAGGTGGTCGCCCAGCTGATGGAGGTGATCCCCGAGTTTCGCCCCGCGTCGGCGATCCGGGCCCGCGAAACGGCCTGACCCGGTTCCGGAACAGGCAGGTTCGCGTCCCCGATCAGTGACGACCCCCTCCCGCCCACCCACTGGATTCGCCGATCTGTCCCGCTTTGGGACACAGTGCGGAGGCTCCATTCGACGATGAAGGACGGGTCTGCGTCGACCCGGAGCCTGATTCCCCCACCCTTCCTCCCCCCCCCGGTGCCGAGCCGGAGGCGTGGAGGCGGCGCCGGCAGAGCCCCGCTTTGAGCACTCCCGATACATCCCCCCCCATCGCTGCGCAGGACTCCCAGGTACGCCATCTCTTCGAGGTGGCGTGGCGGGGACGGTGGATCATCCTCGTCGCGACGGCTCTCGCCGTGCTCGCTGGCCTGCAGATCGCCAACCACCGGGGAACGATCTGGCGCGCGCAGTCCCGGCTCCTGATCGAGCGGACGGGCCCGGCGGTGCTCTCGGCGGAGAGCCTCCTGATGGGCGGTGACGCCAAGAAGTACGTCGGCACCCAGGCCGTCCTGATCCGCTCCACGCCCGTCCTGCAGGACGCCCTCGGCCTGCCCGAGGTCGCGGGGAGTCCCGACCTCGAACACGTCCACAACAAGCTCGCCTGGCTCAAGCAGAACGTGCGTGTGAGCGTCGGCAAGAACGACGACATCGTCTCCGTGTCGCTCGACTCGGCGTACAGGGCCGAGGCGTGCGCGATCGTCAACGCAGTGGTCGGCTCGTACCGTCGATTCCACACCTCGAGGAAGAAGTCGACCCTGCACGAGCTCGTGCAGCACCTGACCGAGCAGAAGGAGCTCCGTGAGGAAGAGTTCAACGAGCAGTTCGAGGCGATGAGGAAGTTCCTCGACGAAGGGGGCACGCTGGGGCTCGATCCCGAGGGTTCGACGAACTTCGAGCTCGAGCGCCTCCGCGAGCTGTCGACGGCGCACACCCAGGCCCAGCTCGAGGCGACTCGCGCGAAGACCGAGTGGGAGCTGGCCAAGCCACTGGCCGAGACCCCCGACGTCCTGCGCCAGGTCCTCGACGTTCCGGTCCAGAATCGGCTTCCCGCGAGCGACTTCTCCGGGGCCGTCCTGACCGAGCAGATCAAGCAGGACACCCGGTACGAGACGCAGCTGAGCGAGCTGAGATCCCTGCGCGCCGAGCTGCTCGTCGACCGCACGCCCGAGCACCCGTCGATCACCAGCCTCGACGGCAAGATCGAGCGCCTCGAGGCCCTCCTGGAAGGGATCGAGACCGGCGTCCAGACGTACTCCGACGAGATCGACCAGAGCTCGGCGGCGACGGAGCAGCTCTTCGTCGAGACCTACCTCACCTACCTCCAGGAGCGCAGCGAGTCCGCGGAGCGGCGGGTCGCCGAGTACCGCGATTGGGTCGCCGCCCAGGAGGAGAAGGCCCGGGAATTGGGCCGCGAGCAGGCGCAATACCGGCTGCTGGAAACGAACCTGGAGCAGACGCGCTCGATCATCTCCGACCTTTCGGTGCGCATCAGTCAGATCAACCTCGCCGACGTCGACGAAGGGGATGAGAATCTCCTCAACATCGAGGTACTCGACCCCGCGAGCATCGAAACCACGCTGCCGGCCAACTCGAAGGCGGCCACCCTGGCCATCGCCTTGATCCTGGGGCTCCTCCTCGGCAGCGGCTTGACCTGGTTGCGCGAGGCTCTCGACCACCGCCTGCGCAACGCGGAGGACGTGACCGAAAGGGTCGGGCTGCCCCTCTTCGCGGTACTGCCCCGCCTCAAACTGAAGGGCTTCGCCGGGGACATGGTCCAGGCCTGGGAGGATCACCCCGCGCTGGCGGAGGCGGCTCGCTCCTTGCGGACCGCCGTCTACTTCGGCCTCCCCGGAGGACAGGGCAAGGTGATCCAGGTCACCTCGCCCAACCCCGGCGAGGGCAAATCCCTGACCACCGCCCACCTCGCCATCGCGATGGCGATGGCCGGGCAGAAGACCCTGATCGTCGACGCCGACCTGCGCTCCCCGACTCAGGCGAGGCTCCACGGGCTCGGCGACAACGCCGGTCTGTCGGGGATTCTCGCGGGCGGCGCGCGCGTCGGCGAGCTGATCCAATCGACCCGCCTGGAGAACCTCGACGTCCTGACCACCGGACCGATTCCCGCTCAACCGGCCGAGCTCCTGGGTAGCGAGGCGTTCTCGGCTCTCCTCCAGCGACTGGAGGAACGGTACGATTGGGTCGTCGTCGACTCGCCGCCGGTTCTGGCGGTCAGCGACGCCAGCCTGATCGCAACCCGGTGCAGCTTCTCCCTGCTCGTCCTGCGGGTCGACCGATCGACCAGCAAGAGCGCCGTCGCGGCACGCGATGCCCTGCTGTCGGTCGGAGCACGGGTTCCCGGGGTGGTGCTCAACGACCAGCCGCGGACCTTCGGCTACGGCTACGGACACGAGTACGGATCGGGGCACCGCTACGGTCGATCGCCCCAGACTCCCCGGACCCCCAGGTCCGACGGGGAGCGGTGAATCGACCCGGACCATTCACCCACGAGGATGCGCGCACCCATGAAGGACGAGCTGCTGAGGAAGATCGAGGGCTCCGAGGCCGTGGTGGGGATCATCGGCCTCGGCTACGTCGGGTTGCCGCTCCTGATCGAGTTCGCCCGGCGCGGCTTCGTGGTGCTCGGGCTGGACGTCGACGAGCGCAAGGTCGAAGACCTCCTGGCGGGTCGGTCGTACATCCGGCACATCGAGGGGGAGATCCTGGAGGAGATCTTCCGCGGGAAAGGGCGGGCGGACGCGAGCACCGACTTCTCGCGCGTCGCCGAGTGTGACGCGCTCCTGATCTGTGTCCCGACCCCGCTCACCGCTCACCGCGATCCCGACCTCAGCTACATCACCAGGACGGCGGAGACGATCGCGCCGTTCCTGAGAGAGGGACAGCTCGTGGTGCTCGAGTCGACGACCTATCCCGGCACCACCGAGGAGGAGCTCGCGCCTCGACTCGAGGCGGGGTCCGGGCTGAAGGCCGGGACCCACCTCTTCGTCGCCTACTCCCCCGAGCGGGAGGACCCGAACAACGCCGAGTTCTCCACGGCGACGATTCCGAAGGTGGTCGGGGGATTCGACGAGGCCTCCCTCGCCGTGGCCGCGGCCCTATACGACCGCATCGTCTGCCGCACCGTGCCCGTGGCGAACTGCCGCACGGCGGAGGCGACCAAGCTGATGGAGAACATCTTCCGCTGCGTCAACATCGCGCTGGTCAACGAGCTGAAGATCATCTTCGAGGGGATGGACATCGACGTCTGGGAGGTGATCCGCGCGGCCAGTACGAAACCGTTCGGGTACATGCCCTTCTACCCCGGTCCCGGACTCGGCGGACACTGCATCCCGATCGATCCGTTCTACCTGACCTGGAAGGCGAGGGAGAGCGGCCTCTCCACCCGCTTCATCGAGCTCGCCGGCGAGATCAACGTCTCGATGCCGGACTACGTCATCCACCGCACCATGCTCGCCCTCAACGATCGTTCGCGGTCCCTGCGGGGCAGCCGGGTGCTGCTCGTCGGCCTGGCGTACAAGAAGAACGTCGACGACGATCGCGAGAGTCCGACCTACGCGTTGTGGAAACGACTGCTCGAGCACGGCGCCGAGGTGTCCTACTTCGACCCGTTCTGCCCGGTGGTGCGGCCCTCCCGCGAACACTCGGACCTCGCCGGCGTCGAGAGCGCCCGGCTCGAGGATATCACCGCCGAGACCTTCGACCTGGCGATCATCTCCACCGCCCACGACGTGGTGGATCACGACCAGCTCGCGGCTCGACTGCCGCTGGTCATCGATACCCGGGGAGTCTGCCGGCCGGCGGAAAACGTGATCAGCGCTTGATCGGAATGAAGCACAAATACCTGGTTACCGGAGCAGCGGGTTTCATCGGATCCCACCTCGTGGAGACGCTGATCGGGCGAGGTCAGTCGGTCGTCGGCGTGGACAACTTCATCACCGGTAAGCGCGAGAACATCGATCCGTTCGTCGAGCGGATGGAGTTCGTCGAGGGCGACATCCGGGATCTCGAGCTCTGCCGCCGGCTCTGCGACGGCGCCGACTTCGTCCTGCACCAGGCGGCGCTCGGCTCGGTGCCGCGTTCGGTCGACGACCCGATCACCACCAACGACCACAACCTGAACGGGACGCTGGCGATGCTGGTGGCCGCGCGCGACGCCGGAGTCGAGCGCTTCGTCTACGCCGCATCCTCGTCGGCCTACGGCGACACCAGGGTGCTGCCCAAGGTGGAAACGTTGCCCTCGACGCCCCTCTCGCCGTACGCGGTGACCAAGTACGCCGCCGAGCTGTACGCCTCGGTGTTCCACGGCGTGTACGGCTTGCCGACCGTCGGCCTGCGCTACTTCAACATCTTCGGCCCTCGCCAGGACCCCGAGGGAGCGTATGCGGCGGTCATCCCCCGCTTCGTCAAGGCCGTGCTCGGGGGCCAGCCGCCGACGATCGACGGCGACGGCGGGCAAACGCGGGACTTCACCTACGTCGAGAACGCCGTGCAGGCGAACCTCAAGGCGTGCGTCGCGCCCGAGGAGGCGAATGGAGAGGTCTTCAACGTCGGCGCCGGGGACCGTATCTCCATCCTCGAGCTCTGCGCCAAGGTGCTCGAGCTGCTCGGCAGCGACCTTCGTCCCGAGCATGGCGCCCCCCGACCGGGGGACGTGCGGGACAGCCTGGCGGATATCGAGAAGGCGCAGCGGATCCTCGGCTATGAGCCCGAGGTCGACGCGCTGTCCGGGCTGGAGAAGGCGATCGGCTGGTATCGCCAGGCCCTCGGCGGCTGAGCTCGTCCCACGCATGAACGGCAGTCCGCAGCCCCCCGAGGTCGGCTCCCCCCCGCCTCCGTCTCTCCGGCGGAACTTCTCGTGGACCCTCTTCGGGAACCTCTTCTACGCGGCTTGCCAGTGGGGGTACATCGTCGTCATCGCGCAGCTGGGCTCTCCCGAGCTGGTGGGCCGCTTCGCGCTCGCCCTGGCGATCACCGCCCCGATCTTCATGCTCACCAACCTGGGGCTGGGCGTGGCGCTGGCGACCGACGCCGGCGACGAGTACGAGTTCGGCCAGTACCTGGGGCTGCGCCTCGTCACCACCGCGCTGGGGCTGGCCATCGTCGGGGTCACCGTTTCCCTCGGCGGATTCGCCACAGAGACCATCCGCGTCGTGCTGATCGTCGCCGTGGCCAAGGCGATCGAGGCGGTCGCCGACGTCGTGCTGGCGCTCTTCCAGAAGAACGAGCGGATGGACCTCCTGGCCCGATCGATGGTGCTGAAAGGAGCGATCTCGCTGGCAGCCCTCGCCGCGGCGATGTGGTTGTCGGAGCGGCTGGAGTTCGCCGCTCTCGCCCTCGTCCTGGGCTGGATCGTGGTCCTGTTCGCCTGGGACTTCCGCCAGGCCGTCGCCTTCTCCCGGCTGCGTCCCTCCCTCGCTCTCGGCCGCCTCACCTCCCTCACCTGGCTCGCGCTGCCACTCGGGGTGATCGCCGGGCTCGGGTCCTTCGGGGCTCAGCTCCCCCGCTACTTCGTCGAGCACTTCGGCGGCGAAGAGGCTCTGGGACTCTTCACCGCTCCGGCGGCGGTGGCCATCGCCGCGCTGCTGTTGACCCGAGCGCTCTCACGAACGACGGTGCCGCGGCTGGCCCGGCACTTCGCCGACCGGAACCTCGGCGAGTTCAAGCGTCTCCTCTTCAAGCTGATGGGCCTCGGCCTCCTGGTCGGAGCCGTGTGTGTCCTCCTGGCGGCGCTCCTCGGGAAGTGGTTCCTCCGGACGGCGTACGGGCCTGAGTACGAGTCGCAGCACATCATCCTCGTGTGGATCCTGGTGCACGCCGGGTTCCTGGCGACGGGAACCTTCCTCGGAACCGGATTGACCGCCTCCCGTCACTTCCGGGTCCAGGTGGTCCTGCACGCGGTGAAGATCGCCGCGGTCGCTATCGCCTGCTGGTTGCTCGTGCCCGTCCACGGGGCGCTGGGCGCCGCCTGGGCGCTGCTCGCCGGCTCGATCGTCTCGATCCTCGGCTACGGCCTCGTGCTCCGGCGAGTGTTCCAATCCTCCGCGGCCGCCGCGGCCGTCGAAGGAGCTCCGCGAGGTCCCCGACCGGGAGTCACGCCATGAGCTTCCTCCGGCGATCCCTTAACTCGGTGGCCCTGGGGTTCAGGCGTTCGGCCTCCCGCGAGCTCGCGTTCTTCCGGGCGCACCAGTGGGATACTCCGGCGGAGATCGAGGCGATCCAGGCGGAGCGGCTGGGCGCTCTGCTCCGGCACGCGCAGCGGGAGGCTCCCTACTACCGCGAGCTGTTCGAGAAGATCGGCTTCGATTCGACCGGCCCCGTCTCGCGCGAGGAGCTCGCCACGATCCCGCTCCTACCCAAGAGCGTCGTGCGCGCGCGGAGCCAGGAGCTCTGCTCGAGCGACATCGACAGCCGTGAGGCCGGAGTGAATCGGACCAGCGGGTCCACCGGTGAGCCGCTGGTCCTGCTTCAGGGACGCGACGACGTGGAGATCTCCGGCGGGACGGTGCTGCGCTGGTTCTACGAGTGGCACGGCATCCGTCCCGGCGACCGCGAGCTGAAGCTGTGGGGTTCGGAGCGCGATCTATTGACCACCAAGACCTCGTTCTTCGGCGAATTGCACCGGCGGCTGCGGGGGATAGAGATCCTCAATGCCTTCCGCATGACGCCGGAGCGGTTGGGCGAGTACATCGAGCGCATCAACACCGTCCGCCCCCGGATGATCCGGGGCTACGCCTCCAATCTCTTCGAGCTGACCCGCTACGCGCAGGAGCAAGGCCTCGAGATCCGCCCACCACGATTGGTGGTTTCGAGCGCGGGTACTCTCTACCCCGACATGCGCAGCCGGATGGAGCTGGTCTTCGGCTGCCCCGTCTTCGACCACTACGGCTCGCGGGATATGCACAACATGGCGATGGAGTGCCCGGGGAAGTCGGGGCTCCACGTCTCCGCGTTCACGCACGTGATCGAGGTCGTCGACGACGAGGGCGAGCCTTGCGCGCCGGGGGAAGAGGGGAACCTCGTCGTCACCGCCCTCACCAACTACGCGCAACCGCTCATCCGCTACTGCATCGGCGATCGGGCCGTACTCGGTGACGAGCGCTGCGACTGCGGCCGCGGTTTGCCCAAGCTCTCACGCATCACCGGGCGCCGCGTCGATTGCTTCCGCACCAGAGAAGGCCGCGTCGTGCCCGGTGAGTACTTCATCTACATCCTCGGCGTCTTTCTCGAGGATACTCCGTTCGCCCGGGTCCAGGCGATCCAGAACGACTTCGATCGCGTCGAGGTGAACCTCGAGCTGAGGGCCGGGGGGGAACTCACAGAGGCCACGCGTGCCGAGATCGAGGAGAAGACGAAGCTGGTGATGGGCGAGGCGTGTCTCGTCGACATCAACCTCGTGCCCGAGATCCCGCCGCTGCCGAACGGCAAGTACCCCTACACCATCTGTCGCCTCCCCGGGGCGGCCGATCTGGAGCCCTAGATGAGCGGCCCGGTGAAGGTGCTCCACGTTCTGGGCGGGCTGCGTCGCGGAGGCGCGGAGACGTGGCTGGTCCAGCTCGCGGAGCGGCTGGAGGGCAGCGACGTCCGGATCGATGTGGTCGTTCTCACCGATCCGACCGAACACCCCTACCACCGTAGGGTCCTGGAGCTCTCTTGCGAGGTGTTCGACTGCGGGAGCGCGTCCCGGCCACTTCGCTTCGCCGGCAACCTGGGCCGGGTTCTCGACCGCCACGGCCCGTACCGCGCCGTCCATTGCAGCCTCGGGCTGTTCGGCGGCTTCGTGGCGCGCGTTGCACACCGGCATGATGTCCCGGTCCGTATCGTGCACAGCCGAAACTCCGCTGACGGGAAGACCGACTCGATCGGGCGGTCGCTCTACCGCGCGGCGATGCGGCGGCTCGCGGCTCGCCACGCGACCCATCTGCTGGCGGTTTCGAAGGCGGCGGCGGAGGGCACCTTTGGCGCGCGGCTGGCCCGAGATGAGCGCTGCTCGGTGATGACCGGCTTCGACTTCACTCCGTTCGCCCGCTCCGTCGACCGGCTGGCGACGCGTGCGACCCTGGGGATTCCCGAGAGCGCACTGGTCGTCGGTCACGTGGGCAGCTTCACCGCGCAGAAGAACCACGAGCTCCTGGTCGAGATCGGTGACGCCCTGCGGCGCCGCGACGAGAAGGTCCGGGTCCTGCTCGTCGGGAGCGGGGCGCGGCGAGACGAGATCGAGGGTCTGATCCACGAGCGCGGTGCCGGCGAGGCCTTTCACTTCCTCGGCGAACGGAGCGATGTCCCCCGGCTGTTGGCGGGAGCACTGGACGCCTTCGTGCTTCCGTCCCACTTCGAGGGTCTGCCGCGCGTCCTGGTGGAAGCGCAGGCGGCCGGTCTCCCCTGCGTGGTGAGCGACGCGATCACGAGGGAGGCCGCGGCGCTCGAGGATCGCGTCCACTTCCTGTCGCTGCGTGAACCGCCGGATCGCTGGGCGGAGGCGATCCTCGAGGCGGCGGTGAAAGGGCGCTCCGCGGAGGCCGGTCGTCGGGCCATGATGACCCTCGAACGACGGGGACTGACGATCGAGGCCAATGCCCGCCGGCTCGAGCGACTCTACTCACGCGCCGAGGGTGCGGAGGGAACCCGATGAGGAGCCCGGCAGGACACGCGCAGCGCGCGCTCGAGCCCCTCGAGCTGGCTCGGCACCAGAGTCGGCTGTCGTTCTTCCTGCTCTGCGGCTTCATCGCGACCCAGGGTTTTCTCGTCCCGGTGATGTCGCTGCCAGTCAACTGGGCGCTGTGGCCCAACCTCCCCGATCTCTTCGGGATCTTCATGGTGATCAGCGTCGCGATCTCGCGGCGCACCTGGAGGCCGGGGCTCTTCGATCGCATCCTGCTGAAGAGCCTGCTGGTGATGGCGACGCTCTTCCTGACGAACCTCCTGGTCGTCTCCATCCCCTCCAGCGAGACCGGCAACGGGCCTCGCTTCGGCGCCTTCTCGATCATCCTGCTGGCGAAGTACGTCGCCGTGGTCTGGGCGGCGAGCCACATTCCGATCGACTCGAGGAGAGCACGGCTGATCTGCCTGGCAGCGGGGATCGCCTTCACCTGGCTGGCCCTCGTCGTACTCCTGGACAAGCTCGGCGTCCTCGACCTCTCCATCTTCGTGCAGCACCTCCCCGCCGGGACCGCGGGCAAGTGGAATCCCGGAGGGCTCGACTCCACGGTGTCGACCAATCACGGCTCGACCGCTCTGGTGCTCTTGATCCTCGGGGCCCTGATCATCGCCACGGCCGAGGTCACGCGAAGCGCGGGCTCGTATCTCTACGTCCTGGGACTCGGGCTGCTCACCATCCTGGTCGGGGGGAGCCGCCAGGGCCTGGTACGGATGCTCGGCTTCGCCGGCACCCTCTTCGTTCGCCGGCCGGCGGCGTTGATCGGCGTGCTGCTCGCCCTGATCGCGCTCGCGGGGCTCGTCCCCCTGGTGGTGGACCTCGACCGGCTGCTCGGCAGCGACGAACTCCAGGAGAACCTCGCCCGGCAGTCGGTCCTGATGCAGGACGCGCTCTCCAACGAGGGGTTGTCCGGCCGCCCGCGCCTGTGGAGCTCGGTGATCGAGGGCCTGAGCGAGAAGCCCCACCGCTACTTCGTCGGCTACGGGATCGGCAACTACGTCGAGCACGGCAACGCCGCGCACAACCAGATCCTGCAACTCCTGCAGGACGGCGGGATCATCTTCCTGGTGGTCGTCACGTGGTGCTGGCTGCTGGTCTTCCGGCAGGTCTGGTTGAATCGGGGGCGCTGCTGGCCGATGGTCGCGCTCACCGCCGGTATGCTGACCTCCACGATGACTTCGGGGATCTTCTACCCCAGCCTGGCGACGGGCTGGTACCTCGGTCTCTACTTCGTCTGCCTGCACATCAGCATCGCGCGGACGGATGGGTGCGTGACGGTCACCGGCCAGGGACCGGGAGGGGACCGATGAGCCTCCCGTCGCCCGGACGCGGCGATCGATCGTTCGCCTGGAAGCGCGCGCTGGATCTGGGCCTCACCCTCGCCAGCTTGCCGGTGGTCCTGCCCGTCGCCGCGCTCGCCGCCCTCGCCGTCCGTTTCGCCCTGGGCAGCCCGGTGCTGTTCAGCCAGGAGCGACCGGGGCGAGACCGGGAGCTGTTCCGCCTCTACAAGTTCCGGACGATGACCGACCGCCGCGATGCCTCGGGCGAGCTCCTGCCGGACTCCGAGAGGTTGACCCCTTTCGGCCGGTTCCTGCGGGCGACCAGCCTCGACGAGCTCCCCCAGCTCTGGAACGTGCTCGCGGGCGAGATGAGCCTGGTCGGTCCGCGCCCCCTCCTCGTTCGCTACCTGCCCTACTTCACGCCGGAGGAGAGCCGCCGCTTCGAGGTTCCACCGGGGATCACCGGGCTCCAGCAGGTCTCCGGGCGCAACCTCCACGGCTGGGACACCCGGCTCGCGCAGGACGTGGAGTACGTACGGACATGCTCGCTACGACTCGACCTCTGGATCCTCGTCCGGACGCTCCTGGTCGTCGTGACGCGGCGCGGCTTGCAGGTCGATCCCGGAGCCGTCGCCCTGGACCTCGACGTGGAGCGCCGAGCCCGCCGAGGGGTAGAGGAGGATTCACTTGAGTAGTGCCGAGCAACTGCGGATCGAGCTGGCCCGGCCAGAGGATGCCGGCGCGATCGTCGAGATCATCAGGCGCGGGTTCCGCCCCGAGATTCTCGACAGGTTCATCTACGGCTGTGACGGCGTCGAGCGCTACGTGCGGGATCTGATCCGCGCCCACCCCGTCACGGACACGACCTTCCTGGTGGCGCGCGATGCCGGTAGGGTCGGTGGCTGCATCGAGATGCGCGGCCTGCCGGACCGCCTGTTCCTCAACTACGTGGCCGTCCTTCCCGAGGTGCGCGCGGCGCGGATCGGTTCACGGCTCCTGGCCACGGCGATCGAACGCTGCGGGCGAGCCGGGCAGCACGCGATGAGCCTCGACGTCCTCGAGGACAACACCGTCGCGCGCGGCTGGTACGACCGGCTGGGCTTCACCGAGGTCTCCGAGACGACGTGGTGGACGCTGCCGCTCCTCACCGGTGACGAGGTGAGCGAGGAGGGCGTGCCCGGCGTACCGCAACAGGCGGTGTGCCACCAGGCGTTCGGCTTCTCCAGCCTGGACCTCTCGATCGCCGGACAGGTGCTGCGCGTGGGCCTGCTCGGCGATCGCTGGTTCCGGCTCACGGGTCCTCGTCACGTTCTCGACGAGCGACTGCACGCGGCCCTCCGCGGCATCGACGCCTCGCGCGAGGTGCTGGCGCTCCTGCCTGCGGAGGAGACGCCCGAGAGTATGCCGTCGGTGGCCGAGCGAGTGACGGCGACGCTCCGTCTGTCGGTCGAGCTCGAGGCCCTCACCGCCCGCCTGGAGGAGCTCCCGTGATCCCCAAGAAGGCCCGACCGGACCCGGCGCTGCAGCGCCTGCTGATCCCTTTCCCCAACGCCCGCAGCGGATTTCGCGCCTTCCTGCGCGAGGTGATGCACGGGGACGAGGATCGCGTCCTGCTCCCCGCGTACATCGGCTGGTCCCGGCGCGAGGGCTCGGGGGTCTTCGATCCCGTCGAGGAGCTGAAGCTGCCCTTCGCCTTCTACGGCCTCGACGACCGGCTCCGCATCGACCTCGTTTCCCTCGAGGCGCAGCTGCGGCGCTCCCCCATCCGGGTCGTGGTCCTCATCCACTACTTCGGCTTCGTCGATCCAGCGTACCCCGAGGCGGTCGAGCTTGCTCGCCGGCACGGCGCGCTGGTCCTGGAAGACGAAGCGCACGCGATGCTCACCGACCTGGTCGGGGGTGCGTGCGGTCGGCTCGGCGACGCGAGTCTCTTCTCGCTGCACAAGCTCCTCCCGGTCGAGGATGGCGGAGCGCTGGTGGTCAACCACCGCGGGCGGGAACTGTGCGGGAGAATCGTCGCGGAGGCGAGCCTCCCGGCCCTCGCCGACAGCTTCGACCTCTTCACCTTCGCGCGGCGGCGGCGGGAGAACGCGCAGCGGCTGCTGGAGCTCCTCGAGCCACTGGGTGATCGCGTCGAGGTCCTGTGGACACCGCAGCCGGAGGAGGTGCCGCAGACGCTGCCGGTCCTGGTGCACACCGTCTCGCGCGATCTCCTTTACGAGGAGATGAACTCCGCGGGGTTCGGCGTGGTCAGCCTCTACCACACGCTGGTGGAGGCGATCGCTCCCGACGAGTTCCCGGCGACGCACCACCTCGCATCCAGGATCATGAACCTCCCCGTACACGAAGAGGTCGACGCCGCCGGGCTGGCGGAGATGGTCCGCGCCCTCGATCGATTCACCTCCGGCGCCCTTCCGGGCAAGGAGTCGTAGCGGAGCGATGCCCGCCCCCAACCTCGTCCTCGACGCCTCGAAGCCCGCCGAGAAGGCGACCTGGCGGGAGCTGCTTTCGCGCTGGCCCGACCGGGAGGTGTGGGCGGATCCAGACTACGCCCGACTCTTCGCCGCGGAAGGCGAGCGGCTGATCTGCGTGGCGCGCGAGGACGAGAACGGGGGGATCCTCCTCCCGCTGATCCTCCGACCGCTGGACGCCTTGCCCTGGATTCACGAGGCTCGCGGCTGGTTCGACGCGACCTCCGCCTACGGCTACGGCGGCCCTTTCCGGTGGGGCGAGTGGACCGACGTCCTCGGCCTCGACTTCTGGAGAAGCTTCGAATCATGGGCACGGGACACTCGGGTCGTCTCCAGCTTCCTCCGCCTGTCCCTCTTCGCCGAGCAGCGCGCGGATCCACCCTGTTGTCGCGTGGACAAGGGCCCGAACGTGGTGCGGGCTCTCGACCTCGACGATGACTCGCTCTGGTACGACTACGCCCACAAGGTGCGCAAGAACGTGCAGCGCGCGCGCCGGGACGGGCTCATCTTCGAGGTCGACGAGACGGGCGAGAGGCTCGACGAGTTCCTCGCCATCTACCATGAGACGATGGAACGCAACCAGGCCGGGCGCGGCTACTACTTCGACCGCTCCTTCTTCGAGGCGATCGTGCGCGACCTCGCCGGCCAGTTCACCTTCTTCCACGTCCTGCAGGACGGGGAACCGGTCTCGACCGAGCTGGCGCTGCGCTCGCGACGGCACCTGTACTCCTTCCTCGGTGGCACCAGAGGCTCCGCATTCAAGAGCCGCCCGGGCGACCTGCTCAAGCACGAGGCGACGCGCTGGGCGAGGGCGCGTGGCCTGGAGTCGTTCGTGCTCGGCGGCGGGTATGCGCCGGGGGACGGCATCTACAAGTACAAGCTCTCCTTCGCTCCCACCGGCAGCCGGGAGTTCCAGGTCGGCGAGTGGATTCACGACGAGTCCGTCTACGAGCGACTCGTCGAGGACCGCCGGCGCGCGGAGCAGCGAGCGGGTGTCGCCTGGGAACCGCAGGCGGGGTTCTTTCCCGCCTATCGCGCGAGCAGCTCCTCGTAGACGGCCAGCACCCGATTCGCGGCTTTCGTGCCCATCCACTCCGCGTGGGCGCGCTCGTACCCCGACGCACCGATCCTCGCCCGCTCACGCTCGTCGCCGAGCAGCCGCAGCAGCGCCTCCGCGTAACCTTCGACGTCCTCGGGGGTGACGAGGATGCCGCGGTCGGCGACCACCTCGGTGACCGGCGCCTTGCGCGGCCCGATGACCGGCACACGCATCGCCATCGCCTCGGCGAAGGCCATTCCGAAGCCCTCACGCCGGGTGGGCAGGAAGAAGATGTCGAAGCTCCGGATCAGCTGCGGCAGCTCGTGCGCGGGAATCGTATCGAGGGCGAAGACCACCCGCTCCGACAACCCGCGTCGCTCCACGTCGCGGAGCAGCTCGTCCCGCGAGGGGCCGTCCCCCTTGATGAAGAAGTGACAGTCGGGATGCCGCGCGCACACGGCATCGGCGACGGCGACGGCGGTGTCGATTCCCTTGAGGGGCGCGAGGCGCGCGATGCAACCGATCACGGGCACCCCCTCGGGGATACCGCACGAGCCGATCAAGGGATGTCGCTCCTCGGCCTCGATCCCCTGCTGCGCCCGCTGGAAGGACTCGGAGAGGTCGTGCCCCACGTTGAGGCACTTTCTCGGGTTGAAGCCGGCGGCGACCGCATCCTCGAGCACGGCGTCGCTGACGAACAGCGTCCGGTCGGTCAACATCGACAGCGCCTGCTCCAGGCGCTTGAAGAAGAAGCGCTTCAGCGGGCCGTGGTCGTCGTCGCGGAAGTGCAGGTCGTCCTGGTGATGCACGATGTGGGGAACGCGGGCGAGCTTGCCCGCCAGCCGGCCGACGAGCCCCATCGCCAGGGAACGGGTATGGAGGATCTCGACGCGGCGCCTCCGGAGCTCGCGGGCGAGGAACAGCACGCCGCGCAGGTACTTCCAGAGGGAAGGCTGGCGACCGAAGTCGACGCCGTGGAAGGCGCCGCCGATCGCCTCGAGCTCCTCGACCGGCGGCGGCTGGCCGAACACCCCCTGCTTGGAGGCGTAGAAGTGCAGCTCCGCGCCCCCCTCCACCGATTTCGCGGCGAACAGCCGGCCGAAGTTCGACATCATCCCGCCGTGAATCGCGGCGTGGGCGATGACGACGCCCTCCAGGAAGCGGTCACCCCGGTCGGTCATCGGCGGTCCTCCATCAGGCTCTGCCCGAGCCGCTCGACCCCCGCCCGGGCGGTCTCGATCAGCTCGGTCCGCCTCGTCGGGTCGATGCTCGCCGCGGAGAGGCCGGCAACCTTCTCGACCAGCTCGGCGAGCGGAGTGGCGGTGAAGTTCTCGGTGAATTCGGAACGTTCGGTGAGGTCGAAGAAAGAGGAGAGCTTCTCGTCCCACCGTAGCCCGAGGCTGGGAATGCCCAGCGCGTAGCAGCTGATCGCCGCGTGCAGGCGGTGGGCCACCACGCTCTTCATCCGGACCAGGCGAGCGATGTACTCGCCACCTCTCAGTGCCCGCGGCAGCACGGTCACCCCGTCGAGCTGCCCGCAGCGCGCCGCGATCAGGGAGAGGAACTCCTCGTCCTCCTCCGTGCCGTTGGTGAAGAGCCCGACCGTTTGCCCCTTCGAGCAGAGTCCCTTCACCAGGCCGATCCACTTCGCCAGCATCTCGCCGTCTGAGAGCGAGTGCTCGCCGGCGCCGATCACGTGGGGACTCGCGGGACAGACGCCGACGTCGAGGTCCTTGCTCACGACGTCCGGAGCGTAGACCTCCTCGACGAGCAGGGCGGGGTCGGGGTCGAGGTGCACATCACTCCGGGAGAGCTCGGGGAGCAGTCCGACCAGGGCGTCGCGAGAGCGCTCGTCCCGGACCGAGAGATAGCGCAGCGCCTCGCTCGCGATCAGCTCGCGGAAGCACCGGGTCCCCAGCCGCGACCACTCGCGTCCGACTCCGACGGCGAAGATCGAGCGCCGCCCCCGCAACCGGTCGTTCTGCCGGGCCAGGTGGAGCAGCTTCAGCGGAAAGTTCAGATCGGGATCCTGCAGGAGCTGACCACCTCCGATCACCAGGTCGTCCTCCGGCCGGAGGAGCTGCTTCCACACCGGCAGGATCCGCCGACGGATCGTCAGCTGCAATGGCGCGAAGAGAGCGAGCCGGCGGACCGGAGCCGGCAGCCCCCTGATCAGGCGTAGCACGAGGGACTTGCTTCGCACCGCGACGTCACCGACCTCGCGCCGGCCGCCGATGTCCAGCGACTCGAGCTCGACTCCGGGCAGCACCCTTCCGAGCGTCCCTTTCAGGCACTCGTGGATGAGCACGTCACCGAGGTTGTCGCTGTAGGGGCCGCCACAGACCACGATCCGCTTCGCTCTCATTCACACCCCCCCGCCGAGGTACGCCACCGTCGTCCGGTGGAGACTCTGGTACATCGCGGTCCGCCGCGGACGCAGCACGGTGTCGATGAACTCCCCCGCCTTCTCCAGGTTGCGCGCCGACATCCGCTCCCGCCGGCTCGAATCCGCGGCGACCTCCTCGATCTTCTCGGCGAGCGCGCACTCGTCACCGATCGGCACCAGGTCCTCCCGCGGAACCAGCTCGACGGTGCCGCTGACGTCGGTGGAGAGGCAGGGGAGTCCGAGCGCCATCGCCTCGATCATCACGCGGGGCAGCCCTTCGTTCCGCGAGGCGAAGAGGAAGACGTCCGCCTCCCCCAGCGCGCGAGCGACCGCCTCGCTGCCGGGCAGCTCACCGAGGAAGACGACCCGGTCCCCGAGGAGCTCGCGTGCCCAGCGCTCGATCGCCGGTCGCTCCGCTCCACCTCCGATCAAGCGCAGCTCGAGGTCCAGCCCGCGATCGAGGCAGCGCCCGAGCGCCTTCACGATGTCGTCGAATCCCTTGGAGCGGTTGGCCATCGTGCCGACCGAGGCGAAGACGAGACGCTGCGCAGAGCACCGCGCCGGTCGCGGTCTGGGCGCGAGCTGCTCGCGCGAGAGCTCGACGCTGGAGTAGTGGGTGGTGAAGGCGGAGGGGGACGGGGGAAAGTCCTTCTGAATCGTGTACTCGGTGACGTAGGCGCTGGCGCTCGCCGCGGCGCACTGTTTCTTCAGCGCCCCGCCGATCACGTGCTTCAGGACCGGGCGAAACGGGCTGTTCATCGCCCCCGGTGCGTAGGCGAAGGTCGGGTTCCCCGTCACCTCGACGCCGAACGGACGCCCCTGGGACTTGATCAAGGAGTGCAGGGTCAGGCCCACCGTCCCCGGGACGCGCATGATGATCGCGTCGTCGGGTCGGAGCAGCCGGGTGATCGCCGAGCGGACCCGCCACCAGGAGCGCACGTAGCCGGCGAGCCCGACGTAGGTGGGCAGGGCGGCGACCCTGACACCCGGCCCCGAAGCGGGCTTCCAGCCCTCCCCCGGTGTTCCCGCGTCTTCCACCCTCGCCAGCACGGCGACCTCGTCGAATCCGCCGTCGAGATAGCGCTGCCAGAACTCGTAGCTGCTGGAGGAGGAAGTCCAGCAGCTGCCGTCCGGGGTGCGCTTGAAGCGACGCTCGCAGGTGACGATGACTCGCATCGATGCTACGCGCCGTCGAGGACCTCGTGAATGACACCGATGACCCGGTCGCGATCGGAATCGTCCATCCCCGAGCCACTCGGCAAGCAGAGGCCGTGCTCGAAGAGCGCGCTCGCCACCTCCCCCCCCCACACCTCGCAATCGCGGTAGAACGGCTGCAGGTGCATCGGCTTCCAGACCGGCCGGGCCTCGATGTCGGCGGCTTCGAGATGCTCGCGGATCGCCCGGGTGGTCGTCCCGGTCCGCCGCGGATCGACGGTGATGGCGGTCAGCCAGAAGGTCGAGCGACACCCTGCCGCTTCGGGCATGAGCTCGATCCCCTCGATCCCCTCGAGGGCCCGCCGGTACGCCACGTTGTGCTCGCGCCGCCGCTCGACGCGTCGCTCGAGGTCGGCGAGCTGCGCGCGACCGAGCGCGGCGAGCAGGTTGGAGAGCCGGTAGTTGAAGCCGAGCTCGGAGTGCTCGTAGTGCGGCGCCGGATCACGCGCCTGGGTCGCGAGGAACGACGCGCGTGAGATCCACTCTGGATTCGAGCCGAGCAGGGCACCCCCACCGCTGGTGGTGATGATCTTGTTGCCGTTGAAGGAGAGCACGGCGAGGTCACCGAAGGCTCCCGCCGGCCGACCGCCGTATCGGGCCCCGAGCGACTCGGCCGCGTCCTCGATGAGCGGCACGTCGTACTGCCGGCACAGCGCTTCGATCCGGTCGTAGTCCGCGCACTGGCCGTAGAGGTCGACGGCGATCACGGCGCCGGGGAGCGTATCGCGATGCTTCGACCGCTCGAGTTCCTCGGCGAGCAGGTCGGGGTCGAGGTTCCAGGACTCTCGGCTGCTGTCGACGAAGACGGGTTCGGCGCCGACGTACCGGATGGCGTTCGCGCTGGCCGCGAAGGTCAGCGTGGAGGCGACCACCCGGTCCCCCGACCGCACCCCCAGCAGGATCAGCGCGAGGTGGAGCGCCGCGGTGCCGCTGGAGAGCGCGCAGGCGTGCGGGCGCCCCGTCGCGGAGGCCAGTTCTTCCTCGAAGGCGGTGAGCTCCGGTCCCACCGGCGCGATCCACCCCGAATCGAACGCGTCGACCAGAGCCTCGCGCTCGAGGGGACCGACGTCGGGAGGAGAGAGGTAGAGCCGACTCATCACCGTGGCACGGGCTAGTCGTTGAGGTCCACGAACCACCCGAAGTTGATCCGCAGCACCGTCGCGGCGAAGCTGCGCGTCCAGGTCACGGCGGTGTGCTCGATGGCGATCACGTCCCCCGGCTTGATCTCCAGGGCGGAAGCCGCGACGAGACCGTCTCCCCGGATCTCGAAGGTCCCTGGCAGGATCTCGCCCGATGCGTCCTTGCGGAAGACGGTCGCGTAGGGCGGGTCGGCGACCCGATCGACCCCACCCGCGGTAGCGATCGCCTGCATCAGGTTGAGGGTGACCTCCGGCGGGTACTCGTAGGCTCCGGGGCTCTCCACCAGACCGACCACGGTGAAGGTGTCGGGCTCGTAGCGCTCGACCTCTATGCGCTCGCCGCCGGAGAGGCGCACGTCGGCGACCGGGATGTTCAGCCCCTTGACCGGCAGGACGACCGGCGAATGCGCCTCCTCGCCGCCCGGCCGGGTGATGCGGATCCGACGCGCGCCGACAACGAGGTTGGTGGATTTGAGGATCCCCCCGGCCTCGGAGAGGGCGCCGAACAGCGAGAGCTGATCGCTGCGCAGGTAATGCAGGCCGGGAGTCTCGACCGCCCCCATCACCGAGACGGCGGCACGCTGGTACTCCTCGACCTTCGCGACGATCGCCGGGCGACGAGTCAGGTACTTCGGGAACGCCGCGTCGGTGATCTGGACCTCGATCTCCGGCAGGGTCAGGCCGACCACCTCCTGCTCGCCGACCAGGGGCAGCTGGATCCGACCCTCGCGGTCGACGCGCACGGAGTGGGTGACCGGGCCCGAAGGAGCCGTGGCCTGCTGGTAGGTCTCCTCGAAGAAGACCTGGGGCACGCGAAGCTCGAGCAGGTCGCCGCGGACGACGCGGTACGGCCCGGGCGTCGGGAGCGAGTCGAGAATCGCTTCCTGGTCGATCTCGGGGAGCACCGGCCCGGCGTCCTCGAAGCGGGCCAGCTCCACCTCGTCGAGGTGGTGCCGGGCCGCGCCGCAGGCCGAGCACCAGGAGAGCAGGAACAGGAGGAGCGGGACTCGAACGAGGGAGGGGGCGGGGAGCATGGACAGGGGTGCGGCGGTGGCCGTCGTGGGGGCAGTCCGCGGGCCGCGGCTGTCGCTCATGGTAGCGGAACCGTGGCGAATGCAAGCACGCCGACCGAGGCGAGGTGCGGGTTTGGCACTGCTTCCGGGTCGCTCCTACAATCGAGCGCCTCTCCGGCCCCCCTGCTCCTCGAATCATGATCGCGACCATCGCGCCCCTCCTCCTCTCGCTCTCCCCCCCTCCGGTCGCGCCCGCCGACGAGCCCGATCCCGCCTTCGAGGAGATCACCGCGGACTGCGGGATCGGCGAGGCCCCCGGCGGGAAGATCTCCTTCGGGGACTACGACGGCGACGGCGACCCCGATCTGCTGGTCGCCGCCGCGCGCCTCTATCGCAACGACTCCACCGCCGAGCGGATCCTCCTGACCGAGGTCACCGCCGAGGTGGGAATCGAGCCGGGTGGTGATGGCGCGGCCTGGTGCGATCTGAACCGGGACGGGAGGCTCGACTTCGTCACCAACCGGGGGACGGTCTGGTTGCAGCGGGAGAAGGGGGGCGGATTCGCCCTTGAACCCGCACTCGCTTTCGCCGTCCCGGGGGGAAGAGCCTCCGCGATCGGCCTCGGCGACCTCGACGGGGACGGCTGGCTCGACGTCTTCACCGGGGGTGGCGAGGTGAAGGGCGAGTCGTTGAAGCAGTCGCTGTGGCTGAACGACCGCGGGAAGCGCTTCGAGGAGATCACCGATCCGGAGCTCTTCGCCGAGGCTCGCTACGGTCGCGCCGTGGTCTGGTGCGACTACGACGCGGACGGCGATACGGACGTCTACTCGGGGAACTACCGGCTGCAGCCGAACGCGCTCTACCGCAACGAGAAGGGTGAGCTGGTGGAGGCCGACGCCGGTGTCACGGGAGTGAAGGACCCGACGATGTTCACCCACGAGGTCGACGGAGCTCCGCAGCAGTACGGCTACCACTACGGCCACACCATCGCGGCCAGCTGGGCGGACTTCGACGGGGACGGCTGGTTCGACCTCTGGGCCTCCAACCTGGTGCACAAGTACGTCGGCCCCGTCAGCGAGGAGTTCGCCAAGCAGATAGGGTCGGAGTTCGACTTCCGCGGGTACTACTGCGACGACTCGAACCTGTTCATCAACCAGGGCCCACCGGGTTTCCGTTTCAGCGACGAACGGGTCGAACGCGGCATCCCGCTCATGCCGATCGGCGATCGGCTGGCCTATCACGGAGACGAGCTGTGGTCCAACTCCGCCTGCGGCGACTGCGACAACGACGGTTGGATCGACGTCTGGACCAACCAGGTGTACGGCTGGCTGCAGTACAGCTCGGGGCGCCTCTACTGCAACCGCGAGGGCCACTTCCACGAGCGACACCTGGAGGCCGGGGTGAAGATCTGGGGCGGCTACGGCGGCGCCTGGGCCGACCTCGACTCCGACGGCCGCCTGGACCTCGTGGTCAGCGGGAGCTCGGTCGCCAAGAAGGGCGGGTTGCAGCTGCACGTCTTCGCCAACCGTTCCGAGGAGGCGGACTGGATCGGCTTTCGACTGATCGAGAAGAAGAACGCGCTGCCGGTCGGCGCGGTGGTCACTCTCGAGCAGGAGAGTCGCGTGCAGGTCCGCCAGGTGGAAACCACCATGGGCAGCCATACGCAGGCGAACGACTCACGGATCCACTTCGGGCTGGGTGACGAGTGGATCGAGCGGGTCTGGGTGCGCTGGCCCGACGGAACGCAGCAGCTCCTCGAGGACCCGACGCCGGGCAGCTACCACGAGCTGCGGCATCCTTCGGGACGCGCGCCTCGAACCCCGAAGAGACTCACGCCGAGATCGGCGGTGCTCGGAGAGGAAGTGGTGCTGTCGCTTCAGGGGGTCCGGGGCGAGAGCTATCACTGGGACCTGGGTGGTTCCCGCGGGGCGGAGGAGGTCACCGAGGCGCCGGCCGTGAGGACGACTTTCGAGGAAGCGGGGGTTCACCAGGTTCGCGTGCGGGTGGTGAACCGCAAGGGGTTGGCGGCGGAGGGTGCGTTCGCGATCGAGGTGGGAGAGAGATCGCAGTGAGTGCTGGGGACAATCTCAACGCTATTCGCCTCGATAGCGTTACGGCAGCTGTTACGGTTCGGACAACCAGAAATCAACCACAGAGGACACAGAGTTCACAGAGAGCAGAAGAAGAGCCAGAATCAAAAATAAGATAATTATCAGAAGAACCGGCTTCGCCGGCTCTTCTCCTGATAGTTATCTTATCTGATTCTGAATCTGGCTCTTCTTCTGCTCTCTGTGAACTCTGTGTCCTCTGTGGCTTATCTCTGGTTGTCCGAACCGTAACAGCTGCCGAGATGCTATCGCGCGCCTAGCGCCAGAATCGTCGATCCGCCCGCTACAGCCCGTAGACCTGCCCTCTCCTGCTGATCTCGAATCCCGCCTCGCGCACCGCCCGTGCCACGGCGCTCGTGGGGTCTGTCGCGGGATTGGAGTGGTTGAGGTGGGTGAAGGCAATCTTCACCCGCTCGGTCTCCGGCAAGACGGCGAACCGATCCAGCGACTCGGCGATGAAAGGGTGCGGGATCTCGCTCATCTCGCGGCCCGGAATCTCCTCGCCCGAGAAGAAGGTCCCGTCGAGCAGCGCGTGGTCGACATCCGCGACCAGCTCCTCGATCGGTCGCTCGAAGCGGTCCCACTTGTCGGTGTCGGGCAGGAACAGGAGCGACCGGTTCGGGCCGTGGATCCGATACGCGACCGTCTCGCTGTACTCCTCGCGGTGCGGGACCGCGAAGGCGGTGACGGAGAGCTCCTCGGCCAGCTCGACGGTCTCTCCCGCTTCGATCGTGCGCGCCTCGAGGTGATCCGCGCGGAAGAGCAGGTCCCAGGGGCCGTTGCCGGTCAGGAACGCCATCAGGCGCGAGGTGCCGTACACCGGCGTCGTCGCGCTGCCGTAGACCTCGCGACCGAGCTGCATCAGCCCGGTGTAGTGGCCGATGTGCGCGTGCGTCAGGAAGATCCCGTCGAACAGCGCGGGGCGGCCGGTCTCCTCGTCGGGCCCCCCGTGTTCGCGAGACAGCTCGACCTGCTCGGCGAGGTCCGGTGTCGCCTCGAAGAGCCAGCGCGAGCCACTTCCCGGGTCGACCAGCAGGATGGAGACGACGAAGCGCACGGCTTCGGGGTCCTCGCGCGCGAAGCTGCAGCGCTCGCACGTGCAGGCGAGCTGCGGCAGGCCGCCGTCCTGTGCACTGCCCAGCACCAGCACGTAGGGTTCGGTGGATTCAGGCACCATTTCAGGAGTCGAAGCGCAGGCGAAGAAGAGCGAGAGCAGGAACAGGACGAGGACTCTCATTCGGGAGAACCGGGCTACTCCGCCGGCCGGCGCAGGACCTCCGCGGCGTAGTCCACGCCCGCGGGCGTGCGCGAACCGTACCAGGAGAGGTACTCGCCGTCGACCACGCGCACCTGATCGGTATTCAGACCGCAGGCACAAGCGACCTCGGTGACGTGCTTCTCGCGAAATGGGAACGGCTCGCTGCACAGGAGCACAACATCGGGGCTGACCACCCGCAGCTCGTCCAGCTCGATCGTCGGGTACCGCTCCTCCCGGCCGGCGAAGACGTTCAGCCCCCCCGCCTGCGCCAGGAGCGAGTGACTGAACGTATCGGCGTTCACGGTCATCCACGGCTTGCGCCAGATCAGGTACGCGAAGTGCACCTCCTCGGAATCCTTCGCCTCGGCGAGGACGCGCAGGGTGCGTTTCTCGATGTCGGCGGCGATCTTCTCCGCCGGCCTCTTGCGCTTGATCGCCGCTCCGATCTCGCGCACCATCATCGCCGTGTCGAGCGCGTCCTTGGGAAACGTGCTGATGCAGTTGATCCCGGCCGCCTCGAGCGCCTCGTAGTCCTCGAGGCGATTCTCCTCCTCGTTGAGGAGCACCAGGCTCGGGGCGAGGGCGATGATTCGCTCGATGTCGGGGTCCTTGGTCCCGCCGATCTTCTCGACGCTCGCGACACCCTCCTCCGGACGGATGCAGAAGCGCGTGATGCCGACCAGATCCTCCCCCCGGCCCAGGTCGAAGACCAGCTCGGTCAGGCTCGGGCAGAGGGAGACGATCTTCACCGAGCTGGTTCGCCGGGCTGCCGCTCGAGGCGCTCGCCTTCGATCACCTCCAGCTCGAAGCGCCGCCCGTCCTGGCGCAGCTTCCCGAAGGCGTGGTCAACGTCGTGGTAGAAGAGCCCGATCCACCCGCCGGCGGCAGCGCGCCCCATCCACTCCGAGCGCACCTCGAAGGAGCGCACGACGTCGATGTCGTAGGCCATGATGTACGGCGGCTGGATGTGGTGCGTCGTCGGGCAGACGTCGGCCCAGAAGATCGCCGTGGGGCCGTCGGTATCCTCGTCGATGGTGATCACGCTGACCCCGTCGGAGTGGCCGCCCAGCGGGTAGGCGCGCACGCCGGGGATCAGCTCCGCCGCCTCATCGAAGGTCTCCAGCAGGCCCGCCTCCTCGACTGCCGCGAGGTCCTCGATGCGGTAGGATCCCGCCCGCGCGTGGCCGGGGGTATGGAGGAACTCGACCTCGGTCCGTGACGCGAAGACGCGCGCGTTCGGGAAGAAGGGCACCAGCTCGCCGCCGCGCTCGACCACCAGGTGGCCGATGTGGTCGAAGTGGCAGTGCGAGGCGACGACGTGCGTCACCTCCTCGGGGGCGACGCCGCACGCGCCCAGCGATTCCTCCAGCGTCATCGTGGGCAGGATGTGGTAGATGCTCTTCCACTTCTCCTCCCAGCGCTGGCCGAGGCCCACCTCGATCACCATCTTCACGTCGCCCTTCTCGACCAGGAACGGGCGCAGCGCGAGGAGAATGGTGTTGTCCTCCAGCGGCGGGGTCATCCTCCGCCAGAGGTTCGCGGGCACGACCCCCCACATCGCTCCCCCGTCGAGGCGGAAGAAGCCGTCGGAGAGCGCGGTGATCCGCCACCCGCCCACCTGGACGCAGCGGCGCTCCCAGGCGGGTGGCTCGAGGCTCGCGGGAGAGGTCATACGGAGAGTGGCCCGTTCCTGATGATGTCGCGCGAGATCACCAGGCGCTGGATCTCGCTGGTACCCTCGCCGATGGTGCAGAGCTTGGCGTCGCGCCACATCCGCTCGACGGGGTACTCGCGACTGTAGCCGTAGCCGCCGTGGATCTGGATCGCGTCGTAGGTAACGCGCATGGCGACCTCCGAGGCGTAGAGCTTGGCCATCGACGCGGCGGTGCCGTAGGGGCGGCCGCTGTCCTTGAGGCGGGCAGCGTGATAGATGAGGTGGCGCGCCGCGGCGATCTCGGTGGCCATGTTCGCCAGCTTGAACGCGACCGCCTGCTGACCGGAGAGGGGCTTGCCGAACGCTTCGCGCTCGTTGGCGTACTTCGCCGAGCACTCGAAGGCGCCCTGCGCGAGCCCCAGCGCGATGGCTCCGACCGAGATGCGGCCACCCTCGAGGGTCTTCATGAAGGTCTTGAACCCCTCGCCCTCCTTGCCGAGCAGGTGATCGGCCGGAATGCGGGCATCCTCGAACACCATGCTGGCCCAGTCGGAGCCGCGCATCCCGAGCTTGGTCTCGCCATGCTCCAGGCTGAAGCCCGGCGTGTCCTTGAGGGTGACGAAGGCGCAGATCCCCTTGGGGCCGAGGCTCTTGTCGACCGTCGCGGTGATGATGAAGGTGCCCGAGTAGGTGGCGTTGGTGATGAAGCACTTGCGGCCGTTGATGATCCACTCGTCCCCGTCCCGCACCGCGGTCGTCTCGGTCGCGCCGGAGTCGGAGCCCGCGTTGGGTTCGGTGAGGCCGTAGGCGCCCATGTACTCGCCGGCGATCAGGCGCGGCACGTACTCGTTCCGCAGGCGATCGCCCCCCCAGGAGTAGATCGGGTTGGTGCCGAGGCTCACGTGCGCGGCGTAGGCGAGCCCGGTCGAGCCGCACACCCGGCTGATCTCCTCCACGGCGAGGATGTACGAGAGGTTGCCGCCGTCGGAACCGCCGACCTCCTCGGAGAAGGGGATCCCGGGCAGTCCCAGCTCGACGATCTTGGCCCAGTTCTCGGTGGAGAACTGGTGCTTCTCGTCGACCTCGGCGGCGACGGGAGCCAGCTCCGCCTCGGCGAACTCGCGCACCATGTCGCGAATCATCGTCTGGTCTTCGGTGAGGTCGAAGGAGTCCTTGATGGCCGGAAGCTCGTACATGACAGGTCTCGGTCTCGGTTGGTGCTGGGTGGTTCGGGGAAGGGTCGTCGATCGGCGCTCAGTCCGCCTCGATCTGCCACCCCTGGGTGCGTCGGGTCTTGGTCGCGGGCGTGCGAACTCGGTCGACATCCCCGTCCTTGTAGAAGTCACGGCTCCGTCCGTTGCCGACCCACTCGATCAGGGCCCGGCGGGAAAACTTCCACTCGCGGCCGATCTTGCGCGCCGGCATGTCCTCCGAGTGAAGGACCTTGTTGAAGGTCTTGATGCTCACGCCCAGGAGCGCCGCGGCCTCCTCGATGTTCAGGATCTCACGGTCGTTGCTGCCAGTCATTCCTCGTCTCCCTCCTCGGCGAAGCGCCTCTCCATTTCCTGCTTGATCCACTCGGCGATCTCATCGGTATTGGTTCCGGGGCCGAACAGTCCCTGGAACCCCTCGGCCTTCAGCTTGTCCATGTCCTCGGCGGGGATGATGCCGCCACCGACGAGCAGGACCGTCCCCTTTCCTCGATCGGCCAGCTCGTCGCGGATTCGCGGGAACAGCGACATGTGGGCCCCCGAGAGGATCGAGAGCCCGACCACGTCGACGTCTTCCTGGGCGGCCGCCTCGGCGATCTCGGACGGGGTCTGGTGCAGCCCCGTGTAGATGACTTCCATACCGTGATCGCGCAGCACGCTGGCGACGACCTTGGCTCCACGGTCGTGGCCATCGAGCCCGGGTTTTCCGATCAGCACTCGGATCTTTCGGTCGACCATTTGCATCATTCGCAGCGGGGAATCAGAGGATCTTGGGTTCGGTGTACTTGCCGAACTCCTCGCGCAACACCTGGGCGATCTCTCCCAGGGTGCAGTAGGCGTGAGCGGCAGCGACGAAGCGCTCCAGGAGGTTGTCGGTTCCCCGACAGGCCTGACGGATGGCGTCCAGCTCGCGGCGAACAGCCGTTTCGTCGCGTCGTTCGCGCAGCGCGGCGAGACGCCGGTGCTGCTCCTGTTCGACGGCGGGATCGATCCTCAGGAGATCGATCGTCGGACCCGACTCGTCTTCCACGTAACAGTTGATCCCGACGACTCTCTTCTGGCCTCTCTCGATCTGGCGCTGATAGCGCGCGGCCGAGTTGTGTATCTCCTTCTGGAAGAAGCCGGCGTTGATGCAGGGCACCACGCCGCCTTGTTCCTCGATCTCCTGGAAGTAGCGCTCCGCGTCCGCTTCGAGGCGATTGGTCTGCGCCTCGACGAAATACGATCCGGCCAGCGGATCGATCACGTTGGCAACCTCGGTCTCCTCGGCGATGACCTGCTGCGTGCGCAGCGCGATCTTGACCGAGTGCTCGGTGGGCAGGGCGAAGGTCTCGTCCATCGAGTTGGTGTGCAGCGACTGCGTCCCGCCGAGCACCGCCGCCATCGCCTCGAAGGCGGTGCGAACGATGTTGTTCTCGGGCTGCTGCGCGGTGAGCGAGACGCCGGCGGTCTGGGTGTGGAAGCGCACCATCCACGAGCGTGGGTCCTTCGCCCCGAACTCGTCGCGCATCTTGCGCGCCCAGATCCGGCGGGCCGCGCGGAACTTGGCGATCTCCTCGAAGAAGTCGAGGTGGCTGTCGAAGAAGAACGACAGCCGCGGCGCGAACGAGTCGACGTCCATCCCCGCGGCGACCCCGCGGCGAACGTACTCCATCCCGTTGGCCAGGGTGAAGGCCAGCTCCTGCGCGGCGGTCGACCCCGCCTCGCGAATGTGATAGCCGCTGATCGAGATGGTGTTCCAGCTCGGCACCTTCTCCGCGCAGTAGGACATCATGTCCGTGATCATGCGCAGCGCCGGCTCGGGAGCGACCAGCCAGGCGTGCTGGGCCTGGTACTCCTTGAGGATGTCGTTCTGGATCGTCCCGCGCAGCTTCTTCGGATCGACACCCTGGTTCTCCGCGGCGGCGATGTAGAAGGCCAGCATGATCGGCGCCGGCCCGTTGATGGTCATCGAGGTCGAGACCTCGCCCATCGGGATCCCGTCGAACAGGGTCTCCATGTCCTCGGGACTGGAGATCGCCACGCCGACCTGGCCGACCTCGCCGAGCGAGTGCTCGTCGTCGGAGTCGTAGCCCATCAGCGTGGGAAAGTCGAACGCGGTCGAGAGCCCCGTCTGCCCGTGCTCGAGCAGGAACTTGAAGCGCTCGTTGGTCTGCGCGGCGGTCCCGAAGCCGGCGAACTGCCGCATCGTCCACAGCCGCCCACGGTACATGCTCGGGTGAACGCCGCGGGTGAAGGGGAACTGCCCCGGCCAGCCGAGATCGCGCTCGTGGTCGAGGTCCGCGATGTCGTCCGGGCCGTAGAGCGGCTGCAGCTCCACCGAGGAAAGAGTGCTGAAGTCGGACTCGCGCAGCTTGGCCTTCTCGATCGCCTCCTTCCAGATCGCGGCCGGGTCGGTCGCTCTCACGGTTTGCGTAGGTCCACTCATGTTCATGCCCTCCCCTCTCGAGGGGGTTCTGGTCCCCGGGTACGGCGGTCGAGGATCTCGTCCCGCAACGATCCGACGATATCGTACGGAGTGCGACCGTCTTCGAGGAGTCGGTACACGCGGGGGTCGTACCCTTCCGGCCCCCAGAGGGCCTCGTCGACCATCTCCCCCACCGCGTTCCGCACCTGGCCGAGGCGCATCGTCTTGCGCCGCTCGCGCAGGCCGTCCGTGCCCAGGTGCGCCTGGTGCCTCCGCACCGCCTCGAGGACGTCGCCGATCCCCTCGCGGCGGCCGGCGCTGCAGCGCACCACCGGCGGAACCCACTCGGCCCGCCCCGCCCAGCGGATGTGCACCGCTTCCTCGAGATCCATCATCAACCGGTCCGCGCCGGGGCGGTCGGCCTTGTTGACGACGATGAGATCCGCGACCTCGAGCAATCCGGACTTCATCGCCTGGATACCGTCACCGGCGCCGGGGCAGAGCACCACCAGCACCGTGTCCGCGGCGGAGACGACGTCGTACTCCGCCTGGCCGACGCCCACCGTCTCCAGCAGGAGCTCCTGGAGACCGAACGCGTCCATCACGTCGCAGGCGTCGACCGCGGCCCGGGCGAGACCGCCGTGGCTCTTGCGGCTGGCCATCGAGCGGATGAAGACCCCCGGGTCCCCGGTGTGCCCTTCCATCCTGATCCGGTCGCCGAGCAGCGCACCGCCGGTGAGAGGACTGGAGGGATCGACGGCGAGCACCCCCACCGTACGTTCCTCCTCCCGGAGCACGAGCGTGAGCTCGTTCGTCAGCGTGCTCTTGCCGACGCCCGGCGGCCCGGTGATTCCCCAGCGGAGCGCGCGGCCGACCTCGGGATAGAGGCGGGCCAGCGCCTTGGTGAAGCGCGCATCGCCATTCTCCGCCCAGGTGATCAGACGCGCGAGCGCGCCTCGATCCCCGTCCAGCAGGCGTTCAGCGGTGGTCTTCTTCTCGGCCACGGGCATCGCGGGGCGGTCAGGCGAGGAGACTCCGGGCGATCACGATCCTCTGGATGTCCGTCACGCCCTCGTAGATCTCGCAGATGCGAGCGTCGCGGAAGAGGCGCTCGACCTCGAAGTCGTCGGTGTATCCCGCCCCGCCGTAGATCTGCAGGCACTCGTCGGCGGCGAAGTTGGCCATGGTCGAGGCGAGTAGCTTCGCCTCCGCGGCCTCGAAGGAGCAACGCTCGCCCTTGTCGCGCTTGCAGGCCGCGCGGTAGGTCAGGAGTCGCGCGGCGTCGAGGCGGGTCGACATGTCCGCGATCTTCCACTGGATCGCCTGGAAGTAGCCGATCGGCTTGCCGAACTGCTCGCGCTCCTTGGCGTAGCGGATCGAGGCGTGCAGGCACGCACGGCCGATGCCGAGCGACTGCGACGCGATCCCGATGCGGCCGCCGTCGAGTGTATCCATCGCTATGGTGAAGCCCTGGCCTTCCTCGCCGAGCAGCCCGTCGGCGGGAAGCCGAACCTTGTCGAGAATGATCTCGGTGGTCGACGAGCCGCGAATCCCGGTCTTCTTCTCCGCCTTGCCGACGGTGATCCCGGGAGTCTCCATGGGCACGAGGAACGTCGATATCCCTTTCGGGCCCGGAGTGTTCGGGTCGGAGCGCGCGTAGACGATCGCGAGCCCCCCGTAGGCGCCGTTGGTGACGAAGGTCTTGGTCCCGTCGAGGATCCAGTCGTCACCGTCACGCTTCGCCGGCAGGCTGATCGCGCCCGCGTCGGAGCCGGCGTTCGGTTCGGTCAGACAGTAGCAGCCGACCCGCTTGCCGCTGGCCAGGTCGGGCAACCAGCGGTCCATCTGCTCCGCGGTGCCGAAGCGCTTGATCGGCGTGCTGAGCAGGCTGTTGTGGACCGAGACGGTCACCCCGGTGGCAGCACAGGCGGCATTCAGCTCCTCGAGCACCAGGACGAGCTCGAAGTTGCCGAGACCGGCGCCGCCCCACTTCTCCTCCACCGTCAGGCCCATCAGACCGAGCTCCGAGAGCATCTCGAAGACCTCGGGGTCGATCACGCACTCGAGGTCGTGCTTGCGCGCACGCGGAGCGAGCTCGGCCTGGGCGAAGTCGCGCGCCATGTCGCGCACCATCTCTTGCTCTTCGGTCAGTTCGAAGTCCATCGCGATTTTTTGTGCCTTCAGGTGGGGAGAGGTTTGCCGTGCGGCCCGGGAGGCCGGGGCCTCTACTGGTATTCGCAGAAGCCCTCGCCTCGTTTTACTCGTAGTCGTAGAAGCCCTTGCCTCGTCTTGCTCGTAGTCGTAGAAGCCTTCGCCTCGTCTTGCTCGTAGTCGTAGAAGCCTTCGCCTCGTCTTACTCGTAGTCGTAGAAGCCCTTACCGGTCTTGCGACCCAGCTGCCCCGCCGCGACCATCCGCCGCAGGAGCGGGCAGGGACGGTACTTGCTGTCGCCGAGGCCGCTGTGGAGCACCTCCATGATGTCGAGGCAGACGTCGAGGCCGATCAGGTCGGCGAGGGTCAGCGGCCCCATCGGGTGGGCGCAGCCGAGCTTCATCACCGTGTCGATCCCCTCGCGAGTGGAGACGCCCTCCATCAGGCAGTAGCACGCCTCGTTGATCATCGGCATCAGGACGCGGTTGGCGACGAAGCCGGGGAAGTCGTTGGCCATCACGGGGACCTTGCCGATCGCCTCCGAGCAGGCGACGACCGTCGCGCAGGTCTCGTCGGAGGTCGCGTGGCCGCGGATCACCTCGATCAGCTTCATCATCGGCACCGGGTTCATGAAGTGCATGCCGATCACCGCCTCGGGGCGGGAGGTCATCGCCCCGATCTCGGTGATCGAGATCGAGGAGGTGTTGGTGGCCAGGATCGTGCCGGGCTTCGCGATCTTGTCGAGCTTCTGGAAGATCTCCTTCTTCAGCTCGGCGCGCTCGAGCACCGCCTCGACGATGAGCGGCTCGTCGCTGATGTCGTCGATGCTGGTCGAGGTGGTGATGCGCCCGAGGGCCGCCTGGGCGTCCTCGTCGGTCATCTTCTCCTTCTTGACCATGCGACCGAGGTTCTTCTCGATCGTCTTCTTCGCGCGCTCCAGCGCGGCGTCGGCGACGTCGATCATCAGCACGTTCGTGCCGTTCTGGGCGAAGACCTGGACGATCCCGTTGCCCATCGTGCCCGCGCCGATGACGGCGACCTTGTCATAAAAGGGTTTGCTCATCGCTCGTTACCTCTCTACGGCCAGGGAGACCGCGTTACCACCACCGAGGCAGAGGGACGCCATTCCGGTCTTGGCGTCACGCTGCTGCATCGCGTACAGAAGAGTAGTCAGGATGCGCGCGCCGGATGCCCCGATCGGGTGACCGAGAGCCACGGCGCCGCCGTTCACGTTGATCTTGTCGGCGTCCAGCTCGAGCTTGTGAGTCAGCGCCAGCGCGGCCGCGCTGAACGCCTCGTTGATCTCGTGCAGGTCGAAGTCGGTGGGCTTGCAACCCACCTTCTCCGCGCACCTCTGAATCGAGATCTCGGGAGCCATCATCACCCACTCCGGCGCCAGACCACCGGTCGCGTAGGCGGTGATCCTGGCCAGCGGCGTGACGCCCAGCGCCTTGGCCTTCTCGGCGCTCATCACCACCACCGCGGAGGCGCCGTCGTTGATCGAGGAAGCGTTGGCCGCCGTGACGGTGCCGTCCTTCTTGAAGGCGGGACGCATCTTGGCGATCCCCTCGGCGGTCATCCCGGCGCGCACGTTCTCGTCGGTGTTGAACTCGATCGGGTCCTTCTTGCGCTGCGGCACCATCACCGCGAAGCGCTCGTCGGCGAGGTTGCCCGCCTTCTCCGCCGCTTCCGCCTTCTGGTGGCTCTTCGCGGCGTACTCGTCCTGCGCGGCGCGCGTGACGTCGTACTTCTCCGCCACCATCTCGCCGGTCATGCCCATGTGGAAGTCGTTGTAGATGTCCCAGAGGCCGTCATTGACCATCGAGTCGAGCAGCTGGGTGTGCCCCAGGCGCGCCCCGTTCCGGCCGGCGGGCATCAGGTAGGGAGCGTTGCTCATGCTCTCCATCCCCCCGGCGACGATCACGTCGGCGTCGCCGGCACGGATCGCCTGGGCGGCGAGCATCACCGTCTTCAGCCCCGAGCCGCAGACCTTGTTCACGGTGAAGCTACCGACCGCGTCGGGGATCCCGGCGGCGCGGGCCGCCTGGCGGGCGACGTTCTGGCCGAGTCCGGCGGGCAGCACGTTGCCGAGGATCACCTCCTCGACCACGTCCGGGGCGATCCCGGCGCGCTTCAGCGCCTCGACGACCGCCAGGCCCCCCAACTCGGGAGCGCGGAAGCCGGCGAGGGCCCCCTGGAACTTGGCAATGGGCGTGCGGCAAGCACTGGCGATAACGACTTCTCTCACGGAAACACCTCCGGGCCGGCCTCGGCCGGCAATGCGGATCTAGGGCGATGGGGATCTCTGGGGACTGAGCCGTCGACTGGCGCGCGCCGCGCGGGCGTGCGGTGCGGTCCGGGACCTCCCCTCGAGAGGCTCCGATCGCGAGGGGAGAGGGGCGCGGGGACCACAAGCGGGCAACCAATATAGAGGCGTCCCGCCTCCGCAACTAGCCCGGGCTCGCATCCCCTTCGTGGAGCCCGGGGCGGTTTCCTGCGCTCTTCGGCGCAGGAAGCGCGGGTGGAGTTCCGGAGCGACCTCGCGGGCCCTCGCCGGGAGGGTCGAAGGTGGGGCGCGGTGCACGGAGGCGCGAACAGGCGGTTGAAACGCCCCTCCGAAAGGCGTATGCCCGCTCCTGTAATCCCCTCTTCTTCCCGCCTCGCGGGACGCGGAGGAACGAAGACGCATATGGACGAGTCACAGCTGGTTCGAGGGTTGCGGGCGCGGGACGAGCGGGTGGTGGCCACCTTCCTCGAACGGTACCGCTCTCTCCTGTTCCACTGCATCAGCCACTTCGAGCGCGATCCGTCGGGACGCGACGACCTCTACCAGGAGCTGGTGCTCTACGTTCTCGAGCGGCTCGACGCCGATCGCTTCGATTCGGAGAAGGGGTCGCTCGGCACCTGGCTCTACCGCGTCGCCTGGTGTCGTTGCGTGGACCTCAAGCGCAAGGGGCAGAACCGCCGCCCGGCGTACCTCGCCACCGGCACCGACGGCTTTCCCGACCGCCCCGACCCCTCCCCCGGTCCCGGCGAGCAGGCCGGCGAGGCGGAGGTCGGCACCCTGGTCCGACGCGCGCTGGTCAACCTCGGCAGCGAGGATCGCAGCCTGCTCGACCTGCGCTTCGTCCAGGGCCGGACCCTGGGGGAGATCTCCGGGCGCCTCGGGATCAGCCACGAGCAGTGCAAGTACCGGCTCAAGCGCGCCTCCACGGCGCTGCGCCGGGTCCTCCTGAACGACCTTTCACTCGAGCGAATGGCCGACGACGAGGGGTATCTGCAAAAAACGGCAAACACCTGACCTGAGATTCTCACACCGGATCGGAAGAGATAATACACGGCGATGGATACGCGACGGACGATGACCCTGCCGGACCCGGAAGTGGCCACGGCGAGCGAGATCGAGGAGGCCCTGGTGCACTTCGACGAGCTCGATGCGTCTTCCCTGGAACGGCTGGAGGACCACCCCCTCCACGGTCCCACCTTGACCCGGCTCCGCGAGGCGGAGGCGTGGCTCGCCGAGGCCGGTCCCGAGGCCCTCGCTCTCGGCCCCTGCCCCCCCGCCGAGGCGCTGTACGATCTCGGCCGGGGCCCGGGGTACCATCCGCTGCCTCCGGAGGAGGAGGCCTCGCTCGCCGAGCACGTCGAGCGATGCGCCGATTGCCGTACGCTTCTCACCTCCCTGAAGAGCGCTCCCCCCCTGCCGCTGGAGGCGTCCGAGCCTCCGCTCTCGGTCGTACGTCCGAGGAGACCGCGCCGGCCGCCGCGCCGCCTGGTGCTGCTCGCGGCCGCGGCCAGTCTGCTCCTCATGACGTTGGTCCTGCCGGGGCTCCTGAAGGATCCTCTGTCGGGCTTGCCGGAGACCCCGCTCTACCGGGGACAGGCGAGCGAGAGCCTCTTCTTCCCGCGCGGTCCGCTGCTCGATCGCGGCGAGCTCCCGAGCACCCTCGACTTCGAGCTGGCCGAGGTCGCCGGTGCGGAGGAGTACCGGATCGAGATCTTCCGTCACGCGGGCGGTGCCTTCGATTCGGGTGAGCTGGTGTCGACGCACACCCCGGGCACCAACCACCTGGAGCGCGAGACGCTCCCGATCGGTCACTACACGTGGCGCGCCTGGGCGCGGGTGAAGGGTCTGGAACAGGACCTCGGCGCCCGCGACTTCGAGGTGCGTGCGAACCCCGGGCTCTTGGCCCGCCTGGGTCAGCTGGAGGACGACGCCTCGGTCGCCGAGGTCGTCGAGGAGATTCGTCACCTCGACCAGGCGGGATTCCTGACCGACGCCCGAGCGCTGGCCCGGAGCCTGCCCGAGAGCGAGGAACGCGACGCTTACCTGCGTCCACCCGGACGCTAGCCGACGCCCAGGACGACTCGTGCGACGCACGGTCCCGTTCCTCCTGTTCGTCTTCGCAAGCGGAGCCCTCGTCTCGCTACTCGGATCCGGATGTCATCGATCCTCGGCGGAAGAAGTGCACGCTTCCGCCCCCGGGCAGCAGACGGTTCCGCACCACGACTGGGAGCGCGACTACGGTCGATTCCAGGAGCTGCTGGGATCGATCAGACAGGGCGAGGACGAGCCGCTGTCCGAGCTGCAAGAGGCGGCGCGCATTCTCGCCGAGAGATACGGTCGTGACGATGCCCCGGGCGCGGTCGAGTACTACGCGAGCCTCACCCCAGCAGAGCGTCTCGAGGGTCTCGAGGACTTCTATCGGTTCTTCGAGATGTGGCAGGAGGTCGAAGAGGCGGAAGCCGACGGCTGGAAGGAGGCGCGTCCAGAAATCCTCGACCGGGTGGAGGCTTTCGTCGCGGAGACGATCGGCAAGGCGGACTTCGCGCAAGCGGGGTGGGGACTGAGCCTGTCTGCTCGGATCGTGGCGCAGCAGCTGCGCTCGCAGACCCCGTCGGCCCGAATGCTTCGTCAGTCCGACCTCGAAGCGGCGATCGGGGAGGCGCGCGAGGCGCTGGCGATCTTCGCGCGCGCCGGCTTGGTCACGCCACAGCTCGAACCGCTCCGCACGCTCGGCCAGCTCGAAGACCTGCGCGAGCGCGAGATCGATGCGTGGGACTACTTCGACGAGTGCCGGCGGCTGGCGATCAAGACGCGGCAGCCGGACTTCCAGCAGCACGCGATCATCGGTCTGGTCCAGCTAGCGCGCAAGGAAGGGGACGTCATCGAGGCCGGCCGCCTCCTCGAAGAGCTGGCGAGCTTTCGCGCGGTCGAGGAGTGCTGGCCGCTGGCGCGAGAGCACGCATCGCAGTTGATCCACGACGACGAGGCGGATCGGGCTGCGCAGTTCCTGCTCCGGGTCCGACCGATCGATCGCCTGGAGCGTTCGCTCGATCCGGATGAGCTGAACGCCTGGCGCCTGATGATGGCCCTGACACGCCTGCGACAGGAGAAGCCGCTCGCGGCGCGAGAGCTCTTGGAAGAGATCGATCCGTCCGACCGGACGGAGGACGAGCAACTCGCACTCGCCAAGACCGATCTGCTCGACGAGCGCTACGACGAGGTGATCGAGCGCTTCGGTGTCGATGGTGCGATCGAGGATGCCGGTCTCAGCCTGCGCGGCCGAAGGTACGTGCGAACCCTCGTCGGCGAGGCGCTTCACCAGCTGGGCGATGACCACGGTGCGATCACCGTCCTGGAGAGCGCGCGACGCTTGGGCGAGAGCTGGGAGGCTCGCCTGGCCGGGCAATACGCGCTCGAGGCGAGCACCGCCACCGTGATGGGCGAGTGGCAGGGACTGCACACGTGCGCGCTGGAAGCTCGGGTTCTGGCCCGGGTCGGTCGGGGACTCGATGCCGCCCTGGTGATCGAGCGCGCGCAAGCGGAACCCTACCGCCGCAGTGGCGAGCGCCCACTTGCCGTCGAGGATCTGCTCGCGTGGGCGGCGCACTTCGAACACGGCCTGGTGACGTGGGTCGCCGGAGCCGATCACGGTCTGGCGGTGCACATCGATTCCGACGGTCTCGTCAGCACGCTGGAGATCGACCGCACGAGGATCGAGCTGCGGCGCGCGGTGCGGCGCTTTCGCGAGGCGTTGCTCCTCGACGATGTCGACGGCGTGCACGCGCTGTCCACCGAGCTGTGCGAGGCGCTGTTGCCGGACGGGTTGCGGGAGGAGTTGCAGCGGGCGAGTGGATCAGGGCGGCTCCTGTGCCTGGCGCACGGTCCGATCGAGAGGCTCGCGCTGGAAGCCCTTCATTTCGAGGGCGTGGCGCTCGACGAGCTCGTGACGCTCCTGGTTCTGCCGACGCTCGACGATCCCGCCCCGGGGGAGGCGCCCCGGGAGCTCGCCGCGTGGCGCTTGCTCGGAGATCCGATCGACGCCACCGGTGACGTGCGCTTGCCCGCCGCGCGAGGGGAGCTCGCCGAGCTCGCTTCGATCCTCGATGGCTCGACCCTCGCGACCCGGGAAGGCTTCGACCGAGAGGGATGTCTCGAGGCTCTGGGGGCGGACGCGCCACTGCACCTGGTGACACATCTCCACGGGGACGCGGGGGGATGCGAGGGGATTCGCTTCGGCTCCTACGGCCTGGAGCTGTCGAGGGGAGCGATCCTGTGCGCTCAGGAGATCGAGGGGGTCCTCGGCGTATCGCCGGTAGTCGTGCTCGCGGCCTGTGAGACCTCCGGAGGAACCTCCGTCGACGCGAGAGGTCAGCAGGGACTCGCTCGGGCGTTCCTCGCGGGGGGCACGCGAAACCTCCTGGTGACCCTCTGGCCGGTGGAGGACCACTCCGCCCGGCGCTTCACCCCCCTGTTCCACCGGGCCCTGCTCGAAGGGCAGACGCCTTCGAGGGCAGCGAGAACGGCGCGGCGGGAACTGGTCCAGAACGGGGCGAGAATCGCGGACTGGGCCGCCTTCCGGGTCATCGGCCGCGATTGACCGCGACACGGGGCGATCCAGGCAGCGCGCCCTTCTCTCACCGCTGGCCCGGAAGTGGAAAGCTTTTCGCTTTCCGCACACGACCCTCAAGGGGCGGGAGGAGATTTCCGATAGCTGCGGTTACCCGACCGCGGCGCGCGGTCGGCGATCGAGAAGGAGCACCTGAATGATCACCGCCACGTTCCTCGCCTTGTCCGGAGTCGCCCTTCCCCAGCCGCAGGCCGACATCGCCGGGAGCCTCGACGCTTTCTCGGCCGACGCGGCCCTGGTCGTCGAGATCGACGAGACCAGCCTGAGCGCACAGAGCTTCTCCGAGCTCGAGATGCTGCTGGTCTTCGCCGGGGACGATCCGGACCTGTCGACCACCTTCTGGCTCCACGCCGGGACCCGCTACGAGGAAGAGTTCTCTCGTGGAACTCTCGCGGGTTTGCGGATCGACGTCCTGCTGCGAGAAGAAGGCGGCTGGCGAACCACGGGTGCTCTCGTGCTTCAAGACGACTCGACGAGCTCGAATCGACTTCGGGTGCTCTCCTGCGGCCACGCGCTGGCCGACGACGGAGAGGGGAACGAGCTGCGGATGGTGACTCCCGCCGGGAGCCTCCTTCCGCCCCAGTTCCAGGAGATCGCCGAAGGCCCTCCCGCCCACCATTTCCATCTCGCACCGAGTCCCCGACACGTGCCGGTGCAGACCCCGACCGACAAGCCGCGCGGCGACAAACCGCCCAAGCTGGAGAAGAAGCCTCTGCCTCCGGTTTGAAGGGACTGGCCCCGGTTTGACCGGAACGTCCCGGGCTTGACGGGAATGCCTCCAAGAGGCGCCAAGAGAGACGCGAGCGGGTGGCCCTGGCTGCCCGCTCGGTTGTTGGGAGCCCGGCCCGCTACCGCAACGCCCCCTCCAGCGCCGTGACCGCGTCGGTCCGCTCGTCGCGGTACTTCACGATCAGGGCGCAAGCGGCCGCCAGGCCCCGCTCCCGGCCCCACTCCCCGGTCACCGGCCGGACGCCGGGGACCACCACCGCTCCCGCCGGAACCTCGAGGGGGCTCAGCCTGGTCCCGCCGAGCTCCCGCTCCTCGGCGAGATCGAAGAGGCGGGTGGTCGCGGTCAGGACCACCCCGGCGGCCAGGACCACTCGCTCCCGCAGCAGGACGCCCTCGTAGATCCCGCAGTTCCCCCCCACGAAGGCACCGTCCTCGACGATCACCGGCCGGGCCCCGGGCGGCTCCAGCACCCCGCCGATCTGCGCGGCCGCCGAGACGTGCACGTGTGCACCCACCTGGGCGCAGGAGCCGATCAGGGCGTGGCTGTCGATCATCGTCCCGGGTCCGACCCAGGCGCCGACGTTGACGTACATCGGGGGCATGCAGACCACCCCCTCCGCGAGAAAGGCCCCGCGGCGGACGGAGCTGCCCCCGGGGACCAGCCGCACCCCTTCCAGCTCCCCGCCTCTCCGGACCCGGAGCGGCCGCTTGTCCCGGAAGGCGGGGGCTCCGGCGCCGGGGAGCGGCTCGGCGAGCTCGTTGCCCATCGGCACCACCTCGGAGCGGCGAAAGAGCTCCAGGATCGCCTCCTTGACCCAGGCGTGGACCCTCCAGTCACCGTCCTCGGAGCGCTCGGCCACCCGCAGTCGACCGCTCTCGAGGGCTTCCAGGAGGGGGACACCGCTGAGCTCGCCGGGGTGGTGATCCATCATCGCGGGAGGAGTCTACGCCCCACGGGCCCCCCACCGGAGCCCCGGCCCCCAGGATCCTCGGGTTCGAAGACCCGGGAACCCTCGGGACTTAAAGACTCACACCCACTAGCAAGCCAGCGGGTGTGAAGTCGGATCCCCAGCGCAGCTCTCAGCTGCACGACGCTGAGCCGGGGTAAACACCCCACCGAACGTCGTCGACTGTTTTTTTTTCCAAGCGTCCCACTCCGATCGGAGCGAGCCGGGAAAACCCTTCCGGGGGGGGCGGGCCCAGCCCCTCCAGGGGCCACCGATCACCCCTCGGGGACGTCGATCCGCGCCAGCGTCTCCCCGGCGCCGACCGCCTGCCCCTGGCTCACCGAGATCGCCGCCACCACCCCGTCAGCGGAGGCCTCGATCTCGTTCTGCATCTTCATCGCCTCCAGGATCAGGAGCGGCTGGCCGCGCTCGACCGCGTCCCCCTCGGCCACCAGGAGCTCGACCACCACGCCGGGCATGACGCTCTTGATCACGCCCCCGGCCTTGCCCGCCGCCCGCTCGGCGGCCAGCGCGGCCCGCTCCCGCTCGTCCTCGATCCGGACCGAGTACATGTGCCCCGCGATGGTGATCGCCATCTCCGTCTCCTCCCCCTCGATCGAAACCCCATAGGAATCCCCATTCGAGAGGGCCAGGATCTGGCCGAGGCCGTCGACGTTCTCGTAGTCGAGGTCCACCGGCTTCCCGTCGACGGTCACCGAGAGCACGCCGAGCCGCTCGACCACCTCGACCTCGCGTTCCCGCCCGTTCACTTCGGCGAAGTACTTCACAGGACTCCTCCGTGTCGGGTGCTGCGGCGGGTGTGGTCGCTCCAGGCCTGGCGGCTGCGCGACAGCCATCCCTCCCGGGCGCTGGCGGCGGGCGAGAGGACCCGGCGCCGGGCCTGGTGCCGCCGGTGCACGGCGGCGATCGCCGCGACCAGCTCCTCGAGCTGCCCCGGTGGCGGGGAGAGATCGAGGCCCTCCAGGAAGTGGGTGTTGTAGTCCCCGGCGCAGAAGTCCTCCTCCTCGAGCACTTTCAGCGCCGCGGGCGCGCTGGTCTTGACCCCGCCGACGTTTAGCTCCTCCAGGGCGCGCTTCATCCGGGCGATCGCGGTCAGCCGATCGGGCCCCCAGACAACGATCTTGGCCAGCATCGGGTCGTAGTTCAGCCCGACCTCCATGCCGCGGTAGAGGCAGGAGTCGACCCGCACCCAGGGCCCGCCGGGCAAGCGCAGGTTCTTCACCGTGCCCGTCGACGGCAGGAATCCCGCGGTGACGTCCTCGGCGTTGATCCGCACCTCGATCGCGTGGCCCCGCATCTCGATGTCGGACTGCGCGATCGACAGCGGTTCGCCCGCCGCGACCAGGAGCTGCTCGCGCACCAGGTCGATCCCGGTGACCATCTCGGTGATCGGGTGCTCGACCTGCAGGCGCGTGTTCATCTCGAGGAAGAAGAAGTTCCCCTTCGAGTAGAGGAACTCGACCGTCCCCGCGCCGAGGTAGTTCACCGCCCGGCCGGCGCGTACCGCGATCTCGCCCATCCGCTGCCGCAGCTCCTCGGTGACGATCGGACCCGGGCACTCCTCGAGCAGCTTCTGGTGCCGCCGCTGGATCGAGCACTCGCGCTCGCCGAGGTGGATGCCGTTCCCGTGGGTGTCGAACATCACCTGCACCTCGATGTGGCGCGGCTCGTCGAGGTAGCGCTCGACGTACAGCCGGCCGTCACCGAAAGCACTGGTCGCTTCCCCCGACGCGGTGCGGAAGGCGCTCTCGATGTCGGCGAATTCGCGCACCACGCGGATCCCCTTGCCCCCGCCACCGGCCGCGGCCTTGAGAGCGATCGGCAGCCCGACTTCGCGGGCGATCTGCTCCGCCACGCCCGCGTCCTCCGCCGGATCGGCGTTGCCCGGGACCACGGGGACGTCCGCCGCCTGCATCGCGCGACGACTCTCGATCTTGTCCCCCATCACCTCGATGGCGTTCGGCGGCGGCCCGATCCACGCGAGGCCGGCGTCGGTCACCGCTTGCGCGAAGGTCGAGTTCTCCGAGAGGAAGCCGTAGCCGGGGTGGATCGCCTCGGCGCCGGTCTTCTTCGCCGCGTCGAGGATCTTCTCCATCACCAGGTAGCTCTCACCCGGCAGGTTCCCTCCGAGCGGCACCGCGACGTGCCCCATCCGCGTGTGCATCGCGCGGCGGTCGAAGTCGGAGTGGACGGTGACGCACTCGATGCCCATCTCCCGGGCGGTGCGGATGACCCGCAGCGCGATCTCGCCGCGGTTCGCGATCAGGATTCTCTTGAACACGCCTGTGCCTCCTTCCCTACAGCGGGATGTTGCCGTGCTTGCGCACCGGCTTGTCCTCGTGCTTGGTCTGCAGGAGCTCGAGGGAGCGAATCAGGTACGGACGCGTCTGCGAGGCCTCGATCACGTCGTCGATGTAGCCGCGCGCGGCGGCCATGTACGGATTGTTGAAGGTCTCCTCGTACTCCGCCGTCTTCTCCGCCTCGAAGGTGGCCGGGTCGTCGGCCGCGGCGATCTCGCGGCGGTAGAGGATCTTGGTCGCTCCCGCGGCCCCCATCACCGCGATCATCGAACCGGGCCACGCGATGTTGACGTCGGCGCGAATGTGCTTCGACGCCATCACGTCGTACGCGCCGCCGTACGCCTTGCGGGTGATCACGGTCAGCTTCGGCACCGTCGCCTCGCAGAACGCGTAGAGCAGCTTGGCGCCGTGCACGATGATCCCGCCGTGCTCCTGGTCGGTCCCCGGCAGGAAGCCGGGCACGTCCTCGAAGGTGACCAGCGGGATGTTGAAGGCGTCGCAGAAGCGGATGAAGCGGGCGCCCTTCTTCGACGCGTCGATGTCCAGGCAACCCGCGAGCACCGCGGGCTGGTTGGCCACGACGCCGACCACGTGGCCGCCCAGGCGCGCGAAGCCGACGATGATGTTGCGGGCGTAGGCCTCGTGGACCTCGAGGAAGCTCTCGTGGTCGACCACCCGCTCGATCACGCCCTTCATGTCGTACGGCTTGATCGGGTCCGCGGGCGCGATCGTATCCAGCTCGGTCTCGCAGCGGTCGGGCGGATCGTCGGTGGGCACGAAGGGCGGCGACTCGGCGTTGTTGAGCGGCAGGTACGAGAGCAGCTTCCGCAGGAGCGTCATCTGTGCGCGCCCGTCCGGCGAGGTGAAGTGCGCCACCCCCGACCTCGAGGCGTGCACCACCGCGCCGCCGAGGTCCTCGCTGGTCACCTCCTCGTGCGTCACCGTCCGGACCACGTCGGGACCGGTGATGTGCATGTACGAGGTGCCCTCGACCATGCAGATGAAGTCGGTGATCGCCGGGCTGTAGACCGCGCCACCCGCGCAGGGGCCCACGATCGCGGAGATCTGCGGGACCACCCCCGAGGTGCGCGTGTTGCGCCAGAAGATCTCGGCGTAGCCGCCGAGGCTCTTGACCCCCTCCTGGATCCGCGCGCCGCCGGAGTCGTTGAGGCCGATCACCGGCACGCCAACCTTGACCGCCAGGTCCATCACCTTGCAGATCTTCTCGGCGTGGGACTCGGAGAGGGACCCGCCGAAGACGGTGAAGTCCTGGCTGAAGAGGTAGACCGGACGCCCCTCGATCCGGGCGTGGCCGGTGACCACGCCGTCCCCCAGGATCTTCTGCTCCTCCATGCCGAAGTCGTGGCAGCGGTGGGTGACGAAGCGGTCGAGCTCGACGAAGGAGCCCTCGTCGACGAGCAGGTCGATCCGTTCGCGGGCGGTCAGCTTGCCCTTCTTGTGCTGGGCCGCGATGCGCTTCTCGCCGCCGCCGAGCAGCGAGGCCTCGCGCATCTCCTGGAGGCGTTCGAGGGGGGTCTGGGGAGTCATGGGTCGGGGATGGGGGTGGATTGGGAGGGAACACGCCCGAAGCGGGGCAAGATTCTAGCGCCGGCGACGTGCTGCCCCCCCCCGGGGCTCGGCAATATCCCTGCTGGTGACCCGTAGAACTCCTTCCGCCGTATCCAAGCCGCCGAACATCCAGGATGAAACCGAAGCTCGTCGTTCTCGCAACCCTCCTGGGACTCCTCACCCTCGGGGGTCTGGGGTACGTGTGGGTCAACCGGGGGGAGGCTCCCCCGGAGCTCGGATTGACGGCCGCGGAGGGCGCCGTGGAGGGTGTACCCGCACCGGGCGGCCAGGAGCTGGACCCCGACGCGGCGCGGGTCTCCGAGCCGGCCGCCAGGCAGCTGCGCGGGCGCGTCGTGCTCCCCGGCGCCTGCTCGGAGGAGGACGCCCTGGTGGTCTACGCGCTGGCGCGGCCGTCGTCCCTGGACGAGGCCCTGCGGCGAGCCGAGGAGGCGCAGGAAGGGCGGGTCGAGCTCCCGTTCGTCGGCCCGGTGGAGGTGGAGGCCGACGGGACGTTCACCCTCGACCTCCCGGGGGGGATGGGGCGGGCCCACCTCGAGGCCAGGGGGCGTTTCCTGTTCATGGAGGGCCCCCGCCTGGTCCGGGTCGGGGCGGAGGATTCTCCCGAGCCCACGCTCCACCCCCAGTGCGGCGCCGCCCTGCGCGGGCGGGTCACGGCCACCGGGAGCTCGGCGTCGACGGCGAAGTCGCTGGCGGGGATCGAGGTGCGGCTCTCCTCGGTCCAGCGGGGCATCGTCGGTCGCGGCCGCACCGTGCGGACCACCGAGACGACCTCCGACGGCACCTTCGAGTTCCGGGCGATCCCGCTGCCCGCGCTGTACGAGCTCCAGCTTCGCCCCGAGCACCTGGCCGGCCTCAGCCTCGACCTGGAAGGGCTCGAGGTGGGCCGGGAGACCGAGCTGGAGCTCTCCCTCGGCGAGGGGGCCTCGGTCGCGGGCCGGGTCGTCGACGAGGCGGGCGAGGGAATCGCGGGCGCGTCGGTGGCGGCGGTCGTCTCGGCTCCGATGGGACGGTCCGACTGGGGGGAGCGGGAGGTCCGGACTGGCGTGAACGGCTCCTTCCTGCTCGAGCACCTGCCCGCACGCTCGCTCGCCCTCCGGGCGGACCACGAGGGGCTGCTCCAGTCCTCCGTACACCACGTGACGGCGCGTGAGGGGAGACGCGAGACCGGATTGGTGATCACCCTCGAGCGCGGCGGCACGATCGCCGGCGCGCTGCTCTGGCCCGACGGCCGACCGGCCGTCGATCGGCAGGTCCTGGTCGAGTTCGATACCGCCAATCGCTTCGGTGGAATCACGCGGCGCCTCGGGGCCAACCGCGGCGCGCGGGGCAGCGCGCACACCGACGACGAGGGGCGCTTCGAGGTGGTCGGCCTGGGGAGCGGGCCCTTCTGCGTCACGGCCCGGGTCGACCCCGGGTCCGAGGGCGACCCGAAGGGGCTCGACGACCGCGGCCTCCGCTGGTCGGCGCGCCTCGAAGACGTCCCGGCCGGGAAGCTGGACCTGCGACTGACCCTGGCGGCGCACGTGCCGGTGCGCGGAAGGGTGATCGACCTCGCCGGTGAGCCGGTGCGGGAGTTCCGGCTCCACTCCGTGCAGCTGATGCAGACCGGGATCGGTCCGATGGCTCGCGATCAGCGCATTCACGACTTCGCGGACGAGGAGGGGAACTTCGTGCTCGGCGGCCTCGAGGAAGGTCTCTGGGACCTCTACGCGATCGCCGACGACTTCGGCGCCTCGGGACCCTTCCGACTCGACCTGCCGTCCGAGCAGGAATCGGAGATCGAGTTCCGCCTGGCTCCGGCCGCGACGGTGACGGGGACCGTGCTCACGGTCGACGGCTCCCCCATCGGAGGCGCCGTGATCCGCGCCGACGAGGGGGGCCCGGAGTGGATGGCCGACGCGTCCGGCGGCCCCCCCCGCCCCACCACGACCTCCCGCGAGGACGGCCGCTTCGAGCTCGGCGGGCTGACCCCCGGCGAGGTCCAGCTGTACGCCCGCGCCGAGGGCTTCACGCGCGGCCCGGCGGCGATGGTCGAGCTGGAGCCCGGAGAAGCCGCGACCGAGGTCGAGCTCTTCGTCCGCGCAGGGGGGACCCTCTCCGGCGAGATCTTCGGTCCGGGAGGTCGGCCGGTCTCCGAGGCGATGGTGCAGCTGGTCTCCACCTCAAACTTCGAGATCGTGCACACGCAGAGCGACGAGGCGGGGAGCTTCCGCTCCGAGCATCTCGACCCGGGCACCTGGCAGGTCCTGGTCATGCCGACCCAGGACCGCATGGAGGAGCTGGTCACCGGGAACCGCCGCAACGAGGTGCTCGACGAGATCAAGATCGAGCTGGTCGAGATCGTCGAGGGCGAGTCGGTTCACGTGGTCTTCGGCGCGCCCCCCGAGAACCCGGTGCGGATCACCGGGCGGCTGCTCCAGGCCGGCGAGCCCGTGAGCGACGCCGTGGTGGCCCTCGTGCGCGAGGGCGAGGGAGTCATCCAGCGACTCCGACGCACCAGCAGCGATCGCGAGGGCCGTTTCTCGACGACCATCGACGGCGGCGGAAGCTACGTGGTGACGGTGACGCGACGGCTCGGCGGCGTCGGGCGGCAGGCCTCGCTGGAGTTTCCGGTGGAGATCCCCGCGACCGGTGAACACGACATCGAGCTCGAGCTCCCCAGCGCTCGGATCAGCGGACTCGTCCTCGGCCCCGACCGGCGCCCGGCGGCGCGTGCTCGCGTCACCTTGATGCCGCGGGGAGCGCTCCCGAGCGCTCGCTTCGAGAGCCACCGGACCAGCGAGGACCTCACCGGTCCCGACGGGCGCTACGACCTCGACGGCCTGGCGCCCGGCGACTACCTCCTCGCCGTGGGCGGAATGGAGACCGCCGGACTGTTCGCCGGGAATCGCGCGCGGGCCACGTTCGGGCGAACGCTCCACCGCGTCAGCCTGGGCGAGAAGGAGTGGGTCGAGAACCTCGACCTCGAGCTGGACCCCGCGGCGAAGGTGGCGGTGCTCGTGCTCGATGAGAGGGACCGGCCCGTGGTGGACGCGACCGTCTTCGTCCGCGACGCGCGTGGAGACCTGTTCGAGGATATCGCCGTGGCCCAGACCGACGACGCGGGCCGGTGCGAGTACGACGGACTCGCGGCGGGCACGTACTCCTTCAGCGCACACCTGAACGACCTCGCTTCGGCGTGGAGCGCGCCGCTCGAGGTCGCCGCGGGCAGCAGGTCCGGCGAGGTCACGCTGCGTCTCGAGGAGAGTACGTTCCTCTGGATCCGCCTGCTCGACGGCGACGGTCAGGGCGTGCAGGCGGACGTCCGCATCCTCGACGATCGAGGCCACGAGGTCCAGCGCATGATCTCCCTCGACGGGCTGACCGACCTCCTGCGGGAACACGGCTTCTCGACCAGCGAGAGACGCTTCGGTCCCCTCCCGCCGGGGCGCTACCGGATCGAGGCGTCGCGGGGGGGCAAGACCGTCGCGAAGCGGATCGCCTTGACCGGCCGCAAGGAGCGCAAGCAGACCCTGCGCTTCAAGGACTGATTCTCCGGAAAGGCCCGGATCGAGCGCTTTCGCACTGACCCTGACCGGTTTCGAACGGTCGTGCGCCCCGTGGTATCGGGAGCGCTCGATCGTGTAAGGAAACCTGTGGCGAGCCGGACCGACTCTGGCACCGAAGGGGCCGGAAAGGCCTGGAAAACCCTTTCCACGGCAACCCGAATGCCGACCAGACGTATATGTTTTAGGAGGGCGGTGGACTACGATTTGCGGTCGACCGAGGAGTCCTCCCGACCCCTGGCGCAACCCTGGAAATGGAGAGCTGACCCATGCGTGCTCTGCTGACCCGAAGCATCATCTGCCTGATCGGATTCATGATCCTGCCGGAGATCGCCGTCGCGGTCTTGAAGGCTGGCTGATGTCCTCCTCCGGGCGGGACGGCCCCGTCCTATCCAGGTCCTCCTCCTGCCGGCGGCGGTGGTGGTGGTGGTATGCCCGGCCCCAGCGGGGGCGGAGGCGGTGGCTACGGCCCTGCCGCTCCGGGTACACCCGGCCCCAACAGCCCAGGGCTCCGGCCGAACAGTCCCCTCTCCCCGACGACCCGCGCCGCCCTCGCGGAGCAGAACGAACCGACCGCCTGGCAGATCTGGTGGGCGTTCAACCAGGGTCGCTACCTGGAGTTCGGCAAGTACGTCAACAGCCTCGGCACGGTCACCTTCGGCAGCGGCACCGACGGCGAGATCAAGACCTCCCAGGACGTGCTGGAAGCCAAGCTGCAGCCCGCGCTCCTGAAGGCGATCGAGATCGGTGGTGACATCGACCTCGTCAACGCCCTGCTGGTCTCGCTGGCCAAGCTCGGTGATCCGAACGACAAGGTGCAGTCCACGCGCTTCGAGTTCACCCTGAACTGGCTGCTGAAGAACGACATCGACTCGATCGCGGAGAGCGCCGCGATCGCCCACGGTGTCCTCGGCAGCGAAGGGGCGGTCGAGATCCTGACCGAGACCCTCGCCGACAGCGAGAAGGGGCGCAAGCTCCTGGAGACCGACGAGATCGGCTTCCGCACTCGCGCCTTCGCGGCGTACGCGCTCGGCCTCATCGGCCAGAACTCCGATCGAGCCGACCTGAAGCAGACGGTCGTGAAGTCGCTGATCGAGGCGATGGAGCTCGACGACGACGAGGACGCGACCAAGGACATCAAGGTCGCCTCGATGGTGGCCCTCGGCCTGGTCCGACTCGACCGCGACGAGGACTGCGACTGTGACGGCTACGACCACGAGCCCTGGACTTCGCGCCAGGCACTGATGTGGTACCTCCTCGAGTACTTCTGCGAGCCCGGCGAGCACCCCTGGCTGCTGCGCGCGCACTGCGCCACGGCGATGGCCAAGCAGCTGGAGAACGTCGACACCGACAAGTACAAGGAGTACGTCGTCAAGGCACTCGTCGAGGCGTTGAAGTCGAAGTCCCGCGAGCAGCTGGCCGTGCGCCAGAGCTGCATCATCGGGCTGGGCATCATCGGCGACGCCGATGACGATCTGATCGACAAGGAGATCCGCCGCACCCTCACGCGAATGAGCGGCCACGCCGAGGAACAGTGCCGTCGCTTCGCGCTGATCGCCATGGGGCAGGTCGGCGGTCGTCCCGGTGACGACTCCGAGGACCCCCTGGGGGCCGCGCCGGAGATCCGCAAGTTCCTCCTCAAGCGTCTCTCGAGGGCCAAGAAGGGGTACCGCCCCTGGTGCGCTCTCTCTCTCGGCATCATGGGTCACGACCTGATGAAAGCCGGAGAGGAGATCTCCAAGGACGTCACCTTCGTCCTGCGCTCCAAGATGAACGCGGCACGCGAGCCGGAGGACTTCGGCGCGTACGCGATCGCCCTGGGGATGCGCCGCGACGAGGGTGCCGCCAAGTCGATCCTCAAGAAGATGCGCAAGTGGAGGGGCGACGACGAGGCGATCGGCAACGCGGCCCTCGCCCTCGGCATGGTCGGGAACCGTGACGCGACGGAGAAGCTCCAGGAGCTCCTCGTGGACTCCCTGGCCCGTCCCCAGGTCCACCGGCAGGCGGCGATGGCGCTCGCCATGCTGGGCGACACCTCCCTCACCGATGACCTGATCGAGGGTCTGAAGGACCACGAAGCCACCAAGGCGGAGCGGATGGTGTACGCCACCGCCATCTCCTACGTCGGTGACGCGAGGCACGTCGACGACCTGACCAAGCTGCTCGCCAGCGAGGCCCTCGACGACACCTACCGTGGTTTCGTCGCGATGGCCCTGGGTCAGATCGCCGATCGCGGGCTCGAGCCGTGGAACTCCTGCATCTCCTGCGACGTCAACTACCTCGCCGGGGTCGAGACCCTGACGAACTGCGACGGCACGGGGGTCATGGACCGCCGATAACGACCGCGGTGGAAACGAACGAGAGGCCCCCGCGGGGGTGACGCGGGGGGGGGCCTCTCCTTTCCTCGGCCGGAGCTCTCGGCTCGCGAGGCTATTCCTGTGGGACCGGGAGCTTCACCTCCAGCCCCCAGTCGGCGCTCCCGGAGCGGAGAGTGATCGAGCAGCCGGCCACCTCGGCGCCCATCGAAGTCCTCACCGCCCGCCACTGGCTGGAGGTGGGGCGGTCCCCCACCAGGCCCCGCTCGAGGCCCTGTTCGAAGAGCTGCTGGCAGACCGAGGCCGCGGTCGATTCGGCGGTCGTTTCCAGCTCCAGGGTGATCCGACCCGGCTTCTTGGTGTGCGGGTGGAAGGTGGTCGTGCAGATCGAGAGCTCCGCCTTGCCCGGCAGCTCCAGCGGGGGCTGGAAGCTGACCGATTCGGGGCCCTGCTCGCAGATCGTCACCGTCGCCCAGAGCCCTCGCTCGAGGCGGTAGCTGAGTAGCGTGATGTCCTCGATGAGGATCTGGGCGAGCTCGGAGCGGGGGTTCCCCTCTCCGGGGTAGAGCACCTTCGCGCCCGCGGCGCGCAGCCGGGAGACGAGGAGGTGGCCCACGTCGCTGGCGCTGGTGCGGTCGGCGAGGTGCAGGCGCAGATCGACCGGGACGGTCTTGTTCCCGTCCCAGAAGCCGACGTGGAGCTCGACCATCGCCCCCCCCTTCGAGGCGATCTCGCCGTTCAAGGTGAGCTGGACCAGCCCCTCCGAGCGGGCCGGGCCGACGATCGAGAGAAGGGCGAGAAGGGAGAGAGCAGCGCGTGACCAGGACAGCATGGGAACCTCCGCGGGAGCTGAGACAGGGCGGATGGGACCCTACTGACGACGCCAACGCGAGCTTCTTCCCGCGGTAGGGACTCGGGCTCGGACTCGGGCGCGAGGGAGAGTGGTTACCCCGCCAGGACTTGAACCTGAAATGTCTGGACCAAAACCAGATGTGTTGCCAATTACACCACGGGGTAACGGGGCGGAGAGCATACCAATCCGGCTCGAGGAGTCGAGCCCCTGGGCGGCGGATTTGGCCCCCTTGACCGCTGCGCGGGCTGGCGCTCGCAACCCGACCGGTCAACAGACCATTCAGATCAGGATCCTCGATGACATGAAGGCCCTAGCGTAGGCTGACGGGTCAATTGACCGGTTCGATCACGATTCTCGAGAGCTTCAATTCCCTCCCAGCCTGCTTTCTGCGCGCAGCGCGCAGAAACCGACTCCGATTGGATCAGCCTGCTTTCTGCGCGCAGCGCGCAGAAACCGACTCCGAGTAGATCAGGAATCGGCCTCCAGCAGCCTCCGGCGCGCCAGGTCACAGGCCGTGTTGGCGGCCCAGTTGCGGACGAACCCGCGGCCGCGCGCGAGGAAGCGGTGCTCGGTGGTGCGCACCTCGCCGTCGAGGCAGGTCGCGACGTGAACCAGGCCCACCGGCTTCTCGGGAGTGCCCCCCGTGGGGCCCGCGATGCCGGTGGTCGAGAGGGTGAGCCGCGCGCCCGTACCCTCGGCGACCCCGGCGGCCATCGCCGCGGCGACCTCCTCGGAGACCGCGCCGTGCGCCTCGATCAGGGCGGGATCGACCCCGAGGCGAGCGCACTTCGATTCGTTGGAATAGGTGACGAAACCCTCGAGAAAGACCTCGCTGACCCCCGGGACGTCGATCAGGCGCGAGGCGACGAGCCCCCCGGTGCAGGACTCCGCGCAGGCGAAGGTCGCCTTCCGCTCGATCAGGAGCGCCCCCAGCGCCGCGGCGGGGTCGGGCTCGTCCTGTGAGAAGATCCAGCGCCGGAAGCGCTCGGCGAACTCCGCCGCCCGGACCGCGGTGATCGCTTCCGCCGCCGCGGCGTCGTCCGCGCGCCCCTCCAGCTTGACCTTGAGCACCCCCCCGCTGGCGCGGACGCCGATCCGGGGATTCGCCCTGCGGTCCATCCACTCCCCGACCTGCTCGGCGAAGACGCTCTCCGAGAGGCCGAAGAGGTAGAAGAAGCGGCGGTGCACCACCTCGCCGGGCGCCGGCAGGGTCGAGAGGAATGGCGCCAGCTGCTCCTCGAAGACCTGCTGCACTTCCCGCGGAGGTCCCGGCAGCACGGCCAGCCACGCTTCTCCGACCTGGACGAGAAAGCCGGGCGCGGTGCCGGCGGAGTTGGGCATCCAGATCGCCCCGGCCGGGCGCAGCGCCTGGCGCTCGTTGGCCGGCGCCGCCACGCGCCCTCGCTCGGCGAACCACGCGTAGATCCGCGCCACGACCTTCGCGTCGAGGACCAGCTCCACCCCCGCGGCGCGCGCGGCGGCGTGCCGGGAAACGTCGTCGAGGGTGGGGCCGAGGCCGCCGGTGGAGATCACCAGCGCCGCCCGGGTGGCGAGCGCTCTCATCGTCTCGGCGATCTCCTCCTCGTCGTCGCCGATCAGCACCGCCCGTTCCACGCTCCAGCCCAGCTCGGCCAGCCGGGTGGCGAGCCAGGAGGAGTTGAGGTCGACCTGCTCCCCACCGATGAGCTCGTCGCCGGTGGCGATCAGCGCGGCGCGGCGCGGGGGAGCACTCACGCGAGCCCCTCCTCCGCCGCCGCCCTCTTCGCCATCCGGTGACCGATCCTCGCCAGGAGCAACCCGAGCTCGTAGAGGAGCGCCATCGGCCCCGCCATCATCAGCTGCGTGTACGGATCGGGCGGCGTCAGGATCGCGGCCATCACCAGCGACCCGATCCAGAAGTGGCCGCGGTAGCGGTTGAAGTGCGCGGGCTCGGCGATCCCCATGCGGGTCAGGCCGAGCATCAGGATCGGCAGCTGGAAGACGATGCCCAGCCCCAGGCTCAGCTTGGTGAAGAAGTTGAGGTAGATCTCGAGGCGGAAGTCGTAGCGGAAGTTCTCGATCCCCATCTCGGCCAGGAAGTACTGCGCGTAGGGCACCATGTAGAAGTACCCGAAGACCACCCCGGAGAGGAACAGGAGCATCGAGAAGGGCGCGTAGCTGTACACGTAGCGCCGCTCGTGCTTGTACAGCCCGGCGGCGATGAACGCCCAGATCTGCCAGATGAGGAAGGGCCCGCCGATGAAGAGCGCCGCGTAGAAGCAGACCCTCAGGTAGAACATGAATCCGCCGGCCGCCGCGTCCGCCCGGAGCTTGTTCTCGATGCGGTGCTCGAGGTGCTCGGAGCCGACGATGCCCTCCTGCCGGAAGACGGCGAGCAGCGAGGCCTGCAGCTCCTCCTCGTCGGGATCGGGACCCGCCGCGGTGTTCACCTCCTTCAGCCGGGCCTTCACCGTCTCGAGCCACGGCCCCTCGGTGAAGATCTCGCGCAGCGCCTCGGCGGTCGGCAGGCCGTCCTCGACCAGCGCCTCCGTCTCCCGCTCGAAGATCAGCTCGTTGAGCCAGGGGATCGCCTTCTGCTCCGCCGGGGCGAGCACGATCTCCGCCACCTGCCCCTTGAAGAACCAGCTGACCACGAAGATCACCAGCACCGCGGCGGTGCCGCGGATCAACCGCACTCGCAGCTCGTCGAGGTGCTCCCCGAGGGTCATGCGGGTGCTCTCAATCGGATCCTGGTCGGCCGGCTCCATCGTCTTCGACGCCCTGGTCTCAAGCAAAGCGGGCGGAGCCTCGCGCGGCTCCGCCCGTATCAGAATGGTCTCGGTGTCGCCGCGGCCTCTCCCCGGAGAATCCGAGGGCGGGTTCCGCGACGCTGAGGGTCAGGATTGGCCCTTGCGGAAGTAGTCGTTGATCAGCTTGACCGGAACGATCCGGACGCCCATGGCCTCGGCTTCCTTGTACTCCGGAAGATCGGAGGGCTGCATCGGATCCTCGAGCGGCTCGCCTTCCGCGTCGTAGTAGAGCTCGGCGCCCACGACCAGGTAGTCGGTGGTCTTGTCGAGCTTCTCCTGGACGTTGATGCGGATCCCGCCCAGGAGGGCGCGCATCTCGTTCTCGTTGTAGGTACCCGAGAAGCGACCGACGAGCACCGCGTTGCGGATGCCGACCGGATCGTAGATCGGGTTGTAGATGATGTCGCCGGCGGTCGGCGGATCGAAGGGGTCGCGCTGGTCGAAGTAGAGGACCTCGGACATCTTGTCGCCGACCTGCAGGACCTCGCACCAGGCCTTGATCTCGTCGTTGCCAGGACGCCCGTCAATGATGGCGAAGCGCATTCCCGCGTAGAGGCGGTTGCCCGTGGAGAGGTCGATCCAGGCCAGGCTCAGCTTCTCGGAGACGTCCAGGATCTTGCCGTCGGGGCGATCCGGCTCGCGCTGCCACTCCAGCGTGCGGGTGACGTTCTCCAGGCGGGTCTTGTACTCCGCCTCGCGGTCGCGCCAGTCGCGCAGGGCCACGTCCGTCTCGCGGCGGGAGGAGGTCAGCTGATCCTCGGTGCTGGTCAGGCTGGCGCGCACCGCGGCGAGGTCGCTGTCCCTCTCGTTGAGCCGTTGTTCCGCCGACTGGTTCGCGTCGTTGAGCTGCTGCTGCAGCTCCTGGATGCGCGCGTCCTTCTCGGTGGTCATCGAGGCCATCGCCGCGTTCTTGACCTGGAGCGCGTTGTTCAGGTTGTCTCGCTCCGAGGTCAGATCACTGATCTCCCGACCGCGGGCTTCGTACGCCGCCGCCGCGCGACCGAACACGGCCTCGACGTCGGCGACGGTCGGCTCGGTGATGCCGAAGTTGTTCTTGAAGGTGTCGAGACCCGTCGTCGCGGCGTCCGCCTCGGTCTTCGGGGAGCCCGCCTCCGGGTCGTACCAGCCCATGATCACCGAGAGCGCTCGGCCGAACTCCCGTTCCTGCTCGTAGTTCGCTACGGCCTCATCCCGGGCCTTCTCGGCATCGGCTTGCAGGCCTTGGGCCGTGGTCACCTCGCCGTCGAAGACGAAGATCATCGCCAGGGAGGCGAAGAAGGCGATCAGCACGACAATGATCCAGATGACGCTGACGCGGGCAGCGCCGCGGCGGGAACGATTCATCATTCGCATGTTCCTGTGGCTCGTCCGGGGCCCGGCCGGGGTGAGGGCTCCCGGGGACCAGGTGGGCGGTGAGAGAGGAGGGGACGATCCGATGAGGATCTGTTGGAAGGGGCAGTTGATACCCGAATGGAGAGGGTCGCGGCAAGGGAAATCGCGCTGCTTGACCCCTCCGGCGGGGTTCGTACCCTGGATTTCGAAGACGCCGAGAGCCCGCTCCGAACAGTCGAGCCGCTCCGTGGCTCCCCGCCCTACCCCCCTCCACCGGCGCGGTTTCACGCGTCGGACGAGCTTGTCGAGCTCAGCACCACCTCCCCGATGGCCCCCACCCCCCACTCCCGGCCCTCCTCCTCCCCTCCGGCGACGGTGGTGATCGGGATCCTCGGGGGGATCGCCTCGGGCAAGTCGGAGGTGGCGCGCCTCCTGGCGGCCCCGCGAGGGGCGGTGATCGACGCCGACGAGCTGGCCAGGGCGGTCCTGTGCTCCCCCGAGACGATCCGCTGGCTGGGGGAGGAATTCGGAGCGGAGGTGCTGGGTGCGGGGGGCGAGCCCGACCGGGAGGCGCTCTCGAGGCGCGTTTTCGACGACGATCGGGCCCGAGAAAAGCTCGAGGGGTGGATCCATCCGCGGGTTCGTGAAAGGATATCGGCCAGCCTGAACGAGGCGCGCGCCGCCGGGCGCTCGCCGATCGTGCTCGACATCCCCCTCTTGCTCGAGAACGATGCCCGGCTCTTGCTTGAGAACGATGCCCGAGAGGGGCTGGCCGGGGAGTGTGACTTCCTGGTCTTCGTCGAGACCGACCCCGAGGGACGCGACCGCCGCGCGCAGGAGCGCCGCGGTTGGCCCCCTGGCGAGGTCGCCCGCAGGGAACGCCTCCAGCTTCCGCTTTCCCGGAAGCGAGAGCGCGCCCGTCACGTCATCGAGAACCGCGCTGGACTGGCCGAGCTGGCCGCCCGCGTCCACGAGGTGCTCGAGGCGGAGAACCTCCTCCCCTAGCTCGAGAGAGCATTCAGTCAGACCACCATGGCCACGGCTCAGAAGAAGCGCCCCTTCCAGAAGCGTCCCTTCAAGAAGAAGCACAAGCAGCAGCAGACCGCCACGTTCGACGACGGACTGATCCGGCTCGACTACGGCTCCCTCCCCGCCGACCTCGACGAGGAAGGACTCGAGGAGCTGGTCGCCTCGCTGCCCAAGTCTACCCGCAAGACCAAGCCGAAGAAGGTCGAGCTCACCGACCTGCAGGCGCTCGAGCTCGCCGACATGCTGGAGCTGGCCAAGAAGGAGAAGGTCGAGAAGCCCGGTCGACAACGCCACGAGGTGGTCGCGGCGATCCTCGACAAGCGCCTGTCGAAGCACATCCCCGTCGTCGCGGACGGTACGGTCGACGTCGTGCCCGAGGGGCACGCGTTCCTGCGCTTCAACTTCACCGATTACATGCCGAGCCACGAGGACGTCTTCGTGCCGCCCTCCCTGGTCGAGAAGTACGCCATCAAGAAAGGGATGACGGTGCGCGGCCTTCTTCGCGCCCGCAAGGAGGGGGAGAAGATGTTCGCCCTCCAGACGGTGGACACGATCGACTCCGAGGCCCCCGAGGCGGCGGCGAGCCGGACGCCCTTCAAGGAGCTGACGCCGATCTACCCCGAGCAGCGGATCATCCTCGAGGGCACTGAGGACAACCCGCTGGAGATGCGCATCGTCGACCTGATCACGCCGGTGGGCCTCGGCCAGCGCGGCCTGATCGTCGCCCCGCCGCGCACCGGCAAGACGATCCTGCTGCAGATGCTGGCGCGCTCGGTGGTGCACAACGCCCCCGAGGCGCACCTGATCGTTCTGCTCGTCGACGAGCGCCCCGAGGAAGTCACCGACTTCCAGCGCACCGTGCCGGGCAACCGCCACGAGGTGATCTCCTCGACCTTCGACGAGCCCGCCTCGCGACACATCCAGGTCGCCGAGATGGCGATCGCCAAGGCGAAATCGATGGTCGAGTCGGGGCGCGACGTGGTGATCCTGCTCGACTCGATCACGCGCCTGGCGCGTGCCTGCAACGTCGAAGCGCCCTCCAACGGCAAGCTGCTCTCCGGCGGCATCGAGGCGACGGCGCTACAGATGCCCAAGCGCTTCTTCGGCGCGGCCCGCAAGATGGAGTTCGGCGGCTCGCTGACCATTCTCGGCACCGCGTTGATCGAGACCGGCTCGAAGATGGACGAGGTGATCTTCGAGGAGTTCAAGGGCACCGGCAACATGGAGATCGTGCTCGAGCGGCGCATCTCCGACCGGCGCATCTTCCCCGCGATCGACATCAACCGCTCTGGCACCCGCAAGGAGGAGCTGCTCTTCGACGAGGAGGAGATGCGCCGCGTCTGGATGCTGCGCAAGGTCCTCAACGAACTCGACCCGGTCGAGGCGATGGAAATGTTGATCCAGAAGATGAAGAAGACCCGCGTCAACGGCGAGTTCCTCCTCTCGATCGGCTCCTGACACGAGATGCGCCTCCTGGTCGTCACCGGCCGCTGGGATCTGGTGGGCGGCAGTGAGCGGTACGCCGGCGCGGTGGTGCGCGGGCTCGAGGTGCGCGGTCACGTCGTGGGCGTGCTCTGCGCGTCCGGGGAGCAGCGCGCCGCCGCGGAGGTGATACGCCTGGAGGAGCTGGACGCCCCACGCCTGTCCGGCGCCGGGTGCGCGACCCTCCGGCGACGGGTACGCGACTTCGCCCCCGATCGGATCCTGCTCCTCTCTCGCCTCGCCCCCGAGGCGCTCGAAGCCTTGCTCCAGTGCGCGCCGCTGGTGCGCTTCGTGCAGGACCACACGCTGTTCTGCCCGGGGCTGAACAAGGTGCACGAGGACGGCTCGGTCTGCGAGGAGGCGCTCGGTACGCCGTGCCTCCGGCACTACTGGCTCGAGGGTGGTTGCACCGGCCTGAAGATCACCGGAACGCCGTCGCTGCGTTTTCCCTGGCGGGCCCTCTCGACCTGTCTGAGGGAGCTCGAGCTCACCCGCCGGGCGAGGAGGATCCTGGTCGCGTCGCGCTACATGCGCTCCGAGCTGCTGCGGGCCGGGATGCCTCGGGATCGAATCGAGGTGCTGCCGTACTTCACCCTCTCGGGGACCGAGGAGCTGCCCGCCACTCCTCTGCCCGAGGCGACCCGGCACTTCGTCGAGGCCGAGGGGACCCCGCTCCTCTTCACGCCGGCGCGACTGACCACTCCCGACAAGGGGGTCGAGTTCCTGCTGACGGCGATGGCCCAGCTGGGCGGCCTCGCGCGCCTCGTCATCGCCGGCGACGGCCCGGCACGGGAGTGGCTGGAGGCGAAGGCGTGCGAGGAGGGCCTCGCCCAGCGCGTGCACTTCGCGGGCTGGCTGGGCCCGGGCGAGATCGAGAGCCTGTACGCGGCCGCGGACGTCGTCGTGTTCCCCTCGGTCTGGAACGAACCCTTCGGCCTGGTCGGGCTGGAGGCGATGGCGCACGCGAAGCCGGTGGTCGCCTTCGAGGTCGGCGGGGTCCCCGAGTGGCTGGTCGACGGGGAGACGGGACTGCTCTGCGAACGCCGCGACACGGGCGCCCTTTCGGCGGTGATCGCCTCCTTGCTCGCCGACCCGGGTCGTGCGTCGGCGATGGGCGCGGCGGGTCGGGAGAGGCAGCGCGAGCGGTTCGGACGCGTCCGACACCTCGATCGACTGGAGGGGTTGCTCGGCGGGTGAGGGGTACGGGGTTGTGAGGCAATGGCGCTACGTCTCGATCGGCGCTGCCGAGCGGGCGCGACTTTGCGGGTCTCGACTGGATTGAGCCGGAGACTTCGTTTCAATCCGCGCCCCCCGCGCGGGGGGCGACCCCAGCGAGGCGAGATAATCGCCCACCGATCGCCGTTTCAATCCGCGCCCCCCGCGCGGGGGGCGACCCAGCGTGAGGTGCCCGTGATCCAGGCCTACGGCTTGTTTCAATCCGCGCCCCCCGCGCGGGGGGCGACGCAGCCAGCCAGCCCAGCAGCGGGCGGTGGGCCAGTTTCAATCCGCGCCCCCCGCGCGGGGGGCGACCGTGGTCATCGTAACATCCTCGGTGCAAAGGAGTTGTGGACGCGTTTCCGCGAACCCCTGTCGGATACGGCGTCGGCGGGGCGATGAGCGGGAGACGGTGCGCTGCAAGTCTTGGTGGGGAAGCGTCTTGCGGGGTCTGCGAAACCACCGGCAGGGACGTGGTAGCTCGGGGTTCGCGGGCCGCGCCTACAGGATGAGCGGGCCCTGGAGGTCCGGAGGGTCCTTGGCCCCGTGGTGCTCGATCCGGTTGTCGAAATTCGCACCCAGGAAGTAAAAGCGCAAGCTGTCTTCCTCCAGGTCGACCTCTTCCAGGAGCCTCTGGCGAAGGCGCGTCCAGTGTTCGGGATCGAGAATGCACTCGAAGACTGAGTTCTGGACTCGCTGGCCGTAGTCCAGGCAGGTCTTGGCAACTCGACGTAGGCGCCGTCGTGCAGGAGCAAGGTGTAGAGGAAGGAGAGCAGGGCGTTGACGGCGTCGGTCGGAGGCCTGCGACTCCGGCCTCCGAACCGGAACGTGTCCTTCTGATGCAGGATCAGGTGGTCAAAGACGTCGAAGTACGTTCGAGCCGCATCCCCTTCGATTCCACGAATCGAGTCCACCGTCGTCGCCGCCGACAGCTGACCCGCGGCTCTGGCCACCCTCCCGGCCGCCGACTCGACGCGCTCCCAGCCCTCGAGCCGACGATGGTCCCTCAGCGCCCTGCGCAAGACGGTCCTCGTGTTCACCAGCTTGGAGGTCACGAACGCGCGGGCCAGCTCCGCGGAACCGAGGTCGTCATCCGCCCGGCGGTACTGCGTTCGACGGAGGAGGACGTTGCCAGACACCGCCCCCTGGACGCGAGCGAGGAACCGGCCGCGCTCGGTCAGGAAGGAGATTCCGATGCCCCGCTCCGCGCACTTCCCGAGGAGAAACGGACTGGCGGAGACGCGGCCGAAGCCGACGATACCCTCCAGCATGTGCAGGGGAACCCGGAGCTTGACCTCGTCATCGGCCTTCGCGACGACCGTCTCCCCCTCGGTGGCGAGATAGGTCCCCTGGCTGGTCACGTAGAGTGTGTTCAGGTGTCGGCGCACCGGAGGTCCTCCTCTCCATCATGTCCGGAGTCCAGGGCCGAGCGAACGTAGGCCTCGATCGACCTCGCTCCCATCGCCTCGGGAAGGCACAGCTCCAGCAAGGAGCATCTCTCGCACCTGGGCCCCTTCGTCGCCCTGGGCGTCACCCCCTCGGTCACGAGCTCCCGGAAACGCCCGGCCGCTCGCCGGGTGAGTGAGCGGAGCTCCTCGTCGAGGCTCACCTGGTGGCGTCGCTGTCGTCGGCCGTAGAAGAGCGCCCCCTCAGGAATCCCCACGGCGAGTTGCTCCTCCAGGCAGAGGGCCTGGGCACAGAGCTGGACCTCGTCGCAGCGGTTCCCCTTGGGCACGCCACGCTTGTACTCCACCGGGTACGGGGTCCATTCACCCTGGAGTCCGGGGAGGGTGACGGTCGTCTCCCGAGGGCCTTCCGGCGGTCGGGCGGTCCCTTCGAGGCGACGGAACTCCACGACGTCCGCGCGCCCGACCAGGCCCAGCTCCGGGGAGCGCAAGGAGAGCCCGCGGACGATCACCACGTCCCCCCGGACCTCCCGCCGCGGTGACGTGCTGTCCACTCGGCGGTGGGAGTAGGATCCCTCCAGGGTGAGGGAGTTGTCGCTCCACAGGCGCTCGACGTGGATCAACGCGGCCTGGCGCTCACAGAACACGAGGTGCTGCAGCGCCGAGATCGGGAGCAGATCGTCCTCTTCGAAGGTCATCGGATCACTGGGGCGGCCCGGAGAGCAAGAACTGCCTCCAGGGGATGGCGGCGATCCCCGCGCGGATCGCCAGCTGCTCGTCGCCCGCCTCGCAGAGCAGGAGAGGCCGGTAGCGCGGGAATCGCTTGCACAGCTCGAGGAGCCCGGCGAGATCCGTCGTCGCGTAGCTGCCCGTCTTCACCTCGACCGCCCAGTCGCCCCAACTGCCGCTGAGGACCATGTCCACCTCGTGGGGCTCGGCCCGCCAGTACCGCACATCCTGGCCGCCGTTCCAGGCGTGGGCGATGCAGGCGTTCTCGATCCAGCGTCCTCGAACGGCGGAGTCGAGTGGGTCGCCGGGCGAGGTGCGGGGCACGAGGGCCGCCACGAGCCCCTGGTTGAGGACGACCAGCTTGGGAGGCGCAGCCCTTCGGCGTGTGGCGTTGCCTGCGAGTTTTTCCAGCGGAGCCACGAGGTAGGCCTGCTCGAGCAAGTTCAGGTAGGTGGCAACGGTCTCCAGCGCGCCGGGATCGACGAGGGCGGCGCGCAGCTTCTGGAGCGAGACGATCTCCGCCGGGTGACCCACCGCGACGGTGAACACCTCGCGCAGCAGTGCAGGCTTGCGCACGAGCTCCAGGGCCATGACGTCCCGCCCAATGGCGGGCTCCACGATCGCCTGCCGGACGTAGCTCAGCCACCTCTCCGGATCGCCCAGGAGGGGCACCGCGCCGGGGTAGGTGCCGTGGCGAACGGCGACCTCTACCGCCCGCTCCGGCGAGAGGTCGAAGTGCGAGCAAAGCTCGCCCGGCGGCCAGTGCCTCAGCTCGAGACGTTCGAAGCGCCCGGCCATCGACTCCCTGGAGCCATGGCCCAGCCGCAGGCTCGACGAGCCGGAGACCACGACGTGGACGGGGAGGCTTTGAGCGACCAGGGAATCGTGGGCGGCCTTCAGCTTCCGGCTCCAGTCGCGAAGGTAGTGGATCTCGTCGATCAGGAGCAACGCCGGAGCTGCCGGCTCGGCGAGCCGCTCCGCCTCCCGCCACTGGAGCTCCCACCAGCCGGGGATCGAAGCCTCGGGAGCGTCGGCCGCGGCGTACGCCGTCCGGCCACGGTGGCGCCGCTCCAGTTCCCTCAACAGGTGCGTCTTCCCTACCTGGCGGGGCCCGGTGAGGATCTGAACCCGGGCCGGCGCCGGCTCCGACAACCTTCCCGCGAGCGCCTCGAGGACCGCGGTGTAGGTGTGGCCGGATCGACTATCGATCATATTCGAATAATTTATCGACCATGATCGACTCGCGCCAGTCCTGCGCTCGGAATCCCCGTAGCGCGGGCTGACGTTCGCAGCCCAGCTGGTCCACAGACTGTTCGGATCACGGTTCTCAAGAGCTTCAAGGCCCTCCCAGGCCTGATTTCCGCACGCAACGCGCAGAGACCGATTCCGAGCAGATCAGAGAGCCTCCGTCACCTTGACCCCCTCCTGACCGGTGCCCCAGTCGACGGTCACGTCGAAATCGGCGAATTCCCGCGGAACGGCCACCCCCTCTCGCCGAGCGAGTGTCACGCTCTCGAGGAGCCGGTGGGAGGGAACCGATCCGAGCTGGCTCTCGTGCTCGAAGAGGATCAGCCTCCGCGCCGCCATGCTCCCGGCCGGCCGAGCCGCGGACTGGTCGAACTGGAAGGCGTTGGCCAGGGCTTCCCAGAGGAGTTCGAGGTCTTGGTCGGAGAAGCCGGTCTGCTCGGCCAGGAAGGGGTTCACGAAGCCCTGGGCGCGGTACACACCGTAGGGGATGGTGAACTTGCGTCCCATGGTGCGCTCCTTCTCCAGGTCCTTCTCGTTGGTGACGGAGCTGCGCGTGATCGCGTGCTCGAGGGCGACGATCGGCTCGACCGAGCGAGCGAAGGAGAGCTGGACGGGGCCCCGAACCTGGCCGCAGTTGACCTCGGTGCTCATGACCGCGCCAAAGGTCCGGACGTCGTAGAAGTTGCCGCACATGAAATCGGTCAAGGCCCGCGCCTTGGCGACATCCCTGGGGAGCTTCTTCTTGGCCGGCTTCGCTCCGGTCGCCTCGTAGGCTCGTTCGTGCGTCGCGTTGAGCACCGCCCCGTCGGTGAAGTAGATCTCGTGAGGTGGCTCGTTCCCCCGGGTCGTGGCCACGTAGTTGCGGACCTTCCGCTTGAGGCAAACGTCGGTCACCAGCCCGAATCCCGTTTCGGGATCGACTCGAGGCAGATTGCCCGCGTCTGGATCCCCGTTGGGATTCGCGTCCTTGACGTCGAAGATGTAGACGAAATCGTAGCGGTTCATGGCTCCTCCTCACTGATCGGCGAAAGGCGATCAGCTCTCCTTCTTCTTGTAGAAGTCCAGGGTCTGGTGGTAGTAGCCGAGCGCGAAGAGACCCTGGCCGGTCATGTCGAGGTGTGCCGGAAAGTCGGACAGGTCGGCGAGGATCTCCTGGACCAGTTTCTCGCGGTTCACCTTGTGTCCGCCATCCAGCTTGGCCAGATGGTGCTGGTATGTGCGCAGCAGGCGGGGAAAGACGCTGCACGGTGTCGCGGAGGCCGAGCTGTAGAAGCGATCCCGGATCGTCGCGCTGAGGTTCTCCAGCGCGTCCTTCTGGGTCTTCTCCAGCGCGGCGAAGAGACGTCCGAGCCGATAGCTCGGATCGCTGCGGGTGGTGTCGAGGCTCACGGGAATCTCCAGGTTCAGGTTGCGGCGAAGGTGGCCGGAGACGAGACAGGCTTGGAGGTACTCGATGCGGTCTCCGGCGCGGATGCGACGCAGAACCGCCGAGTAGAGCGCGTCGGGGTAGCGAGCACCGGTGACGATCGCCCGCAGCAGCGGACCGACGAGGATCGGCGGGAGTCTCTCACGATCGGGCTTGCCTTCCTTGCGGGGGCAGGCTTGGTCGAGAAGCTGGCGAATGGAAGGAAACTCCGGATCCGCCAGCTGCTTACCGCGCGCGGGTCGAGCCTCGGCCGAGATGTCCCTCAGGTGCCGACGGAGATTGTTGAGCAGCTCCGAGACCGTGCCGCGATGGAAGAAGCGCACGGAGAGCCGCGCCTGGTTGGGGGCGAGCCCGAGCAGGTAGAAGCCCGTACCCTGTCGCCCCGACTCGAGATCCCCGTAGGCTTCCCGTCCGTGGCGCAAGGCCCTGACGAACGCCTCGAGTTTCTGGCGCAGGCCTTCGTCCTGAGGATCGGGCCCTTCGCGGGACGTGGTTCCCGTCGAGGTGAATCGCGCGAAGACGTCCTCGGTCACGGTCGGACGCTCGGTCCAGAAGACCACGCTAGCGTCTCCGAGTTCCAGCCGATGCCTGCCACGCGCCGGCCCATCGGTCAACGCGTTCAGCGCCGTGGTGTACCGAAAGGCCACCGACTCGGAGACTGGTGCATTGAAGCTCTGCTCCTTGCCGTAGGATTCGTACGCCGGCTCGTTGAAGGTGACGAGGGTCGCGCCGGCGGATTGCGCTCCGCGGACCCCCTTGATCTTCGGCTCGTGGATGCGGGCCAGGGTCGAGGCGACGCCGCTGACCAAGCACTGCCCTTCAGGGTGCTCGCCGGCCTCGGCCGACTCCACCCGAGCGGCTTCCCACCATGCCATGACGGCGGGGTGCTGGTGAACGTAGGATTCCTCTCCGAGGACCTGAAAGACCCCTTGGCTCGCGCCGAGATCGGTCCAATCCGTGCTCCCGGGCCACGCGAGAGCTCGTTCGGGGCTCCACGATCGGAGGAACCGGCAGACCGCCCTGAAGTGGTCGTCCTCAACGCACTCCCCGATCGTCAGGTGATGATCGCGGAAGGCCTCGAACTCGAGTGCGGCTGGGTCGAGGGTCCGAGTCTTGGTCCCGTTCTCCCCCTTCTCCTCCTTCACCCGGCAACCCAGGAGGAAGGGCAGATCGTTGCGAAGAAGGCAGACCTTCTTCTTGACGGACTCCCGGGTGACCGCACCGCTCGGCTTGGAGCCGCCCGGAACGAGCAACGGACGCGGCCGGTTCCCTCCCTCCGGGGTCCCCAGGCTCTTCACGCCCCACAGCTCCCCATCCAGTGTCAGCACTACCTGGAAGCCGATCTTCTGCCGGCTGTACCCCGGCGGCGCGATCTCGTACCCCTCGTCCTTCCTCAGCCGGTCGTACAGATCGTTCAGCGCCTGTAGGATCATCCCTCACCCCCCTGCCGCTCAAGCAGGGGAACCTCGATCACCCCGTCCCTCGCGGTGGCCCGGAAGAACTCCGGCTCGGCGGTCAATCTCCGGCCGCGGTTCGACTCGACGATCTTGCCCTCCGGATCGGGAACGAACGCGATGTCGTTCAGCATCCAGCCGAGGTCTTTTGCGCCCTTCAACTCGGGCGGAGGCGGTGGGAAGGTCTCGACCAGCTGGAAGAACGCCGGGAACTCACGGCAACCGAGGTACGGATGGTGGAAGTACTGACCCCGCGACGCACGACGCCGAAAACTGTCGAGGTGTTTCGCCACGGGATGAGCCAAGCGCTCGCCACTTCGTTCCTCGCCCTCGACGACCACGACGTGGGCCTCGATTCCATAGCGGACATCGCGCAGGAGGAGCGAGGCTCGCTGCTGTCGCTGATCTCGGTCGGCGACGGAGATCCCCAGCTCTCCGGAACCCGCTCTCCGGACCTTCTCGACCTTGCCGGCGGGGATGCGGCTCTTGATCTCGTTCCTCCTCACTTGGGTGAAGCGGATCGGGGCCAACACGTGGATCCGGTCGACGACCCGGCTGCGATGAGCCGGGACCATCAGCGCGCTCAGGTGGAAGGAATCTCCCTCTAGCCCGACCGCCTCGAAGAGGTCCTTCGCGTGGCCCCGCGTGTTCACGATGCAGAGCACCTGATCCTCGGCCAGGAGTCGCTCGGCGAGGAAGGCATCGCTCTGCTCTCCGAGGTCCTCGACCTGAACCCGCCGAAGGTCCCTGGCCAGGGCCCGGGGATCGGGAACGATCTCGTGAACGTCCTCCAGGCCGATGCGGAAGCCCTCCCGTCGATGCAGGGCCGGCTGTGTCGCGGTGCAGAGAACAACCGTCGTTCCGTAGCTGCGAACGAGCTCCCGGAGAGCGCGCAGGCATGGCTCGAGCAGGTGGACCGGCAAGGTCTGAACCTCGTCCAGCACGACCACGGACCTGGCGACTCGGTGGATCTTGCGGCAGCGCGAGGGACGATTGTGAAACAAGGACTCGTAGAACTGAACCGAGGTGGTCACGACCAGTGGAGCGTCCCAGTTCTCCGTAGCCAGGCGGCTGGCGTGCGATTCCTCTCGGCTCGTGTCGAGGTTGCTGTGATGCTCCAGCACCACGTCCTGTCCCAGACGCTCGCGAAGGGGATCCATCGCCTTGCGAAAGACGTCGGCGTTCTGCTCGATGATGCTCGTGAAAGGCACCACGTAGATCACCCGGTCCATGTCGTGTTGGATGGCGTGACGCAGCGCGAAGGCGAGTGAGGAGAGGGTCTTCCCCCCCCCGGTGGGAACCGTGAGCGAGAAGAAGCCAGAGGACTCCGACGCTGCGACGACGCATGCCTCCCGAACGCGGGCGCGGTGGCAATTGACCGTACCTCCCGAGGCGAACCGTCCGGCGAAGTCGCTGAGAGCAGCGTCCATCTCCCGGAGCAGGCCGGACGGCCACTGTGGACGGGAAGCTGATCGGATCGGATCCAGGAACCGCTCCGTGTCCAGGAAGTCCGCATCCACCAGGCACGAGAAGAGCATCCTCGTGAAGAAGGCACAGCCGAAGCTGTCCCGGGCTGCCAGTGCCTTGGCGAGAGGAGCCGGCAGGTCCGGGTTCGTCCCCCTGAGCTCGCGTGAATACTCGCGGTTCCAGGGCTCGAGTTCTCGTCGCAACAGGTAGTCGAGGCATGTCCCATCGCTGCGACCGTCGTGCATCCCACCATGGTGTCCCGCGATCGTGTACGCGATGAGATGCCCCAGGATGTCCAGCGTTTCGACGGCGTACTGTGCACCCGCGCTCTTGTGGTCCGGCCCCCTTGAACGGGAGTCCCTCAAATACTCCTGAAACGCGGTCGAGGACTTCCCCAGGTCGTGCCACAACCCCGCCTGTTCTCCCCACTCGCAGCTGTCGAAGCGCGCTGCGAAGGAGCCGGCGAGCCTCGCGGTCTCACGGAGGTGATCCTCTAGTCGATGCCACTCCTGGGGGGGGAGCCCCTCCCTGGTGTGCGCGTAGGTGTCTGCGCCCCATTCAGCTGGTTCCCGATCTTCCATCAATCCTCCACCTGCTCCAGCGCCAGCAGGAACCAGACCAGTTCCTCGCGCTCCTCGCAGACGCCGTGTTCCAGGACGCGAGCGGCCAGCGCCTCGAGATGCGCGCGCCGGCGCACGGGATCCTCGAAGTGCTTCCAGGCGAAGAGCAGCCGGTTCTTCTCGATCGCCGCACGCACCAGCGAGCCGGGTACGCGCGGGGCGATGGTGCCGCGGTGGTGGTGCTCGACCAGCGCCCGCGGCTCCACCAGCACGCGGCGGCCGCGACGAAGCGCGCTCTGGCACCAGTCGACGTCCTCCCAGTAGAAGGGCGCGAACAGCGGGTCGAAGGGGTCGGCGAGGAACTCGTCCCGGCGGAACAGGAACGCACCGCCGAGCGCGAAGGCGACCGGGATGCCAACCGGGTACGCGGGGTGCGGCTCTCCCGGCGTGACGCTCAGGGGCGCGTGACCGATCACCGGGAAGCCCTCCTCGAGACGCAGCTCGGGGAGCGACTCCTCCGACGGCGCCCCGTCCCCCATCAGGACGTACGGGGCGACGGTGTGCACCTCCGGGTCGGCCAGGGCCTCGATCAGGGGCTCGAAGATCCCGCGCCGGACGCGCACGTCGGGGTTCAGCGCGAAGCAGAGGGCGTGGCGCGCGGCCTCGACGCCGTCGGTCAGGGCCGCGGCGAACCCGCCGTTGCGCTCGCGACTCAGCACCTCCACGGCAGGGTGCTCCGAGCTCAGCGAGTCCGCCAGCTCCCCCCGACCGCTGTCGTCGACGACCAGCACCTGGTCGATGGCGCCGCGCGCCTCGACCTCCGCGAGAAGCGGCTCGAGGCAGGTGGTCAGCAGCTCGCGGTCGAGCAGCGTCGGGATCACGATCGAGATCGGCGCGCTCATCGTTCCGGCTCCTCGGGACCCGTCTCCGGCCACTGCTCGACGCGGCGACGCAGGGCGCCTCCGAGCCAGCGCTGGGTGCGCGTGCGTCCCTCTCGGGTGGCTGTCCGCATCTCGGCCGCGCGCCAGGAGAGCTCGCGCTGGAGAGCCAGGAGGCGTTCCAGCGCCTGCTCGCACAGCTCGCCGACCGCGGCGACCTCGGGGGTGAGCTCGTGGCCGAAGAGCGGCGCGAGCACGCGGGCCAGCTCGCCGCGCAGCCACTCCTCGTGAGCGCCGAGAGCCCGGTGATCGGCGGCGAGCGCTTCCAGCTCGCCGGAGCTTCGGTCGAGGTCGGCGGTGAGCGCCTCTCGCTCGTCGAGCAAGCCCCGGCGCTCGGCGAGCAGAGCCTCGCGCTCGGCGATCACCGCTTCCAGCGCCGCCCCGGCGTCGCGCAGCGCTCGCCTCGCCTCCGCGAGCCGAGCCTCCCGATCCTCCGCCGTGCCCCTCGTCCAGGAGAGCTCCTCCTCCCGGCCGGCCAGGGTCCGCTCCAGCCAGTCGGCGCGGAGCTCGTTCTCGCGCCGCCCCTCGACGAGCCAGTCGCGCTCGGCGGTGAGCGCCTCGACGTGACGCTCCAGCCCCTTGAGGTGAGCCTCCAGCTCCTCGCGCCGCCGGGCCTCCGCGGCGAGCTCGGCCTCCCCCGCCAGGGCGGCGCGCCGGCGGTCGGCGATCACCTCGTCCTGCCACTCGATCCGCGCCTCGCGCTCGGCGAGCAGCCCCTCGACCCAGGCGTGGCGACGCTCCAGCTCCGCCGCACGCTCCTCGGCCTGCCGCAGCCGGCCGCGCAGCGCGGCGATCGCCCGCTCGCGGTCGGCCGTGACCGCCTCCTGCCAGCGACTGGCGCGGCCCGCCTCGGCGAAACGTTCGCGCAATCGCGTCGAGGCGGTGAGCGGCGAGGGTTCGGAACCGTCGAGACCGAAGCGCGCCCCAATCCGCCGTACCCCGGTCTGCGCTCGCGCGAGCAGCTCGCGGGTGGGGAGAGACGAGAGCTCCCGGTGGCGGGCGGCGAAACCGTGCAGGTGCTCGGGCAGGCGCTCCCGCCGGCGTCGCTCCCGCTCCTCGCGCGCCTCGATCAGCGGGGTGCAGAGCCCGACCAGCGCCCGCGCGTCCTCCTCGATCGAGAGCGGCGGACGGATCCCCGCGGCGAGTTCGACGAGGCGCGGGCGATGCTCCGCCAGCTCGGCGAGGATGGCCCCGAGCGCACCTGCGTCCCCCGCCGGAAAGAGCCGCCCGTCGATGGACTCGCGCACGCTCTCGCGAAGCGCCGGCGTATCGCTGGCAATCACCGGGCGACCCGCGGCGAACGCCTCGCGGATGACGAACGGCGCGTTCTCCGGCCAGAGCGAGGGCAGCACGACCAGGTCCGCTTCGCGCAGCAGCGCGGGGAGCTCGTCGCGATCGAAGCGCCCGCCGAGCTCGGCCCCGATCGCCCGGGCCCGCGCTTCCAGGCGCGCCGCGTAGGAGCTGGAACCGGCGCAGCCGCGCAGCACGAGTCGCACCGACTCCCGCAGCGGCTCGACGGCGTCGAGCAGGACGTGCACCCCCTTGTGCTCGTAGTACCCGCCGAGGTAGAGCACGGAGAGCGGGCCGTCGCGGTGTGCCTCCAGCGGCGCGACGCCCTCCAGCGCGGTGCCGTCGATCCCGCACGGGCGCACCTCTACCTCGGCCTCGAGTCCGCCCGCGCGGTAGAGGTCGGCGAGGTAGCGCGTCGGCACCTCGATCCGGTCCACCCGCTCGAGCAGGCGCAGCCGCGTGGTGATCTCCTCGTCGATCCGCGCCGCGCGCCGCTCGAGCTCCTCGCGCTCGTCGCTCGCGTCACCGTGCAGCAGCTCCTGGACGCGGCGAGCGAGCTCGGAGCCCTCCTCCCCGACCGGGAGGAAGCCGTCGTGCGCGGCGAGGTGCCGGTCGAGCACCCCCCGGGCCAGCTCGCACCGCGCGAGAGCCTCGCGATCGAGCGGGTCGACCGGGGTGAGGTCGGGGGCGAGCAGCGTGTAGTCGTTGCAGATCGGGAAGGGATCGTGCCCGGTGAAGACCACCGGCAGATCGCGCTCGCGCGCCACCTCGATCAGCGCGGCGCCGAGCTTGTAGACGTGCTGGAAGTGCACCAGCTGCGGCTGCTCGCGGTCGAGGAAGCGGCCGAAGGCGCGCGCGGCCCCGGGGATGGCGCGGCGGTCGGCCTCCCGGTCGGCGTCACGCTCGAGGCCGAGCCAGGTCACCCCGAAGCCGTCCCGCTCCTCGCGGCGCTGGGCGAGGTGGGCGCCGTTCCGGTCGAGGCGGGGGGCGAATACCTCGACCTGGTGCCCCGCCAGGGCTAGGGCCCGCGCCAGCGCCTCGGAGTAGGTCTCCACCCCGGTTCGCTCCCGGGGGGGAAAGGCGTGGAGGGCGAGGGCGAGGCGCATCGTGATCGGAGAGGGGCAGCGGGAGGGCCTCACCCCCGGAAAACTCTTCCGGGACGGGACTCGGGGCCCATTCTGGCCCCCACGACAGGCGGTACAAGCGGCGTCTCGGATCCGAATGGCCGAATTGCAATTTCCTTTTCAGGGGAAGCTCACCCCGATCCGAGAAGGCACCAGGAGCGGAGCGGCTCCGGCGACGCCGCGGGAACGGCGAGGCCCTGGGAGGCCATGGGAGAGCTTATGAGAAGGGAATCGCGAACCCTGAGAAGGGTGAGGTCCGGTGGTGGGAGCAGAGGGGGATTCACCCTGGTGGAGATCGGGTTGGCGATGACCATCCTGATGGTGGCGCTGATGGCGATGAGCGCCTCCACGCTGCAGACCCACTCGCTGCGCCGGCAGAACCGGGAGCGGGCCGTCGCGCAGAACGCGGTCCGGTTGATCTCGGAGCAGATCCACTCCATCTCCGATCGCATCCGCCGCGAGGAGACCAACTGGTCGCAGGAGCTGGTGGCCGAGCTCTCCGCCGGCGGCGGGCTGGGCAACACCTTCGCCATCGAGGGACTGACCACCGCCCCCGGAGAGGTCTCGGTGGGCACGATCACGGTGATCCTCGACGAGACGCTGACCGATGCCGACCTGAACGCCGAGCTGGGCATGCCCCGCGACCTCGACGGGGACGGGGCGGTGAGCAACGGCGACGTCACGGGTACGGCGACGGTCCTGCCGATCGTGGTGACCGCCCGGTGGACCGGTGTCTCCGGGGACGTCCGCATCCGTCATCCCTTCTACGTCATCGGGTACTGAGACGATGAAGCGCCATCCATTCACGTCGACGCGCGCGTTGACGCTCGCGTCACGAGTCAGGCAGGGGACGACGATCCTCGAGCTGATCCTCTCCTTCGGAATCCTGACCACCATCCTGCTGGCGGTGTTCGGGGTGATCCAGCGCGACACTCAGCTCGCGCACTCGACGCTGGGGATCAGCGTGGCGGAGATGAAGGCGCAGCAGATACTGCGGGAGATCGAGACCCACCTCGCCAACGCCCGCGGCGCCAACCCGCGCGCCTCGATCACGGCCGAGCTCGGGTCGAGCGAGAGCGGTGAGATCGAGGTGGACATGACCCTGGGCTTCCCCGACGAGGGGATCCTGCTCCTGGGACGCGGCACCGGCAGCGAGGAGCGCGTCTCCTACTCGGACCTGGACGCGACCCAGGACCACTTCCTGAACCTCCTGCGCGGTCAGCAGTGCACCGATGCGGCGACTCACGCGGCGGGCGAGGAGCTGATCTGGGCCGGGCTCGCCGAGCCGATCGAGCTGCAGGAGAACCCGCCGCCCAGCACCTGGGACGGCCAGGCGCTGGAGTCGGGAGGGCCGATCTTCTACCGCGGCGACGGCAGCGGCTTCTCGTTCCGCGTCCCCGTCGATCCGACCGATTCGATCCCGCCGAACTACCTCGACGGAGACGACGAGCTGCAGTGGGGGCACGAGCTGAACGGCACCCCCTCGATCGAGGCCTGGGCCTGCCTCCACTACGTGCCGAGGTTCACCTACCTGGAGAGCGCCTCCGGCGACGACCTGAACAACGACGGCGATACCGTCGACGTCTTCGAGGTGGGCCAGATCCGCCGGAGGATCTGGGACGCCACCGACCCGACCGTCCCGCCGGCCGACCTGGGGCTCGGACCGACGAACATCCTCCAGGAGCAGTGCAACTGGGGAGGCGACCTCGACGGGGATGGCTTCAACGACCCGATCTTCCTGTGGGATCGTGACTCGCGACAGCTGCACATCCGGCTGTTCATCCTCGGGCGCAGCAACAGCGACGTCCCGATCGTCCGTGAAGTGCAGTCTCTGGTCTTCCTGCGGAACGAGCCGGAGAACTAGGGGGGAAGGACCATGGAGGGAGTGAATCAGATGAAGCAGCGAACTCGGAAGGAAAGGCGGGGAACCGCGCTGATCCCGGCGTTGATGGTGGCCTCGCTGCTGGCGATGCTCGGGCTGTCGATGCTGCAGGCGACGCTCAACGGCGCCCGGGTGGTCAACTACCAGGGTGACGAGTACCGGCTGACCAGCGCGGTGGAGAGTGTGGGGATCGTCGCCACCGACACGATCTGGTCGGGGTACCTCGCCAACGAGGGGGGTGCCGCGGGCTCGATCACGTCCTTCCGCAGCTACCTCACCGGGCTGGGGGTCCCGGACTCCGGGGACGGGGGCCCGCCGACCGCGGAGGAGGGCGTCGACCTGCTCTCGATCGCCGGCGTGCCGGGCGCAGACGGCGGCAATCCCGAGTTCGACGAGGTGAACATCGACGCGCTGCGGCTGGTGCGTCGCGACGTGGGCGACTCGACCCAGCTCTACGTGACGGTCTCGGCGAGCACCAACCGGGGCAAGGGGATCATCAACCCGGTGCTCAACCGCGCCATCCAGCTGGTGTACACGGTGGAGCCGGAGCAGTTCGACGGCTTCGAGTACGGCGTGCTCGCCAACAACGTCAACTGCATCTTCTGCCACACCGTCGTCGACTCCGCCGAGCGCTTCTACAACAGCGACGGCGACGACTACGGCTCGTTCGAGCGGATCAAGGTCGGCACGCTGGAGAGCCTGATGATCCGGGACGACTGGGACGGTCGCCCCTGGAGCGTCACCGACTGGGACGCCGACTCCTACATCGCCGGCACGCTCCACATGCGTGGTTCGCTGACCGACCACGACGGAAACCTGATCAACGGCGACTGGGGGGACAAGACCTTCCAGTCCTTCCACTTCGACAGCGCGAGCCTCCACCTGGAGGAAGACGCCTGGGGCGAGATGTCGCCGAACCCGTTCGACCCGGCCGTCGGCATCCCGCAGCCGGGCGAGAACATCTACCTCGACTATCCGACCGCCTACAGCGACATGCCGGACGGGAACCTGCCGATGCACTTCCCGCCGCCCTTCCCCGACAACGGGGGCATCGACCCGTCCACGGGATTGCCCGACTCGACGGGCGCGGGGAACAAGGTGGTCGATCCCTTCGAGTTCTACGAAGCGGCCCAGAAGGCGGAAGGCGCGATCATCGCGGGGATCATCAACATCTCCCCGCACGACTTCGTGATCGACACGCCGGGTGAGTACGCCTCGGCGCTGTTCACCGGGAACCGGCCCGGCCTGCAGTCGAGCACCACGGGCAACGTCATCCTCTCGGGTACGGAGGCCAACCCGATCGTCATCGACGGCACGGTGGCGATCGATGGGGACCTGGTGATCGACGGCTACCTCAAGGGCGAGGGCACGATCGTCGCCAGCGGCAACATCTACGTGCCGACCGACCTGCACTACCTCGACGGCCAGACGTACGTCGCCGGAGACGCGCCGGGGGACCCGACCGGGCCGCGCACCTTCGGGATCGCGCCGGACGGCACCAAGAACGCCCTGGGGCTCGCCTGCGGTGGGAACATGCTCCTCGGCGACTACCTCAAGCCCTCGGTCTTCACCGGCCCGGGCAAGTACGACATCGTCGACGGCAGCGCCAGCGACGACTTCAACTTCGCCCTGTCGGAGCTGTCGCTGTTCAACCGCTCCGAGTGGGCCAAGACGCAGCCGATGCTCCCGGGTCCCGGCGAGGACAAGGACGATCCGACGTCGTGGACGGTGGTGAACCCCGACTTCCAGGGCGCCGGTTACCTGCCGCGCTACTACAACTTCGGTCCGAACGACGAGATCCCGGTCTACAACCGCGGGAACATCTACTTCGATCCGGCCACCGGTACCTGGAAGGGTGACGCCGAGGTACCGCTATCCTGGGACCCCGATCAGCTCTCGATCTGGGATCCGAACGATCTCTCCAACCCGGCTCTCTACGATCAGTCCACGGGAGCGTCGCTCGCGGCGGTCCTGCAGCTGACTCCGAAGAACGGGTGGCTCGCCGACGACATGCAGAAGCTGGCGATCGAGTTCTTCGAGAGCCGGCACACCTACGACACTCCGATGGAGATCGACGCGCTGCTGTACACGAACAACGCCATCTTCGGCATCGTTCATCGCAGCGATACGATGCGCGGACAGCTCCAGGTCAACGGAGCGATGATCTGCCCCGATCTGGGCGTTCTCGCTCCCGGGCGTCTGAACACCGCTGGCACGGGCACGGGTGCCAATCCCCCTGGATCGCCGTACAAGGTCGGCCTGAGACTGAACTACGACAGGAGGACCAAGGGGATGTTGAACGTGGTGAATCCCAATCAGGTGATCATCAAGCGCACGCTCTGGAACCCGACGGCGAACATGCTGTAGGGGAAGGGCGCGGGCGCGAACCAAGTTCCTTGGACATCACGGTGGCGGCCACTCGGGAAAGAGTGGCCGCCTCCCTCCGTTCCCGGATCAGTACGGCGGAATCGCGCTCTCGAAGTGCTGGAACTCGACCTTGCGCCCGTCGGGGTCGGTGGCGAAGAAGTGGTAGATGTCGTATCTCTCGTTCCGCTTCGGCGCGTCGTCGGCGCAGTCGGCGAACAGCTCGTGCTTCGCATCGACCTCCTCGCGCGTCTCGTAGAAGAAGGTGACCAGTCCCTCGCGATCGGTGGAGTCGCGGTCACAGAAGCCGACGAGAAAGCCACCGTGCCGGAAGATCAGGACATCGCCCTGGTCCATCCACAGCTCGCAGCCGACACGATCCTCGTAGAAGCCGCGCATCGCTTCGAGGTTCTGGGTGCGGAAGAAGACGATTCCACTCACGGGTCGGGTCCTGGAGTTCGGGGAAGCGGCAAGTGGGGTTTCGAGGTGAGCACTGTATGACATCGTGGTGACAACCGGGAGCAGCTTCGTGCGATACTCGGAGCTCGCCATGGAACGCCAACGTCGATGGGTGCTCGCGGGGCTCCTGCTCCTGACCCTGGGTCCGATCCCCCTGGTGGGGTGGCTCGGTGATCGAGGGTTGCGCTCGCTGGAGGAGCGCCACGCGGAGCTCTCGAGGGCGGAGACGCTGGCGGAGCTCGGGGAGGCGCTGACCGGTGCCCTCCTCCTGCTGGTGAACGATCCGATCGCCCCCCCGCTCACGCGCGGCGCGCTGGACATGCCGCTGCGCAGCGAGGATCCGGGGCAGGACCCGACGGAGATCGCGCTCGAACCGACGGGCGAGGCGCTGGGTCACCCCGACGCCGTGCGAGCGAAGCTCCTTGCCGCGGAGGGGCGCGTGGGCGAGGCGCTGGAAACGCTCGCCGTCCTGATGCGTCACGGCGACCCTCGGCACCGCGCGGTGGGCTGTCTCCAGGCGGCGGCGATCATGCGAGACTCGGGCCGACCGGAGCGCGGGGCCCTGCTGGCGTTGCGTGGGGAGGCGGCGCTGGCCGGTATCGAATCAGAGGCTTGGCGGTGGTGGGCCCGCGCGTCTCGGTTGCTCCTGCAAGGGGACGAGCAGGACGCCCATGACGAGGCGTGGGCCTGGAACTCGGACCTGTGCGATCGAGCGACCGACCTCGAGGAGCTGGTGCTTCTCGGGCACCTGCTCGCGCAGCTCTCCGAACGCGACCATGGTGGGTGCGTCTGCTGTTCGGAGATGCTCGCCGAACGCCAGGAGTGGCCGCGCTGGCGCCGGCAGCTGCTGCCGCGCGCCGCGGCGCTGCCTCCCGGGGCGCCGCCGACGCTGCTGCCCACGCCGGACGGGTGGTTCCTGGTGCGCGACGACCCGCGGCAGAGCACGTTTCGCGTCCTCACCCTCGGAACCTGGCTCGACGCGTGGCGGGGCGAGGACGGATCCAGAGCCCGCTTGCCGGGGACCCGGGATTCCCCGCCCGCCACGATCGTCGAGCTCGCCGCGCAGCCGAACGCCGGCCGGTGGCCGATCGACCTCGGTGAGCTGGAGGTGGAGGTGATCTTCGCCGACGTGGAGCTCTTCGGCGCCTGGAACCCACGGCTGCTGCTCTTCGCTGCTCTCTTCGCCTACGCCGCGCTCGGGCTGCTCGCCTTGCGCGCGCTGCTCGCGCAGGAGCGGCAGGCACGCCGGCTGGCCACGGCGCGCGGCGACCTGATCGCGGAGGTGACCCACGAGCTGCGCACGCCGCTGACCGTGCTGCGCATGTACGCCGAGTCGCTCGCGGGGAAGCGCGTCCCTCCCGAGGCGGAACGTGAGTACCTGAACACCATCCAGCGCGAGTCGATCCGCCTCGGCGAGCTGGTCGATCGCGTGGCGGAAGCGGCGCGCGAGGAGGAGGCCTCCCCCGGCGAGGCGCGCGTGCTCGATCCCGATCGAGTGGTCGAGCGGGTCGTGCACGAGTTCGCCACCATGGCCCGGACGGACGGCGGAGCGGTGAGATTCGAGAACTGCGGAGGCGCGGCGCGGATTCGCGGGGACGAGGAAGAGCTGCGGCGGATCGTCGAGCTCCTGCTGGACAACGCCGTGCGCTACTCACCCGCGCCGGTACGCGTGGAGGTGTCGGCGCAGCGCGGGGAGTGCCGCTGGACCTGCACGATCCGCGACCACGGTCCCGGGCTCCCGGAGGGGGACCGAGAGCGCCTCTTCGAGCGCTGGGTCCGCGGCAAGGGCGCGCCCGGCCGTGGAGCGGGGATGGGCCTGTACCTCGCGCGGCGCGGGGCGGTCGCGCTCGGGGGAGAACTGAGTCTCGAAACGCCCGACGGCGGCGGCGTGCGCGCGCGGCTCGTCCTGCCGCTGTGCGGTGAAACCGACGGAGGAGAAGCTTGCCGCGAGTCCTGATCATCGAAGACGATCCCGCAGTCGGCCAGGGGCTGGTCGACAACCTCACCTTCGAGGGGCTCGCGGTGGAGCTGGCCACCTCCGCCGAGGAGGGCCTGGAGCGGCTGCGCGCCGGCGGAGCCGAGCTGCTCCTGCTCGACCTGATGCTGCCGGGGATGAGCGGCTACGAGGTGCTGCGCCGCTTCCCCGAGCTCGACGCCCCCCCGCGAGTCATCGTGGTCAGCGCGCGTGACGCGGAGACCGACATCGTGCGCGCGCTCGACCTCGGCGCCCACGACTACGTGCGCAAGCCGTTCGGGCTGGCGGAGCTGCTCGCACGGGTGCGCGCGCAGCTGCGGGAGCGGGAGCGCGAGGAGCCGGACGACACGGGTCCCGAGGCGGAGGACGTGATCCTCGGCGACGTGCGCATCTCGCTGCGCCGCTTCCGCGTCTGGCGCGGCGAGCGCGAGGCGCTGCTCTCCCACACCGAGGTGAAGATCCTCGAGCTCTTCCTGGCGCGCCCCGACGAGCCGCTCCGCCGCTCGGAGATCATCGACGCGGCGTGGCATCCCGACGCCTATCCGACCGAGCGCACCGTCGACAACTTCGTGCTGAAGCTGCGCAAGAAGCTCGAGGAGGACCCGTCGAGCCCACGCCTCTTGCGCACGGTGCACGGGGTCGGCTACCGCTTCACGCCGCCGCAGTGAAGGGAGCGCGGGGTCAGCGCCCCCCGAAGACGAAGTTCAACCGCGGACCGGTGTCGCCGACGTCGTGCGAGCGCCGCACGGCGATCACGTCCAGGTCTCCGTCGCCGTCGAGGTCGCTCACCACGAGCTGGGTGTGGCCCTCCGAGGAGTCCGGGGACTGGAATCTCTGGTCGGGGAGTCCGGTCCCGGAGCCGTCCTCCACTCCGAAGAAGCGTGGCGTCCGCTGGAGGTACACGCCGACTCCGCCCTCGTTGGCCAGGAGGAGATCGGGGCGGCCGTCCCGGTCCACGTCCGCGAGGTCGAGGCCGGTCCCCCCGGTGAACGGCGTGGTCCGGTAGGCCGGATCGGCGGGAAAGCTGCCCGGCGCCCCCTGGAACCAGACCACGCAGCGCCCCCCCGCGGCCGGCCACAGCGCGGCGACGTCCGGCAACCCGTCTCCGTCCAGATCCACCACCCGCAGCGGGCCCGCCCGCAGCGTGCCCGAGCTCGCGTCCTCCAGGGCCAGGTCGTAGTCCGGCGGTCCGGTCCCCGGGCCGAACGAGCCGTCCGCGCGCTGGAAGAAGACGAACACCGGGCCCTCCCGCCCGGAGACGAGGTCGGGGAGTCCGTCGGCGTTCACGTCCTCGACCGCCAGGTATCCGAGGTCCTCGCCGCCGACGCCGGTTCCCACCACCACGGGAGCCGCGAAGGTGCCGGGGGAGGACGGCACCTGGTGGAAGAGCTGCAGATCGCGCGATGCGTCCAGCGCCGCCGCGACGTCCTGCGCCCCGTCGTGATCGAGGTCCGCGACGGCCAGCTGGAACACGTCGGCGGTCCCGAGGGTCAGGTTGGACTGCGTGGAGTCGCCGCCCAGGCCGAACGAGCCGTCGGGCAGCTGGAAGAACACCTCGACTCCTTCCGCCGTCCCGAGCAGCACGTCGGCCAGCCCGTCGGTGTTCACGTCCCCCACGGCGGAGACGCGCGCGTTGCTCCGCGCCCGCAGGATCAGGGTCGGCAGGGCCGAGAAGACCCCCGGGCCGGCCTGCTGGAAGACGTTCGCCTGAGGGCTGCCGAGACGGATCACGACGAGATCGCGGTTCGAGTCCCCGTCGACGTCGGCGACGTGAAGGTGATTGCTACGGCCGAGCGTCGGAACCTCACCGAACTCGACGACGGACTCCCCGAAGTACCCGGGCACGTCCCGGTGGTGAGCGGACACCGAGAGGCCCTCGAAGGAGTCGAAGCCGGACGCGGTGACCAGGTCCGTCCTCCCGTCCCCGTCCAGGTCGGCCGCGACGACGTTCGTGTGACCCTCGCCGACCTCGAGGCGGGTGGATTCGAAGCGACCGTCGAGGCCCTGGAAGTAGACGTGCACGCGGCGGTTGCTGCTCAGGAGCTCCTCGCGACTCTGGTCGGCGACCACCACGTCGTCGCGCCCGTCGGCGTCGAGGTCCGCGATCGAGACCGCGACGAAGGTGTCCAGCGTGAGCGGGCCTCCCAGGACCTGGCTGGGCGTGCCGGTGAAACCGCCGCCCGGCTCCTGGAGGTGGACCACCAGAGCCCCGCCCCCGGCCGCGAGATCGATCAACCCGTCGCCGTTCAGATCGCCCGCCGCGACCGAGCGAAGGGGATCGGGAGTCCCCGCCGGCAGCGGTCCCCCCGGGTCGGGCTCGAAGACCCCCGGGGCGGTCTGCTGGAAGAGGACGAGCTCGCCCGTCCCACCCACCGCGGCGATCAGGTCCCGGCGCGAGTCTCCGTTCAGGTCGGCCACCTCGATCGACGTGATTCCCGGTCCGGCGTCCAGCGTGAGACGTTCCCCCGGATCGAAGCCGCCGCCCGCGCCTTGCGGGAAGACCACGAGTTGCCCGGTGCTCAGGTCGGCACAGCAGAGGTCGACTCGAGCGTCGCCGGTCACCTCGGCGCAGCGCAGCGGACCGAGCTGGCCGATCACCCCGCTGCCGACCTCCTGCCGCGGGCCGAATTCGCCCGGCGTGGTCCGCGGATGGATGTCGATCCGGTTGGAACCATTCGCGAGGACCAGGTCGACCGCGCCGTCACCGGTGATGTCCGCGAGCTCCAGGACCTAGCCATCCGAGCTCGTCGAGATCGATCCGTCGATCGCGAAGCTCGTCGTCTGGTAGCTGCGGAACCCCGTCTGTCGCGAGATCCGGATCTCGGCGAACCCCGCGGCCGACACGACGTCGAGGTCCCCGTCGTCGTCCACGTCGCCCACGGCCAGGCCGGCGAAGGGGCTGAGCCCGGTGGCGACCGCGAGCGCCTCGGTCTCCAGGTCGGCCCGGAGTGAGAGCGGGCTCCCGAGATCCCCGGCCAGGCCGGCGTCGTTGTCGAAGGGAACCGCGCGCAGGTGCACCGGTCCCCCCTCGCGCACGGCGGAGGTGTCCCACACGAAGACGTCCGAGGTCGCCCCGACCTCCCCGAGGAGCGGGCGCACCCGGTCCCTGATCCGCCAGCGGGTCCCGGCGCGGAGCGGGGGCTCGAAGGGGGAGTCGACCGTGGCCGTCGAGCTCGACGCCTCGAAGGCCGTGATCTGGCGTCGCTGCTCGACGCCGCCCGCGAGAAGGAGATCCCCCGCGGCCGGGAACACGCGCAGCCCGTCGGTTCCCGACGCGAGGCTCGAGACCGGTTCGTTCACGCTCGATTCGAGCGGAACCTCGTACACGAGCTCGTTCGCCTCCGCGCGCAGGTCGAGCACCATCAGCGTGCGCGTCGACCCGGAGGCGTTGGACACCAGGAGGAGCCGCCGGCTCGAATGGTCCCAGGCGATCGCCTCCGGTCGCAGGGCGGTCGCGCCGGCCGCCACCTGCGCGAGGTTCCCGCTGCAGAGGTCCAGCGCGAAGATCCGTCCCGTGACCGCGCGTAGCCCGGCATCGTCCCAGTCCTTCTCGGCCACGAGGACGGTGCCCTCCCGTCCCGGGTCCACCACGATCCCCCAGGGGAGCTGGAGGCCGTCGCGAACGATGGAGCCGCGCACCGGCTGGCCGGTGGCGGCGTAGTCGAGCCGCAGCAGGGCGCTGCCGACGGTCAGCACACAGCTTCCCGCCGTGGGCGAGGCGACCCCCCGGATCGCTCCCTGGGGCAGCGGGTCGCCCTCGGGCGAGAGGGTCGTGACGCTCCCCGAGGCGAGGTCGACCCGCTGCACCCGCCACTCGGCGCCGGCCTCCACGGCGATCAGCACCGCGGCGGCGCCGCGCTCGTAGGTCATCGGGCCGGGTGGCCCCAGCGCCGAGGTGGCCACCTCGCGCCGGACCGCTCCGCTGGTGAGATCGAGCTCCCGCAGGCGCCACGTCGACCCCGGCTGGTCCAGCACGAGTGCCGCCGACGGATCCGCGACCGGCAGCACGGCGGTCGGCTGCTGCAGGTCCCACCCGTTGGTGGAGGCCTCCGCGGGGCTCAGGCGGTCGAAGGAGCGGAGGATCTCCACCTCCTGCCCCTCGAGGCCACCGGTCGCCACGTACGAGTCGCGCGTCGCGAGGGTCGGGAGCCGCAGCCGCCGGCCGTCCGGATCGAGCAGGGCGGGAAGCGGCAGCACCGGACCGACGGCCGGGCGCGCCGCTTCCGTGGCGAGCTGCAGCTCGGGATAGGCGCCTGGATCGGCGGCGAGCTCGGCCAGGGCCGCCGCGCTCGATGGAAGCTCCGGGTACGCGACGGATTGCCGCCGCCACTGGAACAGGACCCGCACCTCGTCCTGCTCGGCGTCCGCGACGGAGTACGGGATGCTCAGCTCCCGCCGGCGATCGGGGTTCGAAAAGACGGCCCCCGCCTCCAGGCTCGCGATCGGGACCTGGTTGTTGTCGACGACGAACGACCCCGTCTCGACCACGGTGGACGCGAAGTGGTACCCCTCGGTGGACTCGCCGGCGACCTCCTTGTCCACCACCGTCGCGCGCAGGAGGACCTGCGCGTCGACCGACCCCAGCTGCCCGACGACGTCCCAGAAGAAGGTCAGGACCTCGGCGCCATCCCCCTCGTAGGGCACGGAGACGTTGCGGAAGAAGTACTCGGGAGGGTCACCCGCGACCGGTCCGGCCGGGAGGGCCGGACTCCAGCTCTGCGCACCGTCGCCCTGGTACTCGATGCCGACGTCCACCAGGTCCCCCGCGCGTGCCGGGTCCGCAACCCGGAGGGTGAGGGCGACGATCCCGGGGATCTCCGCGGCCAGCGGGTCGAGCTCCACGACCGGCGGCAGGTTGCCGAGCGTGAGACCCGTGACCAGGTTCGGTGCCTCGGCGGGATTCGCTCCGGTGGGAGGTGAGCCGTCATCGGCCGAGGCGAAGAGGGCCACGTCCTCGTTCAACGCCGCCCCGAGGCCGGACTCGGCGAGGAAGTCCCACTCGAGCTCGTTCACCTCGCCCGCCGGGGAGACGGCGAGATCCTGATCGAGCACCAGCGGGGACCCGGCGCCATCGGTCACGGGAATGAACTCGCCGCCGGCCACGGAGTAGTGGAAGCGCACCCGCGGGGAAGCTCCCCCGTCCGGGTCGGCCAGGAAGAAGCGAACGGTCGCCGGCGACACCTTGGGGCTCTTCACCTCGAGGGAGGAGACCACCGCCGGGGCGTCCGCATCTTCGTCTCCCTGGGACGCTCCGAGGACCAGCGCCGTCCCGGAGCCACACGATGGGCACACCAGGAGCGAGGCGCCCGCGGCCACCACGGCGATCGACCATTTCGGTGCTACTCGCAAAGCCGTTCCTCCCGGTCCTCTCCAGCCTCTCCTCCCGCCCGCGATTGTACGGGACCGACCCCATCATGCACTCGCGGTGACGACGGCAGCGCGACGCCTCGCTTCGAAAAGGTGTCGGGGGGGTGATATCGCGGTGACAACTCCGTCGCGGGGGCGGCCTACCCTCTGAGAGACCCGTCCGAGAAACCGCAAGGAGGATCGTCATGCTACTCGCCTTGGCATTCTGTTCGACGCTCGCGCTCCCGCCACAGGACCCACCCGCGGAGACCTGTCGCGAGGCGTACGTGGAAGGCTGGTTCCAGGAGACCGCCGAAGCCGATCTGGAGGCGGCGCTGCGCTCGTACCGGCGCTGCGCCGAGCTCGGCGAGGCCGCCGACCGCGAGCTGGTCGCGCGTGCGCTCTGGCGGATGGGCATGATCGCCCGGGCCCGGGAGGAGGAGACCGTCGCCGAGGAGCTCTTCGGGAAGGTCCTCGCCGAGTACGACGGGACAAGAGCGGCGGAGCGGGTGCGGGAGTCGCTCGAGACTCCGGCCACCGTCGAGGGGGTCGAGTCGGAGGCCGTGGCGGAAGCGCGGACGTTCCTGCGCGAGATGCTGCTGGACAGCGAGACCGCGACCTCGGCCAGACTTCGAAGCGTGCTTCGCAACCTCGGCGTCGAGCAGATCGCGGCCGAGTGCGAGAGGCAGGGGGAGTCCTTGAGCTTCATCCTGCGAGATAAGGGGCCCGCCGCCATCGCCGACCACGCGGACGAGCTCGCCGAGCTCGCGCTGGTGCTGGATTCGAAAGCCGCCGCCTGGGCGATCCGGGTGCTGGGCGAGCACGACGAGGAGACCTTGCACGAGCCGCTCCTGAGGCTGGCCCGCGAGTCCTCGGGGGAGGTCACCCACGCCCTCTTCGACTACCTGCTGAGGTGGCCCGACGACGAGGCGATGCAGGCCATCACCGCGGTCGTCGAACGCACCCCGGAGCTGGTCGACTGGGAGGTGAGGGGGTACATCGATCTCGACCGACTCCTGGCGAACCCGCACCCGATCGTCGCGGAGCTCCTGGACCGGCTGCTCGCCAGCGTCCCGGACACCGAGGCGGATTTGGACAAACTGGGGAATCGCCTCCGTAAGCTCGAAACCTGGTCCTCCGGCGTCGCCCTGCTCGGGACAACTCCCTCCAGCCAAAGGCTGCGCGCCTTCTTCCCCCGCCTCCCGGCCAGGTGGCGCGACCAGCTCGCCCGGCAGGTCCTGGAACGGAATCCCCCGCGCGAGGTGATCGATGCTCTGCTCACCGACCTCGAGCCGGCGGTCCGCCTGAACGGGCTGCTCGCGCTCCTGCACGGCGACGACACAGCCTGGCGTACCGAGGCGCTGGAGCGCGCGGGGCACGAGACGATCGACCTTCAGCTGAAGGTGCTGGACGCCGCTTGCGAGAAATCCGACCCGGCCCTGCCAATGCCGCTCCTGCTGGAGGTCGAGACCAGCGTGGCGCGGGAGTTCGTCTACTACGCGGCGCTCGCTCGACAGGGCCCCGTCTACACCAGCCAGGGGCGCGGCATCCCCGAGGTCCTGCGGGTCGGTCTCGAGCGGGGAGACCCGGAGCTGCTCCGCGCCACCTTCGCGCCCAGCGCCGAGCTGAGCCGGCTCTGGCGGATCCAGCCCCTCCTGCGGGTGATCACCATGGCGCTCCAGCAGGACCTCCCGGTGTCGGAGGGGCGAAGCCTCGCCGAGCGACTCACCCTCGCCGCGCTGTCTGCGCCGGAAGAGGCGGTGCAGCTCCAGGCGCCCGACTTCGCCCGGGGACTCCTCCCCCCGGACGGCCTCGCCCGGTGCATGGAACCGGCCCTGCTCAGCTCGTCGCCCCCACTGCGGCGAGTGGCGCTGGGCACCCGGCCGCAGGGAATCTCGAAGGAGACGCTCGTCCGGCTGCTCCACGATCCGAACCACCTGATCTTCTCGCAGACCCTGAGCTGGGGCCAGCCGGGGCCGGAGGTGCTCCTCGAGGCGCTCGACGAGCTCTCGGCGGAACGCCGGCTGGAGGTGCTGGGGGAAGCGAAGAGACGCGACTTCACGAGCGTCGTTCGCGCGATCTACCACGGGGCGACCGCTCCGCGGGCGAAGGCGACCGCCCGGGAAGCGTTCGGGTTCCTGAAAACCCGAGACGCGGCTGTTCTGGTCGAGGCGCTGTCTCACGCGGATCTGGAGATCCGGGGCAGCGCGGCCCGGCAACTCGCCCAGCTGGAGCTCCCCGGCTGGAACCTCGTCCTCATGAACAACCAGTTTCTGAGCCATCGCACCGAGACCCCCGAACAGACCCTGAGCAGGCTGCGGGCGGGGCTGGCGGAGGTGACCAGGGCGCTCCAGCGCTGGAACATCGAGCGATTGACGCAGCGGATGACCCTGCAGCAAGGCGATCCCTCTGTCGAGGCCGAGCTGGCCGCCGAGCTCGCCTCGCTCGACGACCGCAAGCGTCTCATCGAGTACACGCTGCGCGGGGGGGGCTGGACCAGGGTGGGCGCCCGCGGCCTGGTCGCGCTCGGGGACGCGGATGCGATGCGCTTCGCCCTCCGGGCGAGCTACCACCCGGCAGGGCTCGTGCCGTGGGCCCTGGAGCTCGACCTCATCGACACGCTCTTCGGGCTGGTGCGCACCGGACGCCTCTACAGCTGGGACCTGATCTCGAAGCTGATGGAGACGAACCGGTACGCGGACCTCGCGCGCCTCTTGCTGGGCGGCGAGGGCCCCGTGCTCGACCGCATCCTGGACGCGCGGACCGTCTCCCTGATCGTCGATGCCGCCGCGGGGCTCGACGACCCGGTGCTGCTCACCCGCGCCGCCGCGCGCCTCGACAGCCCGGCGGCGGCGAAGGCGCTCTTCGAGCAAGGCGAGCTGGGACTCGTCCTCGACGACCTCCAGGGCTGGCAGGGCCAGGCGCGTCACGCCGCGCTGACCGAGATCGCCCGCCGCACCGGTGAGGCGGTGGTCGAGTGGCCCGCTTACGTCACCGAGCAGGATGCGCTGATCGAGACGTGGCGCGAGCGGCTGGGCGTGGAGAAGCGCTGAGCTGCGCTCGGAATCATCGACTCACCCGACGAGGTCCACCGCCGCGCGGACCCGTCGGGTGATCTCGACGAAGTCGCCCGAAGCGATCAGCTTCCTGGCGACCATCCAGCTCCCACCGCAGGCGAGGACCCTGGGGTGCGCCAGCCAGTCGGCGAGGTTCTCCGCGGAGACGCCGCCGGTGGGGATGAACTTGAGTCCCGGGAAGGGACCCGCGAGCGCCTTCAGGGCACCGAGGCCGCCGAGGGTCTCCGCGGGGAAGAGCTTGACCACCTCGAGCCCCAGCGCCATCGCGCCCATCAGGTCGGTCGGGGTGGCGATGCCGGGGAAGACGGCGATCTCACGCTCGAGGCACCAGCGCACCGTGGCGGGGTCCAGCCCCGGCGAGACGATGAAGCGGGCGCCGTTCGCGACCGCGCGCTCCGCCTGGTCGACGTTCAGCACCGTGCCGGCGCCGACCAGGAGGTCCTCGACCTGCGCCATCGCCGCGATCGCCTCGGGGGCGGCGGCGGTGCGAAAGGTGATCTCGACGCAAGGCAGGCCGCCGGCGAGCAACGCCTCGGCCAGCGCCGGAGCCTGGTTCGCGTCCTCGATCGCCACGACCGGGATCAGCCGCAGCTCGGCGAGGCGCGCGGTGGCCGGGTTCATCTCGCTCATCGTTCCTGTCCGTCCTACAACCGGTGCTGGGTCATCCCGCCGTCGATCGTCAAGACCTGCCCTGCCGCGTAGCTGAGATCCCCGCGCGCCAGCATCGCCACGGCGCGCCCGATGTCCTCGGGGGTCCCCCACCGCGCCTCGAGCAGATTGCCGTCCTCGATGAGGCGATCGTACTTCTCGACCGCGCTCGCGGTCATGTCGGTCCGCACGATCCCCGGGCGCACCTCGTACACGCCGATCCCCTCCCCGGTGAGGCGCGCGGCGAAGGCCCGCACCGCCATGCTCGCCGCCGTCTTGCTCAGGCAGTAGTCGGCGCGCGTGTCGGAGACCAGCTCGGCGGAGACCGAGGTGATGAACACGATGCAGGGCGGCGGGTCGGTGTCACCCGCGGGAGTCTCGACCATCCAGCGCGCGATCTGCTGCGTCAGGAAGAAGGGTCCCTGCAGGTTGATCCGCATCAGCCACTCGAAGCTCTCCTCGGTCGCCTCGAGCAGGTCGAGGCCGCGATCGCGCGAGGTGACGCCGGCGTTGTTGACCAGGACGTCGAGGCGCTCGAAGCGGTCGCGCGCCGCGAGCAGCAGCTTCTCGCGCTGGACCGGCGAGGCGATGTCGGCGGCGACGTAGTGCACCTCGGCCCCGAGCGCACGCAGCTCCAGCAGGGCGGGATCGTCCTCGCCGAGCTCGCGGCGGCCATTGACGAGCAAGTCGTGCTCCTCGCGCGCCAGAGCCCGCGCGATTCCGAGGCCGATCCCCCGGGTGCCGCCCGTGATCAGGGCTGTCCGACGTCTTCCGTTCATCGTTCTCCTCCGGCGAAGAAGCAGTAGTACGCCCCATCCCCTTCCAGGCTGGAGATCAGGAGCGCGAGCTCGCGCGCGTGGTAGTCCCCCCACATCGACGATTCGCCGCGCGGGATCCTCGCCCCCGCCGGCACGTGGTCCCAGCCGCCGGGGCGGTGGTAGATCGAGTGCAGGATCAAGCCCTGGTGCTCCGGGTCGAGCGAGAGGTACGGTTCGGCGAACAGCGCCGCCGCGACGGTCAGGCCCGCCTGACGGTAGCGACGCCCCTCGTCGTCGGCCCCCTTCGCGTCGAGGTAGAGCCCCAGCCGGATCAGCCCCTGCGCGGCGATCGCCGCGGCGGAGCTGTCCACCGGCTCGTGATCGTTGAACGGATCGGCGGGGCGCTCGCGCCAGCCGTCGAGCCACCGGAGTCCCGGCGCGCCGGTGTCCCAGTACGGGATGCCGTCGGTCGGGGAGTGCTCTATGGTGAAGTCGGCGGAGGCTCGCGCCGCGCGCAGCATCTCCGCCTCGATCGCCCCTCGCCCGCCAAACGGATCGAGCGCGTCGTCCTCCAGCGAGGCGAGGAACTCCAGCTCCTCGGCGAAACCGAGCACCACCCAGGCGAGCCCGCGCGTCCACGTCGAGAAGGGCGAGTAGCCCTGCTGCGTGGCCGGACAGCGATAGCGCCCGTCGATCGTGTCGAAGCAGCTCTCGTGAGCGACGCGGCCGCGCACGTCGTACTGGTCGCGACCCTCGCCGTAGTACACCGTCCAGGTCGCCGTCGCGTGCGCGTGCTCGATCAGGCGGCCGAGCAGCGAGATCCTCTCGTCATTCTCGCCCAGCAGGTAGTGGCCGAGCGCGTGCGCCAGCGCCAGCACGCGCAAGGAGCGAATCGTATCCGCGAAGAGGGAGTGCGGCCCGTTGAAGGAGTGGATGAAGCCGCCACCCTCGTGCGTCTTCGTCCAGCGCTTCGCCTGCACCGCGCCGCTGACCACGATCGCCAGCTCGCAGAGCTCCAGCTCCCTGGCGTCGAGCGACACCCGCCCCTGGAGGAGCAGCCGCCGCAGGGTTCCGTAGGTGCTCACGGTGTTGAAGCCGTGATCGTGCACACCGAAGTGCGTGAGGTGCGGCGTCATCGCCTCCCGCGTCCCACGCCGCCCGAGCTCGAGGAGCTCCTCGTCGTCCGTCGCGTCGAAATGCAGCAGCGCCGAACCGTACTGGAATCCACGCGTCCAGTCGGTCCAGCCGCGTGTCGACCAGCGGCCTCCCACGGTGAACACGGGCGAGCCCGCATCCGCCGGCCAGCTCGCCTCGATCGCCCGGATCTTCTCCGCCGAGAGCTTCCAGAGGCGTTCGATCGCCGGAGCGAGGGAGACCGCGCTCACTTCTGCGTTGATGTCGATCATGATCGTCCCGTAGGTTGGCCTGCGACAGTTTCCTCTCCCACCCTTCGAAGGCCAAGGATCATGTCGCTCGAGA
>CAZCAC010000010.1:74749-106830 GCA_964496575.1 uncultured Planctomycetaceae bacterium | reverse complement strand
CCATCAGCAGGATTTCCGGTCCCCGTGCCACGAGGAACTAGCTCCGCTCCATCTTTCTGCCATTCTGAACTCTGCGAACTCCACCTCCTCGGCGAGTTCTGCGCTGAAACACCGCGATCTCTGCCTCCTCTGCGTCCCGCTTACCAGGACGTCCCCAACGCCCCCACCTCCGTCTCCACCGCATCCAGCACCCGGCACTCCTCCACCGCCGCGTGCATGTTGTTGTGATCGGTGAACAGCGGCCGATCCTCGTCGAGGTGCTCCACCACCTCGCGGACGGCGGCCCGAGCGGCGGTCGTACCCTTGCCGAAGGTGAAGTCGCGGAAGTCCAGGGCCTGCGCGGCGGCCACCATCTCGATGCCGAGGATCGCCTGCGCGTTCTTCAAAATCTGCGTGTTCTTCAGCGCGCCGTTCATCCCCATGCTGACGAAGTCCTCCTGGTCGGCGGCGGCCGGGATCGACTGGATGCACGACGGGGTGCTGAGGATGCGCTGCTCGACGACGAGGGAGTCGGCCGTGTACTGGCTCAGCATCAATCCCGAGAACATGCCGGCGCCCTTGGTCAGGAAAGCGGGTAGCTCGACGTTCAGGGCCGGATGCAGCAGGCGGTTCAGGCGGCGCTCGGAAAGGACCGACACCATCGTGACGCCGGCGCCGATCATGTCCATCGGCATGCTGATCGGAGTCGCCTGGAAGTTGGCGCCGGAGCAGACCAGGTCCTCCGCGGGGATGAAGATCGGGTTGTCCGCCGCGCCGTTCAGCTCCGTCTCCACCTGAGCTCGGGCGTACGCCATGAAGTCGCGCAGCGAGCCGATCACCTGCGGCGTCGAGCGCATCGAGTAGGCGTCCTGGACCTTGACCTTCATCTTGCCGGTCACCAGGTCGGAGCCCTCCATCACCTGGCGCAGGTTCGCCGCGCTCTTCATCGACCCGGCGAAGCCGCGCAGCTCGTGCAGCGGCGGCTGGTACGGCTTCATGTTGGCGCGCAAGGCCTCGAGGGACATCGCCGCCGTGATCTCCGCCTGCGCGATCCAGCGCTCGATGTCGTACAGGAGCATCGCGGACATGCCGGCGATCACGTTGGAGCCGTTGATCGCCGAGAGGCCGTCGCGCACGTGGAGGCCGGGGACGGGGATCCCCGCCTTGTCCATCGCCTTGGCGGTGGCCATCCGATAGCCCTGGTAGAAGCTCTCCCCCTCCCCCAGGAGGCTCAGTGCGATCTGCGACATCGGCGCGAGATCACCGCACGCGCCGACACTGCCCTTCTCGCAGACGACCGGGGTGACGCCCGCGTTGAGCATCGCCTGGTAGGTCAGCGGGATCGCCGGGCGGCAGCCGGAGTGGCCCAGCGAGTGCATGTTGATGCGGCTGAGCATCGCCCCGCGGACTCGCTCGACCGGCATCGGCTCGCCGATCCCCGCGGCGTGGTTGTAGATCAGGTACTCCTGGAACTTCTGCGTCTGGTCGTCGTCGAGCGCGACCTCCGACAGCTCGCCGATCCCGGTGTTGACCCCGTACATGACCTCGCGGGCCTCGACCTTCCGCTCCAGCATCGCGCGGCAGGTCTTGATCCGCTCGACCGCGCCAGGCTCGAGCTTCACCTTCTCGTGGTGGCGGGCGACGCGAACGACATCCTCGATGGTCAGGTTCTTTCCGGTCAGCGTGAGGGTCATGGGTGCTCTCGGGGCGCTCGGGGACTGGGGGCGAAGCCGGGCATTCTAGCCGGGAGTCCGCGGCCACGCCTACGGTGGCGGCGCGATCCTCAGCGAAGGGAGCGGTAGGCTTCGGGCCGCCGCTGCTCGAGCACCGGCACCGCTCGCCGGACCTCCGCCAGCCGCGCCCCGTCGACCTCCGCGTGGATGATCCGCTCCTCGCGCTCGGCGGAGGTCAGGACTTCTCCGTACGGATCGACGATCATGCTGTGCCCCCACGCCGGGTAGGCCGCCGGATCCTCGGGGGCCGCGGGGGAACAGGCGGCGACGTAGCAGGTGTTCTCGATCGCCCGGGCACGCAGCAGCACCTCCCAGTGCGCCGGCCCGGTGGTGGTGTTGAAGGCGCCGGGCAGGACGACCAGCTCCGCGCCGGAGAGGGTCATCGAGCGGAAGGTCTCGGGGAAGCGCAGGTCGTAGCAGATGGCCAGGCCGAGGCGACCGAGCTCGGTATCCGTGACCGCGAAGGAGTCCCCCGCGGAGAGGCTCGCCGACTCCTGGAAGGTGATCCCGCCGGGAATGTCGACGTCGAAGAGGTGCACCTTGCGATGGATCAGGAGCAGTTCGCCACCCGGGCTCCAGAGGGTCGAGGTGTTGTAGACGGTCTCGCCGACCAGCTCGGGGATCGACCCGCCGACGATGTGCACGCCGAGTCGCTTCGCGCTCTCGCGCAGGAACCGGCAGGTCGGCCCGTCAGGCACGCTCTCCGCGTTCGGACGGAACTGATCCAGGGCGTAGGCGCAGGTGAAGATCTCCGGCAGGACGACCAGCGCCGCACCCCCGCGCGCGGCCTCCTCCAGGAGGGCTCCCGCCCGCTCGTGGTTGGTCGCGCGATCCGGCGCGACGCTCATCTGGATCGCGGCGAGGCGAAAGCCCTTCATCGGTTACTCCGTTGATTCCTCCAGGAACTCCAGGATCTTCTCCGGCCGGATCGGCAGATCCTTGCAGAAGTACCCCGTCGCCTGGTGCACGGCGTGAGCGATCGCCGGAGCGGTCGGACAGGCGAGGCCCTCGCCGGCTTCCTTGGCACCGAACGGGCCCTTCGGCTCGAAGGTCTCCACCGTCTTCGAGATCGACGGAGGCATGTCCTCGGCCACCGGCACCTTGTAGTCGAGCAGGGTCTGGTTGAGCGTCTTCCCCTCCTCCATCAGGAGTTCCTCGGAGAGCGCGTAGCCGAGACTCATCTGAATGGAGCCCTCCAGCTGGCCCTCGACCGCCATCGGGTTCAGCTCGGTGCCGCAGTCGTGCACGGTGTACATCTTCTCCACCGTGGTCATCCCCGTCTCCAGGTCGACCGAGACGTCGGCGACCTGCGCGCCGAAGGAGAACGCCGGCGAGACCAGGCCGCTGTCGCGCGGGGTGTAGGAGCCCGTCGCCTTCAGCGGCTCGCCGCGGTTCGCCTTCTGGGCGCGAGAGACCACCTCCCCGAAGGGGATGCGCTTCTTCGGCTTCGACTTGGGGTAGATGTGGCCGTCGCCGCACTCCAGCTCGTGGATCACGTTCAGGTCGAAGTCGAGAGAGACGATGCCGAAGAGCTGCTCCTTGACCTTCCGCGCGGCGTCGCGCACCGCGTTGCCGGCCATCAGCGTGACCCGGCTGCCCCACGTCCCCAGGTCGGACTGCGGACAGACGGCGGTGTCGCCGGTCACCAGACGCACGTCCTCGAGCTTCAGGCCCAGCTCCTCGGCGAGGATCTGGCACAGGATCAGGTCGCTGCCCTGGCCGATGTCCGCGGCCAGCGTGGTCAGCTGTGCGGTGCCGTCGTCGAAGACCTTCACCTCCGCGCTGGAGAAGGGGTACTTGGTGTTGAACCAGTTGAAGACCCCGCCGGAGATGAAGCTGTAGCAGGCGAGGCCGAGCCCCTCTCCGGGCTTGCACGTGGCGCGGCGCTCTTCCCAGCCCGAGAGATCCCGCACCTCCTCCAGGCACTCGCGGAAGCCGCAGGAGGAGATCGTCGCCACGCCGGGGATCTCGTCCCCGTTCTCCATCGCGTTCTTGAGGCGCAGCTCGATCGGGTCGATGCCGAGCTCCTGCGCGGCGAGATTCATCTGCATCTCGCCGGCGAAGAGGGCCTGCGGGGCGCCGAACCCGCGCATCGCACCCGCCGGCGTGTTGTTGGTGTGGCAGTAGATGCCCCTGTAGCGGTACGAGGGAAAGCGGTAGAGCATCGCCCCGAAGTTGCCGATCAGGAAGGTCGCCGTCGGGCCCATCCCGTTGTACGCCCCGCCGTCCAGCTTCGCCGTCACCTCCTTGCCGAGGATCGTGCCGTCCTTCTTGAAGGCGATCTTCGAGTGAATGGTCACCGGGTGGCGGCGCCGACCGGCGGAGAGCTCCTCGGCGCGGCTCATGGTGATCTTGACCGGCCGCCCCGTCTCCCGCGCCATCCACGCTGCGGCGAAGTCCCACGGGCGCAGCTCCATCTTGCCGCCGAAGCCGCCGCCGACCGCGGGCTTGATCACCCGCACGTCGTTCTCGCGCAGCTCCATCGTCTTGGCCAGGAGGCACTGGATGTAGTACGGCGTCTGCGTCGAGGTCCACACGGTGATCCGGCCGTCGGGGTCGCACTTCGCCACCGTCGAGCACGGCTCCATGTACGCGTGGCTCACCGGGTGCGTGGTGAACGTGTCCTCGCGCACGTAGTCCGCCTCGGCGAACGCCTTCTCCAGGTCGCCGTAGTCGATGTCGCGCGTCAGGCTGACGTTGTTCTCGTGCTCCGCGTGCACCACCGGCGCGCCCTCGGCCAGCGCCTCCTCGACGCTGAAGATCGCGGGCAGCGGCTCGTACTCGACGTCGATCAGCTCGAGCGCGGCGAGCGCCGTGTCCTTGTCGACCGCCGCCACCGCGGCGACCTCGTCGCCGATGAAGCGCACCTTGTCGGTCGCCAGCGCCGTCTCGTCCAGGAGGGGCGGGATCAGCCGCCAGTTGCCGTAGCGGATCGCCGGCACGTCCTGGCCGGTGATCACGCACTTGACGCCGGGGTGGGCCCTCGCGCGCGACGCATCGATCGAGACGATCTTCGCGTGCGCGTGCGGGCTGCGCAGCATCGCGCCGTACAGCATTCCGGGGAGCTGGATGTCGTCGGTGTATTCGGCGGCGCCGGTGACCTTGGCGCGCGCGTCGGGGCGCGGCAGGCGCTTGCCGATCAGGGTTTCGCGGCGGGGGCTCATGCCGTCGTCTCCGTCGTCACGGTTTCCAGGGCTCTCCGGGTCATCACGTGGACGATCCGTCGCTTGTACTCCGCGGTGGCGCGGAAGTCGGTGATCGGCTTGCACTCGTCACGGGCAGCGCACGCGGCGCGCTCGAAGAGCTCCGGCGAGATCGTCTCGCCCACCAGCACCTTCTCCGCCCGGGTGGCGCGCATCGGAGTCGGCGCCACCGTTCCGAGGAAGAGACTGGCGGCCGCGATCCCCTCTCCCTTCAGGAGCAACGTCAGGCTCATGTTCACCGCGGCGATGTCCACGCGGGATCGGGAGGAGAACTTGAAGAAGGTCGAGCGCAGGCCTTTCGCGGGCCGCGGAACGACCAGCCGTTCCAGGACCTCGCGATCGCCGATCGCGGTCTGTCCCGGGCCGATGAAGAACTCCTCCAGCGGCAACTCGCGCGCCCCGTCGGGTCCGTGCAGCACGGCGCGCGCGCCGTAGGCGCAGAGGGGCGTCGCCGTGTCCGCGCACGGCGAGGCGTTGCAGAGGTTGCCGGCGACCGTCGCCTTGTTGCGGACCTGGACCGTGGCCAGCGTGGTGATCGCCTTGGCGAGCGCCGGGTAGTGCTCGGCGACGGCCTCGGAGCCGCCGACGTCGCACAGAAGGGTCCTCGCCCCGATGACGAGTCCGTTCGTCTCGTCGAAGGTCAGCCCCTCGAGCTCCTCGACCTGCTTCAGCGCGATGACGTGCTCGCAGTGGCGCTTCCCCGACTTCAGCCCGGGGAGCAGGTCGGTGCCCCCGGCCATCAGCTTCGCCGCGGGACCGTGCTCGGCCAGGAGGGTGAACACCTCCTCGAGGCGCGTCGGCGCGTGGTACTCGAACGCGGGGAGCCTCATCCTTCCCCTCCTTCGGCCACCGCCTCGATCGCTTCGACGATCTTGGTGTAGCCGGTGCAGCGGCAGAGGGTGCCGCCGAGCGCGTGGCGGATCTCCGGCTCCGACGGCGAGGCGTTGCCGTCGAGCAGGTGCACCGCGGAGACCACCATCCCCGGCGTGCAGAAGCCGCACTGCGTCGCCCCGTGCTCGATGAAGGACTGCTGCACGGGGTGCAACTCCTCGCCCGAGAGCGCGATCCCCTCGATGGTGGTGATCTCCGCCCCTTCGCTCTCCAGCGCCAGGGTCAGGCAGGAGTTGATCGCCCGGCCATCCATCAGGACGGTGCAGGCGCCGCAGTCCCCGGTGCCGCACCCCTGCTTGGTGCCGGTCAGACGCAGGTGGTCGCGCAGCATCTCCGCCAGCGTCGTATTGGGGTTGACCGCGGCGGAGTAGCAGTCCCCGTTGACGGTGAGGGTCACGATCGCTCGATTCATGCGGGAGGGGGCGGGAGAAGGGAGAAGGCCGGGGGGACACTCTAACGCCCGATCGCGAGGCGGAACAGCGCCCGCAGCGGAGGGCGCGGGAAGAGACCGCCCGGGAAACCGGAGGTGCGCCTCGGCGACGGGACGGGGATCGGAGAAGGACGGGCGCTCCTTTCACCCGGTTGCTACATTGAACCCGTGCCCCGCTGGTTGCCCAACGCCCTCTGCTTCCTTCGAATCGCGCTGATCCCCGCCTGGATGGTCCACGCCGTGTGGTGCGCGGAAGCGGTACGCGCCGGGGAATCGGGGACGGGCCACCGGAGCGTCGCCGTCGTCGCGCTCCTCGCCATCGGGATCTCCGACGTCCTGGACGGCTGGATCGCCCGCCGCTTCCACCTGGAGACGAAGTTCGGCGAGTCGCTCGACGCCTTCGCCGACAAGCTGGCGCAGGTCGCGCTGCTGGTCTTCCTCGCCTTCCCCTGGGGGGGTGCCTTCGAGCGCGTTCCGGTCGCCCTCCTGGTGGTGGTCATCGGCGGCGACCTGGTGCTCGTGACCGGCTCGCTGCTGATCCGCGCCCGCCACGGCTCGGTCGCGGTAGCCCACGCCTTTCACGGCAAGCTGGCCAGTCTGCTGATCTTCTTCCTGCTCCTCGCCGTTACCGCCGGGGCGCCCACGTCGGCGATCGCCCCCGCGTGGTGGATCGTCGGCGCGGCGGTCGCGCTCAGCACGCTGGCCTACATGGCGGACGGCTGGCGGCAGTGGACGGCGGAGAGTCGCTGACTGGCCTCAGTCCAGCACCGCGTCGGTCAGCGTCTCGGCGTGGAAGCGCTGGGCGCCGTCGACGAAGAGCGTGTAGCCCTCGGGGATCGAGTCGCGAACTCGAGTCCCGTCGGGAGTGTCCCAGTAGAGGTCGAGTCTCCGATCGCGATGGTGCACTCCCTCGAACGCGAAGTGGTCGAGCTCGTGGTAGCGGGGACGCAGCTCGAGCCGGCCGTCGTCGCGGGGGCGGAGGCCGCCGACGAGGCGGATCAGGTCGTCTGGTCCACTGACGATGCGGGGATCGAGCAGCCCCAGCGATCCGGGCGTACCCGTCTCCAGTCCTCGCCAATGGCGGTAGCGGTCGAGGGTGTCCGCGATCTCCCGGGTCGCCGTATCCACGTCGGGCATCAAGAACGTCGTCCCGTGAAAGAACCCGGCCTTCAACTCCCCGACCTCTTCCCGGTAGCGCAGCTCCAGCTCCAGCGCCTCCGACTCCTCCCCCAATGCGCGGCGCCCACGAACGAGACCGGGCAGCTCGAACTGCGGCGGAGCGCTCGATGGGAAGTCCCGCTCTTCCGGCGCCATGAAGGCCCGGGCCTTCAACCAGGGCTCGAGCAGCGGCAGGCTTTCCCGGAGGAAGGGCTCCGAGCCGTGCACGGCGAAGACATCGACGAGACTCGCCGGCCACTGGATCGGGTACGCCCACCCCCCCGGGGGAAGGGGTAGCTGCGTCGGGAGCTCGCCACGCTCGTTCTGGCGCATCATGAACACGCGCACCTGCCCCTGAGCGAAGACCAGATCGGTGAGCCAGCGCGTCTCGGCGAGTACGGACCTCACCGAGCGCCGATCGACGTGCGCGCTGTTCTCCTCGCGGAAGATCGGCAACGAGTAGCCGAGCTCACCGAGATGGAGCAGCCGGCGGCGCAGCCGGTACCAGCTGTGCGCCCAAACGTACTCGAGTTCCTCATCGTCACAGGAGAACCGCGGCACTTGCTCCTCGAACCAGCGGTGGTACTCGGCGACGTGCGCGTCGAAGCGCGACTCGTCGATGGCCGAATCGAGCGCCCCGGCGAGCACCGGCAGGATCCGGGACCCGGTCACCAGCGCGACCCGGAGGGTGAGGCTCCCACCGGCGGGGATCGACTCGTAGCGCTCGAGCACCCGCGCCCCCCCCGCATCCCGACCGGAGCCGAACTCGGTTCCGGCGAGACAGACGTGCGCGGACCCCGCCGTCGTCGGGATCTCGCCGAGCAGGACCGGGAGCCGGCCCTCACGCGGCGGCGTCTCCAGCACGACCGACAGGAGGAGCGGGCCGCTCTCCGCCGATCCCCCCACCGCGACGTCCGCGGGGGAGCGTCCCGGCGGCGGCGCCCAGGCGAGGTGCCATAGCTCCGCTTCCGTCCCGGTGACCCGAACCCGGCGCCACTCGGCCCGACCATCGACCGACCGAATACGATCCAGTTCGGGCCAGGGGACGATCTCGACGCTCCCGTCGTCGAGCTCGAAGAGAATCGCCGACGGCTCCGTCGTCTCGGCCGCCAGCAGAGAGTGCCACGTGGCGAGCACGGGTCGCGGATCGGGGCGGGGAAGGCGCGGGTTTCCCCGCCGCGCCGTGCCCCCCACCCCGCGCACCGGGCTCGCCTCCCCCCCCCCGGCCAGGGGGAAGACCACCCCGTCGTGCTCGAGCCGTCCGGACGCGAATGGTAGGCCCGCCAGCTCGCGGTGATGGTGCTCGTCCACCTTGGAGAGGGACACCGACTCGAACTTCGAATGGACGCGCTCCAGCCATGGTGTCGCGTCACCGCGCAGGTGAAAGAGGAGCTCGCGATCGCGCGCTCCGGTCGACTCGCTCAGCTCGAACTCGACGATCAGCTCATCCTCGATGGTGATGAACTTGCGCTCGGTGAGCTCGAGCCCCCCGCCGGCCCATTCCTCGATGGCGTGCGAGGGATAGCGCGTCCCACCGACCCGCTCGAACTCGACCTCGCGCCGCTCCTCGTCGAGGAGCGAGAGCGAGAGCGGCGCGCGCCACTCGAGCGCGGTGAGGCCGAAGCCGAAGCGCCCTCGCACCCCGACGGCGGCCTCCAGCTCGTCGGCGTACAGCCGGTGCCCCGTCGGCCCCAGCTCCCCCGCTGACGCACCGTCTCGAGCGAGCAGCACATCGAGCGCGGGCAGCTCGCCCGACGAGACCTCCTGCGCCCCGCCAAAGGCGCTGACAAGCAGAAGGCCGGCGCAGAGCGCGCCGGCCTTCGCGAAGGTGGATCTTCGTGCGTCGATCAAAGTCCGGGCGTGAGTCGGTCGCGGTTGGTCAGGTACGCGCCGCCTCCCGTCTTGTCCTCGACGAGGGCCTGGTAGTAGATCTCCTCGCCGAACAGCGCCGTGCTGAAGCCGACCGTGATGTCGAACTCCAGCTCACCTGAAGGCGGCAGCGTGCCACTCTGCAGGATGCGCATCCGCGAGCTCTCGATCAAGAGCACGCCGAGGGTCGCGCGCGGCATGTAGCCGGGCGCCGGGGATTGGTAGATGACGTAGCGGGCGCCGGGATCCCCTTCGAGGGTCACCCGGGCGTGCATCGGATCGTCGTCGGCGCTGGAGACGACGAGGTCGATCCCCATCCCGAGGTGATCGAGCCAGCACGCGGCGAGGCGCTTGGCGTGGCTCGGCGCGCTCGCGTCGACCAGTCCGCCGAACTGGAACGAGCTCGCCACCGTCCGGGCATTCCCGGTCGCGTAGGTGACCGCCTTGTTGTAGCTCCCGTAGCGGATCGAGGAGGTCGCCCCGCTGGCCAGGTTGAGGTGGTCGGCACCCTGGTACTCGCCTTCGAGGTCGAAGCTCATCCCTTCGGTCGGAGTGGTCGCGACCCCGTACAGGTTCCCGGTGATGTTCGAACCACTGCTCGCCGAGGAGATGCCGAACCACGGGCGGTAGGTCGATGCGCCGGTGGACGAGTACCAGGCCTGGCCGCCCTCCATGTACGCCGAGCCGCCGCCGGAGAGGTAGCTCGCCAGGGCGTTCGCCTGCCCCGAGGTGAGGGCCTTGTGGGTCGGGGTCATGCCCAGGCAGATCACCAGCGCCTCGTAGTTCGAGGGCACCGAGGGCCAGCTGTCGGTGAGCGACGCGGTGATGCCGAGATCGTCGCAGGCCTCGACCCAGCGCTCGCCGGAGTCGGGAGTGTTGTCCAGCTCGATCACCAGCACCGACTTCACGTTGTCGATGGTGAAGGTGTTCCAGCCGAACGCGGGGGCCTGGGAGCGGTTCGTCGGAGACGCGCCGTCGGTGGCCACCACCCGGTAGTCGACCTTGTCGCCGAGCCCCGCGCCGCCGACGAAGGTGGCGGCGAAGCGGAAGGTCCCCGCATCCTGAACCATCGGGATCGAGGGCATCGGGACGTCGTTGATCTCGTACTCCAGCGTCACCGTCGGGATCCCGGTGTTGTCGGTGGCGATACAGTCGACCTCCAGCGGCCAGTCGGCGAGGCGCGCGTGGGAGATCACGTCGTGATCCACCATCGGGTCCTCGTTGTCGCGGTCGACCTCGATGGTGAAGAGCCCGCCGTTCAGCGCGGTGTAGGGGAAGCGGCGCACATTCCCGGCGTTGTCCTGGGCGTGGTAGTAGTAGGAGATCGTCGTGCCGAACGGGTGGGCGGGGATCGTCGCCGCGTACTCGTGCGGCTGTCCCGTCGGCGACATGGTCAGTGTGGTGAAGGGCGCTCCACCGGTCGTGCTCCAGTAGACGCGCGGGTTTCCGTTCAGCGAGGTCGAGTTGTTGGGAATCACCTCGGCGGTGACCGGGTAGCCGGTCACCGTCTCGTCGGTGGACTCCCAGTGGGGCTGCGGGTAGATCCGCACCTGGTCCCCGTCGTGGAAGTTGCGGCTGCGGCAGTGCACCGAGTCCCCCCAGGAGGTCCCGAGGGCGCTGACCAGCACCGCGTCGTAGCCGGGCGCGGCGGCCTCGTAGATCGCCTCCGCCGTGGCGTCGTTGCCGGTGTTGTACTTGGGCAGGATGAACTTGCCGTTGGTCTGCAGGCTGTTGATGTACGCGGTCCAGGAGCTGCTGTAGCTGAAGAGCGGGATCCTGAAGATCTTGTACGGCCAGCCGTACGGGCTCTGCAACGTCTCGTAGTGCTTCAGCGCTCCCTCCGACCAGGCCCAGGGCGTGGTCCCCACGGGGAAGCTCCCCCACAGCAGCCGGTCGGGCGCCAGCGGCTTGCCGAAGGTGTCGATGTGCTGGATGTCGTACTTGAGGTCGCGCGTGATGTAGCGGGCGATCCCCAGGAAGTTCGCCATGTTCTGGTTCACCTGGGCGTCGCTCATCGAATTCTCGGAGTACACCAGCGTCGACGACCACGCGTTGCCGTAGCCATCGGTGTAGTAGTTGCCGCCGGTGTGCACGACGTCCATGCCGTAGTACGGCACGCCGTAGGCCGAGGAGATCGCCGCGGGAACGGTGTCGTCCAGGGGGCGCGGGCGGTTGTAGACGTTGTCGACCAGCCCGAAGTCCTGGTTGCCGTCCCAGATGAACCACGGCCCGTAGTCGCGCACCCACCAGGTGTTGGTCGACTTGTTGAGGTACTGGACGTTGCTCATGTTGACCCCGTTCGACTGGAGCCAGCTGTTCCACCACGAGCTGTTGGTGGTGATCACGTAGAGCGTGTTGTCCGAGGCCAGCTCCTGCATCAGGCTGGCGTTGTCCCACAGGCAGAAGACCCCCTGCGAGACGTCCCACTCGGCCGCGGCGCGCACCGGCCCGGTCGGGGGACTGGTCGCCCGGTAGGACCCTCCGCTGGTCACCGGCTCCTCGTGCGGGGCCAGGCCGATCGGCAGATCCTCCAGGCCGGGGGGCAGGCTGCGGGAGCGGTTCTGGGCCAGCGCGGCGCCGGAACCGAGGAGCAGGACAGCGAGAGCGACGGAGAGCGACGTGGGGGATCGCCTCATCGGGGGCCTCCGGATGAGTGGGGAATGGGGGTAGGGACTCTTCGCACCCCTACTATAACCCCAATGGGAGTTCCTCTACCGACCTTTCGAAACGGTCTTACGAGGCACTCTTCTCGAAGAGGAACCAGGCCAGGAGCGCCAGGAAGCTCAAGGTCCCGAGGAGCACCAGCAGGAGGACCTTGTGCCGCTCGCCGCCTCCGGCGCTCTGAACCTCCAGGACGGCGTCCTTGCTCTCGTAGAGCCGGCACCCGGTGATCGCGCGGAGGACGGCGTAGCCGAGGAAGGCGGGCACGTACAGCCAGGCGGCCCGCCCCTCGAGCCAGTGGCCCCCGGCGAGGAGAACCAGGACGGTCCCCGCCCCCATCAGGAGGAGGCGCAGGAGCCACCCGGCGTCCCCCCGGCGTGAGATCCCCATCGAGAGGGCGAAGCACTCGACGAAGGCGGCGACCGGCAGCGCCAGGGCGAGGGCGACGAAGTCGGGGCCGGTCCCGACCCAGGGGGGCAGGTCCTCGGCTTCGAACGGCTTCAGCTCCATCGAGTCCCACAGCGGCAAGAACCAGTCGGTGAAGCAGGTGACCGCGCCGATCGCGTACACCGCGAGCAGCACCGCGGCGCCCACCGCGAGCTTCACCCAGTAGCGCTGGGCCCGGGTCGCGGGGAGGGTGAGGTGGAACTCCTCCTCTCCCTCCTGCCACTCGACCCGACCGATCCCGAGGCCGATGCCCCAGGCCATGCAGAAGGCGAGCCAGAAGAAGACCCCCGGGCGCGCGTCCTCGACGCCGGCGGAGAGGGCCATCGTCGGGACGAGGAACAGCATCGCGCTGATCGCGCCGAGGCGGTGGCGCAGCCACTCCTGTCGGAGGAGCGTTCGCACCACCGGGTCGTGGCACCGGTCGGGGGTCTCGGGGGGAGCTCCGTACGCCGGGGACGCGTTCATGCGTTCACCTCCTCGCCGCCGACGGTGACGCGCGCGGGATCGTCGAGGGCGGGACCGACGATCTCGATGAAGACCTCCTCGAGGGTCATCGGAAAGGCCTCCACGCGCAGGCCCGGGGTCGCCCGCAGAGCGTCGAGGGCGTGCTCCCCGGGGAGCTCCGCCACCGCGCTGAGCACCGAGCCGCTGCGCTGGACGTGGCGCAGGCCGGGGATCTCCAGCCGCGATGGAACCGACTCGCCGCAGACCACCTGGATGCGCCGGAAGCGCGAGGTGAGAGCCTCGAGGGAGTCGTCGAGCACGACCCGGCCGCGGTCGACGAAGGCGACCCGCGAGGCGAGGCGCTCGAGGTCGCCGACCAGGTGGGTACTGAGCAGGACGGTGAGGTCTCGCTCGTCGCCCGGGCTCTCGCCGCTGAGCATCTCGATCAGGACGTCGGCCAGCTCGCGCCGGGCGATCGGATCGAGCCCGGCCCCCGGCTCGTCGAGGATCAGCACCTCCGCCCCGCTGCAGAGGGCGAGGAGGACCGCCGCCTTGCGACGGGAGCCGACGGAGAGCGTGCCGACCTTCTGCTTCCAGGGGACCTCGAAGCGCCGGGCGAGGAGCTGGGCCCGGGCGCGGTCGTAGTGCGGGTAGAGGCCGGCGAGATAGGCGACCAGCTCGCTCACCTTGCGGCGCGCGGGCAGCCGGATCTCCTGTGGCACGTAGGCGACCCGGGCCCGGTGCGCCGGCGGCGCCGCCCCGTAGGCTTCACCGAGGACGAGCGCGCTCCCGGCGTCGGGGCGCAGGAGCCCCATCGCCACGCGCAGCGCCGTGGTCTTGCCCGCCGCGTTGCGCCCCAGCAGCCCGCAGAAGCTCCCGCCCGGCACGACCAGGTCGAACCTGTCGAGGGCACGGTTGCTCCGCTCGAAGGTCTTCTCGATCCCCCGGAGCTCGATTCCGGCCACGCTCATCGCGACTCCTCGTCCGGGGCCAGTCCGTCCAGCTCCTCGTTCACGATCCGCAGGACCAGCTCGCGCTCCGCGCCCATCTGCGTCGCCTCGACGGCGAGCTGGCGGGCGCTCTGCCGCAAGGCCCCCTCGAGCTCGACCGCGGTCGAGCCGGACTCGAGCTCGCGGGCGAAGACCCCCTTCCCCTGCTTTCGCTCGACCACCCCCTCGTGCTCCAGCTCGCTCCAGGCCTTGACCACCGTGGAGGGGTTGACGGCCAGGTACCGGGCGGCTTCCCGGATCGAGGGGAGCCGGTCCCCGGGGCGGAGGGTGCCCGATGCGAGGTAGTACTTCACCTGGTCCATCAGCTGTCGGTAGGCCGGAGCGGCGCTCCGGGGGTCGATCTGGAGGTGCAACAACGGTTCGTCCTGCTGTGGGCTGTATGCGTACACCCATACAGTACCTTTCGAGGAAAAGCCAGAAGGTCCTCGGATCGCCCCGGGAACGGGCTCGGCGCCGGCCTCGATCTACTCGGAGTCGGTTTCTGCGCGCTGCGCGCAGAAAGCAGGCATGGGCAGGCTAGGGAGGTTCTCGAAGCTGGCGAGAATCGTGATCTGAGAAGTCTGTTGACCGGTTGGGTTGCGGGCGCCAGCCCGCGCTACGTAGGTTCTCATGCCCGCCTCGCCCTCTCCCCGCGGTCCCCGCAGCACCCCTCCATGCCCCTCATCAGCGCCGTCGTCATCTCCTACAACGAGGAGCACAAGATCGAGTCGTGCCTGGAGAGCCTGGTGGGCGTCGTCGATGAGATCGTCCTAGTCGATTCACACAGCACCGACCGCACGGTCGAGATCGCGCGGCGCTTCACCGACCGGATCACCTTCCAGGACTTCCTCGGATACATCGAGCAGAAGAACTTCGCCGCGGCGCAGGCGGAGAACGACTGGATCCTCAACATCGACTGCGACGAGCGACTGACCCCGGAGCTCGCCCGATCGATCCAGTCGGTGCGGGAGGAGCTCGGCCGCCACGCCGCCTACGAGATGCCGCGCAAGACCTTCTACGTCTACCGCTGGCTCAACCACTGCTGGTACCCGGAGTACCGCGCGCGCCTCTACGACCGCCGCCGCTGCGAGCACACCGGCACCAACCCCCACGACCGGGTGCGGATCCGCGAGGGGACCCTGGGGCGCCTGTCGGGGGATCTCTTGCACTACTCCTTCGACAGCATCGGCGATCACATCAAGACCCTCGATCGCTTCACCGAGATCGCCGCGCGCAAGCTGATCGAGAGCGACCGGCGGATCACCATGTTCACGCCGTTCGCGCACGGCGTCTGGACCTTCTTCAGGCTGTACGTCCTGAAGCGCGGTTTCCTCGACGGCTTCGCCGGGCTGGCGGTGTCGATCCTCTCCTTCATGCACGTCTTCGCCAAGTACACCAAGGCGATCACCTACAAGTATCAGCAGCAGCGCAAGCTGCGCCTGACCGCGCTCGACTGAGCTCGGGGGAAACCGGCTCAGTCTGCGAGGAACGTCTCGCTGATCGACTTCGCGGCCGCGGCGAGGTCGATGCTCGACAGGTCGCTCTCGGCCGCGCCCTCGTCGGGGCACCAGGCGAGGTGCCGCCCCGGGGAGTTCAGAGGTCGCCACCGCAGCGGCGTGGAGGAGCGGCGCCGCGGGAAGAAGGCCGCCGTCGGCCGATCGAGCGCGCCGGCGACGTGCAGGGTGCCGGTGGAGCCGCTGATGAAGAGATCGGCGAACTGGAGGTGCTCGGCGAAGCTCCTGAGGCCGCTCTCCGAGCGGTAGACCACGCACCGGGAAGCGTGCACCCGCCGGGCGAGCTCCCGAGCTCGCGCCTCCTCTCCGGGCCCGGCGGTCAGCACCAGGACGTGGCCGCGCGCCGAGACCAGGCGGCCCGAGAGCTCGGCGTACTGTGTGACCGACAGGTTCCGCGCCGATCCGCCGCTCCCGGGGTGGATGAAGACGAGGCGCGCTTCGCCATCCAGCGCGTGCGCCTCGCGGAACCGCCCCTCCAGCTCGGCCACTCGCTCGTCGTCGAAGTGCAGGTACGGCGGCGGCGGCGGGGCCACCTCATTCGGCGGGACCCCGCGCTCGGTGAGGAAGTGGCGGACGAGGTCGGCGTTGTACTCGTACTCCGGCTTCAGCGAGCGCGAGCGACGCTGCTTCAGCCGCCGGTTGAAGAACACCTGAGCCAGCTTGGTCGCCGGCGCCAGCCGATGATCGATCCCCGCCCGCCACGCGGCGAAGCCGACGCGGGTGGTCGAGAAGAGCGCGATCAGGCTCGACCAGCCCCCCGCGCGCAGGAGCCGGGTCAGCTCCCCCCCTCCCGTGCGCCCTCCGGGATCGACCACGGCGGTGTCCACCCACGGGCAGAGCTCGGCCATCTCGCGCGTGTACTCCGGCACCAGCACATCGACCTTCACCTCGGGCAGCGATTCCGCCAGGAGGGCGAGGGCGGGCCAGGCGAGCATGAAGTCGCCGAGCTTGTCGTTGCGGACGACGAGGATGCGCTCGGGACTCACGGGACTCGCTCTGCTCCGTCGGGGTGGGAGCGGGGGGGGTTGTGGTAGAGCATGTAGAAGCACCACTCCTCGAACGCCTCGTAGCGGCGGCACAGCTCGTCGAAGACCTCGGGGAGCTCGGCGGAGACGTCCCGCGCGGGAGAATCGCTCCGGTAGCGATACAGGCGCGCCGTCCGCGTCGGGTCGAGCCGCAGGCAGTACTCGTCGGTGAGGAAGCCGTCTTGGAGGAAGGCGAAGTGCTCCGACTCGGGCCGCTCGACCAGGAGGTCGCGCCCCAGTCCCTGGTTGAAGTAGGGCACGCCGAGCATCTCGAGCGCGGTGGGCAGGAGGTCCACCGAGCTGGTCACGTGGTCGTACCGGCGCCCCTCCTCGATGAGACCCGGCGCGTAGATGAGCAGCGGCACGTGCATCGCCGGCAGCGACAGGTTCTCCCAGGGGATCCCGTGCGGGGCCGGCACGCCGTGGTCGCCGTACATCATGAAGATGGTGTTCTCGAAGAAGCCGCGCTCGCGCGCCACGTCGAAGAAGTGCCCCAGCGACCAGTCGAGAAAGCGAAAGCCGTTGTACGCCTCGAGCGACGCGAACCCGTTGTCCAGGAGCAGCTCGGGATCGATACCCTCGATCACCTCGAACCCGCGCTTGTCCTCGGGGATGGTGTACGGGCGATGATTGCCCGAGGTCTGGAGGAAGCAGAAGAACGGCTCCTCCACCTCGCCGAGGATCTCGACGGCTTCCTCGAACATGGCCAGGTCGGAGATTCCCCAGACGTCGCCGCGCGCGGAGGTGTAGTCCCCCTCCTCGTAGATGTGCAGCCCCTCGATGTTGTGGGCGAGCAGCCCGCGGATGTTCGCCCAGGTCGCGCTGCCGCCGAGGAAGTAGTACCTCTCATAACCCTCGAGCGCCTCGATCAGGGTGTGCTGGCGGACGATGTTCGGGTTGCGCGAGGCGGAGCGCAGCGGGTTCATGTCGGGCACGCCCGTCACCATCGCCCAGACCGAGCGCGACGTCGGGCCCCGTGGTATGAAGAAGTTGGTGTAGAGGTAGCCGTCCTCGCAGAGGGCGTCGAAGCGCGGAGAGGGATCGAGCTCGTCCGAGGGGTTGAACTCGCCGGCCATGTTCCCCGTCTGGAACCCCGACCACGACTCGAGGTGGATGATGATCAGGTTCCGCCGCTTCGCCGGCGGGGCCGAGGGCGTGAAGGTCCGGCCGAACTCCAGCGCCTCGCGATCGGGCTCGTCGACCTCCAGGAGGCGGGCGAGCTCGTCGTAGTGCTCGCGCACCCGCTCCTCGTCGTAGGGCACCCCGCGATTGGGGATGGAGTCGACGAAGAAGAGCACCGGATTCAGCGCCAGGGAGGTGGCGAAGGGGCTCCCGAAGACGAAGGCGTCACTCCAGCGCAACGGGTACCAGGAGAGCTTGCCGTAGATCCCGCCGGCCACCAGGAACACCAGGGCGGTCCACGGCGCCCAGCGCCACCGGCGGGGCACGTCCCCCTCCGGCCGATCGAGCTCGACCAGGACGAGGCGCTTCAGCACCCAGGTCCACAGCCCCGCGAAGATCAGAAGGGCGAGGAGCCCGGGGATGACGGGGTAGGTCTCCCAGACCATCCGAGCGGCGATGGCGGGCGAGAGCGCCTGGTCCAGCACCTCCGCCGTGATCCGCTCGTGCAGGTAGTCGTAATTGCCGAAATCGAAGGCGTAGAAGATCGAGAGAAGTATGCCCAGCACCACGAAGACGACCAGCCACGCCCTTCGCAGCCAGGCACCCCGGCGAGGATCGAACCACGGCAGACAGCCCAGCAAGAGCAGCGGCGCGGTGACGATCAGGACCAGCCGCAGGTCGAACCGGGCCCCCACCCAGAGGGCGGAGGTGAGCTCGCCGAGCCCGAGCTCCCCCCCACTGTCGCGGAAGGCGAAGTAGAAGATCGCGCGATAGAGAGCCAGGAGCGCCCACAGGAGCCCCACCAGCCGCAGACCCAACCGGACGCGGGTGGGCAGGCGGGTGAAGAGGCCGCGACGCTCCGCGGGCGCATCGATACCTGAGCTCTGGATCATGAAGGAGGGGTCGTGACCTGGCGGCGTGCCCTCACCAGGAGGACGAGTGGAGGCAGGAGCAGGAGCACCCGCCAGCCGGCGAAGGCGAGATTCTGGTAGAGGGTCAATCCCAGCACCAGCCCCAGGACCCAGAAGACGCTCCAGGCTCCCAGCGGAGCCCGGCGTTCACTGCCGCTCGAGCCCCGGCGTACCGTCCGCTCGAGCAGGACGCCGAGCGCCAGGCCGGCGATGATGGAATGGGCGGGCTGGAGCACCCAGGGGCGGTGCACGGCGAGGAGCGCGAAGTTGATCGCCCCGAGCAGGAGCACCACCTGGCCGATCCGGCCCCCGAGCAACGCTCCGACCCCCGCCGCCCCGAACGCGGCGAAGAGGTGCCAGGCCCAGCTCGAGTCGTGGCGGTAGTCCCAGACCACCAGGAAGAGGTCGAGGCCGAGGAGCAGCGCGCCGAAGGCGAGTAGAGCCGTCGTCCGCGGAGGGCTCCAGCGCGGGGGAGCGGGTGCCTCCGGGGTCCGGGGCGGCCACGCGACGACCAGTACGGCGAAGATGGCGCCGAGACCGAGAGTAGGTAGCAGAGGATACAGCGCCGTGGACCACCAGCACACGCCGAGGAGAAGGAACGCTCCCGCGAGAGCCGGCGGGGCGCCGGCCCCGTCTTCTCGCAGGCGGGCCACACCGGCGCGGCTCACTCCCCAGGAGCAGAGCCCCAGCACACAGAAGGGCAGCGCCTGCGCGGCCGAGTGCTCGTCCCAGTACCCGAGATGCACCGGCCGGTAGGCGAGCCCCGCCAGCAGCACGCCCAGGAGGGGCAGGAGCGTCCCGGGCAGGCCGCAGGCGGCCCGCTCCCAGCGCCTTCCGAGGAGGAGATCGACCAGCGGCAGGAGGAGGAAGGTGCCGATGAAGAGCCGGCCGGGAAGCTCGTCGAAGTCCGAACCCCAGACCCCCAGCCCGACCACCATCAGGGGGAGGTACAGGAGCGGGAGCTGGAGGATGGCGAGCCAGGAGAACACGGTGTTACTCGGGGATGAGCTCGATGCTGGTGACCGAACGCGCGGGGAGATCGACGCGGACACGCCAGGTGGACGATTCCCCGCCCCGCCGGACCTCGATCACCTCGCCGTGGTCGACCGGGCGGCGTGGAGCCGGGTCCGCGACGGCGATCGAGACCACCGCGCCGAAGAGCGCCTCGGTCAGCTCGTTGTGAACCCGGACGTGCCCTTCCCCCACCGGCTCCACCCGCAGGTGGCCCACGGGGATCGAGCACGACGGATAGTCGACGTCCCCCGGCCAGTCGTAGGTGTAGTCGAGCACGGCATTCCCCTCCAGCCGGATCAGGCGGTAGCCGTGGTGCAGCGGCGAGGCGGCATAAGGTGGGCGCAGGTCCGCCCCCGCCGCGGTGGTCACCACGTACTTGGTCCCGGGAAACTCGTTGTTGTCCCGGCGTGAGGTGCCGGTCGCATCGAAGAGCTGGTCCCCGTGCAGGTGTCCCGACAGGACGATCGGCACCTCGTGCTCGGTGCACAGCTCGACGAGGTCGCCGACGTGCACCTCGAGGTTGCGTTTCCAGAAGAGCGGGTGGTGCAGCTGGACGATCGTGTCGCGTCCGTCCCGGGTCTCGAAGGCCTCGCGCACCCAGGCGTGCTGGCTCTCGGTCAGCTGGTCGCGACCGTGCCCCGAGTCGAGGCTGATGAATCGCCGCCCGCCGACGTCGACGACGTGGCGAGGCAGGCCGAAGGCGGTCAGGAACCCGGCGAGTCCCTTGTACTCGTGGTTGCCGATGCAGGTCAGCACGGGCATCTCGAAGCGCCCGAGGAACTCGAGCGCCAGGTCGAAGTGCTCCCAGCTGCCGCTGTAGTTGATGTCCCCGGTGACCAGTACCAGGTCGGGGGCGATCAGGTTGATCTCCTCGACGAGCGTGGCCATCAGCTGCTCGCCGGAGCCGTCGCCGCCGAAGACGGGCAGGTCCGCCAGCTGGACTAGGGTGCAGCTCTCGTCGGGAAGGGCCGTGAGGAGGTGAACCGCGTTCGGGCGGGAGCGCTCGAGGCCCTGGCTCTCCACCTTCAGGGTGTAGCTGCCCGCGGCGAGGGTCTCCGGCACGGAGACCTCCAGGGTGCGCGCCGCGCCGCGGCGACTCACCTCGGTTGCGGTGCAGGGATGGGCGTCCTCGCCGACGAGCCAGACCCGCACCTCCGGCGACCGGAAGGGCAGACCGCTGCGGAGCTCGAGCGTGAAGGTCTCCCCGGGGAGCAGCACCGCGGGAATGCCGAGGCGCGGCGTGACCAGATCGAGTCCGACGGGGAGGACCGAGACCAGGACGGCGACGAGGAGAGCGCCGCCGGCGAGGAGGAAGCGGAGAGGGCCGGGCATGGGCGCGACATGGAAACACGCCGGCGTGGTGGAGACCAGCCGGGGGGTGGTAGATCCGTCTCCGCGGCCGAATCGGAGAGCGTTCCGGGCCGGGTTGGAGGTATCCTGCCCGCATGAGGGTTTCGCTGCTCGGGCTTCTCCTCCCGCTCGCGGGCGCCTGGATCGGCCTGTGCGGCTGTGGAGACAGCCAGGTTCGAGAGGACGGCTCGGAGACGCGCGAGCCCCCGGGAGGAATGGTCGTGCACGTCGAGAGTGAGAACACGAAGGGGATCGGACTTCCCGTGCTGCTCTTGCACGGGGCGAGCTTCTCCTCGAAGACCTGGGAGGAGCTGGGAACGATCGAGCACCTGGCCGCGGAGGGGTTTCCGGTGTACGCCGTCGACCTGCCCGGCTTCGGCGAGTCGCCACCGAGCGACGTGCCCGCGAACGAGATGATCGACACCCTGCTCGACGAGCTCGGCCTCGACCGGGCGGTCGTGGTCACGCCGTCGATGAGCGGCCGCTTCGCCCTGCCGTTCGTGGTCGATTCGTCCAGCCGCTGCGCCGGGCTGGTGGCGGTCGCGCCGGTGGGGATCGAGGTCCACGCCCCGCGACTGGAGGGCAGCGCCGTCCCCGCTCTCCTGATCTGGGGGTCCGAGGACCGAATCGTCCCCCTGGCCCTGGCGGACACGCTCGCGGCGTGCTTCGCGGGAGCGAGAGTGGAGGTCCTGGAGGGCGCGAGGCATCCCTGCTACCTCGATCGGCCCGAGCAATTCCACGCCCTGCTGACGGCTTTTCTCGCGGAGCTCGAGCGGGGCTGACCGATTCGGGGAAACGAGGTAGACTGGGTGGTTCGCGACTCTCCCTCGGCGACTGACCCGCATTGATGTCGATGTTCCCCAAACCGAGCCTCGGCTCGCTGGCGCTCCTCGCCCTGCTGCTCTTCGGTGCGTGCGGCGATACCGTGTACTCGGCCTCGGACACGCCTCCCAAGCACGTACTCCTGATCTCGCTCGACACCCTGAGGGCGGACCACTGCGGGTTCTACGGCTACGATAGACCCACCACGCCCTTCCTCGACTCCCTCGCGAAACGCGGGGTCGTCTTCGACAACCACTTCGCCAACTCCAACTGCACCCTGCCGTCGCACGCGTCGATGCTCACGGGGTTGTTCATGCCGACTCACGGCGTTCGACCCAGCGAGGGGAAGGACGAGGTGATGCACACGATGCCCCCCCGGGTGGTGACGCTGGCGCAGCGCTTGTCCGAGGCCGGGTACCAGACCTCCGCCATCACCAGCCACCCGATCTGGCTGAATGAGGAGTACGGCTTCGGTCGGGGCTTCGATCACTTCCTGACGTCCAACCGCCCCCGCGCCCGCCACGGTGAAGGACTACCTCCTGATCCTGGAGAAGACCAGCCCGGAGAAGAGCTTCGGCTTCCTGCACTTCTTCGACGTGCATTCCGACAGCGCGTTCTCCCAGAACCCAGAAGATGGCCCGTACCTGCCGTACCTCTCCGACGAGGAGCTGATCGCGGAGTTCGCGGGTCCGGTGCCGGAGGGGTTCACCGGGTGCACGGTGAAGAGGCCGGGGCGCTGTGCTTCGAAGTACCTGAACGACCTGTCCGCCAACGTCGAGCCGTTGCCGGAGGCCCACCGCGAGTTCATCGTGGGACTCTACGACGCGGGAATCCGAAAGCTCGACAGCGCGCTGGAGGACCTGTTCACGGAGCTGGAGGCGCGCGGGCTCCTCGACGAGATGCTGGTGGTGATCACCTCGGACCACGGCGAGGCTTTCCTCGAGCACGGTCTCATGCTCCACCAGGGCCACCACGACGAGGTCGCGCGGGTGCCGCTGCTCGTCTTGACCCCACCGCGGCTGGGGGCCTCGCCGCGTCGGATCCAGGCGATGACGCAGTCCACGGATCTCCCCCCGACTATCCTCGATCTCTGCGGCCTGCAGCCGCTAGGCCAGACGCAGTCGCTGGCCCCGGCGATCATGCTCGGCACCGAGCCTGACCCCGCCACGGTGCTCTTCCAGACGGCTGTCATCCTGGACCGCGATGAGCAGTCGGAGTTCAAGTACATCCACGGCGGTGCCCGGGGCGGCGTGAGCTTCTTCGATCGCAACGCCGATCCGGAAGAACGCACGAACCTCCTCAAGGAGGAGGGTTTTCGCGAGGCCAGCGCGGAACGTCTCTCGAGGATCGGTGCGAAGGCCACAGCCCTCCTCGCCGAGTGCAGGGCGTTGAACCAGACCCTTCGATCTGACGGGGACGGCAAGGCCGGACGGCTCAGCGCCGAGCGCCGGCGGGAGCTCGAGGCGCTAGGCTACTTCGGCGATACCGAGGACGACGAGGCCACGGACTGAGCCCCGACTGCAAGGTCGCGATAACGAAGGCCGCTGAACCGGGCCCGGGTCACGTAGCTGGCCAGGCCGAACGGTGCCGACGGGAGCACCTCCGGCCTCAGCGAGAACTCCACTCCGTCGCGCGGTTGACGGATGATCTGCTCTCCGTCGAGGGAGACGCATACGCTCGTCCGGTTCACCACCAGCCGGATCGCGACCGGCGTGCCGGAGGGGTAGTGGCGGAAGCTCTTGGTCGCGTTCATCGAGGCGTCCTCGCCGTCGAGGCAGGAGAGCCCGGTCAGGGCCCCTCCCCAGCCGCCGAGGATCAGCGTGCACGAGCCCTCGCCGACGGGAAAGGTCAGGCCACAGAAGAAGTCGTTGCCCTCCAGCGGGGTCGCCGTCAGCTCCACCTCGTAGTCGTCGCGGGGATACTCACCGGTCCAGGTGATGCCGGTGAGCGGTGAGCCGAAGCCGAGCTCTACCGCGCCGCTCTCCCAGAGCACCTCGCCCCCCCCACCGAAGTTGGACTCGACCCACTGCCCCCGGACCGGCTCCTCGAGCAGCGGGACCCACGGCCCGACCTCGCTCGCGGGAGGTCGGATCTGGCAGGAACCGAGGAGGAGGACAGCGCCGAGGAGAAGGGGACCGAGCCGGCTGTATGAACCGCGCATGAGGTCGGATCCTGAGCGCCGGTCTGGAGATGGTCAAGCTCGGCTTCTGAAACACCACCGACACGCGAAACGGCCGGCCCCCGAGGGAGCCGGCCGGAGCTGCGCCGTGGGGCCTGCCGTGAGGGCTACTCCTCGTCGCCTCCCCCACCGCCATTGGTGCAGGAGCACGGCCCGTTGTCGGGACCGTCGGCGACGATGATCGGATCCGGCCGCACGATCGGAGCGTGCGGAGGTCCGAGGGTCGTCCGGTACAGCAGGTGGATCTCACCCTCGCCGGCATCGCCGGTGGCGAGACAGTGGTCGACGCCGGGAAGCCAGAGCCCACCGTTCCGGGCGTCGAGGTGGATCAGGCCGCCGGTACCACCGGGGTCGGTGCCGTCGGCCAGGATGCGACCCTTCACCCTCAAGGCGTCGATGTCGGTGCCACAGGCGGCGACGTTCACCACGCCGGCCTGGAAGCTCTCGACGGTGATGTAGGTCAGCTCGTGGGCCATGTCGAAGCGGTTCCCCGCGTTGATGTCGATTTGGCCGCCGAACTGGCCTTCGGGCAGGTCGAAGCCGTTGCACTCGATTCCGGCGAGGAAGGTCATGTAAACGTCCACCTCGGCGCAGAGCGTGATGTGGCCGCCGTAAACGTCGCCGTGAGAGCGGATCCGGGAGCGGTCGTACATCCGGATCGACCCGCAGGTGACCACCGTGATCGACGGACCGAACTCGGGGAGATACCACGAGTAGTTGTCGATCTTGCCCTCTCCGGAGAGGATCACGTCACCGTTGCAGAGGAAGTCGGCGCTGGGCACGTCGACCAGGATCTTGCCCCAGCCTTCGATCACCAGGCCGTCCACCACCAGGAAGCCGTTGGCGAGACCGTCCTGGTCCGCCGGGCCGCCGTCGAGGTCGCTGAAGAGGACCTCGGAGTCGACGACCAGCGGCTCGCCCTCGTTGCACTCCTCGCCGTCGGGCGGGCAGTCGTCGGGGCCGTAGACCGTCACCGTGGAGTACTCGGTGTTGTCCAGGCCGTTGTCGTCGATGACGTGCAGGCCGATGTCGTAGGTGCCCGGGCCGAGACCGGTGAAGAAGGCGGTCACGTCGACGAGGCAGGTGTCCGCGTCGTCGAAGGAGAAGTCGAGGGGCTGAGGATCGAAGTCCCAGCCGAAGGTGACGATCTCACCGTCGGGGTCGCTCGAGCCGCAGCCGTCGAGCAGGAAGGGCTCGTCCTTCTGGATGCAGAACTCGTACGGCCCACCCGTGTCGGCGTTCGGCGGGATCGGAGGCGGGGTCACCTTGATCAGGCAGGTAATCCGTGTCGTTCACCGGAGGCACCGCGTCGTCGGTGACTCGCAGCGTGACGGTGTACTCGCCGTTCGCGGGATAGGAGTGAACGACGTGCTTGCCGCTGGCGTCGTAGGTGCCGTCACTCTCGAAGTCCCATTCCCAGGCGACGATCTTGCGCTGGGGGTTCAGGTGGTACGACGCCGAACCGTCGAGATCGATCGGCAGGCCGATCATCGTGTGCTCGGGGTCGGCGGCGCAAACCGCCACCGGCGGAGGATCGACGATCGTGGAGGAGAGCACCACGATCGCGAAGGCACTGGCGATGTCGCCGGTGACCCAGTAAGAGGTCCAGCCACCGTTCCCGTCCTGGCTGTTGACCAGGGTGCGGGCGAGCCCGTTCACCGGATCGCCGCTGGCGGTGTCGGCGCGGTACCAGTCCAGGGTCCCGCCCAGGCCGTCGGTCATCATCTCGACCGGAGCCGGAGACGCCAGCCGCATCGCCTTGGCCACCGCGAACATGCCGTAGATGCGCTGCCCGGCGATCAGCGAGTTCCAGTAGCGGTACATGTAGTGCTCCGCCGCCTCGAAGCGCCCCGAATCACTCTGCTCGCCGCAGGCGATCAGTTGCACGACTCCCGAGGGCGTGGTGTTCATGCCGTCGACGTCGATGTGCCCCGTGTTGGTGTAGCCGAATCTTCCGTCGGCTCCGGCGTTCGATCCGTTGTAGAACTGCGAGTAGGGCAGCCAGTGGCCGAGGTTCTCGTTCTTGACGAACTGCGGAACCACGCAGCTGAAGTTGCGCTCGGCGGGAATCGCGGCGACCCCCCACCACTGGGCGGCGGAGTTGTCGGACCCGCTCTCCCAGCTGTAGCGCCAGCCGCCGCGGTACGTACCGCCGTCGACCTGCCCCCAGCTGTAGCAGTCGAGCAGGTCCTGGACGATCTCCTTGTAGGTCCGTCCGATGACGCTCGCCCCGCCGGTCACGGCCACGGCGTTGGGCGTGTTGCTGGCGATGATCGCATCGACCAGCTGCCCACCCTGATAGATCGGATTGGCGCCGACCTCGAGCCCGATGCCGTTGGCGTTGGCGTCGGGGTTCCCCGCGGGCTCGTTGCCGATGTTCCGGGGGTAGAGCTCCGTCATGATGTGCGCCATCCCCCGGCGCACGTCCTCCGCGTAGGGATCCTCGGCCTCGTTTCCGCTCTCGAGGTGGCCGTGGATCTGCATGGCCAGGATCGCCGCGGCGGTCGGCGAGGCGTTGTAGCCCTGGGCGTTCCAGTAGCCCGTGTCCACTCCGCCGGAGCTGGAGAGGTTCATCCGCTTGTGCAGGTTCCACAGGCCGTGGTCGATCGCCCGGTTCACCTCGATGTCTAGGCTCTTGGGCATGACCCGGACTCGGAAGGCATCGGTCGAGGTCGTGCCGCAGTCGTCGGTCACGCGCAGCACGGCGACGAACGGGGTGCCGTCGGGAGCCGTGTAGGTGTGAGTCAACTCCAGCACGCGGGGATTGGCGAAGGAGATCGGGACGAAGCCGGTGCCGTCGCCGGGATCCCACTCGGCGCTGGTCAGGCTGCAGCCGGCCTGCAGGCGAGCGGTGCCTTGCAGCCTCAAGGGCGCACCCGTCCAGGTCTGGTGCTCGGCGCCCGGCATCCCCTGCCAGGGCACGGTCACCGCGACCGTGGGATCGACCAGCGCTCCGCCGGGCACCTCGCTACCGGAGACGTCGGTGGCCGGGGGCCGGACTCGTTGCGCGTTCGAAATCGACGCGAGGGACGCGGCCGTCGCGGCCACGAACAGAATCCTCCCGGCACGGATCAGAGATCTATTCTCGATACTCATGATATTCACTGGCCTCTGGGGCTCTCTCGATGGGTCGCCGAGGCGACCTGATAGGCGGTCTCGATTCACCCCGCCCCCGTTTCGGGCCGATCCTCACGGCTCGAGCTCGCCGTGTTCGATCTTCGGGATCGGGACCGCCGTACGGGGGTGGGACGACAGGACGATAGATGGAATTCCGCGGGTTCCGGGCACCCAGGGCGCCAGGACCCACCTTCCAAGGTAGGGCAAGCTCCGAAAAGCGACAACCCCTGCCCCGGAGGCGAAGAAACCCCCTACCGCCCCCTCCGGGTGGGATCGGGGGGGGCGTCGCGGCAGCGCCGCAGCGCCAGGAGGGCGTAGGCGGTGGTCAGGACCGGCTCCCCCTCCCACCAGCGCGCGTTCTCGTTGACCCAGGAGCCGTCCTCGCGCTGGAGCTTCATCAGCGCCCTCGCGAGCTCCCGAGGCCAGTCGCGCTCGGTGCCGTCTTCCAGGAGCAGCTTCGGGTTGGCGAAGGCGGTGAGGACGCGGGCCACCCCGAGGTAGTAGTAGTAGAGCCCCTGCTCGGGGTGATGGAAGCCGCTCCGGGTCCAGGCCCGGGTCAGGTCCGGGTTCTCCTCGACGGTGTAGAAGCGCCGCAGCGCCCCCCTCGCCCGCCGCGCCAGCTGCTGCTCGGGGCGCAGCTCGGCGTAGACCAGCGGCAGGACGTCCTCGTAGGAGAGCGCCTCGTCCTCCGGCCCGGGCGCCGTCCAGCGGGGATCGCGCGCCCGGCGGGGCGGGCGCTCGGCACCCGGCCCCGGCGCGCAGCGGGCGAGGAACTCGAGGGCTCGCCGCTCGCCCTCGGCGAGGCTCTCGGCGGTGGCGAGGATCTGACTCGCGCGCCCACGCTGATCGCCCCCGGGCGCCTGCAGGAGTCCGTGGTCGTCGACGAAGGACTCGGGGATTCCGCCGCGGTAGGCGTACAGCCCGACGTCACGGGCGACGGCGAGGTGCGACGCCGAGCCGCTTCGCGCGAACGCCTCCAGGCCCCGCGCGGCGACCCCGGAGGTGTAGACGCGCAGCCCGCGCCCCTCGGCGTACAGGCCGCCGTCCTCGCGGCGAAACCCCAGGAGGAACTCGACGGCCCGGTGCTCGTGAGGGTGGCCGTCCTCGTCCTCGTTCGTCTCGGCGCTCGCCCAGAGCGCCATCGAGGTCAGGGCGACGGGACAGACCCCGGTTCTCCGCGACGGGCGCCACGCGCCGTCCTCGCTCTGCTTCGAGTGCAACCAGCCGAGCCCTCGCTCGATCGCGCGGTCGATCGCCTCTCGTTCATTCTCCGAGAGGTGCGACGGGGCGGCGCTCTCCTGGGTTCCGGGCGCGGTGATCGACGTGAGCAATGAGAGGATCGGGAGGATGAGCGTCATCGAGCTGCTCCTTCGCTCGCGGCGCGCAGGATCACGGTGACCTCGGTACCCACGGGCGGAACCACCTCGCGGTGCACCAGGTAGGCTTCGTCGTTTCCGGCTTGCTCGTCGGGACTCTCCAGGATCGCACTCGAGTCGTAGTAGGTGGTGATCAGACTGCGACCGAGGTCCGCGGCGAAGGTCGCTTCCTTCGCGTCCCCCTCCGCCTCCGCTTCGAATGAGCCGGCGAAGACCCAGCCTCTGCGCGCCATCGGCTCCGCGCTCCTCTGCTTCCAGATCCAGTCCTCGGCACGCGCTTCGCGAAGTGCTCCCGACTCGTCGGTCCAGGTCACGATGACCTCGACGAGGTCGCCGGTGGGCGGGGTCACCGCGCCCGTCTCATCGACCGCGACGGGGGTGCCGGGGGTGAGCCCCAGCGCGAGCAGTCCCGCCTGCACGCCGCGGGGCACGCAGTCGAGGACCAGCACCGATTCGTGCGTCTTGCCGCCGGGGGTGCAGGCGAACACCTCGATCGCCCCGTCCTGGAGATTGACCCACCCGGAGATCTCCAGGCACTCCTCGCGTGGGAGCCAGGAGACCCCGAGCTCGGCGAGCAGGTCGCCGAGACCCGCGCGGGCGGGGCTGGCCTCCACCGAGCGGGCCTCCCCGGGCGGCGGCGGAGCGGGCGGGGGGGGCACCGGGGGACCGGCGGTACCGCAGCCGAGGGCGGCGAGGAGCGGAGGCAGGCAGCCGAGGAACCAGGGCGAGGGAGGGATCTTCAAGGTCGCGATGGGGCGGAGCGATTCGGAGCGGATCCCCCGGCACCGGGGTCCGACGGGGCCTGGAAGGTACCGAAAAAGGGCGCCCCGTTCGCGCCCGCCGCGGGGGAGGCCGGCCGGGTGCGGCGCCAGGGTGTGCCGGTTCGGCGGGACCCTCGGGGAGAGACCCGCTCTCCCGGGACGGAATCCCCTCTTCGGGAGGATTCTCGGGGGTCGGAGCGCGCGGCCATGGCCCACGCGGGCGGGGCGGCCCCTCGTGCGAAAACGCCCCCGGCGACGCCCCCCCACGCCCCGCCAGAGGGCCCTCCCCTGGCAGGGCGGGGCCGCCCTCCGCGAGGCGAGCGCTATCGAACGCGCAATCGACGAAAACGCCGATTCGGCGGGCTCTGACCCGAACAGAGGAAGGGAACCGGAAGCGTTTCTGTGGAGTCAAACAGGAGTAGATGGGGGTATCCCTTTTTCGCCCCCACGCCGTCCGTCGCTCGGACCGGCGGCGGCCCGAGTCTTCAACCCCACCCGAGATCTCTGATGAAACGTACGCTTCCCCTCGTCCTGCTCTCGGCGGCGCTGCCGTGCGGCCTCGCGACCGCGCAGCAGAGCCTGCCCTTCCCCCTCGAGGTGACCTCGGTCGATCAGGCCGGCGAGATGGTGCGCCTCTCCCCGAACCTCGACCGCATCGGCGACCTGATGGCCCCCGGGCACGTCGTGCTCACGGACATCTTCCTCCCCGACGGACGGCTCGTCGACGCGGAGCTCACTCGCATCGACCTGGCCAAGCGCAAGTTCGGCTTCCACGTCGACGGACAGCCGCGCACCGACCTGCTCGAGGGGCTCGACCTCTCGATCTGGAAGGGCACCCTCGCTGATGACCCCGCCTCCGAGGTGATGCTCTCCTTCTCGCGACACGGTTGCCGCGGCTGGATCGAGAGCGCGGGCGTCATGGTCCACCTGATGCCCGGTCCCGACGACACGGGTGACTGGATGAACGGCTTCGCCGTGCTGGTCACCGAGGACTCCCTGGTGGCTCGCGGCAACTCGATGCAGGAGTTCTGCGAGTCCGATTCGCTGCGCCCGCCCACCTACGAGCAGGTCACGGCCAAGCCCTCGGGAGTCCCCTCCACCGGCGCGCCTTCCTGCACCCTGCGGGAGTGCCCGATCGCGCTCGAGACCGACTGGCAGCTCTACCAGGTGTTCGGGGACCTCAGCGCGATGACCACCTACGTCACCACGCTGCTCTCCTACGGCAGCGATCGCTACGAGACGCAGGTCAGCACCGTGCTGACCTTCCCGTACATGCAGTTCTACACCAACTCGAACGATCCCTGGAGCGCGCAGGACAGCGGCGGCAACTGCGTCGACGTGCTCTACGAGTTCCAGGCCGCCTGGGCCGGCAACGTGCCCGCGGGCGCGAACCTCGGCCATATGTTGAGCGGTGCCAGCCTCGGCTGCGGAGTCGCCTGGGTCGACGTTCTCTGCAACGACACCTACAACTTCTCGGTCAGCGGCAACATCAACGGGCTGGTCAACTTCCCGGTGGTCCAGCAACCCAACAACTGGGACTTCATCGTCTTCACCCACGAAGTGGGCCACAACTTCGGGTCGCTGCACACGCACGACTACTGCCCGCCGCTCGACGAGTGCGCGCCGTCCGGCTACTTCGGCCAGTGCCAGACCCAGCAGGTCTGCATCACCAACGGCACGATCATGAGCTACTGCCACCTCTGCCCCGGTGGCACGGGCAACATCACCACCTACTTCCACAGTCACACGTCGGGGATCATGACCACCCAGGCGGCCGGCTGCCTGCCGTTCTACTCGGGCTACAGCTGTGATCCGCCGACGGTCCTCTCCACGACCGCCACGACACCGATCGAGATCGAGATCGGTGGAACGGTGGTGAGCACCGTGGACCTCTACTACCGCTACCAGGGGGGCGCCTACTCCTCCACGGAGATGAACAACACCGGCGGTGACATCTGGGAGGGCGATCTACCGGTCGCCGCCTGCGGGGACAACCCTGAGTTCTACATCGAGTTCACCGAGGCCGCTTGCGGCACGATGACCGCCCCGGACGGCGCGCCCGGCAACGTCTACACCGCGGTGGTCGGTGACCTGACCGAGATCTTCGCCGACAACTTCGAGACGGACCAGGGCTGGACCGCGGTCAACCTCGGCGCCTCCAGCGGCGACTGGCAGCGCGGTGTCCCGGTCGACGACAGCGGCTGGGACTACGACCCGGCCTCCGACCACGACGGCAGCGGGTCCTGCTACCTGACGCAGAACCAGAACGGCAACACCGACGTCGACGGCGGAGCGGTCGAGCTGACCTCCCCCACCTTCGACCTCTCCGGCGGCCCGGCGCTGATCGAGTACGCCTACTACCTGTACATCACCAACGAGGACGGCACCGACAAGCTGCTCGTCCAGATGAGCGAGAACGGCACCGGCGGACCGTGGAAGACGGTGGCCACCCACACGACCACCGGCGGTCTCTCCTGGCGCACGCACTCGATCTCCGCGGACGACCTCGTCTCCAGCGGAGTGACCCAGACCGCCTCGATGGCGATCCGCTTCACCGCCAACGACGGCGATCCGCAGAGCATCGTCGAGGCGGGCGTGGACGCGATGAACATCTCGGTCCTCGGCTGCGGTGACCAAGGTCCCACGCAGTACTGCCTGCCCGCCAACGCCAACTCGGTCTCGCCGAGCGGCACCGTCATGACGCACGTCAGCGGTGACGCCGGCGGCCTCATCACCGTGCAGCTCACCGGCGCGGTGCAGAACTTCGGCCTGCTCTTCTACGGCCCGAACCAGCAGGACCTGCCCTTCGGCTGCGGCCGCCGGTGCGTGGCCAACCCGCTGACTCGTGGCAACGTCTACCTACCCGATGCCAACACCTACCAGGTGACCATCGACACCACCGGCTACGCCGGCAACCCGCTGAACATCCAGGCCTGGTATCGGGACCCCGACAACCAAGCCTCGTGCGGGAACAACTTCAATACTTCCAGCGCTCTCAGCTACTAGGGATCTCCACCACCGACCGTGAGTCGGGTTCCCTCCCGGGGGGGGGCGGGGGGGGGGGGCGGCCCCGGGGGGGGGGGGGG
>CAZCAC010000010.1:56142-74739 GCA_964496575.1 uncultured Planctomycetaceae bacterium | reverse complement strand
AGTCGGGTTCCCTCCCGGGGGCGCCGCACCGATCCGGTGCGACGCCCTTCTCTCGTTCCGGCACACCGACCTCGCTCAATGCCTGCCGTTCCGGACCCACGGTGACACACCCCTACCCGCCCCACTTCGACGGGGGTAACTCGATCTCGACGGAGACAGATCGGCTTCAGGCCTCGATCAATCGGGCTGGTAGTTCAGGTGTTTTTCCACGCGCTTGCGGTCGTAGGGGTGCATCGCCTGGATCTCCTCGATCGGGACGTGAAACGCGTGTTCGACCCACTCCTGCATCTGATACGACCAGTACGAAACAGTGCCGTCGTGATGGAGGGTGGGGAAACGGTCCTTGGTGGCCATAGCATTCCTCTAACGATCCCGGCAAATCACGACCGGGGAAAGAAGCAAGAACACAGTTCCTGCTCGACGGTTTCCCGGCCATCGGGTTGCCGTCGAACCACCACCTTCGCCAGAACGAGGGGGGTTTGGAAGGCGGCGAATCGTGTTCCCGAAGTGGAACTACATCCATTATTAGTCGATTCCGGAGGTGAGTGCAATGGGGTACCCGGCTGATGTCCCCATTCTCCCTACCGGGCAGACTCGAACTCGGGTACGGACCCCCTTTCCAGAATCTCCGTCCCGGCCATTCCGGACTCGCCCTCGCCCACGCGGTGTATCACCCCTCCGGGCACGAAGCGGGGCGGACCGCGTCGGCCCGCCCCCGCCCCTTTCCAGGACCCGGGATCAGATGAGCTTGGTCACCCCCGGAACGGCGATCGGGTTCATCTCGATGTCACCCCACTCGTACGAGGCCGGGGAGAGATCGAGCTTCGACTCGGCGACCTGCTGGGCGGTGACCGTCTGGCCGGTGTACGCCGACATGCGGGCCATGATGGCCATCATCGTCGAATCGCACATGTAGTCGCCGTCGTGGATCGGCTCGCCCTTGCGAATCGAGGCGAAGAAGGCGTCGTGCTCGTTCTGGTACATGTTGTCGGGGCCCTCGCCACGGTAGCGCCACTTCCACGCGCCCGCCTCGATCCGGTGGGCCTGCACGTTGGCCGTGCCGCGCGTCCCGAAGATGTAGTCGGAGACGTCGGAGGCAGCCCCTCGCCACTGGCGACAGGAGGAGAAGCCCTTCACTCCATCTTCCCACTCGAAGACGGTGTTGAAGTGATCGTAGATGTTCCCGTACATCTCCTCGGTCCGCTGGCTGCGCCCGCCGCTCGCGGTGGCCTTCACCGGATAAGAACCCTTCACCCAGGCGATCTTGTCGAGGCTGTGAATGTGTTGCTCGGCGATGTGGTCCCCGGAGAGCCAGGCGAAGTAGAGCCAGTTGCGCATCTGGTACTCCATCTCGCTCCATTCGGGCTTGCGGCCGCGATGCCACAGACCACCGGTGTTGTAAGTGGTCTGCATTGCGGTGATCTCGCCGAGCGCTCCGTCGTGGATCCGCTCGACGGTTTCCTGCTTGCCGAACTGGTAGCGGTAGCAGAGACCCGAGACCAGGCTGAGTCCCTTCTCCTTCGCCTTCGCGCTGGCGGCCCGGATCCGGCGCAGACCGGCGGGGCAGGTGGCCACGGGCTTCTCCACGAAGAGGTGCTTGCCCGCCTCCACCGCGGCTTCGACGTGCATCGGCCGGAAGTGCGGCGAGGTGGCCAGGAGAACCACGTCGCAGCTCTCGATCAGGCCCTTGTAGCCGTCGAATCCGACGAAGCGGTGGTCCTCGTCGACCTCGACTCGATCGCCGATGTCCTTCTTCGCCTTCAAGGACCCCAGGCAAGCCTCCAGCGGCTCGATGAAGGCGTCGGCCAGCGCCACCAGCTTGGTGTTCGGATCGGCGTGCAGGGCGTTCGCGGCGGCTCCGGTGCCGCGGCCGCCGCATCCCACCAGGCCGACCCTCAGCATCTCATCACCGCCGGCGCGCAAGGTCTTGCCGGCGGAGGAATGAGGGGCGAGGGCCGCGCCCGCGGCGACGGCGGCCCCGGTGCGCAGGAGCTCGCGACGGGAGGAGGTACCGGAGTTCTCGTGGGGATCAGACATGGGGATTCAGCTCGGTCGAGGTCATTGAATCGAGGAAGGGGAGCTCATCATCCGGTGGAGCCCCTCGGACTGGCAAGCGCGCACCGTCCCATTTTCGACGGTGGTGAAGCGCGCTTCGAGCTCCGAGGTGCTCTCGATCCAGGCGAGCCCTCGCTCGGGTCCCATCACGTTCGCCGCGGAGGCGCAGGCATCGGCGGTGGTGGCGTCGGGGGCGACGACGCTGACGGTGACGCGGTGGGTCAATCCGAGGCCGGTCGAGGGGTCGACGATGTGCGAGTAGCGCACTCCGTTTACCTCGACGTGACGGTAGGCGTCCCCCGAGGTGGCCACCGCGCCGTTCTCGAGCACGAGGAGCGAGCTCGTCACTTCGCACCCCGCGCCTTGCAGCGCCAGCCTCCACCCCGGCTCGCCCGGCGGGGCCTCGCCGACGGCGATGTCCCCTCCCCCGTCGACCAGCGCGGCCTGGATGCCGTGCTCGGCGAGCACGCGCAGCGCCTCGTCGAGGGCGTACCCCTTGGCGATCCCGCCCAGGTCGAGGCGCATGTCGGGGGCGAGGAGCCGCACGCTCCGGGTGGCGGGGTCGAGCTCCACGTACCGGAAACCGACCGAGCGGCCCGCCCGCTCGAGCTGTTCCGCCGCGGGAAGCTCCTCCTGCCGTCCCGCTCGCCGCCACAGCCGTACGAAGGGGCCCACGGTGATGTCGAAGGCGCCACCGGTCTCGCGGGAGAGGCGCGTGGAGCGCTCGAGCAGCGTCCAGAGCTCGGGGGAGGTGGGTACCGGCGGGGTCGGAGCGGATTCGCTCGAGGCCCGGGAGAGGCGCGAGAGCTCGCTGTCCGGCCGGTAGTCGCTGAGCCGCGCATCGAGCGCCTCGATCCGCGCGAAGGCGGCCTCGAAGGCGCGAGCCGCGGCCGCCTCCCCGGGGGCGTAGAGAACGATGCGAAACTCCGTGCCCATGCTCGGAGCGCTCCTCTCGAAGCGCTCCAACGGCTCCGGCCGGGCGGCAGGGCCCGCGCAGGAGAGGCCGATCGAGAGGATGAGGGTGGCGCGGAGGAGCATGCCGAGGGTGACTCTACCCGATCTGGACGCCCGGCTCATCGCCCGCCGGCGCAGCATTCTGCACGAGACCGCTGGCGCCCTGGAGCGACCGAGCTACATTCTGGAACGATACTCCCTATCCCCTTCCTTCCGAGACGACCGTGCCGTACCTCGAGCTGATCCCGACCACCCTGCTGCTGCCCCTCGGTCTCCTGCTGCCCTTCGACGACCAGGAGGGCGACCCGCTCGTCTACCCCGATCCTCCCGAGGGCCGTCCGCCGATGCTCGAGATCGAGGGCGCCGTGGCGAAGACCGCCGAGGAGATGAAGCGGTACACCGAGCGCGTCCCCGGTACCGAGGTGACCTTCGAGATGGTCCCGATCGCCGGCGGCTCCTTCGAGATGGGCAGCCCGGAGAAGGAGGCGAAGCGCAAGGACTCGGAGGGTCCGGTCCACGAGGTGCGCGTCGATCCCTTCTGGATCGAGATCCACGAGGTGACCTGGGACGAGTACGAGGTGTTCATGCACAAGCTCGACGTCCTGGCGCGCGAGCGTGGGGATTTGGAGTCGGTGAAGCAGGACGCCTGGGCGGACGCGGTCAGCCGCCCGACGCCGCCCTACGCGCCGATGGACTTCTCGATGGGCGTGAAGGGCTTCCCCGCGATCTGCATGACCCAGTTCGCGGCGAAGCAGTACACCAAGTGGCTCTCGATGAAGACCGGCCGCTTCTACCGGCTGCCCACCGAGGCGGAGTGGGAGTACGCGTGCCGCGCCGGCACGCGGACCGCCTACTCCTGGGGTGACGATCCCGACGCCGGCGAGGAGTACGCCTGGTGGTACGACAACGCCGACGACCAGTACCAGCAGGTGATGAAGAAGAAGGCCAACCCGTGGGGTCTCTTCGACATGCACGGCAACGTCGCCGAGTGGGTGCTCGACGCCTGGGAAGAAGATAGTTATGACCGGGAAGGCGTGCCACACAACCCCGTCGTGTGGCCGGAGACCCAGTTCCCACGCGTGGTGCGTGGCGGGTCGTGGGACGACGACCCGGACGAGCTGCGCAGCGCGGCACGGCGGCGCTCCCGCCGGGGCTGGCAGGCACAGGATCCGCAGCTCCCCAAGAGCATCTGGTACCACACCGACGCCCCCTTCGTCGGCTTCCGCGTGGTCCGCCCCCTCGTCGTCCCCTCCCCCGAGGAGCAGGCGAAGTACTGGGAGGCGGACCTGGAGGAGATCGGCAAGATCCAGGAGAAACAGCGCCGGGGAGAACGCTGATACACTCGGAGTCGGTTTCTGCGCGCAGAAACCAGGCCAAGGAGGGCTGTTGAGTCTTCTAGAATCGTGGCCCGTACAGTCTCAGTCGATTCGGATTGCGGGCGCCGGCCCGCCCCGAGAGCATTCCCGTACGGCGCCGGGGGGGGATACGCCGAAAGAGGAACAGCCCCTCGGACGACACCCGCCGCCACCTACCACTTCCGTCACGACATGATCACCGCGATCCTGGCCAACTCCCTCGTCCTCGCGACTCCGCTCGGCGCTCCGACCGGCGTCTCGAACGACTGGATCGAAGAGTACGACCGGGGCGTCGAGCTCGCGCGAGAGGAAGGGAAAGACCTGCTCGTCGACTTCACCGGCTCCGACTGGTGCAAGTGGTGCAAGATGCTGGACGTCGAGGTCTTCCGCCATCCGACCTTCCTCGAGGCGGCGAAGGAGCAGTACGTCCTGGTGAAGGTCGACCTGCCGCGCCGCAAGCCCGCGCTGGACCGGGTGCCGGACATCGCGCGGAACCGCGAGGTGGCCCGGGAGCTCGAGGTGTCCAGCTACCCCACCATCCTCCTGATGACCGCCGACGGTGACGTGTGGGGACGCACCGGCTACCGGGAGGGTGGCGCCGCCCCGTACGTCGAGCACCTGCGGAAGCTGCGTCAGCGAGAGCGCGTCCCGTTGATGAAGGCGATCGAGATCGCCGCGGCCTTCGCCCGGGCGGAGGGGCCGGACCGGACGGCGCAGTGCGAGCGCGCGGTCGAGTTGCTCGCCTCCCTGAAGAAGCGGAATCCCGGTGGGGCGAAGCTGGTCCCGGCGGTGAGCTACGCGATGGAAGCCGATCCCGAGGGCGAGAGCGGCCTCCTCGTCCGGGCGCTGAAGGCGCTCTGTACCTCCGGGCTGTCGACGATCGAGCACATCGACAAGGCCAAGGAGATCGACCCGAAGAACGAGGCGGGGCTCTTCGAGCTGGCCGTGTTCGGTGAGCTGTTCACGGTGTCGAGCGAGCGGGAGGCGCGCCGGGCCTGCCAGTCGATCGACCAGCTCGACGCCATGGGACCGATCCGTGACAAGGAGGCGGCCTGGCTGATCTACAGCAACGCCGCCATCTGGCAGAATCGTCTCCTGGAGGATCGGGAGGCGGCGAAGAAGTACGCGTCGAAGGCGCTCGCGACCGGCACCGGCGACGCGCGGTCGCGGGCGAGGATGAGGAGGCTCGCGAGCCGCTGAGGCGAGAGGGAGCTCCGTGAGTCACGTCGCCTGGCTGGTGGACCTCGACGGCACCTTGTACCGACCCGGGCCGGTCAAGCTGGCGATGGCCGTGCAGCTCCTCTGCTTCGGCGCGCACCGGATGCGGGTGATCAGGAGCTTCCGCCAGCAGCACGAGCGGATCCGCGAGGAGGGGCTCGACCGCCGGGAAGATCCCTTCGCCCTGCAGCTGCGCCTGACCGCCCTGGAGCTGGGAGCGGCGGTCGAGGACGTCGAGGCGGTGATTCGCGAGTGGATGGTGAAGCGCCCGGGCCCCTGGCTGCGCCGCTTTCGCCGCGCCAGCCTGCTCGCCGAGATCGCCGGCTTCCGTTCCGGCGGAGGGCGCACCGCCCTGGTCAGCGACTACCCGGCGCGGGAGAAGCTGAAGGCGCTGGGCGCCGAGTCACTCTTCGAGGTCGTGGTGGCGAGCGGCGAGGACGGAGGCCCGCCGCGCTTGAAGCCCTCCCCCGAGGGCTACCTCGCCGCCGCCCGGGCCCTCGGAGTGGAGCCCGTGCGCTGCCTGGTGATCGGAGACCGTGACGACGCCGACGGCGAGGCGGCGCGGCGCGCGGGGATGGCCTTCCGCCTCATCCGCTGAAAAACCCGGTCCCGTACGGTCCCGCCGCTCCGTACCCGCTGGCGCCATGACCTTCACCAAGTGGACCGTGATCGGAGGCCTGCTCCTGGCGGGCGGCCTCGTCCTGCGCCTGACCGGCTGCTGAGGGGACACCCAGTCCATGCTCGGTACGGGCATGATCATCGGGAGCCTGCCGCTGCTCTTCGCCGCCAGCGGCAAGGGGTGAGGGGGCGTGTAGTCAGCTACTTGCCCGGTCGGGCGAGCTCGAGTCCACGAATCCAGAAGCGCCGGTCCGGTGCGAAGTAGGGCACGTCACCGTCCACGAGAGGAGCGATCCCCTTCCCTTTTCCACGCCTGAGGACGAACGTGTCCTTCTCGAGCCACATCTCGAGCTCGACCGCGCGCGTCCCGCGAGAGAAGAGCCCCTCCAGGTCGAGATAGCTCTTCAGACCGGGCAGCAATGAGCGATCGGAGACCAGACCGCGGATCTCCCTCCAGACTCCATCCTGGTACCCCCCTTCTTCACCGGCGAGGAATGCCCCGATCGAGACGGTCAGGTGGCCCTCCTCGTCCCATGAGAGGGTGCTGCTCTCTTCCTCCAGCTCGAGGTAACGCTCGCGCGCCGTCTCCACCGCGTCGCACACCGCGATCGCCTCGGCCCCGGGCAGGCCGAGGTCGACGAGCTCGCCCACGACCCAGATCGTGCTGCCGTCGACGTTGCAGGGAAAGAACTCGCTCGTCACGGTCCTCCGCTCGGGCAGCTCCGTCGACTCGCCCGCGGCCAGGTTCCAGAGCAGCTGGTAGCGGTGCAAGAGCTCCTCGCCCTTGTACTGCACCACCGCACCCTGCGCTCCATCGATCGGCTCCTCGCGCGCGCGAAAGCCGCCGTCCCAGCGCTGGATCCAGATCCGCAACGGCGCCTGTCCGCGCGCGAGAAGCCCCTCGGGCGACATCACCTCGATCAGGCGGCCGACCTCGAGCTCGCCGTCGAGGCGCTGATCCAGCAACGCCTCGACCTTCTCGCGGAGCGAGTCGTACTTCTCGGGAAACGCGTCCATCTCGATGACGACGTTGCCGGGGCTGGTCTGTCGACTGCTCCGGACCGCGTCCCGCTCGTACTTGCCCTGGAAGAGCAGGGGGATGCGCAGCATCTGCTCCAGCTTCTCCGCCTGATCCTCGCGGAGCCCGAGCGCGGCGATGCGCGCGGGCGTGAGCAGGCGGGGCTGCTCGTCCTCCGCCTCCCCGATCAGGCGGTAACCCTCTTCGATGGTGAGCGGGTTCGACGGGCGGGTCTGCGTCTCGACCGGGACCGGCTCCTCCGTGGGAACCGGCCTGGGCATCGGTTCCCAGAGCTCCTCGGGGGAGCTCTCCAGGACGCCTGCGATCGGGTAATCGAAATCGGTAGGCCGGTCCACCTGGTAGAACAGCCAGAAGAACGCCAGCACTCCGAAGAGGACCGGCACCGCGATCACGCCTAGGATCAGGACGATCGCCCAGCCAGGGAGACCGGTCTTCCGGGCCGCGGGGCGTCGACCCCGCCTCGGCGCCGGTGAGCTCACGCGCCGACCCAGCCCCTGCACCTGCGTCTTCACCTCGCTCGCGTGCTGCCAGCGCCGCTCCGGGTCGATCTCCAGCGCCTTCAGCACCACCTCGTCGAGGCGCACGTCGACCTCGACCTTCTGCGACGGCAGCGGGAAGCGCCCCACGGGCAGCTCGCCGGTGAGCAGCTCGTAGAAGACCACACCGAGCGAGTAGATGTCCGCGCGATGGTCGACCTCCAGCGGGTGCTTCCACTGCTCCGGCGCCATGTAGTGCACCGAGCCCATCGCCTGGAAGGTCCCGGTCAGGTGCGAGTCCTCCCCCACCGGATCGATCAGCTTGGCGAGGCCGTAGTCGAGGATCTTCACCCGCCCATCGCGGGTGACCAGGATGTTCTCCGGCTTGATGTCGCGGTGCACCACACCGGCATCGTGGGCGTACTGCAGTCCGTCACAGATCTGCGCGACGATCGACAACGCCTCGCGCGGCGCGACCGAGCGCGTCTTCAGGAGCTGCCGCAGGTTGGCGCCTTCGACGAACTCCATCAGGAGGAAAAAGAACCCGCCGCGCTCGCCGAAGTCGTGGATCACCACGCAGCTCGGATGAGACAGCGCGGCGAGGGTGCGCGCCTCGCGCTCGAAGCGCTTGGCGAAGGTGGGGTCCTGCCCGAGATCCCCGAGCAGGACCTTGAGCGCCACCTGGCGACCCAGCGCCTTCTGCGTCGCCCGATAGACCGCGCCCATCCCCCCCTGGCCGACCATCTCCTCGATGGAGAGCTCGGAGAAGAGCGGCGCGAGCTCCTCGGGCGACGGCGCCGAGGGGCGCAGGTGGCTGCGGCCGATCGAGGCCCGCGGCTCGGGCTCCTCGGCCAGGCCGACCTCCAGGAGGCACCGGGCGCAGAGCTCCTCGGGGTCGGAGTGGATCGCACCGCATCGTTTGCACTGGCTCATCTTCGCGTCTTCCTGTCTCTTCGGGGCTTCGGGTCACCCCCCTCAGAAGCACCGAGGCTGAGAGGTTACAGGCACGGCGGGGTTCTTCCCCCTTTCCGCGCGGCGGCCGCTCACCCCCCCAGCGCCCGGAACAGCGCCCGGAGCTCCTCCTCGACCTCCTCCTCGGAGGAGACGGTCTCGGCGATCTCCTCCCGGAGCCGCTCCCGGTAGCGCTGGCGCAGGCGGTGGACGGCGACCTTGAAGGCCCCCTCGGTCATGTTCAGCGATTCGGCGCGCGTGGCGTACCCCTCGGGCGGCTCCTCCCCGCCGAGCTCCGAGCGCAGCGCCTGAAACACGGCTCCCCGCCCGCGCCCCTGGTACTCCGCCTCCAGCCCGGCGAGGGTCCGGTGGAGAAGCTCGCTGGCCCAGGCGTGCTCGAAGAGCTCCTCGGGGGTCTGCGCTCTCTCGTCCTCCAGCTGGAAGCGCCGATCGGCGTCCTCGAAGTCGATCGAGAGGGAGACGCGCCCCCCACCACGCTTCAGCGCTCCCTCGCGCGCGCGCTCCCCGGCGAGGTGGTTCTTCAGCGCGGCGAGCAGCCAGGCGCGGAAGCGGCCTCGATCGGGAGAGAGCTGTTCGAAGACCGGTCGAGCGAGCAGCCGCGCGAAGAAACCCTGGGTCAGATCGCTGGCGTCCTCGGCGCCGTGACCGCGACGCCGCAAGTAGGCGTACAGCGGATACCAGTACGCCTCGCACAGCGCGGTGAGCGCCTGGTGCTTCCGCTCGGTATCCCCTTCCCCCACCGCGCGAACCACCGACCAGCGGGTGGTGAGGAACGAGGAGCCTCCGCCGGGATCGCTCACCGGCGGGCCTCCAGCGTCCGCGCGAAGCGCATGGACCCGATCATCACGGCGATGGTCGTCGCCGGCAACCAGACTACCAGCATCTCCGAGCGCAGCACGGCCCAGCCGTAGGACGTGAAGAAGCTCTCGATCCCGATTGGCGAGACGAGGATCGGCGTCCAGGGCAGGAAGTAGCGATCGAGAATGAAGGGCGAGAAGAACGCGACGCCCAGTCCACCGTCCGTGAGCGCGTCCTGGAATCCGTGCGAGGCGGTGAGCAGGGTGAACCAGGCGAGCAGCCCCCACCAGAGGCGACCGAAGCGCGGCACCGCGCGGAAGCCGAGGGTCACCACCAGGAGCCCGATCGCGAGGGCGAACGGCAGCGAGTGGGTGAGCCCGCGATGCCCGAGGAGATCCCCGTACGCGACGCCCAGCCGGAAGCCGATCACGTCGGCGTCGGGCAGCGTCGAGGCGACCACCGATAGGATGAGGAAGCGCGCCCGACCCACCGACGGGGCGAGCGCGCTGCCGATCGAGAGGGCGACGTAGGTGTGGCTGAAGAGGGAGGTCACGGGCGGCCGTTTCCCGAGCCCGGTCCGGAGGGGCGAAGTCTCTCCACCCGCCGGCTGAAGCGCAGGTGCCTCTCCACCGACAGGCTGCAGCGGAAGCCGAGCAGGTGGAGGACGGGACGCGCTCCGCAGCGCTCCAGCAGCGGCGTCACCTCGACCGTCCCGACCTCGCCTTCCACGCGGCGCACGCCCGGCAGCCAGTGCACGATCCGCGCCAGGCGCAGCTTCCGCAGCAGTGTCGAGACGCGCAGCCAGAAGCGGCGCACCTCGCGCCCGAGGAAGAAGCCGTCCTGTCCCTTGCCCTGGTAGAGCGGCAGCATGATCAGGCCCGCCTCGGGAGCGTGGACCGGGCCGTCGCGGTCGTAGGCGAGGAGCTCGTCCTTCTGGACTCGATCGAAGTTCCCGAACCCCTCCCGCATGCGGAAACGATCGCGCTCCTCGACGTGGTGCCGGTAGCGGGTCTCGATCACTCCCGGCAGACCGCGACCGGCTGAAGCGAGCAGCGTGTAGATCTCGACCGAGTCCGGGAGGTCCGATCGGCGAAGCGCGCCCGCCGCGATCAGCGTCAGCCAGATCGCGGCGACGTGGTGGCGCACCGTCAGCGGATCGTCGTGCTTGCCTCCCTCGAAGCCGACGGCCATGTGGCCGCGCTCGCCGAAGTAGCCGAGCAGCGCGCCCTCGACGTTCTCCTCCATGCCGAGGATCACCGGCACGGGGAAGGAGAAGGCGATCCGGCGGTTCTGCAACGTGTCGCCGATGATGCTGAACGGGGCCCCGAAAGCCGACGTCGAGTGAAGGTCGACGAAGACGACCGGCCCCCTCGCGCCCTCGATCGCCGCCTCGATCTCGGCGAGCAGGGCGGTTCGCTCGGCGACCTCGTGACATTCCTCCGCGTTCAGCTCCGACTCGATCTCCTCGCGCGACCACATCCGGTTGAGGTCGCGGTCGATGAAGCGGTCGCCGAGCCGCAACGCAGAGAGGTTGCCGGCGAGCCCCAGGATCTCCCCGTAGATCGGCAGGTCGCGCTCCTCGAGGGTGCGGAGGATCTCCTGGATCGCACAGACTCCCGCCGGCTCGTTGCCGTGCAGGCCGCCGACCAGGACGAAGCGCGGCCCCGGCAGGCCACACGTGTAGCGGCCCAGCCGGTGGTCGGCGAGGTCCGGGCGAGGCGGCCACCCCGCCAGCGGGGACGGTCGGGCGGCGGACTCTCCGGTCGAGCGGTGATTCTCGTGTTCGGTGTCTTGCAAGGCTTCAGGACTCTCGAAGCCTCTCTTCGAGCAGACGGGCCGCGACATTGATGAAATCGTGCTCACTGATGATACCGACCATCTGTCCGTCCCGGATCACCGGAAGCGAGGAGACGCCGTGCTGTCGCATCAGCGCGATCGCGTCCAGGCTGGTGGTCTCGGGGATACAGGTGATCGGGTCCTTGGCCATCACCTCGCGGACGGAGACGTTCTTCATCTCCCCGCTCGCGATCCCGCGCGCGACCAGCCGCAGGATCGCCCGGTGGGAGAGGATCCCGACCAGCTTGCCGTCGGTGTCCTCCACCGGAACCTGCCGGATCTTCTCCCACTCCATGACGCTGGCAGCGAGGTCGATCAGGTCCTCGGGGTGGACGGTGATGACGTCGGTGGTCATCAGCTGGCTCACGAGGCGGTAGTCCTCCTGCCAGCGGTCGTCGACCTCCAGGGTGGCGAGCTCCCACTGGTGAACGGGCTTGCCCGACCACTGCTGCGCCTCGGTGGCGGCGCAGATCGCCCGCATTCGCGCGCCGGGAGCGTCCCCCTCCTCCATGCCGGCGAAGGAATCGAGCGCCCACTGCGCACCGGTCCGCCCTCGCGCCACGCGCTCGCCGATCACGTCGAGGTAGCGGTCGCGTTCCTTGGGGTCGACCCCGCGCCGGGTCAGGCCGTCGCGCGCCAGCGGGAGCAGGTGCTGGAGGATCAGGTCCTCGGCGGTCCACGTCATGCCGCCGACCCAGCGGAAGCGCGCCTTGAGGCCGTAGCGCGCCGCCGCCATGAAGTTCTCCTTCACCTCGTCGAAGGACATCGCCTTCTTGATGTCACCGTACTCCTCGTCGAGCGCCGACATCAGGCCGAAGAAGAACGCGGCGTTGGCCACCTCGTCGAGGACCGTCGGCCCTGCGGGCAGGACCCGGTTCTCGATGCGCAGGTGCGCGACCCCGTCGCGGACGCCGTAGCAGGGGCGGTTCCAGCGGTAGATGGTGCCGTTGTGCAGGCACAGCGCGCGGAGGTTCGGGATCTCGTCGCGGTCGAGGGTCGTGAGCGGCGACTCGTCGAGGCGGCCGCGGATGATCGCGCGGAAGCGGGTGATGTCGTCGCGGAAGATCTCCAGGACCGAGTCCTCCACCCAGCGATCGCCGAAGTACACGCGCTGGCGCTTGCCGCGCTCCTTCTGCGTCTCGGAGCGGTTGTCGAGGGACTGCTGGAAGAGCGCGACTCGAGTCTCGTGCCACAGCCGGTGACGCAGGAGGAGCGGCGAGTTGACCGCCGCCGCCAGCACCGGAGCGGTGACCGCCTGGGCGACGTTGTAGAGCGCCGCGAACTCCTCGGAGCTGACCTGGAAGTGCACCTGGAAGCTCGTGTTGCACGCCTCGAGCATCAGGTTGTCGTGCACCAGCTTCAGCTCGTCGAGCCCCTTGATCAGCGTGTGGAATTCACCGCTGCAGTACTCGGAGAGGACGCGGTTGAGCTCGTGGTAGCGCGGATCGGGAGTCATCTGCTCGAGCGTCAGGTGCTCCTTGCCCAGCGTCGGCAGGATCCCGAAGAGCAGCACCTTCGCCCCGTGCTTCTCCGCCGCCGCCCGCACCTGAGCGAGGCGGACCTCCAGCTCGCCTTCCATCCGCTGGAGACAGTCCGTCCCCATCCTGCACGGCGAGAGGTTGGCCTCGAGGTTGAAGAGCGCGAGCTCGGAGGTGAACGCCGGGTCGCGCAGCTCGTCGAGCACGCGGTCGGCGACGCACATCGGCCTCATTCCGGAGTCGACGAGGAACATCTCCTGTTCCGCGCCGATGCGGCGGACCCCCGATTCGATGCGGCCCTCGCCGATCATTCGATCGAGGGCCTGGACGTCCTCGAGGAGGGCGCGCATGAAGTTGCGCTGCTCCTCCGCGTCGGTGCTGGTGGCGATGTCCTTTTCACCCATGAGCGATCGAGCCCCGGGATCGAGCTCTCAGCCGAGCTTACCATCCCCGAACGCCGCGCCCAGCGCGAATCTTCCCCCGTTGCGGAGGGGAGGCTCAGAGCAGGTGACTGGAATCGGGGTAGAAGGAAGCCAGTACTTCACGAGTGCAGCCGGTCAAGAGCGGTACCAGCCGCCCCTGAAGCTCGCGCAGGGGATTCTCCGCCCCGCGGCCGCGGGCGGCCTTCCAGATCGCCTTGAAGTAGACCTCGCGCGACGCGACCGCCTCGTCGACCGCCGAGCGCCAGAAGCCGGGGATCTCGCGCTCGCGCCACGTGCCGCGACCGCGGCCGAAGTGGGCCACCGCGAGGTAGCGCAGCAGGAAGTGGTCGGCGGTGCGCGTCAGCACCTCGGGGGACCAGGCGACCTTCGCCTGGTCGGGGCCACGCACCGTGTTGTAGGCCTTGGCGATCCCCGCCGCGCCCAGGCCGCCAGCCAGCGCACCGATGATCATCCCCGAGCCCAGCGACAGGCCGCCGGAAGCGAGGTCGACGCCGACGCCGGTGGCGAGGCCGCTGGCGATCCCGCCAATCACGCCCCAGCGCTTCGGCGCGAGCTTCTCCGCGCGGGTGGCGAAGTCGGAGAGGGCGGTGCGCAGCTCTATCTCCGCGCGACCCTCCAGCCCGTTGAGGGAGATCAGCCGGTCGATCACCTCCCCGGTGCCCTTCTCCATCCGCCGGGCCAGCGCCTTCATCGCCTGCGTCTTGTCGTTGCCCCAGGCGCCGTCGACGATCGGCTCGCTGTCGCGGGCGGAGCGCGCGAGCTCGCCGGCGAGCAGGGCCATCGACTCGCGGAAGGTCGAGAGGCGCTCGGCGCGCCAGGCGTCGAGACACGCGGTGACCAGCTCGCGGCGATCGGGATCGACCAGCGTCCGCACCTCTTCCAGGAGCTTGCCCTCCTGGACCCAGCAGCGGGTGAAGGCGTCGAGCCCGAGCACGCCGCGCACGATCTTCCAGCGGCTGACGTGGTTGCGCCAGCGCTCGGTGTCGTCGACCAGCTCGTCCTCGCGCGGCGGCCCCGTCTGGTTGAGCAGGAGGAGCACCGGCCGCTCGATCCAGGTCAGGATCTCCAGCTCGGCGTCGACGTAGCCCGCGTCCTCGGGGTACTCGGCGGCGTTGACCAGGTACAGCACCACGTCGCTGTTGCGACGCACCCCACGCACCGCCTGCTGATCGCACCACAGCGCGCGGTGCCCGTGGCGGTCGAACTCCTGGCTCTCGATCCAGGCGAGCGGATCGGCCTCGTCGCGCAGGGTGCGCAGCAAGCGGACCGAATCGCCGAAGCCGGGAGTGTCCCACAGGACGAGGCGCTGTCCCGCCGGCGTCTCCAGCAGGGTGTGGCAGACCGACTCGTCGGTCACGTGCGCCTGGTCGAGCACCTCGCCGATGTCCCGGCGCAAGAGCGTCCGGGCCAGCGTCGTCTTGCCGACGTTGGTGTGCGACAGGAGCGTCAGCGAGAGGGTCAACGGGGCGTCGTCGCTCAAAGATCGCCTCCATTCAGGGGCGCCGGCCACTGCGCCTCCCGGGCGGCCTCGAGCAGGTCCGCGCCGGTGGGACCGCCGAGATCGCAGACCACCGCGGTGAGCTCGAGCTCCCGCATCAGCCGCTGCCAGTTGCGCTCCCGCTCCTCCAGCCGTTCGGTCGCCTCGGCGGCCCGCCCCAGGCGCTCGGCGTACGGTCCGGAATCGACGACGACCAGGAGGGAGCGAACACCTCGCTCGTCGCGGACGCTCTCCCGCAGCTCCTGCAGGAAGCGACCGTGCACCTCCCGCTCGGGGGACTGGGCCAGGGTGAAGAGGGTCAGCCGGCAGACGCTCCCGCTCTCGGCGTCGGCTGGATCGGGGAGTGGTTCGTCACCGTAGGCCGCCGGCTCGAGGACGGCGACGCGGATCCGTCCTCCGAAGAGGTCGAGCATCAGCGTCTTCAGACCCTCGCTGGAGCGCGACGAGGGGTGATAGCTGTAGGGTTGCACGACGACCCAGCGACCCTGACCGCGCTCTCGCGCCAGCAGCTTGAGGAAATAGGCGTCGCCTTCCAGCGGCAGCGGGATGTCGGCGGCGCGAACGCGTGCGCGATGGGCGGCGACCAGCGCCAGGACCAACCGCGGCAGCACGACGAAGAGGCCACCGGTCACGCCGTAGTAGTGGATCCAGCGAGCCGCTTCCCCGGGCTCCCCGCCGGGCGCGCGCATGGCTGCGATTGCTCCTACGTCGGGCACGGGTTCACCGAGGATCCAGACGGCGGGTGCGAAGACGAACTCAAGCGCGGTGTGGACCGCTTCCTCGGTGAGGAAGGTGCTCTCCCAGCTGGCGTCGTAGTCCAGGACCAGCCCGCGCAGGTAGAGGCCACAGATCGCGCCGAGCATCAGTCCGGCCGCGGCGAGGTGCATCCACCGCGCGCCCCGCGCGACGTGCAGCGGCGCGCCGACACGCAACCAGTCGCGGGTGTAACGCTGGGCGCAGACGGTCGCTCGACCGTCACCCTGGGGACTGCGGCGCCAGAAGCGCTCGGGGGAAGCGAGCCAGAGGGTGAACCGCGCCAGGATCCCCTGTGCCGCGGCGCGACTCGACCGCCCTTCGTAGCGCGTCTGGCCATGGCGCGGCCGGAAGCCGGTGAGGAGGATGACCAGGTAGATCGCCAGGTTGTAGGCGAGGAGGCCGAGGACCGGGAAGTTCAGCAGGTTGATCGTCTGCGCCGACCCGATGTGGTCGATCGCGCCGCCGACGAGCACGCCGCCGCCGAGGGCGAGCCACCACGGGAGCCCGCGGCGGGCGGAGAGGTCGAAGACCCGCTGGACGGCGGGCCGGTTGCGCAGGATCCGCTCGCGAAGGCGCTCGGCCCGACGGGCCAGGAGCGCCTCGGGATCCGGTTCGACCCCCCCCACCGCGAACTCGTCGCGCACCTCGCGGGTGACGATCGCGCGCTCGCGCACCCCGAGCAGCTCGCCCTCCTCGTCGCCTTCCTCGAAGGCGCGAACGAGCAGGACGTCGCGCAGGCGCGCTTCACGCAAGGGAAGCCTCCCGGAGGGGTTCGTGGTCGATCATCGGAGAAAGCCTCGCGAGGAGGAGAGCGAAGGTCAAGCGCTCCGGACACAAGCGCTTGCCTCCGACCCCATGCCGGGGGGACAATCCGCGCCTGTCCACGGAGATTCGCCCATGCGCGCCCCCTCGAAACGGGTCACCTTCCTCTTCGCCTTCCTCGCCGCCAATTTCCTGCTCTGGTTCCCTTTTGCCTCCTCGCTCGACGATACCCCTCCCGATCCGGAGCCGGTCGTCGTCCCCGAGGGGGAGGAGGCGGCGCCGGGGGAGGAGAAGGCCGAGGAGCCGGAAGGGGAGCAGGAGTAGCGGTGATGGCAACTCTCCCCCTGCTCGTGCCCCCGCCGCGGAGCGGCACCGCTCTCCCCTGCCGCTGGTCGGTCCCCCGCCGGGTAGCCGTATCCCGAGACCCTCTCGCCGAGGACGATCCGGGACTGGAGCGGGTCCTGCGCCGGCTGGCCGCCGCGGGGGTGAGCGCCGAGCCGGTCCGGGAAGCGGGACGGGCGGACCTGCGGCTGGAGCTCTCGGAGGAGCTCCACGCCCAGGGATATCGGCTGCGCCTCGACGAGTCCGGGGTGGAGCTCCTCGGGGGGAGCCGCGCGGGGCTCTACTACGGCCTGTGCACGCTCGAGCAGTGGCTCGTCTCGCGCTGTGGTACCGAGCGGATCGAGGAGGTCCCCGGCGTCTCGATCGAGGATGCTCCCAACTTCGCCGAGCGCGGCGTGATGCTCGACGTCGCGCGCGATCGGCGGCCGACGATGCAGACGCTGAAGGCCCTCGTCGATCGCCTCTCCTCCTGGAAGTACAACCGCCTGCAGCTCTACATGGAGGCGGACTTCACTTACACGGACTGCGAGGAGGCGCTGCGCGGGCGCAGCTCGTACGACGCCGCGGAGATCGGCGAGCTCTCCCGCTACTGTCGCGCGAGGCACGTCGAGCTGGTGCCCAACCAGCAGAGCTTCGGCCACCTGCACCCCTGGCTGCGCCACGAGCGCTGGCGCGAGCTGGCCGAGGTTCCCGAGGGGATCGAGCACCCCTTCAGCCGCGAGAAGGAACCGTACGGTCTCGACCCGACCAACCCGCGCAGCCTGGAGTTCCTGGGCGAGCGCTACGACGAGCTGCTGTCCGCATTCGACTCGGACGAGCTAAACGTCGGTCTCGACGAGACGACCGATCTCGGCGAGGGCCGGTCGGCGGAGCGGTGCGCTAGGCTCGGCAAGCACCGGGTCTACGTGGACTTCTTGCGCAAGGTACACCGGCTGGTGACCGAGCGCGGCAAGCGGATGCAGTTCTGGGGGGACATCGTGCTCGAGCGTCCCGAGGTGATCGACGACCTGCCGCGGGATGCCGTCGCGATGGTCTGGGGCTACGCCGCCGACCATCCCTTCGACGAGGAGCTGCGGGTCTTCGCCGAGAGCGGAATCACCTTCGACGTCTGCCCGGGCACCAGCTCCTGGAACAGCTTCGGAGGCCGGACCGAGAATGCACTGGGCAACCTGCGGAGTGCCGCACGCCACGGAGCGAAGCACGGCGCGCGGGGTGTGCTCGTGACCGACTGGGGAGACCGCGGACATCTTCAGCCCTGGCCGGTGAGCTACCTCGGCTGGCTGGCCGGGGCGGCGTTCGCGTGGAGCGTCGAGTCGGCGGACACGCTCGCGAGCGAGGACTTTCCCCGCCTGCTGGATCTGTTCGCCTTCGAGGACGAGGCCGGGGTGCTCGGCCGCGCCGCCTTCGAGCTCGGGCGGGTTCAGGCGATGACGGGCGATCACTCCTGGAACGGGAACGCCCAGTTCTACCTGGCGGTATTCGGTGATCAGCCGCTTCCCCACGCCCAGATCGCGGGGCTGTCGATCGACGGGCTGATCGAGGCCGATCGACATCTCCAGGGGTGCCTCGAGGGGATCGAGCGGGCCAGGTGTCGGGGAGGGGACGCCGAGTTGCTGCGGAGCGAGCTCGAGCTGGCACGCGACCTGCTGCGCTTCGGCGGAGCCCTCGGTCTCGCCAGGCTGGAGGCCGCGGAAGAGATGCCGCTGCGGGAGCTCCCCGCGACGGTGCGAGCTCCCCTGCACGAGGAGCTCACCTCGCTGGTCGCGCGACATCGCGCACTCTGGCCGCGTCGCTACCGTCCAGGGGGCCTGGAGGCCTCGGCGAGTTGGCTGGAGGTCTCCTTGCCGGAGCTTCGGTGACGATCTGACGGGGAGCGGTTGCGGGTTGGCCGGGTGATGTGTCGGTGGGGTGTTTGCCGCAGGCGGACGGAACGGTCCCGCTGCCGGCTTGGCGTTCGCCGCAGGCGGACGGGACGGTCCCGCTGCCGGCTTGGCGTT
>CAZCAC010000010.1:0-56132 GCA_964496575.1 uncultured Planctomycetaceae bacterium | reverse complement strand
GGCGGGGGGCGGCGGCGCCCCCCCCCCCCCCCCCCCACGCGGCCATCGGGACCTCCCCGCCCGCCTTCACTGACCCCCACGCCGGCAGCGGAACCTGCCCTCTCGACTTCGGCGACGCCCGAGTCGCAAATGGCCCATCCCGCTCCCGGGGTGAACCCCAGCTCCCTCACCCCCCTCATCCCCGATTCCAAACCCCTTCCCCCCCTCGTAGAATCTCCGCCCGCCCGCACCCTCGGGCCCACCCACTTGGCCGACCAGAACAAAGCCTCCCCTCGCGCGCCTCGAAAGCGCCTGCGCCGCTGGCTCCTCTACCTGTTCCTCCTTCTCCTCCTCGCCCTTCTCCTCCACGCGTGGTGGCTACCTCCCGCCCTCGAGCTCCTCGGCCCCTGGGGCGCCCGACACCTCGCTGGACTCGAGATCGAGATCGAGGACGTCCGATCCGCCGATCTCGGCCACGTCGAGGTCACCGGTCTCCGCGTTCGCGATCTGGAAACCAGCGGCAAGACCCTCCGACTCGACGCGGCCGACCTCGAGGTCGAGTTCTCCCTCCTGCCTCTCCTGCGCGGTGACCTCTCCGCCCTCGCCTCCATCCACAGCGACGGCATTCGCCTCGAGCTCGGCCTCGATGGCGACTCCCCACCGCCTCCCGAAGGCACCTCCTCCTCGGCCCTCGAGCTCCCCGCCGTCCTCCCCGGCATCGACATTTCGGGTGCCGAGCTGCTGCTGCGCCTCGGCGATCAGGGTCGTGTCTCGGCGAGCCGCATCTCGCTCGACACCGACGCCACCGGCACCGTCCACCTCGAGGCGGGCGATGTCGAGGTCCACTCTCCGGCCACCCGCGGTCCCCTCTTCCACGCCCCTTCGCTGGAGCTCTCCACCCGGTGGAGCAGCCGGGCCGCGGAAGCCCTCGCCCTCACCATCGACCGGGAGACCATCCTCTCCGATTCGACGGTCGACCTCTCGGGACTCGAGCAGGGAACCGTCTCCTTCGATCTCGTGCTCTCCCTGGCCGGCGGCCGCTCCGGCATCCGCACCGAGCTCGACTCCCAAGGCGCTCGCTGGGAGATGAACCTCGTCGGGCTCGACCTCCATCGGGTCACCCCGCTCCTCCCTTCCAGCCCCCCCCTCCACGGCCGCCTCGACCTCGAATCCCGGGGCCGGCTCGCCTGGGCGGACCCCGCCGCCGCCTCCGCCGACCTCGTGCTGGAGCTCGACGGGTTCCGCGGCTTCGACCGGAAGGCCCGGACTTTCACCTGCCGCGCCAGCGCCGCCGACCGGACCCTCTCGATCCGCCGGCTCGAGCTCCTCCAGACCGGCAATCGCATCGAGCTGCGCGAGGCGGCGATCCCCCTCGACCACCTCGACATCCGGGAGCTCCTGCGTAGCGCCGAGGGCGAGCTGCACGGCGAGATCACCGAGCTGACCGCGATCACCGGCACCCTCGACCTCCCCGAAGGCGGACCCCGGGAGATCCCCGAGCACCGCCTTGAGCTCGACGCCCGGCTCACCGACGGCACCCTGAAGCTCGCTGGCGGATCGCTCGAGAGTACCGGGGGCAGACTGGAGCTCGAGTCCGGCGAGGTGCGACTGCCCTTGGACCCCGAACAGCACCTCGAGCTCGAGCTCGAATCGCGCGCCGACATCACGCGCCTCGATCAACTCGGCCTCCTGTTCGGTCACGACGACTGGGCGGGACGGCTCCGGGGGCGCGTGGCGGTCACCGGTCGCTGGCCTCACCTCGACGGTCGGCTGTCGCTCGACGGCGAGCGGGTGCGCTTCGGCACGATGGAGCTCGGCGAGGTCGCGGTCGACCTCCTCACCGACGAGGAGTCGATCGTGGTCCGGCGACTGAAGGCGCGCAGCGGGGAGATCCTGCTGGAAGGAAGCGGGACCTACCGGCACGAGACCTCCACCGTCCACGACGCTCGGCTCTCGCTGGCCGTCGAGCGGATCGAGTCCTGGATCGGCGGAGACCTCCTCGCCGGCAGCCTCTCCGCCGAGGTCACGGCCAGCGGTCCCCTCGACGAGCTGCAGCTCAGCGGGACCGCCGCCGCGCGAGATCTCCAGCTCGCCGACATCGGGATCCAGCAGGCGAGCCTGCGGATCGAGGGAACCGGTCGCTCCTTCCGTATCGACGAGCTCCACGGGGAGTCGATCTTCGGACGACTCGACGCGGCGGCGTCCCTGGAGCTCGCCGAGGCGGGACTGCCCGCCGAGCTGCACCTCGAGTCCTTCTCGTTGAGGCGCGACGAGAAGGGGCTCTCCCTCGAGTCCCCGTGCCTCATCCACCTCGAGGAGGGGGGCGGCACCGTCGACGACCTGCGCCTCGCCGGCGAGGCGGGCCGCCTCGACCTCTTCGCCAGCTGGTCGGGAACCGGGGCGGAGTGCCAGGTGGAGGCGCGTGATCTCCACCCCGACCTCTTCCTCGCCGGTACGCCCGCCTCGATCCCCAAGCTCGCCTCGGCGGATCTCACCGGGTCCCTGTCCTGGACTCCGGAGGCGCTCCTGGTCGAGACCAGCGGGGAGCTGCACGAGCTGCTCCTTCCGCGCCTGGGCCGACCGATCGACCTGCGCTGGCGGGTGGACCAGCGAACCGAGCGGCTCGAGCTCACCTCCCTCGAGCTCACCGGCGAGGGAGTCCACCTCACGGCGCAGGGCTCCCTGCCGATCCACCCGTTCGGCGAGGAGCCGCTCGGCCCGGGGGAGCTCTCGCTCCGCCTCGACGCCGACCTGCCGCTCGCACTCCTCGCCGGCGAGGGCTTCGAGGGCACGATCGAGGCCGGCGGGCAGATCGGCGGCAGCTGGACGGCGCTCGAGGGATCGCTGAAGCTCGAGGGGCGGGAGCTGCAGCTGCCCGAGGAGCTGATCCCCCCCGACTTCGCCGACGGCCGCGTCGTGGGCGAGATCCGCCTCGACTCCGGACTCTTCGTCGACGAGCTCGGAGTCCACCTCGGCGACCTGGTCGACGCTCGCGCCCACGGGCAGCTGTCCACCGAGCTCGATCTCGTCCGCTGGATCGCCGATCCCCGGCAGCTGGCCGAGGAAGCCCGGGTGCAGGGCAAGCTCACCGTCGCTTCCTTCGACATCACTCGACTGGAGCCGATCCTGGCGAAGCTAGGGGAGACGGCGGAGCAGCTGCGCGGTGGAGCCGCGAGCGGTTTCGTCGAGGTGGAAGGCCCCCTCCTCGATCCGGAGCTCCGTGGCGAGCTGGAGGTGCACGAGGGGCTGATGCGCCTCGGGTCGGGGATGCCGACGGCGGACCGCCTCGAGGCGCGGCTGCTCTTCGACGGAACGAATCTGGAGATAGGATCTCTAACCGGTGATCTCGGGGGCGCCCCCTTCACGCTGACCGGGAGCGCGGATCTCTCGGGGCACGAACCGGCGCTGGCCTTCCACCTGGAGGGAACCGACCTCCTGCTCTTCCGGAGCCGCGAGGCGAAGGTGCGGGCCGACACCGACCTCGAGCTCACCGGCCCGCTGAGCGCGCTGGTGGCGAAGGGCAAGGTGGAGCTCACCGACGGCCGCTTCGAGCCGAGCACCGACTTCCTCGACTTCCGGCGAGGATCGTCGGCGCGAGGCGCGCGGGGCTTCCAGCTCTTCCGCCTACGCGACGCGCCGTTGCGCGATCTCTCCTTCGACATCGAGCTCTCCGCGCGGGAGTCGTTCCGGATCAGCAACACGGTGGTCAAGGGCAGCGTTCGTCCGGACCTCCACCTCTCCGGCACGGGACTGGTGCCGGTCCTCACCGGGACCGTCTACCTCGAGCGGACCCTGATGAAGCTCCCCTCGACCAGCCTGGAGCTCACCAGCGGAACGGTCCTCTTCCGGCCGGAGAGCCCCTTCCTCCCCGAGGTGGAGGCGCAGGGCCGCACGAGGATGCTCGGCTACTCGATCAAGGCGGCGATCTCGGGTCCCTTCGACTCGCCGGAGATCATGCTCACCTCGACGCCTCCGATGAACCAGGAGAACCTCTTGCTCCTGGTCCTGACCGGGCGCCTGCCCAACGATCCCGATCAGACCGACCCCCTGGCCACGGTGAACACCGTCGCCCTGTACGTGGCCACGGATACGCTGGCGCGCTGGTTCACCGATGAAGGTCCGATGAACGAGGATTCGCTGGCCAACCGCTTCGAGTTCGTCTCGGGGCGCGAGGTCAGTCGAAGCGGAGTGGAGTCGGTCGAGGTCGCGTTCCGGATCACGAACAAGGAGGGTATCCCCGAGGAGAGGCGCGACAATCGACACCTCTACCTCGCCGCCGAGCGGGACGAGTACGAGTTCTACAACTACGGGCTGCGCCTGGTCTTCCGCTTGCGCTGATGCGACGCCTCGCCCACCTTCTGCTGTTCCTCCTCGCCTGCGGCGTCGGCCTCTCGTGCCGATCGACCGAGGACATCGGCGGGCTCAAGGTGCAGCTGTTCGACCGCCCGGAGACGTACGAGCTGGAGTTCAGCGGCCACGAGAGCTTCGTCGGGGGGACCCTGCAACGAGCGGCGCGGGAAGACCTGCGCGACTTCGAGGAGACGGGCTTCCGGCGCGCCTCGGTGGACGACGCGGCGTACACGATCGAGACCTTCTATCGCCAGCAGGGGTTCCCCCTCACCACCGTGGCCTACGACCTGGAACACCCCGAGGGAGGCCGGCCGATCGTGCGCTTCACCGTGGTCGAGGGCCCGCGCTGCATCCTCGACGACGTGCGCTTCTCGGGGAACGAGTTCTACTCCTCGAAGGACCTGAAGGGTCTCCTCCGCGGTCCGACCACGTCGGTGTTCGGGCTGGGCGAGCTCTACTACGTCAAGTCCGAGGCCCGGGCCGCCCGCGGCGCGATCGAGGATCGCTACTACGAGAACGGCTTCCTCGACGTGGTCGTCGGCGATCCCGAGGTCGAGTTCAACACCGAGAAGACCCGGGCCGTGCTCCACTACGCGATCGACGAGCGCCAGCGGTTCCTCCTCACCTCGATCGAGCTCCCCACGCTGGAGGGAGAAGCCCTGGCGGTGATCCGCTCCCGAACCGGCGCCCTGATCGGACGGCCCTACTTCCCCCGACTCGCCTACGAGGTCCAGGCGATCGCCGGCGAGTACTTCACCGATCGGGGCCACCCGGATGTCGAAGTCGACAGCGAGGCCCGCATCGACGAGGAGACCGGCGAAGTCGTCATCGGCGTCACCATCGATCCCGGGGAGGAGGTGCGGATCCGGGAAGTCGTGGTGTCGGGGAACGAGCGGACTCGAGACGGCTTCATCCTCGGCCGCATCGCGATGAAGGCGGGCGACCTGTACAGCCGGCGAGCGGAGCACGAGAGCTTCAACGAGCTGTACCGGGCGGGGATCTTCTCCTCGGTGCGCATCGAGCTCCTGGGCGACGGACCGGAGCGGGTGCTCCACGTGACCGTGGAGGAGGCCAAGACGCTGAGCCTCACCGGTGAGGTGGGCTACGGCGCTTTCGAGCGCGCCCGGGTGAAGGTGAAGGTCCAGGAGGACAACCTGGCGGGAACCGGCCGGGCGCTCGCCTTCGAGGGCAAGCTCGCCGTCAAGGCCGAGAGCGCCAAGGTCTACCTGACCGATCCCTGGACCTTCGGCCGGAAGAACATCCTCGGTGTCTCGACCTTCTACAACCTCCGGGAGGAGCCCTCCTTCGACCGCAAGGAGGTCGGCGCCGGGGTGAACATCACGCGGCCCCACGGCCGGAACTGGCGAAACGTCTACGGGTACCTGTACCGTTTCTCGGACGCGAAGGACATCGTGGTGGACATCCCCGACGACGAGATCGACGAGGGAAACAACGCCTACATCTCGGAGCTCTACTGGGCGAGCATCTACGACTCCCGCGACAGCCCGTTCCTGCCGACCACCGGAACCTGGGTGCGCACCCGCATCGAGTACGCGCCGGAGGAGCTCGCGTCGCAGCTGACCTATTCCCGCCTCGCCGGGCGCATCGCCCGCTACCACCCCTTCAGCGAGCAAGGGGTCATCGCCTGGACGGCCCGCGCCGGGGTCATCATCCCGATCGACCACACCGACGCGATCCCGCTGCAGGAGCGCTTTTTCAACGGCGGGCAGAACAGCGTCCGCTCGTTCCGCGAGGGCCGGCTCGGCCCCAAGGACGCGGGCGGCAATCCGATCGGTGGCGAGGCGAACACCGTGCTCTCGGTGGAGCTGCGACACGCGCTCTTCGCCACCTTCACGGGCGCGCTCTTCGTCGACGCTGGCAACGTCACCCTGCACCACCAGGACTTCTTCGACTTCGCGGACTTCCGCTACGGCGTCGGCCCGGGGATCCGCTGGCTGCTGCCGATCGGACCGGTGCGGCTGGACTGGGGGATCAACCCGAACCCACGACCGGAGGAAGCGGACTGGGTGCTACAGTTCAGCGTCGGGGTCGCCTTCTGACGCAGGGCGAGGGTCAGCGGCGTTTCTTGCGCGCTACCTTCGTCTTGCGCGTGACCTTCTTCTTGGCCGCCTCCCGCTTTCTCGCGCTCTTCTTCTTCCGCCGCCCCTTCCTGGCCCTCTTCGGACCGCACTCGAAGTCCGGGGGCTCGAACGCGATCTTCAACACCTCGTCGACCTTCTCGACGAAGTGGAACTCGAGCTGTTCCCGCGCCGCCTCCGGAATCTCCTCGAGGTCGACCCGGTTGCGTTTGGGCAGGATGACCTCGCGGATGCCGGCGGCGAGGGCGCCGAGGACCTTCTCCTTCACTCCGCCGACCGGAAGCACCAGGCCGCGCAGGCTGATCTCCCCGGTCATCGCCACCTCGCTGCGCACGTGCCGGCCGGTGAGCAGGGAGGCGAGCGCGGTGTAGAGGGCGACGCCGGCGCTCGGGCCGTCCTTGGGAATCGCGCCGGCGGGGATGTGCAGGTGCAGGTCGGTGCGCTCGAAGGTCTCGGGCTCGATGCCGAGTCGCTCGGCGTCCCCCCGCACCAGGCTGCGCGCCGCCTGGGCGCTCTCCTTCATCACGTCGCCGAGCTGACCGGTCATCACCTGCCGCCCCTTGCCCGGCATCGCCGTCGCTTCGATGAAGAGAATCTCTCCCCCCACCGGCGTCCAGGCGAGCCCGGTCGCCACGCCGGGGCTCGCGCAGCGCATCGCCAGCTCCGACTCGTATTTCGGCGGTCCCAGGATCTTGCGCACCTGCGCGGGCCGGATCTTCATCGACCGGCGGGTGCCCTCGACGATGCGCGTCGCGACGTGGCGGCAGATCGCGCCGATGCGCCGCTCCAGCTCGCGAACGCCCGCCTCACGCGTGTAGCGTCGGATCAGCTCGTCGAGCGCCTCGCGGGTGAAGGAGCATTTCTTCTCGGTGAGGCCGGTGTCGTCCAGCCGCCGCTGGACGAGGTACTGCGTGGCGATCTCCAGCTTCTCCTCGCGCGTGTAGCCGGGGAGGTGGATCACCTCGAAGCGATCGCGCAGCGGCGGCGGGACCTGGCTGAGCACGTTGGCGGTACCGATGAACAGCACCCGGTGCAGGTCGTACGGCACGCCGAGGTAGTTGTCGCGGAACGCGTGGTTCTGCTCCGGATCGAGCACCTCCAGCAGCGCCGACGAGGGATCGCCGTGCGGCCCCCGCCCGAGCTTGTCCATCTCGTCGAGCATGAAGACGGGGTTGCAGGTGCCCGCCTTGCGCAGACCCTGGACGATCCGCCCGGCCATCGCCCCGACGTACGTGCGCCGGTGGCCGCGGATCTCCGCCTCGTCGTGAACGCCGCCGAGGCTGTCGCGCACGAACTCGCGCTTCATCGCCCGCGCGACGCTCCGCCCCAGCGAGGTCTTGCCGACTCCGGGAGGACCGACCAGGCACAGGTTCTGGCTCTTGCCCTCGGGCTTCAGCTGGCGCACGGCGAGGAACTCGATGATCCGCTTCTTGACCTTCTCCAGTCCGTAGTGGTCCTCGTCGAGGATCTCGGCGGCACGGGTGATGTCGAGCCGATCCTCGCTGGTCTTCGACCACGGGAGCTCGGTCATCACCTCGAGATAGGTGCGCACCATCGAGGCCTCGGCATTCCCCTCGGACATGCGCTCCAGCCGCGCCAGCTCCTTGCGCGCTTCCTTCTCCGCCTCCTCGGGCATCCCGGCGGCTTCGATCGCCGCGGCGATCTCCGCCAGCTCGCTGGACTTGTCGTCGACCTCGCCCAGCTCCTTCTGGATGGCGCGGAGCTGCTCGCGCAGGTAGTACTCCCGCTGCGCCTTCTCCAGCGTGCCCTGGGTCTCGTCGCGGATCTTCTTCGAGAGGCGCAGCACGGCGGCGACGTGCCCCAGCTTCTCGGCCACCAGCTCCAGCCGCTCGGTCACGTCGAAGGTCTCCAGGATCTCCTGGCGCTCCTCGACGGGGACGTCCATGAAGGTGGCGATCATGTCCGCCAGCATCGACGGCGAGCCGATGCTCTCCACCGCGTTGGAGAGGTCCTCCGGCGCGCCGGGGGAGAGCTGCAGCACCTCGCCGGCCTGGCTCTTCAGGGCGATGAAGCGCGCCTTGAGGTCGGTGCTCTCCGGATCGGGGTCGGCCTCCTCGATGAGCTCCACGCGGGCGATCGGCAGCGGCTCGCGCTGGGTGAGCTCCACCACCCGGAAGCGCTGCTGCCCCTGACAGATGGCGTGGTGCCGGCCATCCTCCGCGGCGATGTAGCGCACCACCTCGGAGATCGTGCCGACCCGGTAGAGCTCGTCCTCCGTCGGCCACTCGATCGCCTCGTCCTTCTGCAGGAGGAGGGCGACCGGGGTCTCGGTGCGCACCGCCTCCTGGACCGCGCGCACCGACTTGGGGCGGCCGATCATCAGCGGCAGAACCACCCCGGGAAAGAGGACCATGTTGCGCACCGGGACCACGTAGTAGTGGTCGGGGGGCAGGCGCTCTTCGTCCTCGTCTGCACCGGTCTCCGCCGGGAGCTCCACCTCGTCACCCGGGTCGGGGTCCACGGCTCGATCCTCTCCGAGCTCCTCGGGAGGTTGCTCCTCCGACTCCGCTCCGGGCTTTCGGGTCCTCTTGTCGTCCTCTTCCTCTTCCAAACCGTCTCCTCGAGGGCTCCTGGTCGCTCGCTGGTGACCCGCAGTATGGGCTCCCCGGACGACGGTTCCAATGGCCGGCAAAGCCCTTCCCCGCGCTCCCCCCCGATCGGTGAGAGGGGCTACACTGGAGGTCAGCCCGGCGGGCGCCCACGGCCCGCACTCGACCCCTACCCCGATCCACACCGATGCGCACCATCACCTTCCGGGTCTCTCTCGCCCTCGCCGTGCTCCCGCTCACCGCCGCCCTGGCCGCCGCCGAGCGAAACGACCCGGGGAGCCTCCTGATCTTCCCCGAGTTCGACAACCGGCCGGGAGCGGTCACGTTCATCAGCGTGACGAACACCAACGACGACCCGGTCGACGGGTCGGTCCGGGTGCACTTCAACTACATCGACGGCGAGAGCTGCCAGAAGGCGGACGCCTCGGAGATGCTGACCCCGAACGATACGATCACCCTCTTCGCCCACGCTCACGCGCCCTATCACGGCCGGGGTTTCGCCTACGCCTACGCCCGGGGCATCTCCACCTCCGGCCCGATCACCTTCGACCACCTGATCGGCTCGGCGCTGATCTACGACGGCCTGACCGCCACCGAGTACTCGGTCAACGCCCTGGTCTACGCGGGGCAGACCGGCGAGGGGAACAACACCGACGTCGACAGCGACGGCATCCGCGACCTCGACGGCAGCGAGTACGGCCTGGCGCCCGACCGGATCGCCATCCCGCGCTTCTTCGGACAGCTCTACCCCCACGAGGGGGACGACTTCCTGCACGGCGAGCTGGTGCTGGTGGGGATGACCGGGACCAAGTTCGACACGACGATCTCGTTCCTGATCTACAACGACAACGAGGAGGAGTTCAGCGCCAGCCACACCTTCAGCTGCTGGGATCGGGTCCCGCTGCTGCAGGTCTCCGGGGTGTTCAGCAATACCTTCCTGCAGAACTACACCGACAACGACGACGACGAGATCCTGGGCCTGCCCAACTGGGAATCGGGATGGTTCGTGATGGACGGGCAATCCGCCTCCTCGACGACCACCACCATCCAGGACCCCGCATTCCTAGCCGTCCTGGTCGAGGCTTCCCGGTTCAGCTCGGCGAGCCTGCCCTTCACGCTGGGCGAGCAGGACAACGGCGACCTGTTGCCTCAGTCGCTGTCCGGGGACAATTGAGATAGTTAGTCGCCAGTGGCTTCTTTCCTGCGGTAGCTCGTCCGCTGCCGCGGGACCCAGTCTCCGGAAGTGGGATCCAGGCCCCATTGTTCGAGGGTGAAGTGATCGGCGTCCTGCAGCGCGAGCACCGTGCGCGCGCGCTGGAGGATGCCGCTCTCCGGGTCGCGCTCGGTGATCTCCAGGTAGATCCCGCCTCGCTCGGGATCGCCGCGGCCGCTGGCCACGCGCATCCCCGGAGCGAGCTCGCTCAGCCACAGGAACTGGTAGACGCCGTGGCGCGGATCGTGGCCGAGGAGGCCCTGAGCGTGCACCGGGTACCCGTCGACGGAGAGCTCCGTGCGCCAGCGGAAGTAGCGGCCGTCCAGCTCGGTGGCGATCACCGCGGTACCGGAGGCGAGGGTCTCCCCGGCTCGCCCCTCGCCATCGAGAGACCGCGACTCGACGGTCCACTCTCCGACCAGCGGAGCGAGGCGGTGCAGCTCGACGCCGGGGGCCGTCGCGGCCTGGAGCGCTCCGGGGTCGATGGGTGCGGCGTCCCCCGCGTCCCCGGGGGCCGGGCCCGGCGTGGCGGCCGGCGGGGAGGAGCAGCCCACGACGAGGAGCAGCAAGAGAGCGGCGGCGCGGCGGCCGGGAAGGGAGGAGTGGATCATCGCCCGGGCAGGGTAGCGGGGGTCGGGACTGACTGCGAGCGTGGTCAGGGCGTCCTCCGAGAGGGCCACCCAGAGGCGCTCCCGTCACCCCATGCGATCGTCCCCTGAAGCCGTAAGCCGCTTATCGACAGTGATTTGCGGAATCCGGCAAGGCGCTGGTACGACATCTGCCTGGGGAGTGCCAGAGCCGCGAGCGAACACGTCTCCCGCCACGTGGCTCCACCCCCCCCCACCGCCAACCCGACCTCCCGCGATGATGAAGCTCCTCACCCTCGCCTCCACGCTGGCTCTCTCCTGTGTCCTCTCCGCCCCCCGGGCGGCGGCGCAGGAGCCGGGCCTCTCCGTCGGCTACCACCAGGCCTCCTCGAAGGGTCGGTTCGGGGTCCACCTGCAGCTCGGTACGAGAGCTCCGAGGGGGCACCGGCGAGCAGCACAGCCCACCGCCCGTCACGCCTCCTATCGCCGTGGATCCCCCACCTGGACCTACCAATCGCCGGCGCCCCGACGGGTCTGGATGCCCGGCCACTACCAGGTCGTGCAGCGCAAGCACTGGGTCCCCGGATGCCAGCGCCGGGTCTGGGTGCCGGCGCGCTACGAGACCCGCTACGACTGGTGCGGTCGACGGTACACGGTGCTCGTCTCACCGGGTCACTACCAGACGATCCAGGATCCCGGCCACTGGGAGTACCGCAGCGAGAAGGTCTGGGTCGAGGCTCACTGGGAGACCCGCCCCTGAGCAGAGCGACAACAGAGAGTTCCGAGCCGGTGGTGTCGGATGGGGACCGGCTCGGAGTGCCCCCGCGGCAATGTGCCGCGGGGGCCCTTTTTTTTCGGCTACCCGCACCCTCGAGGAGGATTCCCCGGATTCCGTTGGCACATCCTCTGTTCCTCACGCTCGGCCCTGTGGAGGCCGAGCCGGATTGCCACTCCCCTCTTGACGGGGCCTGAAGCGACTCGGGGTTCGTCCTCCTTCGCCGTTTCGTTTCCACAGAACTCCCAGAGACCGATCGAAAGGAGGCTCCGATGTCTGTCCTCAGAAGAAGTGCGCTCCGCTCTTCCGCGAGTCCGTTGAGCTGCGAGACCGTATCCCCGATCGAACCTCGGGAGAGGATACGAATGCGGAGGAAGACGACCCTGTTCGTATCCCTGCTGGTCCTCGTTGTCGCGCCCTCGGCGACCGCGCAGCGAATCACCCAGATCATCGACTCGACCGGGGATGGGGCCGGGAACCCACTGAGCAACCCGCAGGACCTCACCTCGGATGCCGTCGGCAACGTCTACGTGGTGGGGACCTTTAGCAACAACGCCTTCAAGATCACGCCCGGAGGAGCGATCACGGAGATCATCGACTGGTCTGGTGACGGAGCCGGGAACACGCTCATCGACCCGTGCGCCATCGCCGTGGATCAGCTCGGGAACGCTTACGTGGCGGGAACATCGAGCAACAACGTCTTCAAGATCACGCCGGCCGGAGTGATCACCGAGATCATCGACCAGACCGGAGATGGCGCCGGAAACTGGCTGGGCATGCCGTTCGATCTCGACGTTGACTCGACGGGAAACGTCTACGTGACGGGCTACGTGACCCACAATGCATTCAAGGTCACGCCCGCGGGAGTGATCACGCAGATCATCGATTCGACGGGCGACGGGGCCGGGAATACGCTTGCGGACCCCATGGGGATCGCCGCGGGGGGGGCGGGGAACGTCTACGTGGCAGCGTACGCCACCGATAATGTCTTCGAGATCACGCCGGGGGGGATGATCACGCAGCTCATCGACTCGACCGGGGACGGGGCCGGGAACACACTCGACGGAGCATACTTCGTCGCCGTGGACGGATTCGAGCAGGTCTACGTGACCGGGCGTCAGAGTGACAACGCCTTCAGGCTCACGCCGGCCGGCGTGATCACCGAGATCATCGACTCGTCCGGCGACGGAGCGGGCAATACGCTGCGTTACTCCGATCGCATCGACGTGGACGTCTCCGGAAACGTCTACCTTACGGGCTACATCAGCGACAACGCCTTCGAGATCACCAACGGGGGAGTGATCACCCAGATCATCGACTCGACTGGCGACGGGCTGGGCAATGAACTCAACGCCGCGAGCGGGATCGCGGTGGGTGAATCCGGCGACGTCTTCGTGGCCGGCTACTGGAGTCTCAACGCCTTCAAGATCGGCGAGTGGCCCGGCACCGCGTACTGCTGTGCCGAGGACTGGGGCCCCAACGCCTGCCCCTGCGAAAACCCGAACGACGGGTCGATTGGCTGCGCGGGATGCGCGAGCGGCACGTTCGCCTCGGGAGCGCGGCTGTGGGGCACCGGAGAAGCCAGCGTGGCGAACGATACGCTGGTCCTGCACGGCGAGCGGGGTCAACCCCACAACTCGGGTCTGTTCTTCCAGGGTTTGAACAACATCGACGGTATGGGAGTCTACCTGGGGGACGGCGTCCGGTGCGCAGGGGGGAACATAAAGCGGATTCAGGTCCGAATGAACGGCCCCGGAGGAGATGCGAGCACGTCCGTCTCGATATCCGCCCGTTCCGCTGCGTTGGGCCATGTCATCTATCCGGGTGACACCCTGTACTACCAGTGGTGGTATCGTGACACGAACAACCCGCCGTGTGGCCTGGGGGTCAACGATGCCAACTCGTCGAATGGATACGAGGTCCTCTGGCGCCCCTGATGTGGATGGACCATCCATGAGAAGGGCGCCCCCTCCGAAGAGAGGGCGCCCTGGGTGAGTGCCTACCCTGGCTCGCGCGAGGCTCGTCAGCCTAGAACTTCCACTTGAAGTCGAGCTGGAAGCGGTCGTAGTCCTTCGAGGTCGACGAGATGCCGGTCTGGTTGTGGAACCAGGTGAGGCCCACCTTCCAGGTCGAGTCGATGGCGTAGCCGAGGTTCAGCTCGGTGCCCTTGGCATCGGTTCCCCCACCGCCGAAGTCGGAGTCGGTGAAGGCGGCGACGACCGCGTCCTTCTCCAGCTTCTTCCACTGAAGACGGACGTCCCAGGTGCCGGGCTTGCTGGCCTTGCCCAGCTTCGCGCCGACGTTGTAGCCGGTGTCGTGGTTGGAGGCGGCGGTGTTCTGGACGTAGTTGCCGAAGAAGGCGAGCGGCAGGTCGCCGGCCTTCATGTCGTAGCCGGCGAAGACCTCGAGCTCGTCGTAGTCCTCGATGTAGCGCTTGTCGCCGTCGGCGTCGGCGGCGTCGGTGGTGTTGCCGTAGCCGGTGGCCGTGGTCTTGTAGCCGTTGTTGAACTGCCAGTCGAAGACGGAGCGTCCCTGGATGGCGATGAAGTCGTAGTAGCCGGCGCCGAAGGTGAGCTTCGAGTCCGAGATCGGCAGGATCGCGCCGAGCTGGCCTCCGCCCATCCCCGTGTCGGTGCCGTTCTTGTTCTCGCGCAGGAAGAAGCCCCCGGCGTTGAAGAAGAGGTTGGTGTCGCCGACGTTCGTGTCGAACTGGGCGGCGATCCCCTCGGGGCGGAGGTCGGCGTCCCACAAGAGCTCGCCCTTGGTCACCACCAGGAAGGGCGTCCGCATCTTCCCCGCGATGATGGCCCCATTGAAGTCGTGCTGGCCCTCGTTCCACGGGTGGTAGTTGATGAAGGCCTCGTCGAAGTTGATCTTCAGCTCCTCGAAGCCCTCCCCGAGAGTCGCGTTGGTGGAGACCGGGTCCTCCGCGCCGGTGGCGAGGGCCATGCCGAAGGTGGTGACGTCGCTGACGTCCACACCGGCGTAGATGCGCGCACGCACGCGGTGGCGGTTGCGGCGGTTCTTGCCCTCGACGTCGAAGCGCTCCCAGCGGTAGCGGAAGTCGCCCTTGAAGGTCCACTTCTTCAGCCAGGAGGGCAGTCCCGCGTCGGACTCCGCCTTCTGCGCCTCGAGGGCCTCGACGCGCCTCTTCAGGTCTTGAAGCTCGGCAACGGGGTCGGTGGAGGAGGTCTCCTCGCCACCGGCCAGGGCCAGGGCAGGTGTCGCGACGAGGGTGAGCGCCAGGGCCTGGGACTTGCGGTGATTCCAGTTCGTCATGTTCTTCGTGTGCCGTCCCCTCGAGCTCGGAAGGACGGTCGCATGGGGGTCCGTTGAATGGAAAGGGCTCCGTTCGAGTGAATCTCGCGGAGTGGTCTCGGCCGCTCCGTGAGTGAGAGCAGACCGGGGGTCTGTCAAGATCTCGTGAAGTTGCCGGTGGATTAGAGTGAACGATCGATCGGTCGTCGCTCCGCCACGAGGGGGGGCGGCCTCGTTTGCCTCGCGCGAGGCTCGGGGAGGCGCCCCGGATCGGCTATTCTGGCCGCCCGAGACCGCGGTTCGCCACGATGGACCCGCCATTTCGCCAGGAGGAAGCAGCTTTGGCGCAGGATCAGGAACCGAAACAAGAGCACGACGCCCCGTCGCCGAAATCCTCGGAGGTGATCACCGACGAGGGGCGCCAGCGACTCTCGGATCTCTGGACCAAGGAGGACTACTGGGCGATCTGGCTCGGTCTCGCCCTGATCCTCGCCGGCGCCCTGATCTTCCTGCCCCGCCCACCCGAGGGGATGGACGAGAAGATCGCCGCGACCAGGGCCACCCTGGCCGCCGAGGCGGACGCCGCTCCCTTCAAGACCGTGGCCTGGTACCAGGCGAACGACACCCAGGCCGGCCTCAAGGCCACCTCGCAGGGGTTCGCCAAGACGCTGGCCACCTGGATCGCCAAGCCGCACGGCTGGAAGCAGAACCCCATCGAGTCCTTCATCCTCTCGGACGCCGAGGCCGCGGCCCGGAAGGGACCGGTCGAGGAGAAGTACGCCGGCGCCAGGGCGGAGACGGCCACGCTGCTGACGGCCGCCGAGACCTCCGAGACCGCGGCCCGGAGCGCGTCATTCGGCGACGAGTCCCTGAACGAGACCGCCACGACCGCCATCGCGGAGTGGCGGAAGGCGAAGAGCGCCGAGTCCAAGCTGAAGAAGAAGGCCGGCGTGAAGGGCTTCAACCAGCTCGGGTACCTGCTCGCGCTGGGCGTGGTGCTGGCGCTCTTCTTCGGCATCGGCATGAAGGCGATGGGCCACTCCTTGGGGCGCTTCGCCGCCGGCTTCGCCTTCGTCTTCCTGTTCGCGGTGATCGCGTACACACTCTCCGCGCAGGGCACGATGAAGGCCTACGGCATCGGCTACGCGGCGTGGGCGATCCTCCTCGGCCTCCTGATCAGCAATACCATCGGCACGCCGGGCTGGGTCAAGCACGCCGTCCAGACCGAGTACTACATCAAGACGGGGCTGGTGCTCCTCGGGGTCGAGATTCTCTTCGGCAAGATCCTCACCATCGGCATCCCGGGGATCTTCGTCGCCTGGGTGGTGACCCCGATCGTGCTCGTCTCCACCTACCTCTTCGGGCAGAAGATCCTCAAGATCCCCTCGAAGACGCTGAACATCACCATCTCGGCGGACATGTCGGTCTGCGGGGTGTCCGCGGCGATCGCCACCGCGGCCGCCTGCAAGGCGAAGAAGGAGGAGCTGACCCTGGCGGTCGGCCTGTCGCTGGTCTTCACCTCGATCATGATGATCGTCATGCCCAACATCATCATGGCCACGGGGATGCCGCACGTCCTCGGCGGCGCTTGGATGGGCGGCACGATCGACGCCACCGGGGCGGTCGCCGCGGCGGGCGCCTTCCTCTCCGAGCAGGCGCTGCACGTCGCGGCCACGATCAAGATGATCCAGAACGTCTTGATCGGGGTCATCGCCTTCTGCGTCGCCGTGTACTGGTGCACGCGCGTCGAACGAGCGGAGAGCGCCGCGCAAGGAGCTCATTCGCGCGGGCTGGTCGGCGAGATCTGGTACCGCTTCCCGAAGTTCGTGCTCGGGTTCATCGGCGCCTCGATCCTGGCCTCGGTGGTGTACGAGGCGATGGGCTCGGAGGCCGGCTACACGATGATCGACAATGGGATCATCCGCGGCTTCACCAAGACCTTCCGCGGCTGGTTCTTCTGTCTCGCCTTCGTCAGCATCGGCCTGGCGACCAACTTCCGCGCGCTGAGGAAGTACTTCGCCGGTGGGAAGCCGCTGATCCTCTACGTGTGCGGGCAGACCTTCAATCTGCTGCTCACGCTGACGATGGCCTACATCATGTTCTACCTGGTCTTCCCCGAGATCACCGCGAAGATTTGAGCTGCTACCAGCCACACCACCGACGCTCCCGGGCCGCCCGCTGGTCGGCCCTCCTGCTCGCCCTGCTGTCGATCTGGGCCTTCATCTTCGTGCTCGCGCCCTGGCTGGAGGGTTTCGAGCCGATCGGCGAGATCACCTCGGCGGTGCGGGAGAGCGGCATCGACGCGAGCGCCTACTACTACACCGAGGTCGAGGAGTGCGCGAACGCCGAGCGAATGATCCGCCACTCGATCGAGCGCTGATCAAACCGGAGTCGGTTTCCGCGCGCTGCGCGCGGAAAGCAGGCTGGGAGCGAATCAACGCTCGCGAGTATCGTGACCGGAACAGTCGGTTGACCCGTCAGCCTGCGGCCCCTGGCCCCGACCCGTCAGCCTGCGGACCCCGGCCCACGGAAATCGACTCCGGCTGGGTCGCTCAAGCGCCTTCGCTCCCCCAAGCCAGCGCTTCGAGGGGGTCGGAGGCGAGGAGCTCCTCGAGCTCCTGCGCCGGCGAACGCCCCGCGGCGACGAAGCGCTCGGCAAATGCCTCCGCCGTGGCGAGGTCGACGGCGCGAACGTACCCCTCGGGAAGGCGCCGGGCTCCCGCCAGCGCTTCCTCCCAGACGACCTTCGCGTCCTCGCCGACGCCGGGGGCGGCGAAGCCGAGGCGGGCCGACTCCACCCACCGCTCGGCGAGCTCGGGCAGGGTCGGCTCGAGGTGTGACAGCGCGGCGGCGCGCGCCCGTTCGTCGTAGAGCAGCCCCACCCAGAAGACCAGGCCGGCCGCCTTCCAGCGCGCGGGCAGCGCGTCGCTGCAGCGCATCTCCAGGAAGCCGCGCACCCGCGTCTCGGGGAAGACGGTGGTCAGGTGGTACTCGAGATCGGACAGGGTCGGCTGGTCGTGACGCGGATGCCCGTCCTCGATCCAGTTTCGGAAGGAGAACCCCGGCTCGCCGGGCTCGGCATCGCTCGCCACGCCATCCGGGCCGTCGATCCGGAACAGCAGGACGTCGGCATCGAGCACCAGGTCCGCGTAGACCTCCCCGGGATCGACCTCGCCGCCGGCGAGCAGCCCCTTCGGGAACCCCGTTCGCGTCGGATCGAGTCCCTGCCAGGCGCGAGCCCGGGCGGATTGCCAGCCGTCCTCGGGGCTGCAGGCGAACGACGCGGTCGCGATCGGACTGAGCAGGTTCGAGAGGCGCCAGCGCTCTAGTCCCACCTCGCGCGGCCCGAGGTCGAGGTTGACCTGCAGGCTCGCCGTGTGGCGCATCATCACCCGGCCGAAAGCTGAACGCGCGTCGAAGTAGGCCGCCATCGATCGGTAGCGCGGCGCCCGCAGCTGCTGCTCGACCAGCGAGCGGTCCGTCCAGCCGTCGAGCCCCACCGAGACCAGGAGGGCCTTCATCCCCGTGAACGCGCGGACCAGCTCCGCGGCGGTCTGCTCTACGTCGTCCATCGCCTGCGCGGCGGTGTCGTGTACGGCGCTGGAGTGTTCGATCTGGGCGCCCGGCTCGAAGGTGATCCGGCCGCCGTTGCGCAGCCCGTAGACCGGGGGCGGGCCGCTGGTCAGGAGCCGCAGGTTCTCGACCGGCCCCGGGTAGCAGGCGAGCGCGGCCAGAACGCCGCCCATCCCTTCCAGACGCGGGCGTTCGATGCCCCCCCGCTCCTCGTCGACGCGCAGCACCAGGTACTCCGGCTCCATCCCGACGCGGCCGAGGGCCGGCGAACCGGGGAGATCGGGGAAAGAGGTGCGCGCGATGAACTCGCGGGCCTCCTCCATCCCCACGGAGTTGGCGGGATCGGTGGTCGACATGACCGGAAAGCGCAGCATGGTAGCCCCTCCCAACGGGTCGGGCAAACGGACACGGCGCTCGGGAGAGGGGGATTGCCACGTCTACGCTACTTGACCACCGGCGGGAACGCGGCTCTACTCGATCTTCCCAGCCGAATCTCCGCACCACTCAGGAGCGGAGAGCGGTGTCGTATTGACCCGACCCCTTCCCGATGAGATCGCTGAATTCTCACCGAGCCCTGTTCTCTCGAGCCCTCCTCGTCGTCCCCTTTCTCATCGGGCCCGTTCCTCTCCTCTCCGCGCAGGAGCTCGAGCTGGACAACGAGGCGCTCGAGGCGATGGAGGAGCTGACCGAGAAGCTGGCCAACCGCCTCCTCGAGTTCTCCGTGAAGACGCGGCGAGGGGACCTTCCGGGAATGGCCGAGTACCTCGCCGAGTCTCTCCACGCCACCGAGCTACCGGCCGCCGAGGAGGTGCCGCGCGCCAAGGTCAAGTGGATCCGGACGCGGTCCTGGAAGATCGGCGCAGAGGTGGAGCTCTCCCGCGCGGACTTCCTCGACTCCTTCGAGGAGCTCCTCGCGCACTTCGCCTCGATCGAGGACGTCCGCTTCAAGGTGAAGCACTCGACGATCACCGCCGACGGACGGGGCGCCCGGGGCCAGCTGAAGTTCTTCTTCATCGGACGCAACGGCGAGGAGCAGCGCGAGTGGATCAAGGGCAAGCTCGACTTCGCGGCCGCGCGCTCCGAGGAGGAGCCGTGGCGGCTCACCCGCTTCGCCCTGACCGAGATCGGCTCCAAGATCGCCTCGGTCGACCTCTTCGCGGAGGTCGCCGGGCCCGCCGGAGTGGCGGTCTCGCTCCCCCCCTTCTTCGAACAGCGCGGTGACGGCTTCGCCTGGCGCGGCGCGGCCACCGCGGACGTCGACGGCGACGGTCGCCTCGACCTCTTCGTCGTCGGCTACCGGGAGAACGGACTCTATCGGGCAGACGGCGACGGGACCTTCACCGACATCGCCGAGGAGGCGCTGATCGATCGCTTCCCCCACCCCGGGGTCCAGCCGCTCTTCCTCGACATCGAGGGCGACGGCGACCTCGATCTCTTCGTCAGCTCCGTCGGACGCCAGATGCTGTTCGAGAACCGGCTGGTTCCCGACGGGAGCCTCGAGTTCTGGGACGTCTCCGAGAAGCTCCGCGGGCGCACCGCTGCCATCGGCTTCAGCGCAGTCGCCGCCGACTTCAATCGCGACGGGTTTCCCGACGTCTACGTGTGCTCCTACAACCGCTACGGCACGGTGATGCCGAACGACTGGAAGCGCTCGACCAACGGCACGCCCAACCTGCTCTTCCTCAGCCGGGGGGACGGCACGTTCGTCGAGGCCGCCGCGGAGCTGGGGGTCGCCGACTCCCGCTGGAGCTACGCCGCCGGCGTCGCCGACGTCGACGAGGACGGGCGCCTCGACCTCGTGGTGGCCAACGACTACGGCGAGAAGGCGCTCTTCATGAACCGCAAGGACCGCTTCGTCGACGAGGCGAAGCTCCGCGGGGTGATCGATCCGGGCAACGGCATGGGCGTCTCCTTCGGCGACTTCGACAACGACGGGGACCTCGACCTGCACTTGACCAACATGTCCTCCACCGCCGGCAACCGGATCCTCGCCCGGCTGGTCCCCGAGGCGTCGCGCGACGACAACGTGCTGCTCAAGGTCGCCTCGGGCAACACCCTGCTCGAGAACCGCGGTGGAGGCTTCTTCCGCGACGTCACCGAGCGGGCCGGTCCCTTCGGCGCCGGCTGGGCCTGGGGCGGCGGCTTCTTCGACCTCGACAACGACGGCCTCGAGGACCTGTTCACGCCCAACGGCTTCGTCTCCGGCAAGTCGATGGCCGACACCTGAAGCCTCTTCTGGCGCCACGTGGTGGCGTCCGAGGCGGGGGTGGAAGAAGCCGGAGCGGAGAGCTTCGTCGACCGGCAGCAGGCACTCTTCTCCCAGGGCTTCTCCTTCAGCGGCTACGAGCGCGACCTCTGCTGCCTGAACCTCGGCGAGGGTCGCTACCTGGACATTTCCGGGGTCAGCGGCCTCGACTCGATCACCGACGGGCGAGCGGCCGTCTTCGCGGACTTCGACGACGACGGCGACACCGACGTCTTCCTGAACGGGATCCAGGGTTCCGCGCAGCTCCTGTTCCGCAACCAGGTCGGCGCCGGGAACGGCTTCCTGCGCCTCTCCCTGCGAGGCACCGAGAGCGGGCGAGACGCGTTCGGCGCGGTGGTGCGGGTGAAGAGCTCGGCGGGCACGCTGACCCGGATCAAATCGGGAGGATCGGGGTACCTCGCGCAGTCCGACCCGCGGCTCCTCTTCGGCCTCGGCGGGAACGAACGCGTCGAGGAGGTCGTGGTGAGCTGGCCTTCGGGACGGAAGCAGCGCTTCGGCCCCTTCCCCGCCCGCTCGAGCTGGCTCCTGATCGAGGATGAGCAGGAGCCGCGACGCCTCTCCGAGTCGGCGACCTCGCTCCCCGACCCGATCTCCGAGGAGGAGCGCGCCCTCGCCGGATTGCAGCTGCGCCCCGGCGCGACCTTCCCGTCGATCGAGGTGCAGGGCCTCGACGGCGAGACGGTGCGGCTCGCCGGGGAGACCGGCGGGTCCCGGTTCACCCTGGTCAACCTGTGGGCGACGTGGTGCGTGAACTGCCGCCACGAGATGCCGGTCCTCGCCGCGCTGCAGGAAGAGCTGGGGAGCGAGACGCTACAGGTGATCGGGCTGTCCCTCGATCGCCCGGAGGACGCGGCGAAGATCGAAGCATTCGTCGCCGATCACGAGATCCCCTACTCGATCCGGATCGCCACCGCGCAGGCGGTCGAGGCGATCTTCGCCGGCGAGCAGGTGATCGTCCCGCTGTCGCTCCTGCTCGACGGCGAGGGGGTGATCCTCGAGACGCTGCCGGGGTGGTCCCCGGCGATCGAGCGGCGGTTGCGCGGCGCGCTCGGATTGAAGGGCGAGGAGCGCTGACCGGCTACTCGTCCTCCTCCTCTTCTCCGCGGGCGTCCCGGATCAGCTTCTCGAGATCGACGCCGGCACCCTCGAGCATCCGGCGCACCTCCTCCTGGTCGGGCTGATCGCCGCCTCCCATCAGGACGCCGGAGGGCGGCACCGAGCGTTCCCCCTCGCTGTTCATCGGCGTCAGCAGCGGATTCGTCGACCGGGTCGTCAGCAGCGGGAGGTGATCGGCCTGCAACCCCGCGACCAGCGAGTAGAGCGCGGTCCGCGTCGCGGGGTCGGCGCACAGCCGGTCGATCCCCAGCGCCTCCTCGGCGTCGGAGGCGTGCGGAGCGAACGATCCGTCCGGTTCGGCCAACGACACCAGGAAGGGACCGAGCTCGTCGAAGAGGACGGCTCGGGCCTCGAGGCCGCCCTGGAACGCGACGAGCGCGCGGCTGAGGACGTGCAGCGGCACGGCGGAGCGCCCCTCCGGGATCGTGGCTCCGTGCTTGCCGCCGTACTCGATCAGCTCGCGCAGGAACTCGTCGGTCGGGAGGCACTCGAGCGACCGCAGCGCCGCCGCCGCCCCGCAGGCGCGACCCGCCTCGCTGCGTCGATCGAAACCCGCTTCGTCGACGGCGAAGACGTGGCCGTCGTTGGTGCGCTCGCGCACGTGGGCGAGGGCTCGCGCGATCACCCCGCCGTCGAGCGGGGCGCCGGCGCGCCCGGCGACGCCCAGGGCGAGCAGCGCGACATTGGTCGCGAGCGTCGCGTCCGAGTAGCCGAGCGGCGGCTCGGTCACGTCCCAGCTCCCCGACTCCTGCTGGAGCAGGACCAGCCGCGTCACCGCGCGCTCGAGGTCCGCCAGCCGGCCGGGGAGGGTCTCGTCGCCGGTCAGTCCGGCCAGCTGCTCGAGGGCCCAGAGCGGGCCTTCGGTCATCGCCATCGGCATCTCGTGACCGCCGCCGCCGAGCTCGACGCCGGGCGGCGCTTCTCCGGCGGAGGTGAAGATCGTGTAGCCGACCCCGCCGCCCTCTCCTCCTTCGCCCATGCCACTGATCAGCTCCGCGAGACCCTCGGGCAGCTCGTCCTCCGAGGAGAAGGTCATCACCTGCGCGCCTTCGGGGAGCTCGCCCATCTCGAAGGCGACGCCTTCGCCGGGGAGCTCGATCGCCCCCCCGGAGGAGGCGATGGTGAAACCCGGCAGCTCGACGTCGAGGGGACCGACCAGCTCGGCGAGGAAGATGGTGGCCAGCGAGAGGTCCCAGTGATCCAGCGGGGCCGTCTCGTCCCGGATCGCGGCGAGAACTCGATCGCGGCAGGAGGCGAGCGCCTCGGCATCCGCCCCGTCATCGGGACGCGAACCTCCCGCGAGAAACGCCAGCCCGGCGAGGGCGCAGGTCGCCGTGTCGGTCTCCATCCCCGGCACGGAGAAGCAGTATTTCTCCTGCTGGAAGGCGCGCAACCGCTCGCGCCCCGAGCGCGCGAGCTCCGCCAGGCGCGTCGACGCGTTCGGCAGCCCGAGCTGCAGCGGGGTCTTCGCGTGCGCCAGCGAGACCGTGCGCCAGCTCGACCCGCGCAGGAAGCCGACCTCGAAGCTCCCGGTCCCCGCGGAGACCTCCGCCTCGACCAGCTCGATCAGGTCGAGGGAAGGGTCCTCCTTGTTCGGCAGCCACGTCTCGCCGACCCGCACCAGGAGATCGCCGCGCTGGACCCCCGCCTCGGCGAGCGGCCCACCGGACAGCACCTCGGTGAGCACCAGTCCCCCGGTGACGATGCGCGACGAGCGGTCCGTCGGATCGGGCAGCTCGACGGTTCGCGTCGCCGGGTGAGCGCGACCTCCCAGCCAGCCGAGGGGGCGGATCACCGCCTCCGATTCCGCGAGCCAGCTGCCCAGCGCATCATTCGCTCCCGAGTCGTCGCCACAGCTCTCGACCCCTGCGACGAGGAGCGGGAGCAGGATGCAAAGAGTCGTTCTTCTACTCGTCATCGTTCTCGTCCTCCTCGGGGGTCCCCCGGCGCTCCACCTCGTCGAGGTAGCGCCCCAGCGTCAGCAGGGCGAAGCCGGTCCCCCACTTGTCTCCGTAGTCCGCCGCGGCGGTATCCCACCAGCAGCCGTTCTCCTCCTGGGTGCGGATCATCGTCCAGGCCAGCCGATCCCAGTGCTCGAGGGACACCTCGTCCCCCATCCGCTCCGCCAGCTCGGTGGCGTAGTTGTAGCCGTAGAAGAAGAAGTAGCCGGAGATCTGGTGCACGGCGGTGTGCGGCTGGATCAGCTTGCGGCCGTCCTCGAGGTAGTTCTCCCCCTCGTAGAAGACCTCCATGCTGCGCACGCGCTGCGCCGAGGTGAACAGGTCCGCGTCGTCGAGCGCCAGGGCACAGACGACGGTACGCGAGCCGGCGGAGAGCTCGTTGACCGAGCTCGGTTCGAGGAGGAAGCGCGCGTCGTAGATGAACCCGCCCTTCACCGTGCGCATCCTCGCGAGCAGCTTCGCCCCGTCCTCGGCCAGTCCCGCCGGCACGTCCAGGCCGACCTCCTGCGCGCGCAGGAGAGCGATGACAAAACTCGCGGTGGTGAAGGACATCGACTCGCCGTCCCCCGTGAGTCCACCGTAGTAGTTCCACCCGCCGTCGACGCGCTGGTGGCGCGCCAGGCCCTCGATGCAGACCTTCGCGGCGGGCTCGATCTCCTTGCGGCGCCTGGCCCCCTCCGGCGTCTGCAGGTAGCGGGTGAGGAAGTCGAGCTTGTACCCGTAGCCCCAGGTGTTGAACAGCTCGCCCTTGTGCGCGGCGAACTTCTCGGTGCCGGAGAGCGCGACGATCGCCTTCTGAAACACCAGCTCCTCGGCCTCGCTGCGCTCGGGTTGGTCCATCAGCGCGTGGGCGCAGATCGCGGTGCAGGCGAGCCGCACGCCATCCTGGCTGCCACGGTTCTTCAGCTGGAAGCCGAAGTCCTTCAGGCTGGCCACCTGGGGATCGTGCGACCCCCAGGAGCCGTCGAAGTTCTGGCACGTGAGCAGGTAGGCGAAGCCGCGCTCCCGGGCCGCCCGGGCCAGCGGGATCAGCTCCCCCCGATCCACCGGCGGGGCGAGCTGGTGGGGATCGCGGTCCTCCTGCTCCTGCGTTTCCTCGCTCGGGTCCGGGTCCTGGTCCTGGCCGTAGCCACTCGACGGCACGAGCACCAGGAGCAGGGCGAGGAAGATCGACGATCGGGTTCGCTCGGACATCGGATCACTCCACGCGCAAGGCCAGTACCGGGTCGAGGCGCGCCGCTCGCAGCGCCGGCACGGTTCCGAAGACGAGGCCGGTGAGCACCGACACCGCGATGCCCAGCGGGAAGGAGAGCGGCTGGAAGATCACCGTCCACTGGGCCAGCGACCCGACGAGGAAGGCGAGGAGCGCTCCCGAGCAGACGCCGAGGACTCCGCCCAGGAGGCAGAGCAGCGTGCTCTCGGAGACGAAGAGCCAGACGATGTCGCCCCGCGTCGCTCCCAGTGCCCGGCGCAAGCCGATCTCGGAGCGGCGCTCGGCCATGTTGGCCAGCATGATGTTCATGATCCCCACGCCGCCGACGAGGAGCGAGATCGCGGCGAGCGAGCCCATCACCCAGCGGAAGATCCGCTCCGCCTTGCGCTGCTCGCGCAGCAGCGAGTGGGGAATCGTCACCGTCACGTCGTCGTGCTTGTGGCGCTGCTCGACGAGGTTGCGGGTGATCGACGCGACCGGCGCCAGCGGCTGGTTCGCGGCGACCCGCACGATGGCGCGGTTGACCTCGACCTCGGTCGCCTCGTACGTACCGCCTCCCGAGCGGACCTGCCGGCGGCCGAAGCGGGCGAACGAGGTGCGCATCGGGATCCACGCGGCGTTGTCGGGGTTGGAGAGGATCCCCGAGGCTCCCGTCTGGCCCTTGCGCTCCATCACACCGATCACGGTGAAGTGCTGGCCGCCGATCTGGAGCACCTCGCCGAGCGACGCGGAGAGGGGAAAGAGCCGCCGCGCGGCGTCCGCGCCCAGCACGCACACCGGCTGCGCGCGGGCTTCGTCGACCTCGCTGAGGAAGCGACCCTCCCGCACGGCGTGGTCCATCACCAGCGGGTACTCGGTGTTGGTCGCCACCACGTTGATGTCGGAGGTCTCCAGCCGCGACTGCACGTCCTCGAGCATGATCCGCATCGGAACCACCGCCTCGAGCTCGGCGACGTTGTCGCGGAGGATCGCGAGGTCCTCGCGCGTCAACCCGTACCGCGCCACCCACGAGGAGTCGGAGTCCTGCTCCTCCTGGCGGCGCAAGCGCTCGGGCTTCACGCTGTCGAGAACGACGTTGCGCAGGCCCAGCCGCTCGATCCGATCGATGACGTCGCGCCGGGCGACCTCGCTGATCGACAGCATGCAGATGACGCTGGCCACGCCGAAGATGATCCCCAGCGCGGCGAGCCCGGAGCGGGTCTTGTGCAGCAGCAGGTTGGACCACGCCTCGGCGGCGAGCTCAAAGAGCTTCATGATCGACCCCCCCGTCCTTCAGGTGAATGCGTCGCTCCGTTCGTCCGGCCAACGAGGTGTCGTGGGTGACCAGGATCACCGTCTTCCCCTCGTCGGCCAGCGCGCGCAGGAGGTCGAAGATGTGGTCGCCGTGCTCCTCGTCGAGGTTGCCGGTCGGCTCGTCGGCGAGGATCAGGCTCGGCTGCGAGAGCAACGCCCGGGCGATCGCCACCCGCTGCATCTCGCCGCCCGAGAGCTCGCGCGGCCGGTGCCGCAACCGGTGGCCCAGCCCGACCCGGTCGATCAGCGTCCGTGCCCGCGAGCGCAGGTCGCTCTTGTCGGTGCTCCGCGAGTAGCGCGCGGCGAGGAGCACGTTGTCGAGCAGGGTCAGCTGCGGGACCAGGTGGAACGACTGGAAGACGAAGCCGACCTCGCTGCCGCGGATCGACGAGCGCTCCCGGTCGTCGAGCTCCTCGACCCCCTTGCCGCGCAGCCGGTAGGCACCGGCGCTGGGGCTGGTCAGGAGGCCCAGGACATAGAGCAGAGTCGTCTTGCCGCTGCCGGAGGTCCCGACGACGGAGATGAACTCACCCGGGTCGACGGAGAGGGTGACCTCGCGCAGCGCGTGCACGTCCTCCCCGGGCATCGGATAGACCTTGGACAGGTCTTCCAGCTCGATCAAGGGCTGCACGACGGTCTACTCCTCGCTGGGGTCCCAGAGCGAGACGATCTCGCCGGGGCGGACGCCTTCGGTGATCTCGACGGTGGTGCCGTTGGTCGCCCCCAGCTTGACCGGACGCCGTCCGGTCTTCCCGCCCGATTCGACCAGGCAGTAGAACTCTCCGCCCTCGCTGAAGACGGCCAGCACCGGCACCTGCACGGCGTCGGGCACGGTGTCCGCGTGCACGGTGACGCGGCAGTTCATCCCGCTGCGCAGCTGCTTGAAGATCCCCTCGTACTCCGCGCGCACGGAGAACTCGCGCACGTCGGACATGAACCCCGTACGGGAGGCGATCTGGTCGACCTTGTTCAGCTTCCCGGCGATCGAGAGCGAGGGGAAGGCGTCCGGCCGGATGGTGATCGGCAGCCCCGGCTTCATGTGCTGGATGTCGTGCTCCATCACGCTCATGTTGACCGAGAGCTGGTCCATCGAGGCCACCGTCATCAGGATCTGGTGCGTGCGCACCCGGCCGCCGACCTGCATCTCCTTGCTCTGGTCGCTGCCGGTGAAGATCACCACGTCACCGAAGGAGTCGCCACCGCCGATGGTGCCGTAGAAGACGATGCCGTCCTGCGGGGCGGTCACCTTCAGACCGGCCTGGTCCTCGTTCAGCTCGGCGACCTCGCGCTCCGCCTTCTCCAGCGCGCGCTTCGCCTTGGCCACCTCCGCCTGCTTCTCGGCCCGGTCGGCGTCGAGCTTGATCTTGGACTTCTTCAGCTCGGCCTCCTTCTTGAGGACCTCGAGCTTCTTCTCCTCGATCGGCTGCTGGTAGGTGTACTTCTTCCAGATCTCGACCTGTCGCTTCGTCTTCTCCAGCCGGCGCTCGGCCACCACGAGCCCGCGCCTCTCCCGCGCGACGAGGATGTTCTCGGTGGCGGTGTGCAGCTCGCGCTCCTCGTACAGCTGGATCAGCTGCTCGAAGTCGATGCGCGCATCGGCCAGGCTGTTCTCCGCGTCCTCGATCGAGCGCTCCTGGTCGATCAGCTCGAGCTCGGCCTCCTCGGTCACCTTGGCCAGCTCCTTCTGCTCCATCGAGAGCTCGGTCTCGCTCGCGTGCAGGGACGTCTCCCGCTCGATCTCGAACGCCGCGAGTCCCGCCTCCGCCTTGCCCAGCTCGACCTTCTTGTCGGTGACCTCGTTGTTCGCGTCCTCGAGCGAGCGTTCCAGGCTCAAGGGGTCGAACTCCATCAGCGTGTCCCCCTCCTTCACCTCGGTCCCCTCCGGGATCAGCATGGTGATGATCAGGTCACCCCGGTAGGTCTTCGGCTCGATGCGGATCTCCTCCTTGTTCTCCGCGACGAAGCTCCCCGAGAGCTCGACCTCGATCGAGAGGTCCTCCTTCACCACCTCGGCGGTGAAGGCCGAACCATCGGTCCGGGATGGGGCCATGCCGGCCAGGAGCAGGAGAGAGAGACCGGCGAAGAGAACGGGGTTCGGTCGCAGTCCACGGGGCGCGTTCATGGCAGTCTGGTGCTCCTCTGGTTCTCGATCCACGCCACGGTGGAGGGGTCGGCGTGGACGGCCCCGATCGTCGGTCGAGTCCCGCGCGCGGGCAAGCCCTCGGCCCGCAAAAGGCGTGTAGGAGGTGGGAGAGGAGCGCGCAGCTCCCGCAGCCCGGCTCAGAAGGCCCTTCCCAGCGCCTGCAGCACGACCACGGGGTCGCCGACCTCCTCGAGCCGCTTCTCCGCGTCCTCACCGAGCGCCTTGATCACGTCCATCGGATCGCGGACCTCGACCCCGTCCACCACGTAGATCGGCACTCCTTGCTCGCTGACGTAGAGCCCCGTCCTGGGCCGCGTGGGCTCCAGCCCCTCGTACTTCGTCGGTGCCTCCGATGCGTAGACCAGCGCCCAGGCGGCCCGATCGAAAGCGATCAGGTCGACCTCGTCGGCCCGGGAATCCTGCTCCAGCTCCCTCCAGCCCGGGGCCGTCGAATCTCCCTCCAGCAACCACAGCGGATCCATCGCTACTCCTCGTGTTCTCGATCGTTCGCCGGCGACCCACCGGCGCGGGCGCGCACTCTACCATTTCCGCGCCTCCGTCGTCGTATCCTCCACGCGCCCGAGGTTGACCGAAACGCCCCGGGGAGGCGAGGGTATGTCCCCCGTCCTCCGACCCCCATCCCGATGATCAGCCTCGCTCTCCCCCTCCTCCTCACGATCGCCTCCCCTGCCGCGGCACCCTCCACGCCCTACGCCGACGGGTACCGGGAAGCCGCCGCGGAAGCGGAAGCGCTCTGGCGGGAGTGGGCCGATTCGAAAGAGCTCTCCGGGGGAATCGAGAAGAGCTACAAGTCGATCACCGCCGCGGACCACCGGGTCCTGATCTGGTATCCGAGGGGCACGGCGAGCAGCAAGCTCAAGCGCTCGGCCGAGAAGACGGTGGGCGCCCTGGACAAGCTCTTCCCGCCGAAGGGGCGGGAGAAGGACGCGCCCTCGCTCCGCACCGCCGTGCTGTTCCCTCTCGCGGGGCCGAAGACCTTCGAGTCGGTGACCGCGCACGTCGGACGCGCCGTGCCGCGGCTGGCGGGTTGGGCGAAGACCGCGCCGCGGGGCGTGGGCTTCCTGCTCGAGGAACCGCTCGTCGCCGGCTGGCTCCAGAAGGTACCGGACCGCGAGGTCTTCAGCCCCGAGAACGAGCTGGTCAACCGCCTGACGCGCCTCCTGACGATCGAGCGCTACGGCCGCCTCCCCTACTGGCTCGGCCAGGGGCTCGCCTGGCAGATCGAGCTGTCGGTCTGCAAGGACGTCTACTGCTTTCCGTTCCGCAGCGGCTTCGTCTCCAAGAAGGAGCACAAGAGCTGGCCGAAGCGCCTGACCGCCGCCATCGCCGCCCGTGGCGAGCGACCGATCACCATCGAGGAGCTCTCCGGCTGGAGTCGGAACACCTGGGACGAGGAGAAGGCGATCATCGCCTGGGGCGCGGTGTCGATGCTCGCCAGGTACTACCGGAAGGAGCTGCCCGGCCTCCTCGCCGCGTACGCGAGGCTTCGCTCGAAGGAGGGGAAGAAGACCGAGGCCGACGGCTCCTGGCAGTGGATCCCGGACTACGAGATCTCCGCCGAGAAGGAGATCGAGATCCTCGACACCGCGCTGGGCGTGGACTTCCTCGCCGAGCTGAATCGCTTCGCCCGCAAGCCGCGCGGCTACGTCAAGCCGCGCTGATCTACTCGCGGCGGAAGCGGAACAGCACCAGTGCGACGATCGCGCCCAGGGTGTCGGCGAGGATGTCCTTCTGCGCGTCCCACTGATCGCCTTGCGAGCCGAGCACCGCGATGCCCGCGTCTGCATCCGCGCTGATCGCGTAGAGCCACTCGAGCACCTCGTACCCCGCGGCGACGGCCATGATCACCGTGAGCGGGAAGAGGTAGAGAATCCACGCGCTGCTCACCAGCCGCCGCCGCCAGAGGATCTCCGCCAATGGGTAGGCGTAGAAGCCGACGCTGAAGTGCGCGATTCGATCGTAGTGGTTGCGCTCGAAGGCGAAGAGGTCGGTGACCCAGTCGAACGGGACCCTCTCGAAGGTGAAGTGCCCGCCGATGGTGTGCAGGAACGGAAACACCGCCAGCAGGAGCAGGCTGGTCACGCTGAAGCGGTGATACCTGTTCGCCACGGCGAGGCCCGCCACCACCAGGACGATCGGGGCGTTCTCGGCGAACCACACTCCCCGGTCGTACGGATCGATCGCGCAGATCAGGAAGAGCAGGACGTAGCCGACGAGGAAGGCTCGGGCGAGGGTCACGGAACATCTGTATCACCACAAACCGATCCGAGCAACGTCTTCGGCGTCGGGGATCGACCCCGGTCCGGTCCAGGTGGCTCGCTCCGGCGCCGCTCCGGCTCACCCGGGAGAAGTGGACCACCGGCTCCGGAGCTCTCCAGGCCCCACACTTCCAGGACGTCTCTCCTACCTCGGCCCAATATCGGGATTAGAGTATGGTTCCCCCCCCCGGCCGACCCGAAGAGAGGCTCGGGACAATCAACTCAGCGCTCGAGCTCCCCCCCATTCCACCGTGAAAGTCCTCCATATCACCCGGACCCTCCCCCAGGAGATGATCGGGCCGATGTATCTGTCCCGCGCCGCCAAGGACGCCGGGCACGAGATGTCCGCCCTCTTCGTCCCGGATCCGAAATGGCTCTCCAAGGTCAAGGAGTACGCACCGGACGTCATCACCTGGTCGCTGATGACCGGCAATCACAAGGCGATCTTCGACGTCAACCGCCTGCTCAAGTCGAAGATGGACTTCTTCTCGCTGATGGGCGGCCCCCACGTGACCTTCGTGCCCGACGCGGCTCAGGATCCCGCCGTCGACGCGATCTGCCTCGGGGAGGGGGAAGAGGCGTTCGTCGACCTCCTGAACGCACTGGAGAGGGGTGAGGACTGGCGGGGGATCGAGAACCTCGCCTACGCCGACGAGGGCGGGGAGTTGATCAAGAACCCGCTGCGGCCGCTGGTCACCGATCTCGACTCGCTCGGCATCCCCGATCGCTCGGTGATCTACGACGCGCAGCCGCTCTACGCGAACAGCCCGCGCAAGGTGGTGGTCACCCAGCGCGGCTGCCCGATGAGCTGCACGTTCTGCTTCCACCACGCCATGCGGGGCAAGGTCTACAAGGCGCGGAACAACGCGTACGTCCGCAAGCGCTCGGTCGACCACGTGATCGAGGAAGTCCAGCTGATGCGGCAGCAGTACCCGCTGCGCTTCGTCCACTTCCTCGACGACATCTTCAACCTGCGCACGGACTGGCTCGAGGAGTTCTCCGAGCGCTGGCCCCGCGAGGTCGGTCTCCCCTTCGACGTCATCCTGATGGCGAACATGACCAAGGAGGAGCACATCCGCATGCTGAAGGACGCCGGCTGCATCTACGCCCGGATCGCGTTCGAGGCGGCGAACGACCACATGCGGAACGAGATCTACAAGAAGAACACGGAGCGCGAGGAGCTGGTCAACGCGTCGATGTGGATCCGGAAGTACGGCATCCGCCTGGGTTCCTTGAACATGCTGGGCGGCCCGGGGGGCACGGTCGAGGACGACATCGACACGGTCAAGCTCAACATCGAGTGCAAGGTCGACCACCCGCTCTGCTCGATCGTGCAGCCCTACCCCGAGTTCGAGCTCAACGAGATCACCAAGAACATGGGAATCGCCGTCGCGGAGTACGACGACTTCCCCGCGCAGTTCAACCGCGGCACGTCGATCGAGCTGAAGGACAAGCAGGCGATCGAGAACCTGCACAAGTGGTTCCCGGTCCTGGTGCGCTTCCCCTGGTTGCTGCCCACCGCGCGGAAGACGCTGCACAGCCGGGTCCTCTCGAAGCCGCTGCTCCTGATGTACATGCTCTACTCGGAGTGGATGGTCACCGAGCAGAACACCCTGTACAACCGCTCGCAGGGCTACCGCAGCTTCCGCTCCTGGGCGCCCGTCGATTTCTTCTCCCGCGTCACCACCAAGGGTTTCATCCGGATCCTCTCCGCGGTCGGCGCGAAGGTCGTCCACCGGATGGCGACTCGTCTGCAGATGGGTGACGAGCGCGTGATGGCGCACATGGACTGAGTCGCCGGCCTATTCCAGCAAGGCCCGAATCGCCCTGTCCAGGCGCGCCCGGAACCGCTCCAGGCGCGCCTGGCTCAGCTTCTCGACCGAGTAGAGGGGTAGGCGCGCGACGCGGCCGACGCCGACGGAGTGGAAGACGACGCGCTTCCAGAAGAAGGCGCTGATGCCGAGGAAGGCGACGCGGTCGATCGCACGGCTGGTGTTGAAGGTCTGCACCACCAGCGCGCGCCGCCCTTCGAGGAGCGGGGAGGGGGAGGTTCCGTCGTGCTGCTCCAGGGCGATTCCGTCGACCAGGATCCGGTCGATCCACCCCTTGAGGATCGCCGGAGGGGCGAACCACCAGACCGGGTGCACGACGAGGAAGCAGCTGGCCCAGCGGACATCCGCCTGGTAGCGCGAAGCGAGCGGATCTTCGCCGTCCGAGCAGGCGCGCGCGTGTGGCTGGTCTTCCGCCAGGTGGAGTACCGGGTCGAAACCGTCGGCCAGGAGGTCGTGCACCCGCACCAGGGCACCGGCGTCGTGCAGGGTGCGCAACGCCCCCTCGACGAGCTCCCGCCCGAGCCCCCCGGCTCGACCACCGCCGAAGACCACGAGGACCCGTCGCGTGCATGGTTCCGCGGACGGGGGAGACATCGGCGGGATTCTATCCGGCACGTGGGCACTGCAGGGGGAAGGGGACCGTTTCTCGTCCCGGCTCGACGGAATCGGGCCTGGGTTGGCCGGGGGCCGGTTTGAGGGTGTGGCGTTCGGCAGAGGCGGACGGGAATGACCCGATGCCGGCGTGGCGTTCGCCGAAGGCGGACGCCTTGACCCAGGCCTCCCCCCCACATCTCCCGACCGCCTCTCTCAACCTTTCCATCCCCGGGGCTTTCGGTTTCTCCCCCACTTCCTCGGATTGCCGGAAAGCCCATAATGCGAACCACAAGTCACAGCTGCACCGCCCATGACCGCCCTCCTCCCGATCGCCCTCTCCCTCCTCTCGCTCCTCGCAACCGCCTCCGCCTCGCCTGGCGGTCAGGGACAGGAAGGCGAGACGGTCGCCTGGATCGACGTGCTCGCGCCGAAGCAGGAGTCCTTCGTCCTGCGCGCGACCATCCCCCTCCCCCCCGGCGAGCTCTCCCCCGGGGCGGAGTCGATCCCCTTCGGCGTCGTCTCCCACTCCACCGGCGAACCGGTGATTCCCGCTCAGCTGTGCGGGGTGAGCCGCTACCCCACCGGCGAGTGGGACGTCGTCCAGCTCCTCGCCCGGGTGCAACGGGCCCCGGAAGATAGACCGGGCGAGCCGATCCGCTTCGCCGTGGTTCGGGCCGCCCATCCGTCCGCCCCGGCCCACGTTCCCGGGATAGTCCTGCGGGAGCTCCTCCCCCGCGAGAGGCGCCTCGTGCTGCGCGCACGCGACGTCTACGGCAACCTCTACGCCTTCGACCTCCTGGCCGACGCGGAGGATCCCGGTTTCGGCGCTCGCACCGTGCGCAAGGCGGGGCGATGGCTGAACCAGTTCCGTGTCGCCGGTGTGATGATGCCGGTCGAGGAACCCGACACCACCGAACGCGCGGGTCCGCCCCTGCCTCACCTCCTCGGGGTGATCGCGTGGTTCTCCGACTACACCGGCGAGCTTCCGCTCAGCCTCGACCTGCGCCTGCACAACGGCGTGATCGCCGGAGCGCGCCCCGCCGAGGTCGGCGAGGAGGTGCTCGGTCCGGTCTACTGGCAGAGCCTGGAGCTGTGCGTGCCCCTCGACCTGAAGGTGCTGCCCGAGGTCCGCGATCCCTTCTTCGGCGCCCCCTACCGCGAGGGTGAGTGGACCGTCTACCCGATCGTGGCGCCGTTCGAGGATGGCCAGCTGCACCTGATGGCCCCGCAGATGCAATTCCTGCGCCGCCTCGCCCTGGTCCCCCGAGGCGGGGAGCAGGCGGGCCTCGCGCGACTCGCCAAGGAAGGGCTCGGCTTCTGCGCACACTCCACCTCGCACTGGTCGTGGTCGAATCCGGAGACCGCGCGGTACTTCCCCCAGCGCGACCTGCTCCCCTCGATGGACTTCATCGAGCACAAGGGCAACCGCGGCAAGCGGGCGCTTCGCCTCCTGGACGAGCAACGGCACGCACAGCTCGCGCAACAGCTGACGAGCGGCGAGCCGGGTCCCTACCCCTCCAAGTCCCCGGTGCTCGGCTGGGCGCACCCCTACTTCATCTCGATCGAAGGAGGCACCGGCGGCGAGGAAATCTCCTTCGTCGAGGGACACCGCGCGATCGGCGGGATCTCCACCGCCGACTACTCGCGCCTGGAGCTGGTGCACCGGATGAACACCTCGCGGCAGCCGCAGGCGATGTGGGATCGCCGGGGTGAACCGGTGGGGTTCTTCGAGTGGGTCGAGGAGAGGGAGCAGGGGCGGACCCCCGTGATTCCCTTCGACTTCCGCAACTACGCCCGCCAGACCGTTCCGGCCTTTCGCCTGCCCTACCGCGGGGGCCCAGCGGTCTCCCCGCAGGTGACCGAGGTCGCCAGGACGAAGCGACGCCCCCCGTACGACGGCGGCACCCCGTTCGAGCCCGGCGGCAAGCACCCCGGCTCCGACGAGTTCATCCTCAACTGGATGCCGCACGACGGCCAGCACTGGGTTCGCTACACCAAGAACGCCAAGGCGCTCCTGTGGATCGGCGACGATCCGACCGCCGAGGACGACCTGCGACTGTGTGCGGAGCTGTTTCGGCTGGCCCTCCACGAGGCGGACAGAGACGAAGGCCAGCGACAGGGAATGACCCTGCGCCGCCTCGAGAAGCTGGCGAGACAGTTCCCCCACCAGGGGCTACCCATCGACCGCGAGACCGCCTGGGGGATCGATGCCTTTTGCGCGTACTACTCCACCGCGGAGAACGAGTGGCGGGCACGGCACCTGCCGTGGGCGAAGCGCCTCGCCGACGTGCTCGTCGAGGGAGCGACACCGGGAGGCGTCCTCATTCGATCGGGCTATGGACCGCTCCTGCAGAATCCGAAGTACGAGGGCGCGCACGCCTTCCAGACCCAGCTCCTGCTCCTCGCGCAACGCAGCCTCTGCGAGTCGGTCTTCCGCGGCATCGACGATCGACGGCGAGTGAGGCTGGAGCGGCTCTTCCTGCGGACCGTGGAGTACCTCTACTGGGGTCCGGTCTGGCAGCGGGTGAAGTCGTCGCGATCCTCCGGCTCGACACCGGTCTACGAGCAGGGGCCTCGCTGGGCCTTCGCCGTGGCGAACAAGGACGGGTACCAGACGCCTCCCTTCAGCGACGAGAAGCACTGGGGAAAGGACTTCCTCCCGGAGGACGCCTTCAACGGAGGGCTCGAGCTCTCCTACGGCTACAACAGCCTGGGCCTCGCCGCCGACCTGACCCAGGCGGAATCCGGCCGGGGAACGGCGAATCGCTACCTGCGGCGCACCCTCGTCTACGGGCGAGCGCACCAGGATCTGTCCTCCGTCTACCGCACGCTCTTTCTGGGCAACGCGCTCCGGGGGATCGATCGCACCGGCACGATGGGCGGCTTCCTGGCCCGACTGCAGTTGCTCGAGGTGGCCCGGTGATCCGGGGCTCGTTCAGGACGCGCCGATCCTGGGCGCCTCCTTCACCGTCCCGGCCAGCGGAGCGGCGGGCTCCTCGATCTCCGCAACCTCTTCCGCCGCCTCCGCTTCCTCGGGCAAGGGCGTGCTGAGCGGAGCGACGGCCTCGTTGAGGATCTGGCAGAACTCCTGCAGCTCGTCATCCTTGCGAATCCGACACGGGCCCGGACGCTCCCCGGCGGCGATCTGCTTCAGGTAGACCTCGAAGCGGTACAGCGGCCCGGCGATCTTGAAGGTCAGCGCGCGACCGATCAGGAGATTGAGCGGCAGGAGGAAGACGACCGTCCCGAGGATGCCGGTCCAGATCAAGGCTTGGATCTTGCCCTCGAGGATGTACCCGTCGTTCGGCATCTGATCAGCGACGATCACCAGCGTGGTCCCCAGGACGATCGCCTGCAGCATGACCGAGGTCACCGCCAGGATGGCGAAGACGATCATGATCCTCCACTGGAGCTGGGGCTTGATGATCTTCTTCTTGCGCTTGTTCACTCCGACCATGGGACCGCTCGTACGGAATAAAGGGAATGGACTCGACTCGGGCTCTATCGATCCCTCTATCGGTCGGGTGCCCGCCGTCGCTGTAATCCTTCCCCGATGTGGGCGCGGGAGGCCGGGAGGCGCCGGAGCACGGCGCTCCCGATCGCCCGCGATGACGGGATTCCCAGGGGAATGCGGCGTCAGGACCGGTTCCGCCGGGAGGTCTCAGCTGGACCCGACCATCAACTCGCTGATCAGCTTCGAGAAACGCGCCGGATCGGGCAGCTGCGACCCTTCCGCGAGCAGCGCCTGCCCGTACAGGAGCTCGGCGTGGTCGAGGATCCGCTGGTCCTCCGGGTCGGCGGTGAACATCTCCTCGAGACCGCCGACCGAGGGGTGCTCGGCGTTCAGCTCCAGGATCCGCGGGGTCTTCATCGCGTGGCCGTGCATCTCCCGCATCAGCCGCTCCATGTGCGGCCGCGGCGCCCCGGCCTCGCTGACCAGGACCGCCGGGCTATCGGTGAGGCGGCCCGTGAGGCGCACCTCCTTGACCTCCTCCCCGAGGTGCTCGGCGAGCTTCTCGAAGAGCGGGGCGTACTTCTCGCTCGCTTCGGCGAGCTTCTCCGCCTCCTCGTCCCCGAGCCCCACGTCGTCGCCGTGCACCGAGCGCAGCGGCTTGCCGTCGTACTCACCCAGCGCGTCGATCAGCCACTCGTCGACGGGGTCGGTCAGGTAGAGCACCTCGAAGCTGCGCTTGCGGAAGACCTCCAGGTGCGGTGTGGCCGCCAGCGCCTCGCGATCCGCGCCGGTGATGTAGTAGATCGCCTCCTGATCCTCGGGCATCCGCGCGACGTAGGCGTCGAGCGAGCTCCAGCCGTCGAGATCACTGGTGTGGAACAGGCACAGCTTGGAGAGGCGCCGGTCCTCGTCCTCGCCGGCACAGATCCCCTCCTTGATCACCGCCCCGAAGGCGGTCCAGAACTTCTCGTACTTCTCGCGCTCGGCTCCAGCCATCGCCTCCAGGGCGCTGAGCACTTTCTTGGTCAGGCGCTTCTGAATCGCCCGTACGTGCGGATTCGACTGCAGGATCTCCCGCGAGACGTTCAGCGGCAGGTCGGAGGCCTCGACCACACCGCGCACGAAGCGCAGCCACGGCGGGAGCAGGTCCTCGCACTCGTCGCTGACCTGGACGCGGCGTACGTAGAGCGACAGCCGGGCGCGCACCTGCCGCTCCTGAAAGAGATCGACGGGACGCTCGCTCGGCAGGTACAGGAGCGCGGTGTACTCCAGCGTGCCCTCCGCCTTGAAGTGGATCACGTCCAGCGGCTCGCGGAAGTCGTGAGTCAGGTGCCGGTAGAACTCGGCGTGTTCCTCTTCGGTGATCTCCGACTTGGCCCGCGTCCAGATCGGCCGCATCGAGTTCAGCGTGTCCTCGCCGAACCGGATCGGGTACTCGACGAAGTCGGAGTACCGGCCGATCAGGGAGCGCAACTTGCTCTCGACGAGGTAGTCGGTGCCCTCCTCCTCGAGCGGTTTCAGGTGGAGGATCACGCGAGTGCCGCGCGACAGCCCCTCGGCCTCCTCGATGGTGTACTGCCCGTCCGCCTCCGAGCTCCAGCGGAGGCCGGTCTCCTCGCCGGCCTTCCGCGTCTCCACCTCGACGCGATCGGCGACCATGAAGCTGGAGTAGAAGCCCACGCCGAACTGACCGATCAGCTCCGGCGAGGCCTCCTCTTCGCGTTCCTTCAGCTCCTGCAAGAAGCGCCTCGTCCCGGAGTTGGCGATGGTGCCCAGCCCGCGGACGAGGCCCTCTCGATCCATCCCGATCCCGTTGTCGGTGACGGTCAAGGTTCGCGCCTCCTCGTCGATGATCAGCTCGATCCGGAGCTCCTCGTCCCCTTCCAGCAGGGCGGGCTCGGTCAACCCCTGGAAGCGCAGTCGGTCGAGGGCGTCACTGGCGTTGGAGATCAGCTCGCGCAAGAAGATCTCCTGGTGCGTGTAGAGGGAGTGGATCATCAGGTCCAGGAGCTCCTGGACCTCGGCCTGGAAGTGCTGCGTCTCTCGTTCGGGGCTCATGCTGGGTCTCCGGGCGGGCTCGGGGGTGGGGCGATGCCGCAACAGGGGGAAGGATTTTCCACCTCCGCGCGCAGGGGGCAATACCCCACCCCTCGAGAATGTCCGGTCGGCGGCCCATCTAATTGTCCAGCCACGGTCGCTTTCTCCCCCGGTCCTCGAGATCGGGGGTAGGATTCACCGGAAGCCGCCCTCCACCGGAGCCCCACCGCCACCCGGGGGAGGAACCTCGAACACCGCCACTTCTCATGAGAATCCGCTCGACCCTGTTGCCCGGCGCCACCGCCATCGCCGGTCTGCTCCTCTGTCTGGCCGGCTCCGGCGAGGCCTACACCTTCCTCGGCGGATCCCTCGATCTGGACCAGCGCGACTTCCGCGTCTGCAACAACTTCACCGACCCGGAGGCCAACGACAACCAGGTGCCCGACCCGAGCTTCCCCGGAGCCACGGGCGCAGTGCTGGCGATCTGGAAGGCGTGCGTGGAGTGGGGCAGCGAATTGCACGGCGACGGGAGCGGCGACCTCTTCAACCCGGACGGCCTCGGTTCCGGCGGCGCCAACTTCGACGCCAGCTTCCAGGGGCTGGCGCGCGACCCCGGCGGGCCCGACGACAACATCATCTCGGAGATCTGGGCGTACGGCGGCGGGGTGATGGCCTACTGCGAGACGCCCATCGCCGACGGCTGGCGGATCCGTTTCTACCAGGATCCGATCGTCTGGTTCGACGGCCCCGGGCTACCCTCCCCCGGAGATCTCAACAAGGACCTGCAGGGGATCGCGACCCACGAGTACGGTCACGCGCTCGGGCTGGGGCATAGCCTCGACCAGAGCGCCACCATGAGTACGGGGTTCAGCACGGACCACGTCTGGCGCCGCAGCCTCAACGTGGACGACATCGCCGGGGTCCAGGCACTCTACGGGGCCGCTTCCTCGACCAAGCCTCACCTCGAGAGCTACTCCGTCTCCGGCGGAGTCGCCACCATCACCGGCACAGGCTTCGCCGCCAGCGGAAACGAGGTGTGGTTCACCAGGGGTATCGGACTCGGGGACGGCACGCCGGTCAAGGCGACGGGGCTCGCCTCGACGGCGGGAGGAACGCAGCTCGTCGCCACCATTCCCGCTGTGGCGGGACCCGGCGACATCCTGGTGCGCATCCCGGGATCGACCGGCGACTGCCTTTCCAACGCCTATCCGTTCGACCCGGTGCTGGGCGAGTGTCCGTCGCCGCTCGTCTACGGTACACCCAAGATCACCTCGGGTGGGGACTCCCCCACGCTCACCTACTCCGGAACTCCCAGCGTCACCTACGGTGACTTCGCGATCACCATCTTCGGCGCGCACCCGGACTCACCGGCGATCCTTTTCTACGGTTCGACCCCGGCCTCGGTCCCCTTCATGGGCGGTACGCTGTACTCCAGCGGTCCCTACGTCCGCGACCAGTTCTTCACCTCGGGGATGTTCGGCGAAGCTCTCCTGAACATCCCCGTCGACAGCTCGATGGTCGGTGCCCGACGCATCTACCAGGTCTGGTTCCAGGACCCCGGCGACTCCTTCGGCATGGGACTCTCGAACGCGATCGAGGTCGTTTTCTGTCCGTGAGAAGGAAGCGGTCAGCTACTCATCCACCGTGATTCGGCTCTCCTGGGTCACCGAACCGGTCATCACCAGGGTCTGACCCAGCTGCTTCTCCGGGTCGTCGGTGCCGACGTCGAAGACCAGCTTCGAGGTGATCTTCTCGTCGGCTATCAGCTTCTGGGTGTCGTAGAGATGTCCGGCGTCGAGATCCCAGCGGACGATGCCCGTGCCCTTCAGCTCCAGGGTGATCGGCGCGCTCGCGACCTGGGTGCGAGCGCGGATCTCCTCCTTGGTGCGGGCATGGTTCGCCAGGATCGCGAGATCCCGGGAGACGACCACGTCGAACTTCAGCGCGATCGTCGCCAGCCGGCGGCCGTCGACCTCCTCGGTCCCGGTCCAGGTCGCGGTCACCTCGCCCTTCTCCTCGTCTCCGAAGACATCGCAGAGGTACCCGCCGGTTCCCAGCCGGATCGTTCGGGCGACGTTGGGGTCACTGGCCTCGGAGAGGTCGAAGTTGAGGTTGCCGCCCGGCGAGATCACGTCCCGCAGGACGCCGGGGGGGAGCTTCCAGGTGGCTCCCACGTCGACCGGTTCCGGCGGGAGCAGGCAGCGCAACCCGAGGTCCTCGGCGAGGGCCGGCAGGCTCTCCTCGATCCCCTCGCGGCCGTCGAAGTAGCGCCCGTACACCTCGTCCTCGGGGACCCAGGTGAAGACGACGCTGGAGCCGCCCGCCCCACCGCGCGCCTCGATCCGTCGGTCTCGGGTCAGCTTCCCGCCGCCGGAGGTCTCCGAGAGCACCGAGAGGCGCACCTCGTCGTAGTAGCGACGGAACTTCAGGGGCCGTCCCTCACCGACCACCAGCAACTGGTCACTGGTCCGGAGCGTCTGGGTGACCCGCAGGTCGAACACCCGCTGGGAGATCGTCTCCTGCCCGCCCTTGTCGAAGACCATCGACTCGGTGGTGAGGAAGTGCTTGGTGATCAGCTCGGCTCGATGTGTCTGGCCTCGAGCGGGGCTCCACTCGAGCGAGTCGGCCGGGACCGAATGCAGGGCCGAGACCAGAGCGCCGGTGGCGAGAAAGACGGGCAGGGATGCGAGGTGTAGGAGTCTCATCTGATTCGTGTGTCTGGTGAAGGGTGAGGGGGAACTTGGTGGGGATTGGCTAGCCTTGCTTCTCGCCTGCTGAGTACATCCCCGACTCCGCTTCGTTGAGAGTGCCGTCGGCGTTCCAGATGAGCACCTCGCCATGCAGCTTCCCGGCGGCCATGGTGGCTTCCACGCGCTTCTGGCCACTCTTGAACCACTCGCGGATCTCACCGTCGCGCTTGCCGCCCACGTAGCTGCACTCGTACTTCTTCTGGCCATTCTCGTGGTAGCCGACCCAGGAACCGTCCTTCGCGCCCTTCAAGTACGCCCCCTGGGCCTCCAGCTGGCCGCTTTCGTGCCAGTAGCTCCAGGGCCCGACCTCGATGTCCTTCCTGAACGTTCCCTCGAATCGCTTGTTGCCATTCGAGTGATACCGAACCCAGACTCCCTGCTTCTTGTCGTTGGCGTAGTTCCCCTCGGCGAGCTTGAAGCTCCCTTCGGCGCCCCCGGGGTAGATGTTGTAGTTGACCCAGTGTCCGACCCTCTTGCCGATCTTGAACGAGCCTTCGCTACACAGCGCGCCATTCTGGAACCAGATGGTCCACGCTCCGGTCCGGATGCCGGCGATGTACTCACCTTCCGCCTTCGGCGCGTTGGTGCCCTTGTGGTACGTCTTCCAGGGGCCAACCCGCTTTCCCTGAAGCCACTGGCCCTCCGATTGTCGGCTGCCGTCGTTGAACCAGTAGCGCCAGACGCCCACGCGCTGGTAGTCGGTGATGACCCCTTCGTAGGCCTTCTCGCCATTCTCGAACCATCCCACCCAGAGCCCGTCGCGGCGGCCCTTGTAGATCCGGCCCTGGCGGGCCTTGGTCCCATTCTCGTGGTACAGGGTGATCTCCTCGCCGCGGGGTTCCTCCGCGGCGGGGGTCTCCGTCTCTTCCTGGGCGGGATTGGTGACGGCTGCGGCAGCGAGGCCTCCGAGGACCAGGAGGCCGGGGAGGGCGTGAGTGAGGATCGAGGGTCTCATGGGGATGCTGTGGGGGTTGAACGGGCGCGCAGCATACGAAAAAGCGCGGGACCGGTTAGCGGAACCAGGCGAGTCATCGGATCCGGGCCGCCCTCACCTGGAGCCCTGAGCAGGCCGCGTGGGGGCCTTCCCGGCCCGGTGCAAGGTCAGGGGAGCGAATCCGGTGGAATCTCGCCTCCAGGCGCCGAGGTGGCGGGCCCCGCCGGGGCCGAGAGCGACGATCAGGGCGCACCAGCCGGTCGGCGTCCCGGCGAGGTCGCCCTCCGAGGGTCGGGGATCACCCCGGGGGTGGGAGTGCCAGACCCCCACCACCGAGAGCCCCTGCTCCGCGGCTCGCCGCTCGCCGGCGAGGTGATCCGCGGGATCGAGGGTGAATCGGCTCTCCTGCTCCTCGAGATTCCGCACCGGGTGGAGCTCGGCGATCCGGACCGCGCTGCTCTCGCTCCGCCCCAGGAGCAGGCCGCACGCCTCCCCCGGCGCCGCCCTTCGCGCGGCGTCGGCCAGCAGGCGCTCCAGCTCGCAAGGCAGATGCAGGACCTCGCTCCTCCGGCGGTCGGGGAATCGCTCGGCCGGAGAGGAGGACGGGCTCAGTCGGAGACGCGCTGGCCGTTCTCGTAGACTCCGCTCCACGCTGGAATCACCTCGCCCTCGTTGTTCCAGAACGTCCAGCGCCCGTGCTGCTTGCCCCCCACCATCGGGCCCTCGCGCTCCTTCGTCCCGTTGGGGTGCCAGTGTGTGGAGTTCCCCTCGGGCAGGCCGTCGACGAAGGTCTGCTCGGACTTCGGTCCTCCACCCAGGTAGTACTCGCGATGCAGGCCGACCGGCTTCCCGGCGGCGAAGGAACCGTCGAAGATCAGGATCTCCTGCGGGGTCCAGATCTGGCGGGGGCCGTCCTTCTGGCCCGCCTTGTAGTTCTCGAGCGAGATGCGGACCCCTTCCTCGTCCCAACCGACCCACTCCCCGTGGCGACGCCCCTCGAGGAACTCGCCGGTCAGGCGCCGCTTCCCGTTCTCGTGCCACTCTTCCCAGGGACCCTGGCGCTGGTCGTTCTCGAAGTGGAAGCGCCGAGCGATCTGCCCACCGGGGTAGAGGTCCCGACGCACTCCGGTCTTCTTCCCCTCGACGTGGAAGAGCTCGGCACCCAGGTCGCCCGTCGCGTGCCAGGTCCACTCCCCGCCGTGCTTCTTCCCGTCCTTCCACTGGATCTCCTTGTTCACGCGCCCACTCGGGAACAAGGTGTGCTCGGATCCATGCGGCTTGCCCTGGACCCAGTGCTTGACCGAGCGCAGGTGCCCCGTCGGAAACCAGCGGAGCCACTCGCCGTCGGTCAGATCGTCGACGAAGGAGCCGATCGCCTTCCGGTAACCGGTGTCGAACCACTCGACGAAGGGGCCATTGGAGCGGCCCCGCCGGTAGTAGCGGCGCAGGTGGATCTGACCGTTCTGGTGCCACCGCCACTCCGGACCGTGCAGCTCGATCTCGCCGGTCGGGAGCTCGAAGCGGTGACCCTGGACCCGGATGCCCCCGCCGGGCCAGAACTCCTCGTAGAACTCCACCGCGGTCTCCTCGTACTCGGAGACCGGCTCCAGGCGCTCCAGCGAAGGATCCGGCTCCCCCTTTTCCGCCGGCAGGAGCTGAACCAGCTCCAGACCCGAGCGCAGCGGCGTCGGGACCGGCTTCCCCTCCCCGGTTTCCGGAGGCGCCGGTGGGGTCTCCTCGGGATTCTCGTCGGCGATCTCGACCGGCTCGGTCTCGGGGGGGGTGGATTCCCCGCTGCCGCCGCCGCACCCCAGCGCGGGCAGGAGCAGGAGGAGCGGGGGGACACCCCAGCGGGGGAGTCTGCAGTGCGCGATCATCGCAGCAGCGTATCACCGCCGAAACGGACGTCCATAGTCACGATGACCCTCCCTGCCCGGTCGGGGGCTGCCCTTACGGCCCCCTGCGCCGGTCCCCTCCGGCTCCGGGGGAGAAAATTGGAGGGCCCAAGACCCGGGCCGGAACCGGTTCTCTCCACCAACTTTGGCCGAGCCCGGGCCCATCCAATCGCCCTGTGGACGAATCCACCGCCGGGGAGGTTCCCCCTCACCCGGCCGCGTTCCCGAAAAAACCAGGGCTCCCCCGCGGAATGGGCAGGGAATGGCGCAATCGGCGATGATCTTCACCGGGATCCGCTCTCGGCCGTGCCCACCAGACCCCCGGGAAGCCGGGAGAGGCGCCCGCCTCCCCGACTCCCAGGTCCTCGGACCGCCGGGGTGGAGATGCCCCCCGTCCACCGGCCAGGAGGCTCCGGTCACGATTCGGGTTGCGTGGTCTCGCGCGGCCCGACCATCTCGGCGGGGACGACGGCGGCGTCGAACTCCTCGCCGGTCATGAGCTCGAGGGCGAGCACCGCCTCCCGCAGGGTGCTCTCGTCCTCGTAGGCCTTCTTCGCCGCGCGCGCCGCCTCGTCGTAGCCGACGTGTCGATTGAGCGCGGTGACCAGCATCAGCGACTGGCGCATCAACGAGTCGACCCGCGCCTCGTCCAGCTCCAGCTTCTCGACGCACTTCTCCCGCAGCGAGTCGCAAGCATCGGCGAGCAAGCGGCAGGAGAGCAGGATGTCGTGAATGATCACGGGCTTGAAGACGTTGAGCTCGAAGTTCCCCTGACTGCCGGCGATGCCGATGGTGACGTCGTGTCCCATCACCTGGGCGCAGACCATCGTCATCGCCTCGCACTGCGTCGGATTGATCTTGCCCGGCATGATCGACGAACCGGGCTCGTTGGCGGGGAGGCGAAGCTCGCCGAGCCCGCACCGGGGACCGGAGCCGAGCCACCTGATGTCGTTGGCGATCTTCATCAGTGCCGCGGCGGCCACGCGATAGGTCCCGTGGAGGAAGACCAGGGCGTCGTGCCCGGCGATCGCCGAGAACTTGTTCGGCGCGGAGACGAAGGCCAGATCGGTCTCCTGCGCGATCTTCTCCGCGACCAGCTCCGCGTAGCGGGGCTCGGTGTTGAGTCCCGTGCCCACGGCGGTGCCGCCGAGGGCCAGCTCGAAGAGCGCCGGCAGCGCGGCTTTGATCGAGCGGCGCGCGTCCTTGAGCTGCTGGACGTAGCCGGAGAACTCCTGGCCGACGGTCAGGGGGGTCGCGTCCTGCAGGTGGGTGCGACCGATCTTGACCACCTCGCTCCAGGCCTCCGCCTTCGCGTCGAGCCCTTGCTCCAGCGCCTGGAGCGAGGGGAGCAGGCGGTTGAAAGTCTCCTCCGCCGCCGCGATGTGCATGGCGGTCGGAAAGGCGTCGTTGGTCGACTGCGCCCGGTTGACGTGGTCGTTGGGGTGAATCGGCTTCTTGCTGCCGAGGACACCCCCGAGGATCTGGATCGCCCGGTTGGAGATCACCTCGTTGGCGTTCATGTTCGACTGGGTTCCCGATCCGGTCTGCCAGACGACCAGTGGAAAGTGCTCGTCGAGCTCACCGGCGATCACCTCGTCGCTGGCCTGGATCAGCGCGGCCCGCTCCTCCTCGCTCAGCGCGTCGAGCTCGCCCAGCTCCGCGTTGGCCAGAGCGGCGCACTTCTTGACCAGGCCCAGCGCGCGGATCAGCGGCCGGGTGAAGCGCTGGCCGCCGATCTTGAAGTTCTGGCGGGAGCGCTGGGTCTGCGCGCCGTAGAGGGCGTCGGAGGGGACCTCGATCGGTCCCATGGAGTCTCTTTCCGTCCGGGTGCTCATGCTCGTGAACGGGGTGGGGGGGTGAGGCCGGTAGTCGGGCGCAGAGGCGCCGAGGCGCACGAATGCGCGACGAGGCGCCGGGGGCGAGGAGGGAGTTAATGTACTCCGGGACGACGGGCCGGCTCAAGGCGGCCCCCCCCCGCGGAGCCCGCCGCGGCTCAGGCGCCCCCCAGATACTCGCTACGCGCCTTCTCCCACCACGTGCGCCACTCCTTGACCTTCTTCGCCCGCACCGCGGCGCTGGCCATCGGATCGAAGCGGAAGTTGCGACCGGTGATCGCGTGGAGCGAGACCATCGCCGCCTCGCGGACCACCGCCTCCTCGTCCTCCAGGGCGGCGATCAGGGCATCGATCGCCTCGGGAGCCCCGAGGTCGCCGAAGACGCGCGCGACCGCCATCCGGACGAAGACGTCGGTATCGGAGATCAACGGCACCAGGTGCGGAACCACCGCCGGGTCCCCGGTGTCGCCGAGCGCCGTGACCGCGTTCCAGCGCTTGCCGGCGTTCTCGCTGGAGAGCCCGGCGAGCTCACCCGCCCACTCCGGCGCCGCGGGGCTCACCGCGACCGGGGGAGGCGGAGCCATGGCGCCGCTGGCGATCGCGGTCTCCGCCTCGACCAGGCGATCGAACAGGAGCGCGAACTCCTCGCGTGACTTGATCGTCCGGGCCACCAGCTCGTCGAGCCTCTCCCCCACCTCGAGGTCCGACTCCGTCAGCTCGTCCATCGTCTTCCGCAGCTCGTCCGAAAGCGCCTGCTGAGCGCCCATCGCCGTCTCCACCTCGCCGCGCAAGGTGGCCAACTCCTGCCGGGCGTTGGTCAGCTGGGAGCCGTACTCCTCGCGCAGGCGCAGCTCCAGCGCCGCCGACCGCTGCCGGGCGTGGCGGCTCGAGGTGTCGAGACCGAGCGCAGTCTCCTCCAGGCGGTCACCGAACTCGCGCCCCTGTTCGCGCTGCACCTCCCGCAGCGCACCGAGCTCCTTCCACAGGAACCAGGAACCGCCGCAGGCGACGACCAGGGCGAGGAAGGCGATGAAACCGCCGCCGGAGCGCCTGCCCCGGCGCCGGCGAACGGGGGTGGTGGGGTGATGGGGCGCCGGCGAAGCGGCGGCGCCGGCACCGACGGTCTGTTCGACGAGCACCGGGGCAGCCTGCCCCTCCTCCTCGCCACTCATCAGCGCATCACAGGTGGCGCAGACCACCCTCCCCTTCCGCAAGACGGCCCTGCCGGACTCGAAATCGCCCTCGGGAACGGATTCGTTGCACAGGTCGCAGAACTGGATTTTCATCGATTTCGTTTCTCGGTCGTCCATTCGTTCCCTCCCGGGCGCGGTGGTCGCGGCGGCGGTCCTGTCCCCTTCGGCGGCCCGGGCGTCCTCCCCACTGGCCAGTGCCAGGGGAAGTCCGGTACACTCCAAGGACCGTGAGACGCGATCCGACCGAGCTCCCGCAAGATCTGCGCCGGGTCCTGGACCATCTGGGAAACCGCTTTCTGAAGGATTTCCTGGAGGTCGAGGTGGACCGGCATCCCGACAACATCGACGCGCTGACGGAGCTGGGGCAGGTGTGCACGCGTCTCGGTCATTGGGAAAGGGGGCTCGCGGTCGATCGCGAGCTGGTACGTCTAGTACCTGACAGCCCCACGGTCCACTACAACCTGGCTTGCTCGCAAGCACTCCTGGGGGCGACGGAACCCGCTCTGGACTCCCTGGAGCGCGCCGTGGAGCTCGGCTACGACGACCCCCAGTACCTGGAGAGCGACGGGGACCTGGTCAGCCTGCGCGGCGAGGGGCGCTTTCGCGCGCTGGTCGAGCGCATCCGCTCGAAGACCCAGAGCCGCTGAAACCCCCGGTCAGCCGTCGATCAGGGGGTCGTGCTGCTTCGCCTGCCACCAGGCCCGCCAGCGCGCGACCGCAGCCGCTCGCTCTTCCGGCGAGGCGTTCGGATCGAAGCCGAGGCGCTCGTGGGTCGCCTCGAAGAGCGCCTGACCGCAGAGGGCCCGGATCAGGAGGCGCTCGTCCTCCAGCCCGCCGATCAGGTGCGGGAGCATCGACCAGTCCCCCAGCCGGAGGAGGGTCCGGGCGCGTTCGAGGGCGAGATCGGTCTGTTCCTCACCCGGCCAGGGCAGCTCGCGCAGGGGCTCGACCAGCCGGGAGTCGCGGGTGGCGCCCAGCGCGGCCAGCGCCGACCCGGCCACGTCGGGGCGCGGGTCGAGGACCAGGCCGAGGAGCACCGGGTAGGCGGGCTCGCCGACGCCGGCGAACCACTGGATGATCTCGACCCGCTCGATCCCGTGGGTCCAGGGCAGCTTCTGCGCCTGGTCCCGGATCTGCTGCTCGAGCCCCGGGGAGGGCTCGATCCACGGACCGATGCTCGCCTTCCCGTCCGAGTCGGTCGTGGTGCAGGAGGCCGAGAGGGCGATCAGGAACGAGGCGCAAAGGAGGGCTCGGAGCATGGTGCTGCGGGGCGAGAAGCCAGCCGCCCGGTCGGGCGGCGCGATCGGAGGTAAGGCCACCTTCGGTTTTCGGACTCCCCGCGGGTCCGCTTGATCGAGGAGAGGGAATTCGAGGGTGCGTCCTCGGGGCTGCGCGATTGTGCTCGCTCCGGTCGGGGCGAGGGAGGGTTGGCGCGGGCTGGCGCCCGCAACCCAAGGCTGTAGCGACGGCGACCTGCCAGCGATCACGATTCTCGAGAGCTGCACAGCCCTCCTTCGTCTGATTCCTGCGCGCAGCGCGCAGAAATCGATGGCGGCTGGTTCAGGAGGGATCGGTCCGCCGGCGGACCATCCCGGCGAGCTCGGTGACCGCCCGGGCGTGGAGCATGCGAACCGCCTCGACGCTGTTCGCGTCGAGCCAGCGCCGCACGTCCTCCCACCGGCCGCCGACGTAGTCGCGCATCAGGATCACGTCGCGGTAGTGAGGGCGGAGCTTGGCGAGACAGCTCTCCACGATCTCGAGATCCTCGTCGTGCACCAGTCCCTCCAGCGGCTGCGGTCCGTCGTCGGAGGGATCGCAGACGACCTCGCCGCTATCCAGCGCTGCGCGAGCGAGTTGCAGGGCGACGTCGCCCTGCCGGTTCCGCTTCTGGGCGAAGTGGTAGTCCGCCGCCGCCCGGATCTGGTTCTCGGCGATCCGGGCCAACCAGCGCAGGAGGCTCGACTCCTGGCGCATCTCGAAGCGGTCGAAGGCGAAGACCGCGGCGGCGAAGGTCTCCTGGAGGATGTCCACCGATTCCAGGTGTCCGCGGAGCCCCCTCCCCAGCCGGAGTCGGACGATCCGGTGCACGCGATCGTAGTAGCGCGCGAACAGCTCGCTGAGCGCGCTGTTCTCCCCTCCTTGAGCTCGCCGGACGAGGTCCAGGGAGACTCCGCAGTCGGGCTCGGTCTCCGGTTGTTCGCCCTCGGATGAGGAATCGGGGGGGTCGGTCTTCAATCGTGGCCGCCTCGTGGAATCGATCGTACTCTGGTGCAGCGAAGGGAATGACGCGCCGGGGAGAAGCGTTGCCGGACGCCGGCTGGAACCACCGGGATTCTACAACATCGGTTATTCCAGGACTCCTGTTCCATTCCGGCGCTTTTCTCCCCTCGGAACTCGTGGTGAGAGGAGCCCCCCTGAATCGGCGTCCGCCGAGGGCGTCGACAGCGACCCCGGTACATGAGATGACCGCCGAGAAGATCCCCGATCCCGACGAAGTCGCCGACGTCCTCGAAGGAGCCGTGCTGAACTACACCTACCGCATGGCGGGAGGCGAGGAGATCGACCTGGAGGCGTTCGTCGGAGAGTTCCCCGCACCCGTCCGGGAGGAGCTGCGCGCGCGCTGCGAGCAGGCGGACCGGATCCAGAACACCCTGCGACGGGGGGCGGCCTCGACGGCGAGCGGGCTGCCGCCCGGAGCCGGGATGAAGCAGTTCGAGCGGATCGGCAAGTACGAACCGATCCGCGAACTCGGCGCCGGCAGCATGGGCGTGGTCTTCCTGGCCCGGTGCACGGAGACCGGCGAGGACGTCGCGCTGAAGGTGCTCGCCTTCAACCTCGCCGTCTCGGCGCGGGCGGTGCAACGCTTCCGGCGCGAGATGGCCGCGGCGAGCAAGCTCGAGCACCCCGGGATCGTCGAGATCATCGAGGTCGGCGAGGACCTCGGGCTCCTGTTCATCGCCATGGAGTACATCGAGGGACCTTCCCTCGAAGAGCTCCTCGAGTGCGCGGCGCACACGCACGCGGCGGGGGGATCGGCGGAGCTCGACCTGCCGCGGAGGGCGGGTGATCCGACGGGTCCCGTCGGCCGCGTCGCGAAGATCGTCCTCGGCGTGGCCGAGGCGCTGCAGCATGCGCACCAGCGCGGCATCATCCACCGCGACGTCAAGCCTGCCAACATCCTGATCGACGCCGAGGGTCGACCGAAGCTGCTCGACTTCGGTCTGGCCAAGGACGTCTCCGAGCTCAGCATCTCCGGCACCGGCGACCTCGCGGGGACCCCCTGCTACATGAGCCCCGAGCAGGCGATGAGCAAGCGGGTCGAGATCGATCACCGCACCGACATCTTCTCGCTCGGGGTCGTCTTCTACGAGATGCTCGCCCGGCATCGTCCCTTCGCCGGCGACACGCTGCAGCGACTCTTCTTCGAGATCACGTTCAAGGAGCCGGAGCCGCTGCGCCGCCTACGCCCCGACCTGCCGAGGGACGCGATCACCATCTGCGAGAAGGCGATCTCCAAGGACCCCGATCACCGCTTCCCCGACGCCGGGGAGATGGCGCAGGACCTGCGGCGGTTCCTCAACCACGAGTCGATCGTCGCCCGCCCGGTGGGCGCGGTGCGCAAGTGGTTCCGGCGTGCGCGGGGACGGCCGACGGTGACGGGGTTCGCCGCTGCGGCGGTGCTGGCGCTCCTGATCGCGCCGCTACTGCTCGTGTGGTGGGGCCGTCGGGAACGGCTGGCGCAGACGCTCGAGGCCGCGCGCCCCCTGCTGGAGATCGAGGCGTACTCCCTGGATGAATCACGAGAGGTCTGGGAGGCGCTGCGCGTCGAGAAGGAGCTTCGAGCCTTCGACCCCGCACCGCAGTCGAAAGCGGGACGGGCGATCGCCGACCTGGAGAAGAAGCGTCTCTCGCTCGCGGAGCGGATGGAGGCGTTCTTCGAGAATCCCAGCGCGCCGGAGAACTCCTGGATGAACACGGAGGTGTGGGGAGCACGCTCGGCGCGCTGCCGGCTGTTCGCACCGATGCTCCGCAGCGGTGAGCTCCAGGCCCCCGACGGCGGGGAGGAACTCGACTCGTGCCTGTCGATCACCTCCGACCCACCCGGCGCCGAGGTCTACCTGCAGCCCTTGAGCAGGCTCGACGGCCGGAGGCTCGGGAGGTGGAAGCTCGGAACGACTCCCCTGGACGATCTCCTGGTCGACCCCGGTCTCCTGCGGATCATCGTGATCCTCGAAGGGCACGGGAGCGCGGAGCTGACGCGCGACCTCGGGGGCTTCGGTGCCGAGTACGGCTTCCACGTCGCGCTGCGCAGGACCGAGGAGGTGAAGAAGGGGATGATCGAGATCTCCGAGGAGCCCTTCATCTTCGGCTACGGTCCCGAGGAGGACTGGCCGTTCCACGAGCGCGAGATGACGTTGAAGGCCTTCTGGGCGGACCGGGACGAGGTGAGCAACGCGGAGTACCGGGAATACGTGGAGGCCACCGGTGCCCCCGCCGCACCCTTCTGGCCCGAACCCTGGGACGAGGACTGGAACGACCAGCCGGTGGTCGGGGTGACCCGCGATGCGGCGCAAGCCTTCGCTGAGTGGGCCGGCAAGCGCCTCCCCACCCTCGCCGAGTGGCAGCGGATGGCGCGCGGGACCTCGGGAGCCTTCTTCCCGGAGGAGGTCGACGTGGAGGCGGGTGAGGTCCCCGACTTCGGGAAGTACGCGATGGGCCGCGGCCCCGCGCCCGACGAGGGCACGACCGAGCTGACTTTCGAGAAGTACATCGCCTTCGTCCACAGCGCTCTGGACCCCGTGAATCAGGAGGGGACGCCCACGGGCCCGGAGGGCCTGATGCACACCCTCGACAACGTCTCCGAGTGGACCGAGAGCTACTCCCCCGGACGCACCCTGACGGGCCGGATCTACACGATCAACGGCCTGGCCAACTGGATGGGAGGCTGCTGGTCGATGCGAGGGGGGTACGATCTGGCCCAGGTCGGCGAGGCGCCCCCTACGATGGAGGACTCCGCCCAGGGCTTCCGGTGCGTGAAGACCGTGGACCCCTGAACGGAGACGACCCGAACTCACCTTGAGAAGGAGAATGTGAACCGATGGCTCAAGACCCGATACCGACGGCGCATCTGCGCATTGCTACCGAGCTGCCGCCCAACACGGAGTACTTCGACAGCGGCCACGCGGCTGATCGCGCCGATCTCGAGGATACGATCAAGAACGAGATGAACGCGGTGGTCGCACCCTACTGGACGAGCTGGGAGGCGGTGGGGCTCCCCCAGGCCCACCCGCTGGAGAGCGAGGTGCTCCAGGAGATCAAGAGCAGGATCGACACGGTCGTCGGGCCCCCGAGACTGCGGGTGAAGGACGGCGGTGGCGCGAGGCCCAACCGTGTTCGCTACATCTGGCGCCGGGGAAGGCGCATCCGGGTGCACACCTACGCCCTCGAGATCGATCGCACGGGTGGTGGTGCTTTCGAACCCTGGGTCGTCGATCACGCTCCCAGCTGGGGCGGAGTCGTGACGGTGACCTGCACCGCCGAGCTCTCCTGGGAGATGAGCATCTGACCCGCACCGAGACCGGTTCGTCCCCGATCCGGCGCCGAGTAACCGGCCCCGGGACGCCCGATTCCGGTCGTCGCCCTTACACTGAACCACCCCTCACGAGCCCACGCCTGGCTCGACAGGTGACCTGCGCGATACTCCGCCAGAGGAGGGTTGCGAGGACAACGAGAAGGAGAAGACATGGCCGACACGATCGAACCCCCCATTGAACCGGCCCCGGTGGCCCGGCTGCGGATCGCAACCGACGTTCCCCTCGGAACGACTTTCTACGAGTCCGGCAACGAGGGGATCCGAGATGCGTTCGAGAACGCGCTCAAGAACGAGCTCCTCTGGGTCGTCTCCGCCTACTGGGCATCGTGGGAGGCGATCCCGCTGCCGCAGACGCACCCCTACGAGGAAGAGGTGCGGGACCTGATCGCGTTGAGGATCAACGCCGTCACGACCCCCGATCAGCTGCGGCTGACGGGCGGGGCCGCCGCCCAGCCGAACCGCGTTCGCTACATCTGGCGAAGGGGCCGGCGCATCCGGGTGCACACCTACGCGCTGGAGATCAAGCGGCGCGGAACGGCCTCGTTCGAGCCCTGGGTCGTGGAGCACTCCCCCACTCCGGGGGTCACGGTGACGGTCGCGTACACCGCCGAGCTCTCCTGGGAGTTGAACATGTGAGCTCGTGGGCTCCGGCGAGTCCCCGCGCTCAGCGCGCGCGGGAGGCGCCGGGCTCCGACCGCGCTCTCTCCCCCGACCAGCTCGACCAGAGCGCCCCGGCGAGGAGCGCCAGGGAGCCGGCGAGGAGCCACCACCACGCGTCGGGATCGGTCCGCGCGCTCGAGCCGGCGTTCCGGGCCTCGCGCGCGCTGTCGGGGGAGGCCCACGGTCCCGGCCGCAGCCGCTTCGGCGTGGTCGAGAACTCGGCGGGAGGGGGGACCTCCAGCGGGAGGTGGGCGAGGGGCGCGCCTCCGCCCGAGACCAGCTCGACGCGGAGGGGGGCCCCGGCGGGCAGCCTGGCGAGCTCCGGCGGAACGGGGGCGGCGCGCTCGCTCCGCGGATCGAGTCCGGGCGGGCGAGGGGGCGGAAGGAGCTCCACCACCGCGAGCTCGTCCTCGAGCAGCTCGCGCGCGTCCGGGGCACCGGGGAGGTAGGCGAAGACCCTGGCCACGATCCGCGCCGGCCAGCGCTCGGGCACCGCTCCGAGGACCAGGCGGTCGCCGACCACCTCCAGACGCGCCGCCGTGGAACGCCGCGCGCCGCGCGCCAGCGTGCGCACCAGGGGGGCGAGGCGCGCGTCCGCGGCGGCGTAGTCCGGAGCCCAGCCGGGCAGCGGGGCGGTCGGCCAGGCGGCGACCAGTCCCGCGCCGGCGCGACGGACGGCGAGCAGGACCTCCCCCTCCTCCGAGCTCCGCCAGAGCACGTCCGCACCCTCGGTCGCCTCGCAGCGTAGGTACCCCTCGACGATGGGCAGGGCCACGCCTGCCTCGCGCCACCCCTCGAGCAGCTCCCGGGAGGCATCCAGGGATCCGCCCGTCGCCGGGATGACGTCGAACTCCCCGTGGCGGACCCGATCGCCGAGAACCTCGCGCCGGAACAGGTCGGTGAGACCGCTCAGGTCCTCGGCGTGAACCAGCTCCTCACCTGGGCCGAGCAGGGTGGACAAGAGCTCCAGATCTGCGTCGTCCCCCACCGCCAGGATGCGGAGGCGCACGCCCCTTCCCGCGAGCGCGTCCCGGATCGCCCGGCCGCGGCGCTCGGTATCGAAGGCGTTGTAGTCGCGCCCGTCACTGAGCAGGATCACCAGCGCGCCGCGATCGCTCTCCGCGCGGAGCTCCACCAGCCGCTCGAGCGAGTAGAAGATGGCGGTCATTCCACCGGGCACGCGCGTGGCGAACAGGCGGCGCAGCACCTGCTGTCCGCGCCCCTCTCGGGCATCGAGGTCGATCCGGCGGCCGAGGGTCCCGGTGAAGAAGTGCAGACCCATCGAGTCGTTTTGGGATACTATCGCCACGAGCTCGCCGAGGGCCGTCTTGACCCGATCGAAGGGCTCCCCCGCCATCGAGCCGGAGCCGTCGACCAGGAAGAGCACGTCGCGCTCCGGCGCTTCGGGGTCGACGGGGCGGATCGGGAGCTGGTCCGCGAGGTCGAGGCTCGGGGAGGCGGCGTTCGCCCCCGACCACGGTGCGAGGATCCCCCACTCGCCGCAGAAGAGCCAGCCGCCCCCGCGATCGAGGAGGGCGCCGAGGTACGCCGCGGGGAGCTCCCGCGGGGAGAGATCGAAGCTGAGCACCGCGTCGAGATCGGAGACCACGGCGCCGAGCTGGTCCGGCTCGAGGAAGAGCCACTGCAGTCCGGGCCAGCGGGAGGGATCTTCGCCCAGCCAGCCGCGGAGCTTCGGCAGGGACTCGGCGCGCGCCACCGCGGCCACGACGCGCGTCCCGCCGGTGCGCCAGGAGGCCGAGCGGGTGTCGTTCTGCGGGATCTGATCTCCGCCGCGCGGCGCACCGGCCCCGGTCAGCTCGACCCGGGCGACGATCCGCCCGCGTCCGGCGCGGGCGTCGCCGAGGTCGACCCGGGCCGACCAGCGGTGGTAGCGATCGTCGCCGGCGGGGCCGCCGGGAAAGGGCAGGGCGAGGTCTCTGGTCTCGGTCCCCTCGGCGCTGTCGATGACGAGCCGGGCGGTGAGGTTCGCCTGCTCGGCGAGGGTGGACAGCCCGCGGCTGCCGGGCTCGAGGGCGAGGTCGAGGCGCGCGACGAGGGGGGCGCCCTCCTCGGGGTCGCGGGGCAGGTGGAGGGCTTCCAGGGCCAGGTCGGGGTGCGTCGGCGGAGGCGCGGGGACGAGGAGGAGGTCCACGCCCCCGCGCTGCAGCCGCGCCAGGCGAGGGGCGGGATCGGGTCCGGTGTAGTCGGACTCGCCGACCAGGACCAGGGCCGCCGCGGGGCGGTTCGGGTCGAGGAGGTCCTCTTCGACGAGGTCGAGGGCGCGGTCGAGCTCCGAGCCGATGGCGCCGTCCCCTTCGAGGCGCAGCTGCAGGGTCCGCCCCCCTTCCCCCTCGAGGCGGGCGAGCCACTCCTCGGGATCGGGGTCGACGCGCAGGCGGCGGACATCGTCACCGTAGAGGATGACGGTGAGCTGCTGCGACCGGTCGCGAGCCAGCAGCGCCTGGTCGCGGAGGGTGCGGCGAGCCCAGGGGCCCCAGGAGCGACGGCGACGCGTGGTGCCGGCGGAGACGTCGAGGAGGACGGCGCGGAGCGCCGGGGTGTCGGGGCTGGTGGAAGCGGGGCGTGGAAAGGCGCGGTAAGTGCCCAGCGCGAGGAGGGCGATGCCGAGCCAGCCGAGGAGGCGGGCGAGGCGGGGAGGAGAGGCGGGGAGCAGGGGCAT
>CAZCAC010000009.1:0-112199 GCA_964496575.1 uncultured Planctomycetaceae bacterium | reverse complement strand
AATGGGACTAACGAGCCCGAGAGGCTAGCGCCTCCCCGGGCAGGAGGCCCGTTTAGAGATGGTTCGGTATTACTTCTGCCGCTTGTAGGTGAAGTCCATCACCTTCCACTCGGTTCCGTCGGGCATGGTGTCCATCATCTCCGCGCGCATGACGTCGTCGCCCTCCTCCCAGGAGACGTGTTTGTACGGGCGACCGTCGGGAGTCGTGATGTCTCGCATGATGCCCGCCTGGACCAGCTTGCCGTCCTTGTTGCGCTTGCCGCGCGAGATGCTCGGCCAGGTGCTGTAGGTGTCCATCCAGATGCTGACGTACTCCTCGGCGAGATTGTCGTACCCCATGAGCAGCAGCCCCTCCGTCGGCATACCCATGAATTCACTCTTGTACGTCTCGAGGATGTAGCGCCCGCCGAGGATCGACTTGACCTCCACCTCCGCGGTCGAGGGCATGCCCGGTGCGTCGGGCATCATGTAGATCGTCGAGTCGACGTCCCACTTGCCAACCGCCTTCTGAATGTGCTCATGCTCGGCTCCGGGCGTCGCCGCGGCCATCATGGCCTCCATGAACTCGGGGTTCTCCATGGGGTTCTCGCCCCAGTCCTTGTGCTCCTGCGCGGGCTTCTCGTCGATCTGTGACTGAACACCCATGCCACCGAGAAAAGCCAGAATGACGATTCCGATCTCCACCTTCATGATTCTAGAACTCCTATCCGTGTAGTGTCTCGATACCCGTCCGAGCGGACGACAGGGTCGAGTACTCGGCCGGGGCGGTGGATCGGACTGTCCGCATCCGGTTTTTTGTCGATACGGGATATCGAGGGAGCGAGATCTGATCTTCTCACCCCTCGCTGGCAGGCAGGAGGCCTGCGGGCTTCGCTACGCCTTTTCGGCCTTGCCGTAGAACGCCAGATACGTCACCGGCACCACCAGGAGCGAGAACGCCGTCGAGGCGAACAGTCCGAAGATCAGTGCCCAGGCGAGGCCGGAGAAGATCGGGTCGAGGGTGATCGGCCACGCACCCAACGCGGTCGTCGCCGCGGTCAGGAGGATCGGGCGCATCCGCACCGCGCCGCTCTTCAGGATCGCCTCGCGCAGTGGCATCCCCTCGGCCTCGCAGTTCTGGATGAACTCGATCAGGACGATCGAATTCCGCACCACGATTCCACCCAGCGCGATCATCCCGATCATCGCCGTCGCGGTGAAGAATACCGGCGTCGCGTAGCCACCGACGGGCTGATCGACGATCAGGTTGAGGATCCAGAAGCCGGGCAGGATGCCGATCGCCGTCAACGGGATCGCCGTCATGATCAACAGTGGCATCAGGAAGGACGAGGTCTGCACCACCAGCAAGAGGTAGATGCCGATCATCGCCGCGCCGAACGCGAGGCCCAGGTCCCGGAAGACGCTCAGCGTGATGTCCCACTCCCCCTCGCCTGCCCAGTCGACCTCGACGCCGCCGGGCAAGGCGTTCTCCTTGAAGTGCGACTGCAGCTCGAGGATCGCCTCCGCCGGCGCGCGCCCGGCCATCTCGCCGACCACCATCACCACCCGCTCGAGGTTCTTGTGGTAGATCGGCGCGTCGTGGGGGACGCGCTCGAAGGTGCCGAGCTCGTCCAGCGGGATGCTCGAGCCGTCCGTGCCCTTCATGGCGAGCCGCCCCAGCTCCGCGTCCCCCGATCTCGAGGCCCGCGGCAGCTGCACGCGGACGAGGAGCGGCTGCCGCTCACTCGGGCGGTGGATCGCCGCGGGCTGCGCGCCGTCCAGGGCGACGCGCAGCGTCTGCGCCACCTGCGCCGAGTCGACGCCGTGCAGCGCCGCTTTCTCGCGGTCGAGGCGGAACTCGAGGTGGTCGTGAGGTTCCTCGGCCATCGTATCGACGTCGACCAGCCCCGGCTCCTCGCGCATCCGCTCCAGGACCAGCTCCGACGCATCGATCAGCTCCGTGTAGCTGCGCTCCGGCGGTCCGCCGATCTCACCGACGATCGTCGCCAGCACCGGCGGCCCCGGCGGCGACTCGACGATGGCGATCCGGGCGCCGTGCCGATCCGCTATTCGCTGCAGGTCGTCGCGGATCCGCAGCGCGATCGCGTGGCTCTGCTGCGCCCGATCGTCCTTGCCGGCCAGGTTGAGCCGGATGTCCGCGAGGTGCTCCCCTTCGCGGAAGTAGTAGTGCCGCACCAACCCGTTGAAGTCGATCGGGCTGTAGGTGCCGACGTACGACTCGAAGTCGGTGATCTCGGGGACGGTGAAGAGGTACTGCTCGAAGTCTCGCGTGACCGCGTCGGTCCGCTCCAGCGTCGTTCCCTCCGGCAGGTCGATGGTCAGCTGCAGCTCGTCCTTGTTGTTGAACGGCAGCATCTTCATCGGGACCTGCTTGGTCACCACCAGCAGCCCGCACCCGGCCAGCAGGCCGAGGACTCCGAAGAAGAGCAGCCAGCGCATTCTGCGCGAACCCAGGAAGGGCCCGACGCCCCAGGCGTACGCCTTCTGCAGGAAGGGCGAGGCGTCGGCTTCCTCGGTCCCCTTGCCCCAGCGCTTCTTCAGCAGCTTGTAGCTCGCCCAGGGCACGATCGACAGCGCCGCAACCGTCGAGAAGGTGACCGTCATCGGTACCGTCACCGCCATCGGGCCCATGTACGGACCCATCATCCCGGTGATGAAGAAGAGCGGCAGGAAGGAGACGATCACGGTCAGGGTCGACATGATCACCGGCGGCAGCACCTCTTGCACCGCCGCCAGCGTGGCCGCCTTGGCCTTCCGCTTGCCGGCGAGGATGTGTCGCTGGATGTTGTCGACGTTGGTGATGGGGTCGTCGACCACCAGGCCGAGGGTCAGGATCAGCGCGAACAGCGTCACGCGGTTGATCGTGTAGCCGAAGATCAGGTTGACGAACAGAGCCAGCGCAAAGCTGATCGGCACGGCGAGCGCGACGATCAGCCCCTCGCGCCAGCCGAGCACGAAGACCAGGAGGCCCACCACCGTCACCATCGCGAAGAAGAGCGAGAAGAGCAGCTCGTTTACCTTCTCGTCGGCGGTCGCGCCGTAGTCCCGCGTCACCCGCACGTCGATCCCCTCGGGGAGGATCGTCTCCTCGATCTCACCCATGCGGGCGATCACGTCTTGCGCGACGGCCACCGCGTTGGTGCCCTTCTTCTTGGCCACGGCCAGGGTCACCGCTTCGCGCAACGTCCCGGCGCCCTCCGCGCCGCCGGTCGGGGTCACGCCGATGCGCGTGTGCGTTCGCGGCTCCTCCGGCCCCAGTTCGACACTGGCGACGTCGTGTACGTGCACGGGCACGCCCTGATGCACGCCGATGACCAGCGAGGCCACCTCGGCGGCGTCCTGCAGGAAGGGCCCGCTCTCCACGGTGATCGATCGATCGACGCGAGCGAAATCGCCTGCGACCAGCGAGGTGTCCGCGGCGGCGAGGGCCTGGCTGATCTCGACCAGCGAGATCCCGTAGGCCGTCATCGCCTCGGGCGTGGGCTCGACCCGCACCTCCAGTCGTCGCCCGCCGGCGATCCGCGTCCGCGAGACGTTCTCGACGTGATCGAGTCGCGCCAGCACCTCCTCGCCGACCCGCCGCAGCGCGTGATCGTCGTGCGTGTCCGACGACAGGGTGATGGTGACGATCGGCACATCGTCGATCTCAATGGGCTTGATCACCCAGCCCTCGACGATCGGGGTCGCGGTGTCGAGGTTGGAGCTGATCCGGTTGTGCAGCTTGACCAGCGAGTCCTCGCGGTCCTCCCCGACGTAGAAGCGCACCGTGACCACCGCCCGGCCTCGCTCGGACACCGAGTACACGTACTCCACCCCGTCGATCTGCCAGAGCAGCCGCTCGAGCGGTGTGGCGACCAGCTTCTCGACCTCTTCCGCGCTCGCCCCGGGAGCCTGTACGTGGATGTCGGCCATGGGCACGACGATCTGCGGCTCCTCTTCGCGCGGGGTGAAGACGATCGCCGCGAGGCCGAGCGCCAGCGCCAGCGCGGCCAGGAGGACGGAGAGATGTCCTTCGAGGAAGGTCCCGACGATCGAGGCCAGGATCCCCTTCGGCTTGGTTTCCACGGTCATGCCGTCACTCGCTCCAGCCGATCGTCTCGCCGCCGGACAGACCCGAGAGCACCTCGCACTTCCCGTCGAGGACCTCGCCGATGGTCACGTAGCGCCGGACCCAGCGATCCTCGTGGCGCGCCAGCACCGTGTGGAGCTGTCCGACCACGCGAACCGCCGCTTCGGGAACGAGCACCGCGTCGCGCTCATCGAGGTTCAGCCGCAGGCGCCCGAACATCCCCGGGTGCAGCCCCTGCTGGAAGGGCACGGCGACGCGGACCAGAAAGGAGCGGCTCCGCGGATCGGCGAGCGGGACGATCTCCTCGACGGTGCCTTCGAGCGTCATCGCGAGACTGTCGATCCGTACCGGGTGCCTCGCGCCGACCACCACGCGGCCGATCAGACCCTCGCGGACGTGCGCCTCGATGCGCAGCGCCTCGGGGTCGTGGATGGTGTACAGCGGTTTTCCCGGCCAGGCCATGTCTCCCGGATCGGCCGGGCGCGCGGCGATCACGCCCTTCACCGGGCTCTCGATGTGCGTGTAGTCGAGAGCGACTTCCGCTTCCTTCACGCCCTCGGTCGCGGCGACGACGCTCGCTTCCGCCGCGGCCTTCTCGGCCAGGGCGCTCTCCATCTCCTCGTCGGTCGCCGCGTTGCGATCGGCCAGCCGCTTCACTCGGTCGAACGCGGCCTTCGCCTGCTTGGCGGTGGCCTGGGCGGCGACCAGCGCGCTTCGAGCCTGCTCCGCGCGCGCCTCGTGCTCGCGGGCGTCGAGCGCCGCGAGCACGTCGCCCCGCTCCACCGTCTGGCCCACCTCGAGGGTGAGCTCCGTGATCTGCCCGGCGACCCGCGGGGTCACGTCGACGCGAGAGCGCGACGAGAGCGTCCCGACCGCCTCGTACCACACGGGACGCTTCGTCAGCACTGCCTCGGCGGTGTTCGCCGGCCGTGCCTCTCCTTGTGGAGCCGCCTGGACTCCGGGGAGGATCCCGGCCGAATCGAACATTCCGCCGAGCAGCAGGACCACGCCGAGAAAGACCAGCCCGCCGAGGAGCCGCAACACGTTCTTGAGCTTCTTGTTCATCACTCCACCCCGTCCACGGGAACGTTCGAGAAGACGCCGATCGATCGCATCAGCCCGGCCTTCGCCTGTTCCAGATCGAATGCCGCGTTGGTTCGCCTCATCTTCGCCTGCGTGCTCATCAGCTCCGCCTCCAGGTACCTCGTCACCGTCGCCGCACCCGATTCGTAGCGCGCCTGCACCAGCTGGAGCGTCTCCTCTGCGGTGCCGACCGCGGAGGCGGCGACTTCCAATCGTTGCCTCGCGTCGTCGAGCCGGACCCAGGCGGACTTCACGTCCAGCTGTACGGCCAGCATCGCCTTGCGGTCCGCGCGTCGCATCTCGTCGAGTCGGGCCTGCGACCGATCGACCCCCGCGCCACGCCGGCCGCCGTCGTAGAGGTCCCAGCTCAGCGAGACACCGAGCGCCCAGTTCTCACGCGAGTCGTGAAAGTCGAGCGCGGGCGAGTCGTACCAGCCTCGCGCGAAGAGATCGGCGCTGGGGAGGATCCCCGACTTCGCCCGCTCGAGCTGTCGCTCCGCCATCGTCACGCTGCGACGCGCTCGTTCGAGCTCCGGCCGCAGGGCCACCGCGCGGTCCAGCGCCTCGTCGAAGTCGGCCGGCATCTCGGAGGTCTGCAGCCCTCCCGCCTGGAGCGTCAGCTCCTCGCCGGCGTCCAGCCCCAGGAGCTGTGCCAGCGCGGCCAGCGCCAGCTCGCGACCATTCTCCGCGCGGATGACCAGCTCCTCCGCCTCGGCCTGTCTCACCTGCAGCGAGAGCAGGTCCGAGCGCAGGCTGCGCCCTTCCTCGAAGCGTACGCGCGCTTCGTCGACCTGGGACCGGGTCGTCGCCACCGAGGCTCGCGCGGTGAGGATCTGTTCCTCCGCAGCGAGGACCGTGTACCAGGCGTCGATCACCGCCGCGGCGAGGGCGTTCTCGACCACCGCCTGCTGCAGGCGCTCCAGCTCGACGCCATCTTCCGCGATCTGCTCCCGCAGCTCGTCGCGACCCCCGTTGTACAGGTTGTAGCGGAGGTCGATCCCCGCCTCCCAGTTGCTGAACGCCCCGGGGTCGTTGAAGTCGGTCCCGGGCACGTAGCGCCCCGCGTCGATCGTCTTGAACAGGTACATCGACGGCGCGTCCGCGCGCAGGTAGCCGAGCTCGACCCCGAGGTTCGGTCGCCAGGCGCTGCGCGTCTCCTCCAGGCCGGCCTCCGCGGCGACGATCCGGGCCGCGGCGACGTGGATGTCGGGGTTCTCCTCCAGCGCCATTCCGATCGCCTCGGGGAGGTGCAGGTCGAGGGTCCCCGCCGAGTCGACCGCCGGCGCGGCGGCAGGCGTGACGTCGACCCAGGCGTGCTCCGTCTCCGCCGACCCGGCCTCATCGGAAGCTCTCTCCGGGGTCGCGGGTTCGAGTCGGTGAAACACCGTCGACGACGACGCGCACCCCCCCCAGAGGGGGAGCGCGACCAGCAGCGAAAGCGTTGCGGGGGCTCTTCTCAAGACGCCATCCTCTGCCCCGGGGAGGGGCTCCGGGCGGCGTGAGTCGCCGCTTCGGTGGATTGGAGACACGTTTTCGGATTCGGTTCCCGGGCTCCGGGGTGGTCATTCTAGCGAGCGCGGTCCGGGCGCCGAAGGCTGCAGGGCCCTGGATCAGAGCTGGATGATCGCCTTGACGACCCCGTCGCGATAGCCGGCCACCAGCTCGAACGCCTCCTGCACCCGCTCCAGCGGGAAGGAGTGGGTCACCAGGGAATCGGGATCGATTCGTCTCGCCGCGAGCCAGTCGAGGGTGGTCTGGACGCATCGGTTCTGGCGGCGGATGTTCAGCAGGCGGATCTCCTGGCGGCGCATCTCGTGGATGTCGATGGCGACCTGGTTCGTGCGCGGGATTCCGATCACCGCCAGCGTCCTGCCGGGGCGCAGCAGGTGCACGGCTTGATCCAGCGTCTCCTGCTCCCCCGCGCACTCGAAGACGACGTCGACGCCCAGCGGAGCGAGCTCCCTTACGCTTCGGACGACGTCCTCCTCCCGGGGGTTCCCGGTCCAGGTGGCGCCGTTGGAGCGGGCGTGCGACAGGCGGGCCTCGATCTCGTCGGTGACGAAGCAGGCGGCTGCGCCTCGAGCCCGACTGCCGAGCAGGCAACCGAGACCGATCGGCCCGGAGCCGAGGATCGCCACCGAGCTCCCCTCGCCGACCTCCGCCTGACTCGTGGCGTGCACGGCGACCGAGAGCGGCTCGCTCAGGACCCCGTGGGTCAACGTGACCTCGTCGGCCAGCCGGTAGCAGCACGCCGCCGGCATGACGATCCGCTCGCACAGACACCCCGGCAGCTGTCCGGGGCAGGCGAGGAACTTCAGCTCGCGACAGGTGTTCTCCCGACCCGCCCGGCACTGGTCGCAGGTCCCGCAGGCCACCGCGGGGTCGACCGCGACGCGGTCTCCCACGGCCAGCCCCCGCACCTCGGTTCCGACCTCGAGCACGGTGGCCGCGAATTCGTGGCCGACCAGCCATGGGAACTCGACGACCTGATCGCCGATCCGCCCCATCTCGAAGTAGTGGACGTCGGAACCGCAGACGCCGACCTGCTCGACCTTCAACAGCACCTGGCTCGCGAGATCGATTCGCGGTTCGGGGATCTCCTGGATCGAGAAGCAGCGCAATCCGGTGAGTACCGCGGCTTTCATGAATCTGGAGGCGAGGGCGAAAATGGAAGATCGATCGTGGAGACGGTTTCAGGGCCTTGTTCGCCCATTCTGGAGTCACGGGCCTGGCAGGGTGTCAGTTTTCTCGCCCCTCTGCGGCCATTTCAGGATATCGGATAACCCCATCTGGAGCGCTGGTGGTCCCCGAGCCGCTTCGCCCGAACCGAGATTCGGGGCACCGCGACGCTCGAGATCGACTGGAGTGGACGAGGGGGGCCCGATAAGGGTTGGAATCCTCGGGCCACGTTTCGCGATTCGACTGCCGAGCAGATGAGCCCGTAATCTGGGCTCGGAGGAGAATGAGAATTGAAGAACCTCACGCGTGAATGGATGGCCGGTCTCATCGTCTTGTCGCTTGCGGTTTCCGCCACGGCGCAGACCCAGAGTCAGAGGCCGCCGACTCCACCACCAGGACGGCCGGCGATGCCCCTCGACGGGACCTGGACGATTCTCGATGAGTACATGGACCTGGGCGATTACTTCAGTGGTCCGTGGACCTGGAACGTCGCCTATCCAGTGCGCTTCACCATCACGGATCTCTACGTGGTCACCGATCGCTACGAGGTCTACGACAACGGCGTGCTGGTGATGACAACTGCCTTCCAGCCGGACTGGGATGTACTCGGGCTTTCCAGCCCTTTCACCTCACCGCCCTATGAGACGGACCCGGGGCTGGCCTTTGCCTCCGATTACTTCTCCAAGGGTACGTATGTCTTCGGTCCCGGCGCCCACTCTCTCGAGATCCGCTGCATCCACAAGCCCTTGACCGCTAGCGGAGACGTCTTCCCTGACTCGACCGTGGCCTTCAAGGCGGAGGCGGACATCGGCTACGTGGTGGCGCTGGATCTGCTCAGCGGGGGCGACCTCATCCGCTTCTCGACAGGGGATCCCAGCGTCGAGACGGTCATCAACGGGACGACCGGTGCGTCGGTGACGCCCTATGCCATGGACTTCGACAACACGGCCACCACGCTGCTCGCGATCGACGGGAACAACGGTGCCCTAGGCATCATCGATCCTTCCTCGGGGATCTGGTCTAGCCATGCCACCATCACCGGGTTGACCGGACTGGTGACGGGGATGTCGGTGGACCCGACGGATGGTACGGTCTACGTCTCGTCCAGCGATTACAGCTACATGTACCTGTATACCCTCGACGCGGGGACTGGGGTCCTCTCGCTAGTTGGCTCGGCGGACACCTATCCGGCATGCATCGATATCGCCATCGATCAGTGCGGAACCATGTACGGCCACGACATCGGTAGCGATGCCCTGTATCAGATCGACAAGACCGACGCGTCGACGCGGTACATCGGTCAGACGGGTCTCGATGCGACCTATGCTCAGGGCATGGACTTCGATTACAGCACCAACACCCTCTACGCGACGTACACCCACAGCACCATCGCGAATGACTTCGTCGTCTTCGACCTGACCACTGGTGCGGCAACGGTGATCCCCGGCTTCCGCGCCGGGGAGTTCGAGATGGCGGTTCAGGTGCCCGCGCCCGGCCTCGCCGGGATCGGGACCGCGTACTGCTTCGGCGACCCCGGGAACATCCCCTGCTCCTGCAACAACTCCAATGATGGAATGGTGCCCTGCTCGGGGTGCAGGAACGGCGTCCATGGATCGGGTGCCCAGCTCCTGGCCTTCGGCACGGCCAGCGTGTCGAATGACACCGTGTCCCTCTGGGGATCCCGTTCGGAGCCGAACAACTTCGGTCTGTTCTTCCAGGCGGACAACATGCTGACCGGGGCGCCCTACATGGGGGACGGCCTGCGCTGCGCGGGTGGAAACCTGAAGCGCTTGCAGACCAGGATCTCGGACGATGTTGGGGACGCCCACACCAGTGTCGTCATCACGTTGAAGGCCGGGAACATCACCGCCGGAGACACCAAGAACTACCAGTGGTGGTATCGGAACCCCGCCGGTAGTCCGTGCGGGACCGACCAGAACACCAGCAACGGCTACTCGATCTACTGGGGGCCGTGATCGCAGTCGGTCGGGCGAGGCCCGGCCGCTCCTGCCGATATCTCATCGTCGAAGCCCCCCGGCCGAGCCGGGGGGCTTCCTCCTTGGCGATCGGGTGGGAGACGGTTCCGGATCGCCTCGAGGAAAAAAGCCCGATTCGACCGTGGGCTCCGCGCGCCCCGGGTGTCCCCTGTGCGGAGCTCATGATGCAGGAAACGGAGTGGACGGCGATCTACCGCGAAAACGTGTCCGACCTCTACCGACACGTCTCCCGTCGAGTCGGCGGTGAGCGCGAGCTGGCCGAGGACGTGACGCAGGAAGCGTGGTTGCGGGCGCTCTCCTCCTGGCGGAAGAAAGGGGCTCCCCGAGATCCGATGAGCTGGCTGGTGACCGTGGCGAACAACCTCCTGCGCAACCAGCTGCGGCGGCTGAACCCGGAGCGGTTGCCCGAGGCGGCACTGGACCTCTCGGCGCGCGAGCCGCGCGAGCCGCGGGCGGCGCGGCTCCTGGCCTGGGCGCTGGGGAGATTGCCGCGAGCGCAAGCGGAGCTGATCGCCGAGCATCACCTCGACGGCAGCACGCTGGCGGAGATGGCGGCGGCGCGCGGTCTCGGCGAGCGTGCGATCGAAGGGCGTTTGCGTCGGGCGCGGCAGGCCCTCGAGCGGCGCCTGGCCCCTTACCTGGAGCAGGACAGATGAACGAGCACGAAAACGAGCACGACCCCGATCCGCGATTCGTCGAGCACCTCGAGTGGCAGCTGACCACGGCCTTGCGCCGCAAGGATCGATTCGCCCGGCCGGCGAGTGGCCTGGTGTTGCGAGTGGCGCGCACCGCCGCGCTGATGATGGTCTGCGTGATCGGTGGTGCGGGTGGAGTCATCGGCGCCGAGCACCTGCAGCTGTCGCGGGAGAGGGAGCTCCTGCTGGCGAAGAACTCCGTGCAGGTCGAAACCGCGAAGCTGCTCCTCGATGTCGAGCAGCGACGCCTCGAGCGGGCCGAGATGATGTCCGAGGCGGGGAGAATCGGCCCCGGCTCGGTGGGGAAGGCACGGCTGGCCGCGAGTGAGGCGCTCTTCGAGCTGGAGGGGTTGAAGCTCGACGGCGAGGAGATCGAGGCCTCGGGCCAGGCGCCCGACCGCCGTCTCATCGCCCCGCTGGTCGGCCGTCGCGACTTCGTCTCCGAGGCGCTGCGTCTCGAACGGGAGGCCATCGGGGCTCGTCACCAGCAGCACGCGGCCGAGCTCGAGCGGTTCGAGCAGCTCTTCGCGGTGGGTTTGATCTCCAGCGTGGAGGTCTCGCGGACCAGGCGGTGGAATGTCGCTCTCGAGCAGGACCTGCACTCCATCGACGAGCGCCTCGAGCTGCGCTCGGACTTCCTGCTCGGTCGGCGGGATGCCTGGACGACCGAGCTGCTGGAGCTCCGCTCCGAAGCGAAGCACGCCCTGGAGCGGGTCGAGAAGACGATCGACGAGGTTCGCGCTGAGTTCGAGACGATGCAACAGCGAGTCGAGATGGGCCTGATGGGGGCGCGCGAGCTCGAGGAGGCGGAGACCGCGCTGCGCCGCGCCGAGGGTGAGCTCGAACTGCGGCGGCTGGAGCTGGAGCTGGAGCTGGAGCGGGACGGGCGGTTGGGCACAGATACGGATCCGCGTTCCCCTCCGCCGCGGGGGCGGTGGGGAACGCGGTTCCGTATCGTCATCAGCGGATCAGGAGCCGTACTTCTCATGACCTGGATACAGCAGCTGATTCGAATCGGCGTAGACGACGACACGCCTCGTGGGACTGCCCGCACGGTCAAGCTGACGAACGGGTTCACGCTCTTCTGCCTGCTGTTCGCGCTGGTGTCCGTGCCGGTCAACCTGTCGCACGGGCATCCGGCGTGGGAGCTCTGGGCTCTCCTGCAGGCGGTTTGCGCCGCATCCATGCTGCTCGCGCTTCTGCTGAATGCCCAGCGCCGGTACTTCGCCGCCGTGTCCTGCTTGCTGAGCTTGCTGCTGCTCTATTTCGTCGTCGGCACGGTCGTGCTGGGGCGGGGGATCGGCCTGCACTGGCTGGCCGCGGTCTTCCCCGTCTTTCCATTCCTGTTGTATCCGAAACCGCATTCCATCTCGGCGTTCGTGCTGGCGATCATTGGAGTCGGCACGTGCGTCGTGCTCGAGCTGGGAGCTCGAGATGGCCCGTTGATCGGTGAGGCCTACTCATCGCAGCTTGAGAGCAACCTGCTTCACCTTCGTCTCCTGAACCTGGCTGCCCTGGTGGCGTTCATCGGCTATCTGTGCCGCCGCACCACGCTGGAAGCTGAGGCGAGACTCGAGGAGGAGCGTGATCGATCGGACTCCCTGCTGCTCAACATCCTCCCCGAGCCCATTGCGGCACGGCTGAAGGAGTCGCCCTCGTCGATCGCCGATGGCCATGACGAGATCACGGTTCTCTTCGCGGACATCGCGAACTTCACGCCGATGAGCGAGGAGCTTTCGCCCGGCGATCTCGTCGCACTTCTGAATCGGGTCTTCACGAGAATCGATCACGTGATGCAGAAGCACGGAATCGAGAAGATCAAGACCATCGGCGACGCGTACATGGCCGCGGCGGGAGTTCCCGTTCGCTACAGTGAACACGCCGAGCGGATGGCTGACGCCGCTCTGGAAGTATCCACGGCCATGGAATCGTTCGTGGGACCCAGGGGCGAGCGCATCTCCTTGCGCATGGGCATCAGCACGGGGCCGGCGGTCGCCGGAGTGATCGGCGTCCACAAGTTTGCTTACGACCTCTGGGGGGATACGGTCAACACTGCTTCGAGAATGGAGTCACATGGGGAGACGGGGCGGATTCAGGTGACCGATGCGACATACGAGCTGCTCGAGGAGACTCACCTGTTCCGCGAGCGCGGTCCGGTCGACGTGAAGGGAAAGGGGGTCATGAAGACCTGGTGGCTGCTGGGGAAGCGATGAGCGGAACCGCGGTTCCGTATCGCTCTGGACCACCGCTCTCATTACATTGCGAGCATGAGTGAAGGGACCGCGTACCTCGCCGTGTTCGGCGATACCCACGGCCATCTGCGGCTGATGCTGCAGCTTTGTCGGCTCTGGCAGCTGAATCACGGGCGATGGCTGGACGGAGTGCTGATCTGTGGAGATCTCGGCTTCTATCCAGACGTCAATCGTCTGGACAAGGCGACCACGAACTACGCCCGGCGTGATCCGGAAGAGCTGGGGTTCGCGCAGTACTTCAGGGAGCCCGAGCCGGTCCAGCGCGACGCGCTGGTGGAGCGGATCCTGCTGGGTGGCGATGAGCCCCTGGAGCAGGTGACGTGTCCGATCCTCTGGTGCCACGGCAACCACGAGGACTTCGACGAGTTGGAGAAGGCCACCGGCGGCGCGCCTCTGGCAGCGGTTGACGCGTACCGGGCGTTCACCCACCTGGACGATGGGCGGACCACTGAGGTCGCCGGGGTCACCATCGGCGCCGTCGGTGGAGCGCCGGAGCCCGTGGAGGCTCATGAGGCGAAGGGTGATCCTCGCAAGTACGTCGACGAACGAGCGTGCAATCGACTGCTCGGGAGGCCCTTCGACGTGCTGCTGACCCACGGTTCGCCCAGGGGAATCGGCGGCGAGTCGGACCATCTCGGCTCGTTCCTGCTCAGGGACCTGGTGGAGCTGAACCAGCCGGCGTATCACTTCTTCGCCCACCACACTTCGCCGATCGAGCCCGCCATGATCGGTGCGACGCAGTGTTACTGGCTCAACGACGTCGCGTTCGAGGGAGCCCGGCGGGGCCGCTTCGGGGTGATCGAGGCTGGATGCATGGGTCTGCTCGAATGGAGGAGCGGGTCGGATCACTCGTTCTCGCTGAACGAGGATGCCTGGCTCCAGGCGGTGACGGGGGACAGCTGGAAGCACCTGTAGCGGCGACCGAGGGTGGCCGTCGCCCTCTTCCCGTCGAGATCGGAAGTCGGCTACTCTGGTGAGATGATCCGATTCTTCGCTTCGATCGCTCTCCTGGCTTCCCTCGCCGGCGCGACAACTCCCTCCGAGGGGACGCAGGCCGAGCCGCCCAACATCCTGTTGATCCTGGCCGACGACCTCGGCTTCTCCGACCTCGGCTGTTACGGCGGTGAGATCCCGACGCCGAACCTCGATCGCCTCGGTCGGGACGGGGTGCGCTTCACGAGTTTCTACAACTCGGCGCGCTGCTGTCCATCGCGTGCCGCGTTGCTGACGGGGCTTCATCCGCACCAGGCAGGGATCGGTTCCTTCGCGCACAGCCCGCCGCGTGAGAAGGGTCCCGCGTCGTACCGCGGGGCGCTGCACGAGTCGTGTGTTACGTTGGCCGAGGTGTTGAAGGGTGCGGGGTACGGCACCTACATGGTCGGCAAGTGGCACGTCGGCGTTCCGCCGGGACCGATCGAACGTGGCTTCGACGAGTTCTACGGCTTCACGCGCCACTACGAGGCGGATCAGTGGGACCCGGACAAGTACGAGCGTCTGCCGAAGGGGCGCGAGCGGGAGATCGTCGCGAGGCCGGGCGAGTTCTACGCGACCGACGTCTTCGCCGAGTACGCGCTGGAGTTCATCCGACAGGGGCAGGAGAGCGAGCGGCCGTGGTTCGTGTACCTGGCCCACTCTGCACCGCACTTCCCGGTGCAGGCGCCGTGGACCACGACGAAAGAGCTGGTAGCGACCTACACCGCTGGCTGGGGCGTTCTGCGCGAGCGGCGCTTCGAGAGGATGAAGGCCATCGGCCTGGCCGTCGAGGGCTGGAAGCTCAGCGAGCGTTCGATCGTGCCCGTCGATCCGGTGGCGGAGGAGTACTCGGGGAAGCCGAACCCGGCGTGGGACTCCCTCGAGGCGGATCGCCGGCTGGACCTCGCACACCGTATGGCGGTCTTCGCCGCGATGGTGGTGCACATCGACCGGGGCGTGGGGCGGATCGTCGAAGCGCTGGAGCGCGAGGGCGAGCTCGAGAACACGATCATCCTCTTCCTCAGCGACAACGGCGCGTGCTACGAGTGGAGCCCGATCGGCTTCGACGGTCCGTCACGCAGGCGAGTGCACACGCTGCACCAGGGCGACGCGCTGGCGACGATGGGTGGTCCGGGCACCTACCACGCCTACGGCAGCGCGTGGGCGAACCTGGGCAACACGCCGTTCCGGATGTACAAGCACTTCACCGACGAGGGCGGGATCAACACGCCGTGCATCGTGCACTGGCCGGCGGGGATCGAGACGGGCGGGCGCTGGCTGCGCGAGCCGGCGCACCTCGTCGACCTGATGCCGACCTTGTGCGAGGTCGTGGGGGCGGAGTACCCGGAGCGCCGCGGCGACCACGAGGTGATCCCCGGCGAGGGCGTGAGCCTGGTTCCGCTGCTGCGCGGCGAATCGCTCCCCGAACGAGACCTGTGCTTCGAGCACCAGGGCGCTCGGGCGATCCGCCGCGGCCCCTGGAAGCTGGTCTGGAGCAAGCGCCTGCCCGAGGAGATCGAGTGGAAGCTCTACGACCTGGCGAGCGATCCGTGCGAGACGCGCGACGTGGCCGCGGCTCACCCGGAGCGGGTCGAGGAGCTGGCCGGGGCGTGGGAGGCGTGGGCCCGACGGGTGGGTGTCGAGGGATTCTGACCTCGCCGCGGATCCGCTTGCCGCGCGAGTCGATTTCGCCAAGAATGGAGACATGCGGAACTCGATCAAGAAACTGTCCGAGAGCATCCAGGATCAACCGAACCTGAAGAAGGACCAGAAGGAGGAGCTGCTCGCCCTCCTGGCCGACATCGAGGCCGAGGTGGAAGACGCCGACGACGATGCGGAGGAGACGCACCCGGTGAAGGCGGCCGTACAGCTCACCTCGGCCGGTGTGGATGAGCAGTCCCTCCCTGAGCAGCTCGAGGAGAGCCTGGTCAAGCTCAAGGCGACCTATCCGAAGACGGCTGCCGCGCTGGGACGGATCGCCAGCACGCTGTCACGGATGGGGATCTGATACGGTGTCGTCCGGCTCGAACTTCCCTTCGGCGAAGAAGTTCAGGATCGCCTTCACAGATCGCTCGTCACGCATGATGAAAGTGTGAAGAACGTCTAGCAGCAGGAAATCGGCGCTGCCCTCGAGACGGGTGTTGGCGACCGCCACCACGCCATCATCGTCGCCAGCTAGCAGAGGGTTGTAGCCCTCGTCGGTTCCGGTACCTCCGGCGATGATGGCGAACTCGCAGTCAGGGACCGGGATCTTGGCGACCTCTTCGGGAGTGAGCTGCTGACCAGCTTCACCTGTGGCAAACTGGTATGGAAACCAGTCCTTCATCGCTTCAGCAGCCAGGCTTCCCTGGTTGGGCGGCGCAAGCATGACCATACGATGGACTTGAATCCGCTTGCGCCACTCCGCGTCGATCGACAACAGATCGCGTGCTACGATCCCACCGAGACTGTGAGTCACGAACGAGACCGTACGGATACCATCCAGCGATTCCAGGATCCGTTGAATCTGGCGCGAGTGCTCCCGGATCGACTTGCGCGTGCTTGGATAGCTGATGGCCGCCACTTCGTATCCCTCCCTCTCGAGAGAGTCGCGCAGTGCGGAGAAGGTGTCCTTCGAACGACCTATTCCGTGCAAGAGCACCACGAGGTGATCGCTACTCTGAGCAACACCCTTCTCCAGCCGGATCGCCTCAAAGGCAGTGCGGCAGGCCTCGTAGGTACCCCAGGCCCGTCGTACGTCGCCTCGATCGAGGAGCCGGCAGTGATTGGTGTAGACGTTTTGCTGAATGCGCCAACCGTGGAAGAAGAAACTGTCGCCCCAGAACTGCTTGCCGCCGAGAGTCGCGAGCGGCAGGTTCAGGTTGCCTGTCCCGTACTTCTCCTTCAGCAGGTCCACGAGCTTCTTCTCGCAGTTTTCGAGGCTTCCGGTGAAACGCACCTTGCCTGCATCGTCGACGATACGAAAGAGCACTCTCTCCGCATTGTGCTCGATGCAGAAGCCGAGGACCGGCTGGCGTAACGGTTCGAACCCGTCATCATCAGCGATCCGGTGAGTCACTTGGTCCACCTCGTGGCCCGTCGACAACGGCATGACCTGACAGCTGTACAGAACGAGCAAGATGATGAAACCGTACTGCAAGCAGCTACACTTCGAACACTTCCACATGGGAAGAGTATAGGAATCCCAATGGACCGCGCACACAGAAGTGGCCTGCCAGGAGCCTCAGCGGGTCCTGGAGGATGCCGCCCGCCGTCTTCAGGAGCATCGATACCCAATCTGGGTGAGGGGGCGGATCGAGGTCGTCTGGCTCCCCCGAGTCGAGCCGCGGTCAGGTCATCGACGACTCACGCACGGAGCTTCAGCTCGTACTTACGCGTCAGCTGATCGAGCATCATCATGACCAGCGTGGCGCTCATGCAGTAGTCCTTCACTCCGAGTGCCTTCCCCGAGACCGAGTCGTAGTGCTCGCTGATTCCATTCTCGATCGCGTTGGCGATCGTCTTGTCCGCGATCTCCGCGGCGAGCTCCGTGTGGCCGTAGTCGGCCAATCCACTGGCGATCTGGTAGTTGGTCGGCGGCCAGACGTCGCCACGCCAGAAGCGGTCGGACCTCCAGCGACTATCCGTCCGATCCACCGTCGGAACCGGCAGCGGGGTCTGCCAGGCGGGTGAGGCGAGCACCTCGGCCATCCGCGCGGCCATCGACTCTGTCGGCACCCCCGCGGTCAGCGGCATCCAGCTGCTGATCGTCGCCACCGGGATCTTATTCAGCGTATCCCGCTCGACCGTCAGGAAGGTCCCCGCTTCCTCGTCCCACATGTGCGTCCGCATCGCCTCGACGGCCTTCTCGATGCGCGGCTTGCGGCGGGCAGCCATCTCGCTGTTCCCCATCGATTCCGCGAGCCGCACGAGGCTCCGCTCCGCCAGGATCAGGTACGACGTGTTGCCGGTCACGCAGAGGTTCCCGTACCAGGCGCCTTCGTTCTCGCCTTCGCGCGTGGGATGGCGCGTCAGCTTCAGGTCGTCCATGTTGCACTCGTAGTCGAAGGTCTCCCACCGCGCGTGCTGGGTCTCCCCGCTGTAGGCTCCCACGGCGACTAGCCCGAGGCCGGTCACGTCCCGCTCGCGCCAGAACCACTCGTGAAACCGCTCGAGCCGACCGAGGGACTGCCGGAGCAGCTCCTCGTCGCCATTGCGCCGGAAGACCCGCTCCATCCCCCAGGCGAGGATCGGGATCTGCGAGAAGCGCCGGACCTCCTGCGGCTCGGTCTTGATCGCGACGGTGATCATGTCGTGCGCGTACGCCGGCTCCGCCGCGTTCCAGCGATCCTGGAAGTCCCAGTAGTTCCGGAAGATCTCGCGGATCAGCTCCTTCTTCCCGGGGAGGAGGCTCAGCAGGTCGACCACGAACATCGTGTCCCAGATCCACTGGCCCACGTAGTGCGGCCCCCCGGGTCGAACCCACCGCTGCCGGAGCGGTGGCTCCGGCGGCATGATCTTCTCGAGGACGCACTTCCGGAGGACCTTCTCGGCCAGCTCGAGCGCGTCCCCGCGATTCGACTCGAAGAGCGCGGAGAGATCGACCTCTTCCTCGGCGAGGCCCTGGAGCTCCTGGCCCAGCAGGTGAGCGAGGGTCAGGCCGCCCGTGGTGTTCAGGAAATCACGTCGGGTCAGATTCATCCTGGTTCGGTGTTCCCCAAGGTGTGCGACACCGCATCAACTCCCCGGCGGCGTCAACCGAATCGGTCCCCGCGACGCATCCCGATTGCACTTGAGCTTCCCGTCCCGCACGAAGAGCTCCGCCGCCTGGATCGAGCTCCGGCGTGCCGCGTAGGGCATCACGCCATCCCGTAGCGGGAAGTCCTGCCCATCGGGATGCGTGAAGTAGAAGATGAAGGCGCGCTCGCCGCAGACCACCACGTCGGCGTGCTTACCGATCGTTCTATCGTCGACGCGGCGTCCCGGCTGATCGAGGATCTTGGCCTGGTACTCCCACTCCGAGAGATCGTCCGAGCGGTAGACGTCCAGACCGCTGTCGGGGTCCTTGAGCATCCAGTACGCCTCGCCGAAGCGGAAGACCTTCGGCGCCTCGCCGTAGAGCTCCGATACGCCCGGATCCTCGATCGGTGTCCACGTCTCGAGATCCGTGCTCTCCACCGCCAGCGTCTTGCTCCCGTGACCCTCGTCCTTGTACCACATCCGCCAGCGCCCGTCGGGGAAGCGGAAGAGGGTCGGGTCGATGCAGCGGTCGGAGCCGAGCTCGATCCGTTCGCCGTACGACCAGGTATCGAGGTCTCTCGAGGTGTAGTGCAGGATGTAGCGGTCGCCGCTCCAGTCCGAGGGCACGCCCGGAACGTAGCTGACGAAGAGGTGGTAGACGCCGTCCTGCTCGACGATGTCGGGAGCCCAGAAGGTGTACGGGTTGTCGAGAGGCTGCAGCGGGAGCTTGTGGACGTAGCGCCAGGTCCGACCGTGGTCCCTCGACTCGGCGATGCCGATCTCGGTCCCGTGACACCACTCGACGCCCGGCAGGTCCGCCATTGCGCGGCGTTGCGTGTACAGCATCCACCACACTCCGCGCCAGCGGTTCCACACCAGCACCGGATCCGCGGCTCCGTCGTACCAGGGGTCGCGGTACAGCGGGGCGGGGATTCCCCAGAAACTGTCCGGGCCCGAAGCTGCTCCGTCCAGATCCACGCCCATTTGCTGGAAGGTCGCCGCCGCGTGCAGGAAGTGCGCGGTGATCCAGAACACCGTCCACCCCTCGCTGTAACCCCCGCGCAGCCGGAAGACGTCCGACATGTCGCCGTGCTGGGCGTAGTTGGTCTGCTGGATCTGCTCGCCCTGGCTGCCGAAGGCGTCGATCAGCTGGCCGCAGCTGCGGTACATCACCACCGCGAGCTTCTTCAGGTCCTCGCGGTCGAGAAGCTGGCCCATCCGGTACACCGCCGGCGTCGCCACCACGCCGTACACGTCGAGGTGCATGTTCTGCACCGACACCGCCGTCCACCCGTGCGAGCGGAAGCCGTGATCGCGCAAGCGTCCCGGAGGCATCTCGATGTCCCAGACGCAGGTGTAGGTCAGGAACACGTCCATCGCGTGCTCCGCCCAGCGCAGGTGCTCTGGATCGCCACTGTCGTCGTACGCGGCGAGAAACGCCTGGAAAGCGGCCCACGCGCCTTCCTTGTCCTCGCAGCTCGCGTCGAGCGTGCCGCCCCAATAGGGCTCGCTCATGTCGAGGTGGCGCGCGGCGTAGTGCTCGGTCGCATGCAGCGCCGCCTCGCGGAAGCGCTCCTCCTCGAAGAGGCGCGCGGCGCGGAAGAGCGGCGAGATCAGGAAGGCCTCGTTGGTGGAGACGGGGCGCCAGTCCTCGCCGAGGATGCGTTTGGCGTGAGCCTCGCAGGCTCTCCTCAGAAAGCTCTCCCAGCGGGTGGCCGAGCCCCCCTCGCGCGTCACCTCGATCGCCAGCGAGAAGCTGTCCATCGCCTGCCCCTGCGAGACCGGATCGGGAGCGCTCCACGTGCCGTTCTCGGCGTCGTAGCGCACGGGGAAGCCATCTTCGCCGACCGGCGCCCGGGAGAGGAGGTCGAGGGCTCGAGCGGCGCGCGTTGCCTGGTCCTCCTTCCGATCCTCCCGGTTCTTCGGGTTCAGCTGGAAGACGTTCATATCCCTGAGCACCAGGTGCGAGTACCCCGCCGAGGCCGCCTGCCCGCACCAGCCCATCACGTAGTGCGTGCCCTTGACGTGATCGGGGTACATCTCGAAGCCGGGACCGCCGGGCAGGTCGCGCCAGCGCGTGTCGGCGAAGCGCAGCTTCTCGCGAACGATCTCCTCGGCCGTCGGCAGCCCATCCAGCGCGAAGGGCTCGAACAGCTCGATCGAGGTACGAGTCGGCACCCGGAAACCGCTGCCCTTCCGCTCGACTGGATAGACCTGAAGAAAGAACGTCTTCTCGATCACGTCGCCCGGCCGCATCGTCACCCACGGTCCCGGATAGTCGCGCGTCTCCCGCTGCAGTGCCTTCACCGCGTTGCGCTTGCCGTTCAGGACCACGGGGCCCGACAGCGCCAGCAGCTCGGTGTCCTTCTCTTGCGTTTCGAGCCCCAGCGACCACCACTGGTCAGCGTAGCGGCCGCCGCGCAGCGACGAGGGCAGCGTGTGCAGCGCGGCGCCGAGCCCGGAGTACTCGAGGCTGACGAAGGGCATCGGGAAGCGATGCTCCTCGAAGAGCGACATCTCACCCGGCTCCCCGCGGTGGATCGGAACCCGCTCGGGGTGCCGTCCGCCGGAAGGGTTGCCGTGGTAGAGGATCCCAGGGAGGAGGTGCTGCGCATGCGACGCGTCGGGAACCGTCCAGCGCACCGAGAGCGCGCAGCGCTCCAGCACGCCCGGCCCGCGCCAGGTGAAGCGCCGTACCCCTCGGATCCGATCCCTCTCCTCGCGGTAGCTGTCGCGCAGCTCCAGCTTGCCGTCGCCGATCTGCATCGCGCCGGTGAGCACCGTCCAGCGCTCGGACGTCCATTCCCCGAACGTCTCCACCTTCTCGGGGCTCGCGTGGACCCAGGCCGTGGGCCAGTCGTCCTCGAAGTCGGTGGCTACGCTCCAGAGGCCCTCGGTGGGCGAGGTGATACGCACCTCGCCACCGAGACGGACCTCCACCACTCGCGGGGTGGTATCGGTCACGCGGAGCTGGAGGGTCGAGGTCGCGAGAAGCAGGGTGAGCAGCATCGGTTTCCGGGAGGGCAGGGGAATCGTCGAGGGTCAGTGAACCACCAACCCGGCTCGGGCTCAATCGCTTCTCGACCGGGGCCTCACCGACGGGACCGGAAGGCCGCGGCCTCTCGCTCCTTGGCCATCAGGATCACCCTCAGCCGGTCAGCGACATCGGGATGCTCACCGATCAGGTCGTTCTCCTCGTGGGGATCCGCCTCGAGGTCGTACAGCTCATCCCTCTGCCCGGTGATCAGCTTCCACTCACCCTGTCTCACGAAGGACGTGAACAGGCTCTTTCCGAAGATGGCGTCCCGCTCGTACTCACCATCCTCGATCAGCGGCACCAGGCTGGTCCCGGACTGGTAATGCTTCACCTCGATACCCAGCCAGTCGAAGATCGTGGGGACCAGGTCGACCAGCGAGATGGGTGTCTCGATGCGCAGCGGCCCGCTGATGCGTGGATGTCTGATCAGCAGCGGAACGTGGATGCACGACTGGTAGGAGACCCCGTGAAATGCCACGCCGTTGTCGTGGAGTCCTTCCCCGTGATTGGCGTACAGGACGATGATCGTGTCGTCGACGTGGTGCTCTTCCAGGTGCTCGAACACTCGTGCGAGCGCATCGTCCACGTACCGGACCTGTTGCCGATAGACGGCCCGGGCCAGCGTCCGCTTCTGTTCCTCACCGAGCTCTCCTTCGGCGAGACGGACGTCGTAGCCATCACCCTCCTGGACGTACTGGATGGCCTGAGCCTCCACCCGCTCTCGATCGACGGGGTATCGATAGGGGCTGGCATGAAGGGTGTTGGGGTGGAACAGCGTGAATGACCTCTCTTCCCGAACCCGGTGAAGCTCCTCCAGGAGGGCGTCGAGGGATTCGTCGATCAGGCTCCGGTGGTGGAACTCGGCGTAGTGGCGGAAGCCGACGTCGAAACCGACGTGCCGGCCAGACCGACGGCCCTGGTTGACGTTGACGGTGGCGAAGCCGTTCTCAGTCAAGGTCTCGGCGATACCGACGATTCGATCGGCATGACGCAGCTTGTACATCTTGAGCCCGGTGACGTACCCGGAGTCCTGCGCCTCATCCGGGTCGATCGCGAAGTACAGACCCTCCAGTGCGCTCTGAACCGCGCAGCTGCTCCTCGCCGTCTCGCCGGCCGGAGCGGAGACGTCCTCGAAGATCACCGCGTCGCGGAAGAACCGGTCGATGTTCGGAGTCGCGTCACTCTCCGGGTTCAGGAGGCCCACGAAGTCCGCTCGGAGGAGCTCCACGTTGAGGAAGAGCACGCTCAGGCCCTCGTCGGCCGGAGGTGCTTCGGCTCCGCCGCACCCGCCGAGGGAGGCCAGCAGGATCGATAGGAGGCGCCTGCTGCTCATGCTCATCTCAGAAGAACTTGTCGATCAGCCCGATGACGACCATCGCGTCGCCGGTGTCGAATTCGTGGCGGACGGTAACGGACAGGCTGAGGAATCCCGCCGGGCCGCTGAAGCCGAGCAAGACGCCGGGGGTGTGCAAGCCGGGCGCATCGTTGTGGAAACCGCCGAGCAGGAGAGAATCCAGCAGGTTCCTTCGCTCGTCGAGCTGAAATGGGAAGGTGACCGCCTCGTAGTTCGCGATCGTGCTGCCATTCGGCAACTCGGTGCGCACGACCCGAGCGTTGAGCAGGCTGCCGAGCTCCCAGGTCTCGAGGCGGCGGTTCCAGGTCGGACGCAGGAAGCCCAGCGGGTTGCCGAATTCCAGTCCTTGCGGCCCCATCGCTCGACCGAGCGAGGCGGGATGGCTCAGGAAGCCCCCGCCGAACTTCAGCGTGCCGTTGATGAACAGGAACTGCGGACCGTCGATCGCCCCGACGCCGTTGTCGACGTAGAGTCCCTCGATCGCCGGCCGGAGGGTCGCTTCCGTGCTCGGGGCGATGTAGTTCAGCGTCGTGCGCCACTGCTCGCCATCGTGGCCGAAGACGCCGAGCAGCTCCTCGTCGTACAGGGCCACGTACCCACCGGGGTCCGTATTGCTGCCCGTTTCCTGCACTTGTGCCGCGAGGATGTAGGACAGCTTCTCGAGTCGGTCCCGATAGGTGGCCTTGGCGAAGCTGACGTCGGGCTGGGCTCCCGAACGCTCGACGATGCCGCCACCCAGGCCGAAGCCGACGGGGAACCGGTACTCCGCCTGGGCCTCGTACGACCGAGCGCCGGCCGCATCGACCTCCAGGCCGCCGATGATCAGCTCACCGGCGTCATCGAGGGGCAGGAGTGGGCGCACGTACCCCCCCGCGTACTTCGTCGAGCCGCCACTGTCCGGATCGAGGACACCGACTCCTGCCTTGGCGATCGGTGACCACCAGATGAGATTGTACTCGTCGATGTTCGGCCTGGACCGGTACAGGAGATCTAGCTTCCCCGGACTCAGGAGCGGGCTCTCGAAGTCGAGCCCCTCCTCCCAGAAGCCTGGAACATCGGCCTGCTGCGTTGCGGTGCCGGGAATGAGAACGCCGGCGGATACCGGAACGGCTGCGGTATCGTGGGGCACGCTGGACGCGCGTGGCGTCGACTCCTGCGTCACCTCGGGCGAAGGACGAAGTACACCAGCGGGGCCGATCTCCGTCTCGGTCGCGACATCCGTCTCGATGGTACTGCAGCCGCAGAACCAGAGAGACGCCGCGGCGAGAACCGCAGTTCCATGGAGAATCGGCTCCCGACTGCGAGGCGAGCAGCTAGTCAGGAGATTATCGAGCAACACAGCGACAGCATACGTCCGTTCGCCAGACTGGAAAGGGGTGCTGCGGTAAAAAGTCACGGCGTCGTCGACCCGACGACACCGGCCCGAGCTCACGCGATTCGTGATAGTATCTCCAGCAGCAATTGCCGCCAGGGGGGCCGAAACGCTGTAGTTGTTCGGTCCCGCAGCAGACGTTTGCCTCATGGACGCGTTCGCACCACTCAGCCGTCCATCGGCCGAAGTCACCCCTCGGGAAGGGAGGAACAACATGCAGCTCGAGCTGTCGACGACTAACCACCTCACGTCTAGGACCGACGATCGACGAGTGGCCCTCGGTTGGGCTTCCCGGGCCCTTCCACTGCTTGCGGCTCTCTTCTTGGTGGCGTGCGCAGAAGACCCGCCCGCCCCCGAGGTGGAGCAGCGCGCGAAAGGAGCCCCCATCCTCCACTGGTTCATCCCGGATGGAATGCGGGCTGACCCCGAGCTCTTCGACATCTATCGGTGGGCCGAGGAAGGGAAGCTCCCCAACATCAAGAAGATGATGGATACCGGCTCCTACGGCTTCTCGGTACCCACCTTTCCCGCCCACACGCCGACCAACTTCGCGACTCTCCTGACCGGCGCCTCCCCCAGAGTCCACGGAGTGGCCGACGGTCCCATGCACACCGAAGGTCACCCCCTCGTGGCTCCTTCCGTGGGAGGCTTCCGTTCGACGGCGAGAAAGGTGCCCGCGATCTGGTCCATCCTCGAGGAGCGTGGACACGACGTCGTCCTGCTCTCCGTCCCGGGCTCGACGCCGCCAGAGCTGACCACTGGCGGGATTACCATCCGCGGTCGCTGGGGCGGCTGGGGCGCCGACTACCACTCGCTGGTGTTCGAGACCGCCTCGGAGGAGCAGGGCAAGAATCTAGCGAGGGCCAAGCGGCTGTTCTTCCTCGGCTACGAGCTGACGTGCCTCATCGAGCCCTCCCAGGCATCGACCTGGAGCCCTGCGGTGCAGGTTTTCGAGGCGCCGATCCCGCTGGAGCTGGAGGCCTTCGGAGCGCGGATGCATGCCGCCGTCGTCGACACCACGGACGACTCGACGGTCAATTACGATCGACTGGCGCTGTCGATCGATGGAGCCCGAGAGGACGCGGTGCTCGCCGAGGGGGAGTGGAGCCACTGGTTCCCGGTGAGCTTGACCTGGAGGGACCGCAAGGTGTCCTCGCAGGTTCGCTTCAACGTGGTCAAGCTCCGGGATGACGGTTTCTTCCGGGTCAGGATGCTCGTCGACAACATCAACGAGTACATCGTCGCTCCGGATCACCTCGCGGGTGAGGTGGCCGAGGCATTGAGCCCGATGGTCGACTTCGTCGACAACTTCCCCCCGCAGCTGATCTACTACCCCGAGGACCAGGGCGCGTTCCTGGACGAGCTGGGCATGTCTTTTGCGTGGCACGGGAACGCCGTGGAGCTGCTCTACGAGGAGCATCACCCTGACGTCTTCATTCACGACATCTACTCCCCGAACCAGATGCTCACCGGCCGGTGGTGGATGGGCTACATCGATCCGGCCAGCTCCCGCTACGACGACGTCTCCGAGACCGAGAGGGAGCAGCTGTGGGGAGAGGTGCTGGAGATGTACCAGAGCCTCGACGCCATCCTCGGGGCGGCGCTGGAACGAGCCGGAGACGATACGGTCGTGGTGCTGAGCTCGGACCACGGCGCTGCTCCTCTCGATCGCTGGGTCCGGCTGAACAACCTCTTCCACGAGAAGGGTTGGTTGACCTTTCGCCTGGATCCCACGACTCACGAGCCCGTGATCGACTGGGAGCGGACGAAGGTCGTCTACCTCAAGATGTGCAGCGTCTTCATCGATCCGGAAGGCCTGGGGGGGGACTGGAACCGGGCCTCCGGCCCGGCCTACGAGGCCCTGAGGAATGAGGTCCGGGAGGCACTCGAGAGCCTGGAAGACGAGGGTGGCGTGAAGCCGGTGGCGGCGCTCTGCGGGTGGGAGGACGCCGAGGAGACCTTTCGGCTGCCCGGCGACCGGGTGGGGGATCTCGTCATCGCCAACCGGATCGGCTACGGGTGGAACGAGGAGGTCACCGAGAGCGGCGAGCTCTTCGACGTCCCGCTCAAGACCGGCTACAAGCAGGCGATCCTCGCCGAAAGCGAGCCCGCGCTCTGGGCTCCCTTCATGATCGTCGGGCCGGGGATCAAGCGGAATCACCGACTGCCCGAGCCGATCGAGATGGTCGATCAGCTGCCGACGATCATGACGGCGCTGGGCCAGGAGATCCCCGACCACGTCGAGGGGCGGGTGCTCGATGTGTTCGACTAGAGACCTCGCGACCGTGCTGCTGGCGATGATGGTCGCTTCTTGCGGTCGCCAGGAGCCGGTCGCGCGCGATCCGATCGGAGCTCACTCGGATACCTCGGAGATCTGGGGTCGCGAGTTCAGCGAGAAGTTCACGCACGAGAAGGTCACTCTCCTCCGGTTCGAGGCGGAACAGCAGCGGATCGACCTGACGGTGGTCCGGGAGGTCGGGCCGCACGTCGCGGAGGAGATGATCCTGGAGAAGATCGCCCTGTTCGAGTCCACCTTCGTGCCCGCGAGGACCGGTTACCCCGGCCAGCACACTCGCCAGATCGAATACCCGGAGAAGTACAGGCCGAAGCGCTTCGAGAAGGACCTGGGTGGCGGTCACCTGACCTGGTTCACGGGCTACGCCAACGCCAACTTCGTGCACGGCGCCAGCTCCGAGGACCTCGTCGCCTTCCGCGCTCTGTACGGGCTCCTGCACTGCCCGGGCCGACGGGTCCTGGTCGAGATCGACTTCTTCGCGGAACCAGGCCGGGAGGACACGCTGAGCCGCTTCGTCGCCGACCTCACCTGCGATTTCGAGTGAACCGACCGACCGCCGCCGTACACTTCGGTCGGTCATGAGCGTCCCGACCCGGAGGATCAAGGCCGTCGCGCCCATTCGGGTCTGCGACATCGGCGGCTGGACCGACACCTGGTTCGCCAGGCGCGGCAGCATCTTCAACATCGCGGTCTACCCCTACGTCGAGGTCCAGGTCGAGGTGTTGCCCGAGCAGTCATCGTAGGAGCGCATTGACCGGATTCTGGGTGGTGCTTTCTGAATCGGTTGCTGCTAAGGCTGCCTCTGTGCTCGCCCCTCCTGGTGCCAGCTGGGCCCGGATTCCGATCGGGCCACCTTGCGGAAACAGGATTCTCCCCATCTCATTGATTGAGGCGCGGGTCCGCGTCGCGCTCCGCCGCTCGTAGACCATGAAGAGAGGAGTACGAACGATGGGACTCACTGCCAGCAGACCAGCCCCCCCCCCTGACCCCTGCGGCCTTCCGAAGGGAGCTCCGGCGAAGCGGCCACGTCCTCGCCACGCTCGCGCTCCTGATGGCTAGCGCATCAGGTACGCCCCAGACCCCGGATGATCGCCTGCTCGACAAGCTCGTCGCGATCTACCCGTATTCCATGGGTGGCACGATGACCAGTACGTGGAACGGAGCGTACCTCTACGCGGCCGAAGGGGGCTCCATTGCCATCATCGAGGCCGACCCGGACGACCCCCTCGCGGATCAGCACTACCAGCAGCCGATCAAGCGCCGTCCCGTCGGCAGTCTCGGTGTCCTGCCGGTAGAGATGCGCTTCGATCCCGACGCGGCCGAAAAGCCGCTCTTCGGCTATCACGACCTTCTCTACATCGCCGGTGGCCGCGACGGTCTGTGGGCGATGCAGGGCGACGCGGACGACAAGAACGCTCCCAACCGGGCCGTCCGACTCGATGACGCCGGCACCATCGGTGGGGACCAGGACAGCCGGCGGTGGTGCAACGACCTCGCCTTCGTCACCCTGGGCTCCCCGGGGGACGAGACGACCTACCTCCTGGCGCTGTTCGGCGCCAAGAACGAGTCGCACCTGCGCATGTACCTGCTGGAGGATGCCCTGGCCGCGGCGAACTCCGGATTCAACAATCTCGAGGAATTCGGCTACGAGATCACGGAGGAGTACCGCTTCTCGATGAGGCGGTGGAAGGACCCCTTGGACGGCTACAAGAAGAAGATCCGCTACCGGCTGGCCAAGCTCTTCTCCGGGACCGACGTGACCGATCCCAACACGGCCTACCCTCCGCGCGAGCTGAAGGAGATCTTCTTCACCGCCACGGAGGATCAGTTCCTGTCCAGGGGGTACTACCAGTACCTCGGGGCGGGGTACTGTCCGGAGTACAATGAGGATAGGGACGTGGACTACCTTTTTGCGTCGTTGCTCGATACGCCGCAGGGGATTCGGGTGCTCGACTTCCAGCTGCTGATCGATGCCATCGACGACGACGGAGAGACGAGCGACGGAACGAACTACCTCCTGAGTGATGAGGACGACTGGGGCGATGCCACGGTCGGTGAGCTAACGACCCACCCCGAGTTCTGGACGGTCGACGACTGCCGCGAAGACGGGTACGATTCTGACGCCCTTGACCTCCTCGGCAGGCTCGGGGAGTTCGGAGGTCGGGTGCGGACCCTGCCCCCGCAGTTCATCGAGCTCCCCAGGCGAGGAGAGGGGTTTCCCGCGGACACCTGGGTCCTGGTCGTGCCCTGCGGCTACGCGGCGGCCCACGAGGAAGCTGAGGTCTTCGACAATCACTCTGGGTGGATGCCGCAGCCCCAGTTCCTGGCCGGCTACTCGCATCTGATGGTTCGCTTCTTCGATATCCAGGATCCGTCGAAGATCAGCGAACACAATCCTCTCAATCCTGGTCAGTTCGGTTCACCTGAGTTGCCCGCCTACACGCTGCTCGGCCCGGACGAGGGGAGCGCCGCCATGTTCCTGCGGACGCTCCACCTCGATCTCGATGGCCTCGACGATGACCGCTACTTCTGCTTCGTCGCCGACCTCGGAGGCCACCTGTACGTCTACGACATCACCAACCTGCTGACCATCCCGCCCGATTTCTCCCAGGACGGTATTCCCCCGAACGGGATCAAGTCCCACATCCACTACGGCGCCGTCGTCGAACCGCACGAGGTGCCTCTATTCGCAACCTATGTGCCTCCCGATTGTCCCGCGGACGACGTCACCTCCAACATCTGGGACGTGGAGGTGGATCAGACGAGCTGGACCGACGACCAGTCCGAGGTTCACCACGAAGTATACGTCTACGTGAGCGTCCAGAGGGAAGGAGTACAGGTGCTGCGCCTCGACGTCGACGGGAACTCCGACGAGACCCGCCTCGTTCCCGTGAAGATGATCTCGACCCCGGGGGAGACGAGCTTCTTGTACCTGTGTGACGTGCCCACCGCGCTGGAGGCGGCGGATTACCACGGGACCACGGCCAGCAGCTACGTCACCGACCGGCTGCTTTTCGTCGGCGATGCCATCGCCGGGTTCCGCATCTACACCTACGGTTTCGAGGCACAGTGATCATGGCCCGCACCAATTACAGAGGTCCCGGGTCCTTGCGGAGGATCACCACCCTTGCTGGGCTCGGCTTGTTGTTCGTGTCGCCCGTCACAGCGCAGGAGTTGCTCCACCAATTCGTGGGCGATTCCTCTCAGTGGGATTTTCTTTTCCGCAGGTTCGACACGATCGGCGACGTGGACAGCGATGGGAGGCAGGATTTCATCTATGGATGCTCTCTGCCCCACATGCACCGGGTACGTCCGGGGGCGGACTGGTCGACATTGGCGAGGTACCAGAGCACCTATCGGCCTGGTTGGCACGACAGCCACGGAAGCGATGTCGCGGGCATCGGCCTCTGGGACGAAGATGATGTCCCCGATTACGCCGTTGGGTCTCCAGGAGCCTTCACCCTGGAGTTCTACGAGGGTATCGTGCGCATCTTCAGCGGGGCGACACACACGCTGATCCAGGAGATTGCCGGGGGCAATCCTTGGGACAACATGGGCAATCGGGTGTACGGACTCGGCGACCTCGACGGCGACGGCTACCCGGAGCTCGCGACGACAGGACTCTCGAAGACCTGGGTCCGTATCTACAGCGCTCCGGACGGCACCCTGCTCCGCGAGCACAATGACCTCTACCTCGTAAACTCGAGGAACCCGGACGTCGTCCCCTACGGGGACTGGGACGGGGACGGGGGAATCGACTACCTGATCGGGCAGTACGCGTACTCGCCAGCAACTTCCTACACCGGGCGGGTCGTCTTGTTCTCGGGGAAGACTGGCGCTGAGCTCCTCTTCATGGAGGGGATCCGGCCCAGCGAGGTCGCCGGCGCGAGCGTCAGCGTGGCCGGAGATTGGAACCTGGATGGCGTCGAGGACGTTGCAGCGGGGGCTCCGGGGAGCACGGGTGGCGTCTACGTCTTCTCCGGAGCCGACGGCTCGATCCTGCGCTTCTTTGACGGTGCCGACTACACGGCCCCCGACGCCACTTTTGGCGATGCCACGGTCTCAGGCGAGGACGTGAACGGAGACGGATTCCCCGACCTGCTCATCGGCGCACCGGCGGAGGATGTGCATCCGCCTCACTGGCGCAGCGGCGCCGTGTACCTGATCTCCGGGCACACGGGTGCGGTCCTGTGGAAGCACGTGGGACGGCCGGACAACGACTACAAGCTCGGCCAGTACCTCTACCTGATCGACGATCAAGACGACGACGGTCTGGCCGAGTGGGTCGTGTCCGATCCACGGTTCATTCCGCCAGGGGAGATCTACAAGAGAGGACGCATCGCCATCTACCGCGGCGCCGTCGGGGACTGCGCGAGCGGCTGCCCCGCCACCCCCAATTCCGTCGGAGCCGGTGCGCGCCTCGCCGTCTCCGGGCCGATCAGCCTGCGCAACAACCTCACCGAGCTGGTCGTCGAAGGTACCCCACCATCGGCCCCAGCCCAGCTCGTCTACGGCACCCCGGGTCCCCCCGTTCCCTTCGGCGGCGGCACGCTCTGCGTGTCGGGCGAGCCCCATCACGCCGCCTCGCTGGCGACCGACGCTGGCGGCGCCGCGGTGATCCCGATCGATCTCCACTCCGCCCCTTTCTCCTCCGGCCCCGGCGCGATTCACGCGGGCGACACGGTCGCCTTCCAGCTCCTCTACACCGATTCCGCGGCCGGAGGTCGCAACGCCAGCGACTCGGTCATCATTCGCTTTCTCCCCTGAGCAGCGACCGGCGACATGCGGTGTCATCCACCCTCATCCGAGGGCTTCGTCGCCGACCTCACCTGCGATTTCGAGTGAACCGACCGCCCACCGCCGTACACTCCGGTCGGTCATGAGCGCCCTGACCCGGAGGATCAAGGCCGTCGCGCCCATTCGGGTCTGCGACATCGGCGGCTGGACCGACACCTGGTTCGCCAGGCGCGGCAGCATCTTCAACATCGCGGTCTACCCGTACGTCGAGGTCCAGGTCGAGGTGCTGCCCGAGCAGCCCTCGCCGGAACGCATCCTCGTTCACGTCGAGAACTTCGGCGAGACCCTCTGCGTCGATCCCGATCACCTGCACGTACGGGGGAAGCACCCGCTGATCGAGGCGGCGATCGAGACGATGCAGATCCCCGAGGACACCTCGATCCGGATCAACATCTTCTCGGATGCTCCGCCGGGAGCGTCGACGGGGACCTCGGCGGCGGTCTCGGTCGCGCTGATCGGCGCGCTCGATTCGCTGACCGGCGGGAGGCTAACGCCGCACGAGGTCGCCGCGCTGGCGCACTCGGTGGAGACCGAGAAGCTCGGCCTGCAGTGTGGCGTACAGGACCAGCTCGCCAGCGCGTACGGCGGGATCAACTACATGCAGATGCACGCCTTCCCGCACGCCGCGGTCTCGTCGATCGACGTGCCTCACGCCACCTGGTGGGAGCTCGAGGAACGGCTGGCCGTCGTGTACATCGGCACGCCGCACAGCTCGAGCGAGATCCACGAGAAGGTGATCGCCGGTCTCGGCGAGGACCCCGAGAACGACCCGCGCCTCGAGGTGCTTCGCGATCTCGCCGGACGAGCCAAGGACGCCCTCTACGCCGGTGACTTCGGCCTCCTCGGTCGGACGATGAACGAGAACACCGCGGTTCAGCGTGCCCTGCACCCCGACCTCGTCTGCGATCGCTTCGAGGAGATCATCGGACTCGCCCGGGACTTCGACGCGCTCGGCACCAAGGTGAACGGGGCCGGTGGCGACGGCGGGTCGATGACCATCCTCACCGACGGCGACGGAGCGAAGAAGCGCGCGATGATGGTCGCCCTCCGCGACCGGGGCTTCCAGCAGATGAAGATCTACCTCTCGAGGTACGGGCTTCGCGTGTGGTCGTCGGAGCGGTGAAGCGTCAGGCCAGACCCCGGGCCGGATAACCGGCCAGCACCCGGTCCAGTCCGGCCTGCCGATCGTAGACCGCGGTGCTCGCGTGGCGGGCGACCGCCTCCTCGAAGGGGCGGCGGAGGCGATCCTCCAGCTCCCGGTTGCGGTAGGCCCGCAGCTGGAAGGTGCTGAGCTTCTTCGAGGGCGGCAGCTCGCCCGGGTGGAAACGTACGAAGAGCCACTCGTCGAGCAGACTCCCGCCGAGCACCGCGACGTAGGCTTCGGCGCCGTCATCCTGCTGTCGCTTCAACCCCTCCAGGTCCTTCTTCCCCAGGGTGATCTGATCCTCTTCGCAGCTCTTCACCTCGAAGGCGTAGCGCTTCCCGGCGAGCTGCACCTCGAGGTCGATCCCCTGCGTGCAGCGATCGACGAGTCGGTCCACTCCCGAGTCGAGGAAGGCGATGGCGAGGAGCTTCTGCAGGAGCTTGCCGTACTCCCGTCCGGTCCGGTTCCGGAGGTCCTCGAGCGTGCGGTGGGTCTGCGGATTCACGGGTTGCCCTCCTGGATCTTCGGGGCCTCGTCGCCGGGGCCTGGAGTGAGCCGATAGCAGCGACCCGAGCCGGCGGCGAAGCGCTCGATCGCGTCGGCCAGGACGCCGGGGTGGGTCGCGACCAGCACGGGGACCCGCTGCGCGATGTCCGCCACCGCCTCGGCGAGCCCCGTCGTGTTCTCGGCGTCGAGGTTCTGTCCCGGATCGTCGAGCACCAGCCAGCGCGGCTCGCCACGCGTCGCTCGCTCCTCCGCCTGGGCGAAGAGCATCGCGAAGGAGAGCGCGTTGAGCGCGGCCTGGTTCAGGATCGGCATCACGTCCCGGCCCGCGGAGTCGACCAGGTGGTAGGTGAGCTTCGTGGCGGTCGACTTCACCTTGACTCGCACCGCCTCATCGTCAGGCCCACCGCGGATCCGTGCGAAGTGACGGCCCAGCGTCGTGTTGACCTCCTTCACCCGCTCGCTGGAGCGTTCCCTCTGTGCCTCGCGCGACATCGCGCCAATCACCTCGAGGTCACAGACCAGGCCCGCCGCTTCGTCGATCGCGCGCTGCAGCTCGTTCCACTCCTCGAGCTGGTCGAGGCCGCCGGTCGCCGCGTCGGCCCGAGCGCGGGCGGCGCGCCACTTCAAGAGCAGCTCGAGCACCTCCGCGTCGGCCCGGTGGGGGCCGAGGAACTCCTCGAGCCGACCGAGTACGCCCTGCAGCCCGGTGATGCGCGCGCGCCGCTGGCGGGCGATCTCCTCCGGGGGCTCCTTCGTCTCGGAGCCGCCGGCCGGCAGCTGCGCGTCGAGCGCCTTCTGCAAGCTCGCGTGTGCCGTCTCGGCCAGCTCGAGCTCCGACTGCAGGCGGGCGAGCGTCTTGCGCTGCTCGTTCAGCTGCCGCTCTCGACCGTCGATCGCGGCGAAGCGCTCCTTCAGCGGGTTCACGTCGGTCGTCAGCTCTCGCCGCAGCGTCTCCGCGAGCGTCGGATCGTGGTGCCCGCAGACCGGACAATCGGTGGCGTCGTGTCCGCGCATCACCTCGGTGGCCTGGCGCAGGAGCTGGCGGAGCGCGTCGTGTTCACGCTCCTCGGCCTGCAAGGCCTCCCGATCGCGCTGCAGGTCCCCGAGCTGCCGCTCGAGCTCCTCCGCCGAGCCGTACTCCTCGCTCCAGCGCTTCACGCTGGCGCTGGCGTCCAGCCAGCGGCGCCGCGCGGGTTCGATCCCCTGGAGCGCACTCTCCAGCCCTTGCAGCTCGCGGCGCAATGCACCCAGCTCCTTTTCGATCTCGCCGCGGCGCAGGTTCAGCTGCGGCTCCCAGTCGCGCGCCCACCGGAGCACGTCCTCCTGCGTACAGGTCGCCTCGTCGGGCAGGGACGTCTCGCGATCGAGAAGCTTCGCGACACCAGAGCCCTCGGCGAGCATCCGCTCCGCGTGCGCGACGAGGGCGGGTTCCCCGATCTCGGTCCGGGCGAGGCCGCGTTGCTCGAGCCGGTCCTCCAGCTCTCGCAGCTCGCGGCGGGGCCGATCCAGGGAGCGCTGTAGCTCCTCCTCGATCGAGGCGAGCTCGGCCTGCGCCACCTTGGCCAGCCCGCGCGGTTTCATCCCCTTCAACCGATCGCTCAGCTCCTGGTACGCCTCGAGGCCGAGCAGCGCGCCGAGCTGGAGGGAGCGTTCCCCGGAGTCGGTGATGCGACCTCGGAGCAGTTCCTGGTGCTGACAGAAGGCGTGCTTCCACGTGCCCCAGTCGGGCAGGCTGTTCCAGCGCATCCAGTCGCCGACCTCCTCGCCGAGCAACACCTCGTCGTCGCCCAGCTCCAGCCGGACCTCGTCGGGGTCGCGCGGTTTGGCATCGAGCGTCCGGGTGCGCGTCATCCGTACCGGGCCCTCGCGGGTGGCCAGGGTGAGGGTGACGGACACCGGTCCTTCGGCGCGCTGGTGCGCGACCTCCCACTCGCCGCGCTCGTCGATCCCGGAGCTCTTCTTCGCGATCTCGCTGCCGAAGAGGCACCACTCGACGGCGTTCAGCGTGCTGCTCTTGCCGGCGCCGTTGGTCCCGACGAGCAGGGTGAGGTCATCGCCGAACGCGAGTTCGTGCCGGCCGAGCCAGCCGCGGAAGTTTTCCGCGAGGAGGGCGGTGGGCCGGATCGGGAAGGGCTCGGCGTTCATCGCAGGGCTCCCCGCACGGCTCGCGCCGTCTCGCGGATCCGCTGCTCCAGCTCGGCGAGGCGTCGCCGCACCTCTTTCTCGCCCTCTCCACTGTCCTCGGTGAGCGCGCGGAGCAATCCCAGCCTCTCCTCGACCCGAACGCCTCGCTCGCGGATCCGAGTCTCCAGCTCCTTCGTGATGGTCATGGTCGTCCCGTTCTCCGTCTCTTCGGACGTACTCGGCTCCTCGATGGTACCGGCGCGGCCGACGAGTTTCCCGCCTCGCCTTCGAGTCGCGCTGGCGACCCCGCTCCGGTATCTTCGGAGGCACGCATGCACGTCTACATCCTGTTCGCCCACCCCGCCCCGCGCTCCTTCAGTCGGCGCGTGCTGGAGGCCTTCACTCGAGGTCTCGAGCGGGCCGGGCACTCCTTCGAGGTCAACGACCTCTACGCGACGGGGTTCTGCTCCGAGCTGGACCGTGATCAGTACGAGCGGGAGGTGGGGCTCGATCCCGCCGCGCCGGTGCCCCGCGACGTCGCGGAGGAGCAGGCGAGGATCGATCGCGCGGACGCCCTGGTCTTCGTCTTCCCGCTCTGGTGGAGCGACTGTCCGGCCAAGCTGAAGGGCTGGTTCGATCGGGTGCTCACCTACGGCTACGCCTACTTCTACGACGAGGCCGAGGAGCGCCACACCGAGATCGAGATCGAGAAGGCCCTGGTGATCTGCTCCGCGGGCCACACCGCCGAGCACCTCGAGGAGACGGGGATCGCCGAGAGCATGCGCCGCATCATGATTCAGGATCGCCTGCTCGGCATCGGCGTGAAGAGCGCCACCCTGGAGATCCTCGGCGGGATGATGCCGGGGGACGAGACCTTCGCGGAGCGCAACCTGGAGCGGGCCTTCGAGCTGGGTTCCGGCTTCTGAATCCGACGGCGGGCGAGCTCCCCGGCCGCTCGCCGTGCGATACTGGGTGCGCCTCTCCCGGCGGTCGAGCACCGGCCGCCCCGACCCCCCGGAGCATCGATGGACTATCCCGAGAAGACCTGCGAACTGGAATCCCTGGTCACCCACGAGAAGCTCGTCGACGCCGCGCTCGCCGGTCGCAAGACGCAGCAGCGCCGGAACGGCGTCTACGGCTACCCCGGTGAGACCTTCGAGCTGCGCGGCGAGACCTTCGTGGTCACCGACCTGCGCGGCGAGACGCTCGCGGAGATGACCGATGCCGAGGCGCGCGCGGAGGGCTTTCCGAGTCTCGAGGCGTACCGCGAGCTGATCCTGCGGATGCACCAGGGGATGCAGTGGGACGGCGACGCAGAGGTCTGGGTGCACGAGTTCGAGCGCGCCGAGGGGTAGCGGAGAGTCGCATCGAACGAGAAGGACCGACCTCGGGCACTCGAGGTCGGTCCGGGGTGGGCTCCGGGAAGAGCCCGCACGGCCGAGTCACGGACGGGAGAATCCGGTGGCTTCAGGCCGCGAAGGCGCACGTCGATCCGGCGTCGGCGGAGTGCGGCACCGGTTCGATGAACACCCAGGCCTCGGCGTTGCGCTGGTGGTAGTAGAAGAAGAAGGCGATCTCCCGGGGGCCGTGGAGGCCGGGGACCTCGAGGTTGGCGAAGCGGGCGAGCTCGCCGCGGCCGACCTGCTGGAGGAAGATCTCGCCCCACTCCTCCAGCTCGGTCCCGGCGAAGAGTTCCCCGAAGAAGTCGACCCCGACCAGGTCGCCGCGGTTCGTCCGGCCGCCCGGACCCTCCGCGGGGGTGTGCCGCAGGATTCGCCCCGAGGCGTCGAGGAGCAGGGCTCCGAAGGGCAGCGCCTCGAAGTAGCGGGGCAGACGGCTGGTGCCGCGGAGGCTGAGGCGAAAGGTCGGCGGGTGGGTGCGGCTCTCGGTCATCGGTACGGTGCGGTGGTCGCTGCTCAGGGTTTGGTCGGCTCCGGTAACAGCAGTTCTCGGCGGGGTGGGGGAGTGCGCAAGCTCCACCTGAAGGAAATGCGTCTTGGTAGAGCGGGCTCTTTTTGAAGAGGTTTTTCCGCTTTTCTGCCCGTACCGGGTCGGGCTGCTCCGGCTTCCCGCCGTCCCCGCGATGAGCACGGTGCGAGGCGCAGATCCGCCACCAGGTGCCGGATGCTGTCCTGGCACCGTAGTTCAGCCGGCGTGGCGCGTGCGTCGGATCTTGCGCAGCACTTCTCGTTCCGCCCGCTCCGCGTGGTACAGGTCCCACCGCTGCTGCAGGCTCAGCCAGAACTCGGGAGTGTTTCCGAAGAACTTCGCCAGCCTGAGAGCGCTCCCCGGCGTGATGCCCCGTTTCTGGTTCACGAGCTCGTTCACGCGCTGGTAGGGCACGTGAATCCCCCGGGCGAGCTCCTGCTGCGTGAGGCCCATCGGGACGAGGAACTCCTCGCGGAGCATCGCGCCGGGGTGGGTGGGTTGGCGTCGGGTGGGAACTCGGACCATGTCTGCTCTCCGGCGTCTCAGTGGTAGTCCACGATCTCGACCCCTTCGGGGCCGATCTCCGTCCAGGTGAAGCAGATCCGGTACTGCTCGTTCACCCGGATGGCGTGCTGTCTCGACCGGCTTCCCGAGAGCCGTTCCAGGCGGTTGCCCGGCGGTACTCGCAGGTCGTCGAGGGACTCGGCCGAATCCAGGAGATCGAGCTTCCTCACCGCCACCACCCAGACGCCCGACGGGCATGTCCGGCGCGCCGCCTTGGTATTGCAGCCGTTGAACACGTCCTCCGTGCCGGTGCTGGCGAAGGACCGGATCACGGGTAACACGATAGCACGGATATCATGCTATGCAAGTGGTCAGCGCTCACGATTCCGACGACTCCGTTCCACAAGGGGAGGTGTCCTCGCCACGGCGGGTGGGCAAGGGCCCGACCTATTGACGGTGCGACTCGTTTGCCGGTACCGGGCCGATCACGGTTCTCAGCGCAGTTTCACAGCTCTCGCAGCTCGCACACCGAGTTCAGGCCGCTGACGATCGTCGTCTCGCCCTCGAAGCGGCGGGCGTCCCCGGGCCAGAAGTGGCCCGGGAGTCCCGTCTCGGGGTCGTCGACGGTCGCCTCCATCCGCAGCTCGCCGGGGGAGGGAGACCGAGGTTGCATGCGCGGCCGCGCATCGCGGCGCCGGCCAGACCTCGCGAGGCCTCGGCTCGACGGCCAGCATCCGGACGTGATCTCACGGGTCCAGTCGGAAGTCCAACGGCCTCCGCTCCCCAGCGGCTACATCGATCGAGCGTCCATCGAGGACCTCTCGTGTCTTGCCGTACCCCGAGTAGATGCAGACGTCGACCACGCCCACGGGCACGCACTGCAGCGTGCGCTGTTCCGGCCTCAGCAGGAGGTCGCGGAAGACCGTCCCTCTCGCGCTCAACGAGCAACGAGCGAACTTCGGCCCGCCGGTGCGAGCCAGATCGATGAACCCGCCCGGCTCGAGGCGCAGGGTCACTGCCTCGGTCGTGCCGCCCTCCTCGACCTCGACCCCGTCGATGAAGGCGAAGCGACCGTCGGCCGTGTGCGCCGAGATGGTGTAGCTTCCCGGGAGCACCGACTCGAAGCGGAAATGGCCGGGGCCGAGGCTGCCGATGATCACGCTCTTCGAGCCTCCGTTGGCATGGACGAGGTCCACCTCACCGTCTACTCCCTCGCCGGTGAGGGCGTCGACGACGCGACCCTCGACGACGCCGCTGGGAGCGATGCCGAGGACGACGTCGTCCCGGCCAGGGGTGACCCAGCACCCACCGGTGCTCGCCACGGTGGGGTAGGTGAACGCGTGGATGTGATAGTCGACCGCCGCCAGGGGCCCGAGCCGGAACTCGCCCGATAGGCCGACGTGGACCTGGATCAAGTGCGATACCGCGATACCGAACCAGGTTCGTTTTCACGTACTTCGGGCGGCAACCGGAACCAGCCGACATCGTCCAAGGTGCGTGAGAATGAACCTGGTTCGGTATCTGGTTTGGTTCGGTATCTGGTTCGGTATCCTCTGGTCTTCGTCACCTGGCTCGCGCGCTCGCCCATCCGGTACAATCCGGAGATGAGGCTCTCGCTCCTGCTCGTCATTCCTCTCGTGCTCGCCTTCCGAGGAGTGGGCATTTCGAACACCCTGCAACAGGAGGATCCGGTTGCCGAATCGATCGAGAGACTGATTGTCAAGTCGATCGAGCGACTGCAGGGTCCCGACCCGATCGAACGCCTGCGCGCGGTCGAGACGCTGGGCACGCTCCGGACCGAAGCAGCAGAGAGATGCGTGCCACCGCTGATCCGGTGCCTGTCGGACGCCGATGACCGGGTCCGCGAGGCGGCCGTGGCGGCTCTCTGTGCGATGCCCGAGCACGCGAAGCCCGCTTGCCTGGAAGCCGTCGAGGATCCCGCCAGGCGAACCGCCGCGCTGCTGGCGCTGGTCAAGATGGACGGAGCGACGAGCGAGGAGCTGAAAGCCCTCTTCGAGCGAGTGGAGTGCGCACCGGGCATCCTGAGGGCGTGGGCGCTCGTCGGTTTCCCGAAGGTGGGGGAGATTCTCCGCGGCTTCGAGCGTCCCGAACTCGAAGCCGCGACCTGGGAAGCGCTGGCGCTGGTCGCGTGGACCCATCCCCTGCTCCCCGCCGAGGTCCCCGAGGTGGTGAACGAAATCGGCGATCCGGCGCGAAGGAGGATGGTCCACTGCCTGCTCACGGGGGGGCGGTTCGGAGAGTCGGCCACGGTCGAGGATGCCGACGACCTCCTCGGCAGCGAGCACGCGATCTTGAGGAGGATGGGCGCGCGGGCGCTGGGGCTCGACCCGGGTGTCGTGCCGGGAAGCGTCGATCTCCTCCTGCCGTTGCTCGAAGACGCCGATGAGGACGTGTCGATGCAGGCGTTCTGGGGTCTGCATCGGCAGGACACCCGTCCGACGCAGATGAAGAGCTACTTCGAGGCCATCCTCTCGAGGGAGTTCGTGCAGGAGCCGTCGTCCAGGCGGGTGGTGAAGGAACCCCAGGGGCTCTTCGGCGGACGATTCGGATCGGAGTCCACGCGCTGGGACAGGCTCGCCTACCATCACTCGAGAAGGAGGGAATGGGTTCCGGAGGTGGGTCGGGACCCCATACTCCCGGATCTGCAGCGCACCACCGATTGGCTGGCATCGCCCCTTCGCTCGAAGAGCCGTCGCGTGTGGTACGCCGCCCTGTGGACGCTGTACCGCTTCGCCCCACTGGAGCCGGAAACCCTGGGGCTCCTGGTCACGGTCTTCGATCACGGCGATTCAAGGGCCAGGGAGCAGGGCGCGAGGTTCGCGACCGATCTCGCCTGGGCAGGCTTGAAGGGGTGGTCAGAGCCCGCGCGTGTTCTCGCCGAGGATCCCGATCCAGGAGTCCGCCAGCAGGCCGCACGGCTTCTCCTCGCGGACGCGCATCCCGGGGGGAGGGAACTCCTGGTCGAGTGTCTCGGTCACGACGACGGGGCGGTCCGCGTCGGTGCGGTCAACGTCCTCCTGAGGCGCGAGGACGTCGGCGACCCGTTCTACGAGAGAGCATTGAAGCGTGCCTTCCAGGCGGGAACCCTGGAGGCCGGCGCCGCGCTCGTTCAACAAGGGCCCGATGCGATGCTCACCTACGTCGAGCTTCTCTGCGACGAATCGATCGACCTGGAGATTCGCGGGATGTGCATCGCCTGTCTGGGTGAGCTCGGCGCCGACGCGCGTCCCAGCCTGCCGCTGCTGGGGACCTTCCGTGGGCACGAGAATGTAGAGATTCGTAAAGTCACCAGGCGGGCGATGAGGCGGATCGAGGACCACGAGAAGGGGCGCTGAGTCACTCGTAAGGAACAGCGGTGGGAGTGGTTGACGGTCGCGTTCTCGTTCTGGACGGGCAGGCCTGGTTCCGTATCACGCGGCGAGGTGGGGGAGCGTGCAAGGCCCCGCCGGGGAAATGCGTCTTGGTAGAGTGGGTCGTTCTCGAAGCGGTCGTCTCGCTTCTCCGCCCGATCACCACCCGGCTCGCCCCGGCTCCACGCCGTCCCTATCCCGGGCCTGGTCGCTGTTTCGGGGCGAGCTTCGTGTTCGCGGCGGGCCGCGTTGCCTACAACGGGATCCAGAACTCACGCCGGCGCTCGGCCCGGACCGAGCCGGAGCACCGGGGAGCCGGCGGAGGCTGGATTCCCACCTGACAATGCACCAGAGGGGCTGACGGATATGGGCGGATTCTTCGGGGTCGTCTCCAAGGACGATTGCGTCGCGGACCTCTTCTACGGAACGGACTACCACTCCCACCTGGGGACCTGCCGCGGCGGGATGGTGGTCAAGAACGCGGAGCGCTTCCGGCGCAACATCCACGACATCACCAACACGCCCTTCCGGACCAAGTTCGAGGGGAACCTCGCGAGCTACCACGGCGGCATGGGACTGGGAGTGATCAGTGACTTCGAGGATCAGCCGCTCCTGATCGCTTCGCACCACGGGCCCTACGCGCTGGTCACCGTGGGTCGGATCGACAACCTCGACGCGCTCGCCGAGGAGGTTCTCTCTCAGAAGGCCGCTCACTTCAGCGAGTTCAAGGGCGCGGAGTTCAACCAGACCGAGATCGTCGCCAGCCTGATCAACCAGGAGCGGACCATCGTCGACGGGCTGCGCAATGTGCACGAGAAGGTGCGCGGCTCATGCTCGGTGCTGCTGCTCACCGAGAGCGAGGTCTACGCCTCCCGCGACCGCCTCGGCCGCACGCCGGTGGTGCTGGGACGCAAGGAGGGCGCCGTCGCGCTGACCCTGGAGACGTGCGCGTTCCACAACCTCGGCTACCAGGTCGAGCGCGAGCTCGGGCCGGCGGAGATCGTGCGCATCGACCCCGACGGCATCGAGACGGTCTCGCCCCCCGGTGAGGAGATGCAGATCTGCTCCTTCCTGTGGATCTACTACGGCTATCCGGCATCGAACTACGAGGGGATCAACGTCGAGGCGGCGCGCAACCGCTGCGGCGAAGCGCTGGCGCGGGCCGACGACGTCGAGGTCGACCTGGTGGCGGGTATTCCCGACTCGGGGATCGGCCACGCGATCGGCTACGCCTCCGAGGCGCAGGTGCCGTACCGCCGGCCGTTCGTCAAGTACACCCCGACCTGGCCGCGCAGCTTCATGCCGCAGGAACAGCGCGTGCGCGACCTGGTCGCCCGGATGAAGCTGATCCCGATCCGCGAGCTGATCGAGGGGCAGCGCCTGCTCTTCTGCGAGGACTCGATCGTGCGCGGAACGCAGCTCAAGGACGTGATCCAGCGCATCTTCGCCTTCGGCGCGAAGGAGGTGCACATGCGCCCCGCGTGCCCGCCGCTGGTGTGCAGCTGCAAGTTCCTCAACTTCTCCCGCTCCAAGTCGGAGCTCGACCTCGCCGGGCGCAAGTCGATGATGGAGCTGGAGGGCGGCAAGCCGTGCGACGTCGCCGAGTACGCCGACCCCTCCTCGCCGAAGTACGCGGCGATGGTCGAGGGGATCCGCGAGCGGCTCGGGTTGACCTCGCTTCGCTACCAGAATCTCAATGACATGGTCGAGGCGATCGGCATGCCGGTCGACGACCTCTGCACCTACTGCTGGACGGGAAAAGAGGGCTGCTCCTAGGGCGCCATCGCCGGATCCCCGAACAGGTTCATGTCGTAGATGTTCTGGTACTCGTAGATGTGAGCCATCGGGTAGTTCAGGTGGCACAGCGTCTTTGCGTCGTAGAGCGCGTCGCCGAGCGGCTTTCCGTGGGTGATCCGCTGCACGTTGAACTCGTAGCAGTGTGACTCGGCGCCGCCCGGAACCACCGGCCAGTCGCGCGTGATCGCTGCCGGCCGACTCGCGGAGACGACGCCGGCGGCCGCTCCGAAGCCGGGTCTGGTCAGGAGATCGACGCCCAGGTTGCCGGTGGAGTTGGTCTCGGGGTAGCCGACCAGACACGAGATGGCGAAGACGATCGAAGGGTAGTCGTCGTTGAGCGACGAGGCCGTGTGGGTGAAGGAACTGTAGGCCATCCCGTCGGAGCCATCGGTCTCCGGAATCCCGTCGCCGTCGTCCCACATCCAGCAGACACGCCACACCCCGCTGCAGGAACCGTGGCCCGCCCAGTTCACGATGCCGTACTGGCCGTTGCGCCACCTCAACGCGAAGTTCGTATCGGTCAGCGCCAGCCAGCTCGAGTAGTCGGTGGTCTGCAGCCCGACCTGCTCGCTGTAGTGGGTCACCGTCCAGCCGCTCATCAGGTTGTTCTCGATCTCGGCCAGCGTGCGGCAGCCGTCGATGAAGGGCAGGTTCTGATGATCCTGGTTCTCGAAAAAGAGGATCGTGCCGCTCGAGCCATCGACCCCGGCGACCTGGAACTCCGGCGAGCGGAACTCCCAGGAGAGCGACCGAACGTCACCGTGGCTCCCTTCGGCGGCTGCGGACGCACCGAACCAGCAGATACAGAGAAGGATGAGGGCGCTGACAGGTCGCATGGGGTCCTCCCCGAGCTTCGCTCGCGACGATGACTCGGCTTCCGGAGGTGATCGCGACCCGGTGGAAGGGGAAGACGTCCCACTGCTGCGGTCCGCCGCGGACTCTCTCCACGGCATCCCCCGTGCAGCCGGTGGGGGTTCGATTCCTGTTACCCAGCGTAGGCGGCCTCCGCCGGAGCGTCAACTCGGAGGCGGGACGCGGTTATCATCAGCAGCAGCGAAACTGCCCCTCGACCACCAGAGACCCCCTGTTTCATGCTGCTATCCACGCTCTCGCTCTTGCTCTTCGTCGCGCCGGGCGCGGCCGACGATCCGCTCCTCGCCGCGGAAGCAGTCCTGAACGACTTCCACGACGCCGCCGCGGGGGCGGACGGCGAGCGCTACTTCGGTCACTTCGCCGAGGGCGCGATCTTCCTCGGCACCGACGCCGGGGAGCGCTGGGACGTCGCGGCCTTTCGCGCATTTGCCGAGCCGTACTTCGGTACCGGCCAGGGGTGGACCTACGTCGCCAGTGGGCGGCACCTCGCACTGGGGCCGGGGAAGAAGGTCGTCTGGTTCGACGAGCGCCTGCAGAACGAGAGCTACGGCGAGTGCCGCGGCTCGGGAGTGCTGCGCCGCGTCGGCAAGCAGTGGAAGATCGCGCAGTACAACCTCGCCATCCCCGTGCCGAACGATCTGTCCAAGGGGCTGGTCGAGGACGCGACGAAGCTACAGTCCATCGGAGAACCGCGCGGCGAGCTGCACACCGTCGAGATGGGGAAGGAGACCTTCGAGCTCTGGGAGAAGGTCGTGCCCGAGCAGCTGGAGAGACCGGCCGTGGAGCGTCCCGTGGTCGTGCTCCTGCCCGACCTGCACTTCCGTGCGCGGGCGATCTGGGACTTCCAGGTCACCGACTACTCGGTGATGGACTTCCTCGCGCGCCGCGGCTTCGACGTCTTCGCCGTCGATCCGCCCGGGTGTGGCTTCGCCGCGCTTCTCGAGTCCAGGTCGGAGACGAAGGCGATCGAGGACCACGCCGAGATGGGGATCATCGACCGGATCCGGGAGCTGCGCGGCGTCGACCGCGTCAGCCTCGTCGCGCCCGGTTGGGGGGCGCTGCTCGCCGGATACTACGCCGAGGCGGTCGGCCACGACCACCTGAACGGCGTGGTGCTCTACGACTTCGACTGGCGAGGCGACCTCGTCCGTGCTCGACTTCGCGCGGCCTTCGGTGATGCCGGCAAGTCCAGCAAACGGTCGATCACCCGCGAGACCGTCCTGTCCCGCTTCGCGCCGGGGACCTACGAGCCGGGAATCCCCGAGTCCTTCTTCGCCGAGACGATCAAGCACGGCAAGGGCATCCCTCCCGTGGACTGGGACGATCCGCGGGTCGCGCCGGAGATGGTCTCTCCCGATCGCCTGAAGGTCCCCTGCCTCCTGCTGCACGGCGACCGGTCGCTCGGCGAAGAGATCCCGGAGGCCGAGAAGCTGATCGCCGGGCACGACGACGACCTGCGACGCTTCTACTCGAAGCTGAAAGGCCCCCGCCTCCGGATGGAGATCCCCGAGAGCGGACCGTGGCCGCACCTCTCCCGCTCCAATCGCCTCTTCCAGCTCTGCCTCGCGGGGTGGCTGGAACGGCTGCCGGACTGACTCCCTCTCAACCCGCCGGCGGCTTGCGCGACACCAGGTAGATCCCCGCGAAGATCAACGTCGAGGCGCCGAAGAAGACGGGGGTGAGCTCCTCGTCCCGGAACAACGCGCCCGACGAACCCGCGATCAGGGGCTGCACGTAGATGTAGACGGCGGCGGTCGAGGCGCGCAGCCGTCGCAGCGCATAGATGTTGAGGAGGTAGGCGATGACGGTTGCGAAGACCAGCACGTAGGCCATCGAGAGCCACACGCGTAGCGGCGCCTCGCCGGGCCAGAGATCGACGCCGGTCGCCATCAGCGGCGCGGTCAGCGCGGCGAAGAAGTAGATCCAGGCGAGTGCCACCAGCGGCGGGATTCGCTGCACCACCGGACGAGAGATCACCAGGTAGGCGGCGTAGGCCAGCGTGTTGATCGCGATCAGGAGGTTGCCAAAGGCGTACTCGTCGACCAGGTCGGGCCGCTCCTGCCACCACCAGAAGACCGCGCCGCCCAGCGACAACGCCACGCCCACCGCGCGCATCGTCTGGAAGCGCTCCTGGCGAAAGAGCCCGGCGATGACGAAGGTGAACACCGGGATGAGGCACATCAGGAGCCCGGCGTTGCTCACCGTCGAACGCTCCAGCCCGGTCAGGTAGAAGACCTGGTTGAAGGTCACGCCGAGCAGCGAGAGCAGAAACAAGACCGGCAGCTCGCGCACGCCGACCCAGGCCCGCCCACGGTAGCGCCCCCAGGCGATCAGCCCGAGCACCACCGCCCCGAAGGTCATCCGCCAGAAGGCCACCGCCCGCGGGGCGAAACCGCCGTCGGCGAAGGCCCACATGCTGAAGAGCGGAAAGAGCCCGAAGCACAGCTGCGTCGCGATGAGCGCGGCGTGCCCCCGCCGGAGCTCCCGCCTGGAGTCGTCTCCGGCGTCGGTCATGCCGGAGGATAGCAGTACGGAGTCGCACTCTCGGTTGTCATTCCCGGGCAGTTCGTTGACAACCGAGAGTGCGACCCTGTACTGCCAGTCGCCAAACTGCCCGCGAATCACAACCGAGAGTGCGACTCCGTACTGCTATTCCCGCGATTCGTGCAACCAGCGCTTCAGGCGTTTCTCGATCGTCGGCACGGTGTAGCCGAGCTCCTCCTCGAAGACCGTCGAGGGGTGCTCGCCCTTGCCGACGCGGCGCAGGATCGTCGGGGCCTTCTTCGGGTGACCCTCGAGCAGGTACGCGGCCAGCACGTAGGCGTAGAGCACGTCCACCTCGCGCATCGCGTTGACGTCACGACCCAGGAGATACACGAGCCGCGGCGGGTTCTCTCCCTCCAGCAACCTCAGCGCCTCGGCGAACCAGTTCACCGCCGGGTCCTGCAGCCTCATCCACAACCCCGTGGTCGAGGACGGCTGGTACCCCTCCGTCTCGAAGAACCAGGTCAAGCGCGTGCCGAGCAGGCCGTGGATCAGATAGAGCCCCACGCCCTCCCACGCCCAGCCGCTCCGGCCGTCGATGCCGAAGGCATCCATCAGGAGCGTCCCCAGCGTCTGCCGCGCGGCGCCGTCGAGACGGCGATTGCGGTTCGGGCTCCACTCGGCGAGTCGATTGGGCGCACCGAGCCAGCCGCCGACCGCCGAGCGCAAGCCCGCGCGAGTCGACTCGGAGAGGCCCCGCCACTGCTCGATCAGCTGCCACGCCTCTCCCTGCCCCAGGAGATAGACGGTGTAGTCCTCCCGCGATCGTTGATCGACCGCGAAGACGTACTTGAAGAAGTCACCAACCGCATGAGTCACCCGGGCGGTGTGAGACGCTTCGGGATCACCGGTCGTCCCGACCACGCGCACCCGGTTCGTCTTCCGCGCGGCGTTCCAGGGAATCGACAGCTGCCGCTCCTCCGGCCGGATCTCACCCTTGGTCGGCTCCGGAGCCTTGCTCAGGCATGCGCCGGCCAGGGCGGGGAAGGAGCGACGGTGTCTCCGCGCGATCTCCGATTCCTCGAGCAGCCACTTCCCCTCGACGAGCACCTCTCCCCTCGCCCCGCGCAGGACGGCGTCGTCGGGCATGAGCGAAGCGAGCCGCTCCAGCTCCAGCTCGACTCCGGCCATGCCCAACGAATCGCGAAACGCGTCGATCAGGATCAGCATCGAGTTGCGATGGCTCTCCAGCCGCCGCGTGATCCGGGTGCGGTACTCGAGCAGCTCCTTGTCGTTGCGGTTCCGGCGCATCTGGTAGCCGCGCGCCTGCACCCAGCGATCCCCGCGGACCTTGTGGTAGCGCAAGGCCCGGCGCGCGTCGCGGTTTTCGGAGTCGAGGATCAGGACCACACCCCAGAGCCGATCGGACTCTCCGTAGAGTCGCGCGTTGCGGCTCTCGACGGCGAGCCGCCCCAGATCCTCGATCAGGACGGCCTCGAGCTCGCCCCGGCGACTGGCGAAGCTCGCGTTCTGCCAGACCTCCTCCTGGGCCCGAGCGAGCGGGGCGGCGAGGAGGAGCGAGAGGAGGGTGAGAAGGAGGACGAGGCTTCGGTGTCCGTTTCCGTTCATGGATAGCGAGGTGCGGGTTCCAGGACGGGGAGAGTGAGTATCCGCCGCGCCGGGAGGGGTATCACCCTCCGGCGAGAATCTCGGGATGCTCCGACGGAGGGGCGCGAGCGCTGTTGACGGGAAACCGGCGGAAACGGCGCTGGAGGGGGTCACGGCCCTCCGCGGGGCCTCGCCGCCCGCTCGAGGATTCCCCGTTCATTCTTCGGTAGCGCGCCTCCCGCCCTCCGCGAACCATGGTCTCATGAGCACCGTGACCCTGCCCTCGCGCGCAACGATGCTGGAGGCGTTTCTCCAGCGCGACTCCTCCTTCGACGGGATCTTCGTCACCGCGGTCCGCACCACCGGCATCTTCTGTCGGCCGACCTGCACGGCGAAGAAGCCCAGGCCGGAGAACGTCGAGTTCTTCGCCTCGCCGAAAGAGGCCCTGCTGTCCGGTTACCGCCCCTGCAAGCGCTGCGCCCCGATGCGAACGCCGGGCGAGGTGCCGGAGTGGTTGTCACCGCTGCTCGAGGAAGTGGAGGCCGATCTCTCGAGGCGCTGGCGCGACCGGGACCTGCGCGCGCTGGGTCTCAGCCCTTCCCGCGTGCGCCGCTGGTTCGGCAGCCACCACGGGATGACCTTCCACGCCTACGCCCGCGCGCGTCGACTCTCGGAAGCGCTCGGCCGGATCCGCGAGGGCGACGAGGTCACCGGCGCGGCGTTCGACCACGGCTACGAGTTGCTGAGCGCGTTCCACCAGGCGTTCAAGAATCTCCTCGGCACCTCCCCGACCCGCGCGCGCGAAGGGCCGGTGGTCACCGTGGCCCGGGTCCCCTCGCCGCTGGGAGTGATGATCGGCTGCGCCACCGAGCGCGCGCTGTGCCTCCTGGAGTTCACCGACCGACGGATGCTCGAGACGCAGCTGAAGCGACTGCGCGGTCCATTCGTACCCGGCACGAATCCGATCCTAGCGCAGGCGAGCGATGAGCTCGCTTCGTACTTCGCCGGCGAGCGACGCGAGTTCACCGTGCCGATCGAGCCGCAAGGCACCCCCTTCCAGCAAGAGGTGTGGCGCGGCCTGCTGCGGATCCCCTACGGTTCGACCACCTCCTACGGCGCGCTCGCCCGCGACCTCGACCGTCCCTCGGCGGTGCGCGCCGTCGCCCGCGCCAACGGCGCCAATCCGTTGGCGATCCTCGTGCCCTGTCACCGGGTGGTCGGCAGCGACGGGAGCCTCACCGGCTACGGCGGGGGCCTGTGGCGGAAGAAGCGGCTCCTCGAGCTGGAAGGCGCACGCGGCTGACTCCGTACTACGGTCGATGCGCCTCGTCGAACCACATGTCCAGTTCGGCCCAGGTGAGCCGGCGCGGCGTGGCCGACCGGCAGTGCAGCCACACGGCGGCACGGAAGCGTTCGGAGGGATCGGCGATGCGCGCGAGGTCCGCCTGCTGCAACGTCGTCAGCGGGGAGCGGCTGAAGAGGTTGGTGAAGGCGAGCTCGCGCAGCCGCGCGTCGTCCGCCTCGAGCAGCGATGTGGGGTACTGTCGTACGATTTCCTCGGCCCCGGCGCGCTGGGCGAGGGCTTGCAACGCCTCGAGGCGCTCTTCCGTCGTGCCGCTCGAGGAGGTCTCCCACAGGTCGGCGATCGACCGGTGTCGGAGGAGCCCCACGACGATCACCAGCACGGTCCACGAGAGGAGCACGACGTGGACGAGAAGGCCGGGGCGCCGGCCGCCGCTGGCTGATTGCCTCAGTTCTTCCACGTGAGCTCCAGGACGGCGAGAAACTCGGGCAGATCGACCCACCAGAGGAACAGGAGAACGAGCCAGCCGCCGGCCAGGAAGATCCGGCCCGAGCCCGCCGGGAGGCGTTCCCCACGTGGCGCGGCGAGCCAGAGCCCGGCGAAGACGAACAGGCACGGGAGCATCGGCAGACGGAAGCGGGACATGCTCACCAGGAGGCACGTGCTGGCGAAGTACGCGGCGCAGAGGATGGGGATCCACACCGCGCTCGTGTGCGTGCGCAGGCGCCAGGCTCGCAACAACCCTGGCACCGCGAGCAACAAGAGTCCGACTACCCCCAGCACCGACCAGACCAGCGTCACGCGACGAGCGAGGGTCGAGCCGAGCCCTCCGTCGTACAACCCCAGCGCCTGGTGCCGCAGGTAGTAGCACGTCGGCAGGACGAAGTCGGCGAGCTTCTTCACCCGCGTCCGCAGGAACTCGCCGGGATGGTCCAGCACCCACGCGATCCCGCGCTGGACCTGCTCCGAGGATCGCTCGGCGGTATTGGTGAGCTCGGTCGCCGGCGACCACCACCCCTCGGTGGAGAGGGTGGCGAAGGCCGGGCGCGCGCGATTCTCGATCGGCTCGGTGACGTGTTCCAGCCTCGACAGCGGCCGCACGTCGAAGTTGAAGTAGTGCGAGTTGAGCCCGCCGAAGGCGTTCTCGCCCAGGCTCAGCCCGGAGGGGGTGAAGTGCCCGTACACCTCCGCGTTGCGCACGGCCCAGGGGACGATCACGGCGATGATGCTGAGCAGGAAGAGCGAGGAGCGGCGCAACGACTCGAGCCAGCCCAGGGAGCGCGCCGACCAGAGGAGCCCCACGAAGAGCAGCGGCGCGAGGAAGACGGCCGACTCCTTCACCAGGAGGGAGACGCCGAGGAGAAGCCCCGCGGCGAACAACGCGCGATCGCCTCGCCTGGTCCCGCGCTCCTGATCGGCGACGACCAGGAAATACATCGCCGGTGCGAGGACCATCAGGAACAGCGGCTCGGCCCACAGCATGTGCGTGAAGGCGGCGAGCGGCAGGTGGAGAGCCCAGAGCGCGCCCGCGATGTGCGCGGCCTTCACGTTGCCGAGACGCGCCGCGATTCCCATCACGCTCGCGCCGACACTCGCCGAACCGAAGACGAGGAGCAGCTTGGCCGCGAACAGCCCGTCGCGTCCGAAGAGCTCCATGGCGAAGCGCAACACCCAGGTCCAGAGCGGCGGCCAGAGAAAGCGCTCGGCGTCTCCGAGGAAGCCGAAGCGCGACCAGCCCAGCGCGAGGTAGACGTAATTGGCCTCGTCCTTCTGCAACTCCGGCTCTCCCGCGAGGAGGAGCAGCGCCAGCCGGATGGCGACGCCGAGCACGCACCACGGCAACACGCGGCGCCAGAGGCGCGGGCTCGGACGGTCGGGGGAGGCGTCGTTCATCGGCGAGGAGTGTACCCCTCCGCGGGAGCCGGGCAAGCTCCGCTCAGCGGCGCGTGGCACCCACCAGCCTTCCGTCGGACCAGAGCGTCTCGCGTCGCGTCCGGGTCACCTGCCAGCCTTCCTCCTCGTGATCGATCATGTCGGCCTCGATGCTCACCCGCCAGGTGGCAGTCCACTCCTCGAGGCGGAGGCAGTCGAAGCGCGCCAGCAGCTCGACCGTGGCGGCTTCTTCGTTCTCGGGGTCGAGCGCGATGACGAGTTCCTCCTCGAGCTCGACGCGAAAGCGGAAGGCCTTGGTCTTCCGGTCCTTCTCCTGGAAGAAGGTGTAGCGCAAGCCGTCCGCCAGGCGGCTCCGATCGATCCGGCCGCCCCCATCCCGCCACTCCTCGGCTACACCCTTCATACAGGGAGAGACGCGCGCCTCGTTGAAGCCCTCGACCATCTCCTCTATCCGCCAGCGAATCCGGGTCTCCGGCGCGGCGAGCCATACACGGAGCTTCAGGATCGCGAGGAGCAGGAGGGCGATGCCGATGAGGACGAGGATGAGGCGACGCATGGTGGGGTGGCGGAGTGTACCCGACGCCTTACACTCGATCCCATGAACTCTCTCGCGCTGCTACTGCTCTGCTGGTTACCCGCTCCTTACCAGGAACCCGCTCCGCCCGCCCGGACGGTCGAGCCGATCACCTACTCCGAGCTACTCGACTGGATGGTCGACCTCGACCGCCTGTGGGTGCCGCCGCGCGAGGGCGAGCGCTGCGTCCAGTACAGCAGCTACGACCCCGGTAGCGACGTCGGTATCGGCATCCGGGAGATGCAGCCGTGGGACCCGAAGGGGTGGTACTCGAACATCGACCGTGGGCACTACCTGCGCAAGGAGACGCGGGACGGCGCGACGGAGTGGGTGCTGGCCGACGTGAAGGGTCCCGGGACGATCGTCCGCATCTGGTCGGCGAATCCCACCGGAACGCTCTTCTTCTACGTCGACGGCGCTCGGCGGCCGACCTGGCAGGCGGGGTTCGAGGAGCTCTGCTCGGGGAAGGTCGAACCCTTCGTCGAGCCGATGGCCGGGATTCGCGGGCGTGGGTACAACTTCCACGCGCCGATACCATTTCAAGAGTCGATTGTGGTGACTTGTTCGAAGGACGACCACCACTACCAGGTGGGCGTGCAGCTCTTTCCCGAGGGGACGGTGGTGAATTCCTTCGCCCCGTACCTGCTCGAGACCCACGCCGAAGTGATTGCGATCACTCGCAAGTGGATGCTGAGCGACGAGCCGCGAGGTCCGATCAACGACATCAGGTCATTGGACACGGTTCTCACGATGGCCAGCGACCCTGCGGATCCCGACGTCTGGGGGAAGCAGTCGATGGAGCTCCAGGGCCCGCTGGTGATCAAGGAGCTTCGCCTCGAGCTCGACCTGCCCGAGGATACAGGCCTCGATCGGGCGAACCTGCTGCGACGGATCCTCCTCTGCATCGACCACGAAGGGCGACGCACGGTCCGCGTGCCGGTCAGCGACTTCTTCGGTTCGACGCCGGGTTTCGCGCCCTATCGCGGCCTGCCGCTGGCTGTGAACGAGGATGACATTGGCATCTGTCGTTTCCCGATTCCGATCAAGGAAACGGCGACGGTGTCGCTGATCGCCGACGGCCCCTTGCCGCCGGTTCCGTTTCTGCTGTTCGCGGCCGTAGAGAAACGTGAGCTCCCCGACGATGCTCTCACCTTCCACGCCTCCTGGCACATCCAGAAGGGAATCCGCACGCGCCCGATCCGCGACTTCCGCGTCCTGAACGCGCGCGGCCCCGGCCGCTTCGTCGGCTGCACCTTCATGATCGCCAACCCCAGCCGGTACTGGTGGGGCGAAGGCGACGAGAAGTTCTTCGTCGACGGCGAGCCCTTCCCCTCGACCTTCGGCACCGGCACCGAGGACTACTTCGGCTACGCCTGGGCCGACCCGAACCCCTTCACCAGCCCCTACCACGCGCAGCCGCAGTGCGACGGGCCGGAGAACTTCGGCTACACCTGCCTCAACCGCTTCCAGATCCACGACTCGGTTCCCTTCCAGGAGTCCTTTCTCTTCGACCTGGAGATCTGGCACTGGCGCGACGTCTTCGTCGACTACGCCACGACCGCCTACTGGTACGGAAGGCCCGATGCGCCCTCGGGGCTGCCCTGGGTCCCCGGCTGGGAGTACCGCACGGTGGACGACATCATCCCCGAGCCGATCGTCAGCGTGCCCGGCGCGCGCGAGGGGGAGTCATTGAAGGTGCTCTCGAAGACCGCAGGCGAGACCGAGACCCCGCTGATGGGCTGGTACAGCGACCGCCGCTGGAGCGGCGGAAAGCACCTCTTCTGGAAGGATGCCGCGGTGGGGGACGTGCTGACACTCGAGCTTCCCGTCGAGGACTCGGGAGAGTACGAGATCGAAGCGGTCTTCACCGTTGCGAACGACTACGCCACCGTGCAGGCCTCGCTGATCGGCGTGAAGCTCGGTGAGCCGATCGATCTGTTCACGCCCTACGTGGTCGAGCCCGGCTCCCGTCGGAGCCTCCACCGGATGGAGCTGCCCGCCGGCGACCTCCGGTTCGAGCTGGAGATCGTCGGCGCGAACGAGCGCGCGGTGAAGCGCTACGGAGTGGGTCTCGACTACTTGCGGCTGACGCGCCGCTGAGAGGTGACTGTCACCGCGCCGCCGCGTAGTCCTCCAGCATTCGTCTCGCCAGCTTCTTCTCGGCGAAGTCGTTGACCGAGGACTGCACGAACGACTTCAGCTTCTTGGCGTAGCGATCCCCCTTGCCGCTCTTGCGGGCGGGGAACAGCACGGGACGCTCGTCCTGGAACTTCATCCACCTCTCCGCGTCGTTGAACATCGTCCCGACCATTCCCTTGAACGCCGACTTGCGGAACTCCTTCACCTCCTTCGGCAGGTCGGTGCGCTTGAAGCCTCGTTCCACGGCCTCCTGGAGCGCCAGGAACTCGACGAAGTTCCGCTTGCCTATCGCCTCCCGGGCGCGGACCCGGAGGTCGCGCTCGTGCTCGTAGACCAGCTCGGCTAGGTGGTTCGCGTCCCGCGCGATCGCCTGGGACACGCGATCCTCCTTCCCCGCGTACCTCTTCTTCAGCTTCCGCGAGCTGGATCGCGCCTTCTCCCAGTCGCCCCGGTAGTAGGTGGCCTGCGCCCCGGCCAGCTCGGGGCGCAGATCGCGGCCGACCACCGGAGCGTCGTAACCCCTCAGCGCCGAATCGAGCGCCTCCAGGAAGGCCTTCTCCTCCTCGAGCGGATCCCCCCGCCAGACCACCTCGCCGCTCCGTCCGACCAGGAGGAGGAGCTCCGGTCCGAGCTCGTCGGGGGCGTAGTAGGGCGTCCCCCTTCCCTCGCCCGTGACCAGCGCCACGGGCCAGCGGATGTTCAGTCGCTCGGCCTTCTTCGAGATCTCCTCACCGGGCTCGCCGGCGGTGATACCGATCGCGGCGATTCCGCGGTCCTCGTTCGAGCGGAGGGCGTCATCGATCAACCGCGCCACCATCGCGGTGCGCTCGGTGTCCTCCCACGGTGAGCTGTGAAGCAGGATGACCCGCCCGTGAACGTCGGAAAGATCGGTCGGCGCCTGGGGACCGCACTCTATCCTCTGGGTCGTCCGTGGTTATCGATCCGAAACGAGATCATCGATGTCGAGTCAGTCCTGGAAGATCTCGATCTTGGTCAGTTCCCTCGTGACGAGGGTCTGGCTGCGGAAGACCCAGATCACGAGCTTCTTCCCTTCCAGGTTGTCTCCCCGCCGCGCAATCGCCTGCCAGACGGTGTTCTCCGCGCCGGCCGGCACCTTGATCCGGTCCAGGCGATACCCCAGGAGTCGGTGGAGGTGGTTGGGCAGGCCAGCTCCCTCCGCGGAGTAGACTGCACCGAAGCTGTCGGAGATCAGCAGCACGGGGCTGGTCCTGTCCGAAAGGTGGAGGGGTTCGCCGTCCTCGTCGAGGATGCAATCGAACTGGAGCTTCTCGGGCTTTTCGGGCACGTTCCCGTGTCGCGGGAAAGCGTCGGGGAGCTCTGCCGCCTTTCGGAAGAAGTCCTCCCCCTCGCGGTCTCGGCCCTGCCGGAACCACTCCATCGACCTGACTCGATCGGCGATCGCTTCGGCGGCGATGATCGTCCCCAGGGGAGTCCAGTGGGGATTGTGCTTGAGGAAGATATCCGCTTCCTCGCCCCGTGAACGCGCTTCGGCTCGAGCGGCGGCGAAGACCGGGTAGAGATCCACGACGTCGAGCCCCGCCTTGCTCATCTCCAGCAGCAGGCGGGGCATGGCGAGATCACCACCGAGGCACTGCTCGTCCGAGGTGACGTCGGGCAGCCTGTCGGACCAGATCTGCGCGCGGTTCATCACCGGAACGATCAGGAGATCGATGCCGCGTTCCTCCAGCTCGCGGTCGTACTCGAGCATCACGTGCAAGGGATGCTGAGGACACTCGAAGTCCAGGGCCCGGATCACCGTCCTGTCCTGGTCCCTGTCCGGTCTGTTCAGATCCCAGACGACCCTCAGCTCGTTTCGTCCCAGGTTCCAGCCATCCAGATCGAACCAGTGCTGCACCGGCCGCCGCCTGAACAGTCCCTCGGCGCTCTTCAGCAGCTCTTCGGAGTGCCCGGACCCCTCCAGTCTGACGATCCTCTCGTGAAGCGCCTGCTGGACCGAGGGCGACGGTCCCGTCGGGGCCGCGCCGTCATTCCCGCACGCCGGGGCGAACAGCAGCGCAGCAAGCGCCGGCGCGACGCCGCGGAGAAGCGCTCTCTGGCTCAAGAGACGATCCTCCTTCGACGGCCGGCGAGCAGCTGCCGGTGTCGAACATGCCTTCATGGTGCTGGACGATTCCGAGAACAGGGCGACTCACTGATCGCCCGAACCGATCTCCGTGGGGAACCAGATGACCGCGCGAGGATTGGATTCGGTCAGATCCATCCACGAGGTTGCCTCCAGGTCGTGGTGGAGGGCGACGTCCTCCAGGGAGAGAGTGTGCACGTTACCCACTTCGTAGGTGGCGTGGGCAGTCGGCTCGAAGTTCTCAATCGCCACGTGCGCGACCCACAGAGGCCCCGGGGGCGGAGAGCCCTCGAGGACCTCCAGCAGGCGGTACTCGTGAACCGCGAGACAGAACTCGTACTCGAACTCCGAGGGGATGCGAGTGAGCTCGACGACCTCCGCTCGGACCCGGATCGGTCCGGTATCGGCCCCGGCGAGACCCGTGCTCTCGGGCAGCTCGACGCGAGTCCACTTCGAGGGATCGCCGATGAAGTCGCGCATCGAGAGTTGCCAGACGACCACCTTCTTCCCGGCCAGGCCCTCTTCGCGACGCGCGAGCGTCTCCCGGACCGCGCGCGCGGAGCCGCCGGCGAGCGCGATGACGTCCACCGGAGCCCCGAGCTCCAGGGCGAGGTGTTCGGCGAAGCCGGCGTGCTCGCCCATCTTCAGGCGCGGATCGCTGTAGACCAGGGTGAAGCTGTCGCCCAGGAGCAACACCTCCGCCTCCCGGTCGGGGGCGAAGGGTGCGCCGCTGTCCGCGTTCACCACGCGTTGGAGCGAGAGCTTCATCGGCTCGTAGACCTCGACCCCCTCGGGCAGGCGCAGCATCTCGGTCAGGTCGCCGCGCCCTTCGAAGTCCACCTCCTCGGTTCGCCACCGCGCCTCGCGCTCGAGACTCGTGCCACGATCGGCGAGGGCCTGCCGCACTCGCGCGGCGACGCCCTTCGCGCTGGCCTGCATGCACTCCGGCGTCCAGTGCGTGTCCCTCGGCAGGTACTCGAGCCCCGGGCCCTCGGGGCGAGCCCACACCGTGGGCCAGATCGGAACGTCCCGGATCGAATCGAACAGCGCGCGCGCCTCGGGGCTCTCCGCGTCGGCGAGCGAGCGCGTCCAGCGCGAAAGGTTCTCCGGCTGCACGGCCACCTTCGCCGGAGCGGGCACCACCACCAGGGCGACGCCTCTCGCCTCGAGCTGGGCGGCGAAGTCCTCGATCGTCTCGCGAATCGCCTGCTCCCCCGCGAGGCCGAACGCCGGTCGGGTGATGTAGTCGAGGTTCTCCGCGAAGAAGAGCCACTCGTCGTCCCCGACGACCGTCTTCTCGTTGCCGCGGCCGAAGGTTCTCAGCACCAGCCACTGGTACCAGGGAGTGACTTCCTGGTGGGGGAACGAAGCCTCGCGCAGGTCTTGCTCGAAGCTGCGCAAGCGCGCCTCCTCGATGGGGCCGAACACCTCGAGGGCCTGCACCGACTCCCCGCGCGCCAGCTCCCAGCCGGCTTGTCCGAGGGGCAACCCGAAGATGAGCGCCAGGAACAGCGTGTTGATCAGCTTGGGAGACACGGGACTAGAACTGGAAGTAGAGGAAGGGGTTCTCGGCCTGCGAGAACATCGCCACGACCGAGAGCAGGAACAGGGCGAAGATCCCGAGCGCGAGCGGCGCGTTCTTCCTGGCGCGCTCGACCAGCTGGTGGGTCTCCATGCCGCCCCAGACCAGCACGGCGGCGATGAGCATCATGAAGATGTAGAGCGGCTGGTAGACGCGTCCGGCCAGCACCGCCCCGGAGGCGGCGTTGCCGAGTCCGCCGAACATGGCGCCCAGGTACTCGACCGAGGCCCCCAGCCCCTCGGAGCGGAAGAACACCCAGGAGAAGAGCACCAGGACGAAGGTGATCCCCACCCGCACCGGTCGCCCCAGTCCGGCGTAGAAGGGGCGCTTGCCGACGAGCCGCTCGATGGCCAGCGAGATCCCATGGATCGCGCCCCAGGCGATGAAGGTCCACTGCGCGCCGTGCCAGAGGCCGCCCAGCAGCATCGTCAGCATCAGGTTGCGGTAGGTGATCCGGATCCCCTTCCGGTTCCCGCCCAGCGGGATGTACAGGTAGTCGCGCAACCAGGAGGAGAGCGAGACGTGCCACCGCCGCCAGAAGTCGGTGATGCTGTCCGCGCGATACGGCGAGCGGAAGTTGATCGGCAGCTGGAACCCGAGCATCTGTCCCAGGCCGATGGCCATGTCCGAGTAGCCGGAGAAGTCGAAGTAGATCTGGAACGAGTAGGCGAGGACGCCGAACCAGGCGACGTGCGGCGACATCGCACTGGCGCCGAAGCAGAGATCGGCCACCTCGCCGAGGGTGTTTGCGATCAGCACCTTCTTCGAGAAGCCGGTGGCGAAGTTCAACACGCCGAGGTGGAAGAGCTCGCCGCGCTGAGGCCGGGTGTGCAGCTGCTCGGCGATCTCCCGGTAGCGCACGATCGGCCCCGCCACCAGCTGCGGGAACATCGAGACGTAGCAGCAGAAGTCGATGAAGGTCTTCGCCCGCTCCGCCTGACCGCGGTAGAGGTCGACCGAGTACGACATCGACTGGAACGAGTAGAAGGAGATGCCCACCGGCAGGACGATCTGCAGCAGGACCGTCGGCTCTCCTCCGAAGACCTCGATCATCTGATTCAAGGTCTCCTGGGCGAAGATGAAGTACTTGAAGAAGCCCAGGAGCGAGAGGTTGGCGATCACCGAGACGGCGACCCCGGCCTTGCGCTTCCGCTCACTGGCTCCCGGGGCGGTGATCGCCTTGCCGCAGAACCAGTCGATGATCGTGGAGCTGAGCATCAGCGTCACGAACCACGGACTCCACCACCCGTAGAAGACGTAGCTGGCCAGCGACAGGAAGAGGTTCCGCGCTCTCGTCGGCATGACGTAGAGCACGCCGATCACCAGCGGCAGGAAGTAGAAGAGGAAGACTTGGGAGGTGAAGACCATTCAGCGCTGGGGCGAGTCGGGCCTTCTCCCGTCCTTGGGCGAGGTTTGGCCGAGGGGATCCTGGTGCAGCTGGCAAGCGGCCGCGGTCTCCGGGCTCGGTGGAGGGCCCTGGCCCTGGCCGAAGCCGTCGTCCGCGGCGGAACGCCACAAGGATAGCGCAAATGATGCCACTCCGGGGAGCCTCAACCGTTGCTGAGCGCCGGCCAGCGGTCGCTGGAGCCTCACGCTCAGATCTTCGCGGCCACGGTGGCCAGCGCCATGATGGTGATGGCCAGGAGGATCATCAGGATCCGCTGGCGGCGCCGGTGGCCCCGTCGCCGGCGCTCCCTCCCCCTTCCGCCGGAGGGGGTCCGGTGATGGCTCGGCTCGACGTCGATCGGGGGCGTGGGAACGGGCACGCTCTCCCCGATCGGGGATGGGGGGACGGGTCCACGTTCCCCGGGCCCGGAGCCCGGTAGGAGGCGGGGTTGGCAGGTGAGGAGGGAACCACGGGGGATCGCCTGGGGTATTCGCCCCATGCTTCCGGCGGTATCGGCTGCCCTCGCCCCGACCTGAAGCGAATTAGTTGCAGATCCGGGACAGCCAGCCCCACCCCGATCGTTTCGTCCGAGCCCCTCTTCCGGAGTGCCGCTGCGGGGCCACCTCGATCGATTCTGGAGAGGGCAGTACCATCGATTCCCCCCGTTCCCCGACTCGCTCAGGAGGGCTGGTCACATGCTCCAGATTCCACTCTCATCTCTGCTCCTCCTCGCTTTCATCTCCGTGTTCCCGACGATGCGATCGCAGGGCGAGGCCGAACCGGATCTGCCGCTCGAGAAGCTGAAGAGGATGGAATGGCTCGCCGGGACCTGGAGCGGCGAGGCGTGGGGAGGGCGTTTCGAGGCCCACTACAGCACTCCGGCCGGCGGCCGGATCCTCGGTCACAGCCGGCTCTATCGCGACGAGAAGGAGGTGTTCTACGAGTTCGAGGTGTTCGAGGTCCGCGACGGGAGGATCGTGATGTCGCCCTTTCCCGGCGGGAAGCGGGCGACCGGCCTCGAGCTCTCGGCGCACGATCCGAAGGCGCGGCGGACGGTCTTCGAGAACCGCGAGAAGGACTACCCGACGAGGATCGTGTACGAGCGGGTCGCCGAGGACGGGCTGGTGATCACCCTCTCGGACCCGCACGGCGGTAGCGAGAAGGTCGAGACCTTCGAGCTCGAGCGGTAGGGATGGCCGCCCCGCGGAACACCCCGGCGACGCTGCTCCTGGCCCGGCGGGGGGTCGCCTTCACCGTTCACTCGTACGAGGTGACGAGCGAGGAGGCGACCTACGGCGAGTCGGTGGCGGCCGCGCTGGGGATCCCCGCCCGGCGGCTGTTCAAGACTCTCGTCGCCCAGGTGGGCCGGGAGCCGGTGGTGGCGATCGTGCCGACCGACCGCTCCCTCTCGCTCAAACGGCTGGCGGCGGCCGTGGGGGGCAAGCGGGCCCAGATGGTGGATCGGGCCACCGCCGAGCGCCTCACCGGCTACTCGCTCGGCGGGATCAGTCCCTTCGGTCAGAAGCGCGCCCTGCCGGTCTTCGTCGACGGCGCGATCGAGGGGCTCGAGACCGTCTTCGTCAGCGCCGGGCTCCGGGGACTCCAGGTGGAGGTCGCGCCGCGCGATCTGATCTCGCTGCTCGAGGCGACGGTCGGCAGGCTGACCGAACCGGATGGTTGAACCGGGAGACACAAGCCGAACTCCGGGGGTATGCGTCTCGTTCCGGGTGAGGGCTACAATCGCCTCGTCCATCGCGAACCGCGGCTTTGCCACCGAGGGGTGTCATGAGATCTCTCCTGAGCGTCGTCTCCTGCTTCGTCTTCTGGATCGCCCCGGGGTCGCCAGTCTCCCGCGCGGACCCGCCGGGACCGTTCGAGGTCGGCTTCCACCTGATCGAGACGGAGGATCCGACCCGTGAGGGTCCGCGGTGGGGGAAGGCCGCGGGGCTCCCGAGCGCGCGTCCCCTGCGGATCTACGTCTGGTACCCGGCCAAGGAGAAGACGAAGGAAGGGCCGGTCACATTCTCGAGGTACGCGGAGTTGATGGACACCGACTTCTGGCCGCGAGCCGTCGAGGCGCGGCAGACGAGCGTGGGTGACTTCGCCGCGGGGCCGCTGGCTCACTCGCTGTCGACCGAACGCCTGCAGGTGTGGCTCGCGCAACCGACCCACGCTTTCGAAGATGCGCCCTTCGCGGACGGGCCGCACCCGCTGGTCGTCTTCGCGCAGGGACTCTACTACGAATCGCCGATATCGCACGCGTTCCTCTGCGAGCACCTGGCCAGCTTCGGTTTCGTGGTGGCGACCTGCCCACTGATCGGAACCCGCTCCCGCCTGGTCCACCTCGACGACGTCGACCTCGAGACGGCGGTGCGCGATCTGGAGTGCGTGGTCGCTCGCGTTCGCACCATGCGAACCGTCGACCAGCAGCGCCTGGGGTTGCTCGGTTTCGACATGGGAGGGATGAGTGGACTGATCCTGGCGATGCGCAACTCCGACGTCGACGCCTTCGTCAGCATGGACGCGGGGATTCTCTACGCGCACCCGAGCGGCATCCCGGCGAGCTCCCCGCACTACGATCCCTCGAGCCTGCGCATTCCGTGGATGCACCTGACGCGGAGGGAAGCGGTGCCGGACCCGTTGGCGAAGGGCTCGTTATTCGAGACCGCAGTGCACGCGGAGCGCTTCCTGGTCCTGATCGAGGGGATGCGTCACACCGACTTCACCTCCTTCGCGTTGGTCGAGAACAAGCGTGCCGTGATCGGCTACTGGCCGGAGGCGCAAGGGCGTCCGCGGCTGAAGCACGAGGCGTTTCGCCGCTACATCGTGCGCTTCTTCGAGGCCTACCTCCTGGGTGACGAGGACGCGCGGGCATTCCTCGATGAAGATCCCGCCGACGTGGTGCTGCCGGCGGCGATGCCCTTCACGGTCGCGCACCACTCCGCGCAACCGAACCCGCCGACGGAGGAGATGTTCGTCAACCAGGTCTTCACCGAGGGGATCGCCGCCGCCACCGCGGCGGTGCGCGAGGCGCGCGAGTCCTTTCCCGATTGCGCGTTGCTTCGCGAGGAGACCCTGAATCGCCTCGGCTACCAGTTCCTCTACTTCTGGGGACACACCGATGTGGCCGTCGGTATCTTCCAGCTGGCGGTCGAGCTGCACCCCGAGTCGGCCAACCTCCACGACAGCCTCGGCGAAGGGTACTTCTTTCTCGGGGAGCGGGAGCTGGCCGCGAAGAGCTACCGGAGGTCGCTGGAGCTCGATCCCACCAACGAGAACGCGAAGGTGATGCTGCGCAAACTGTAAGAGGTACCTTTTGCCGTGGTTCCGTATCGCGGGGATCACCGTCCGCGGTGAAGATGGAGTCGGGCGCGGGAATCCGCGCCGCCGCAACATGAACAGGACTTCTCTGATTCCGCTCCTGCTGCTCTCGCTTTCCTTCGCGGGGAGGGCCGTCGCACAGTGCCCGTTGCAGCTCCTGAACGACCCCGCCGGCGGCTACAGCGACTGGTTCGGCTACGTCGTCTCCCTCGAGGACGACCTGATGCTGATCTCCTCCAACCGCGACCAGACGCCAGGGATCGGCAAGGGCACGGTGTACGTCTACGAGCGCGTCGGCCGGCGCTGGATCGAACGCCAGCAGCTCACGCCGCCCGCCGGCCTCAGCAACTCGATCTTCGGCAAGTCCTCGTCGATCTCCGGCGATCGGCTGTTGATCGGAGCCTACGCGCACCTGGGAATCGACAGCGGACCCGCGTACGTCTACGACCGCACCAGTTCGGGGTGGTGGGAGCTGACGGCGATGCTGCGCAACCCTTCGCCCGCGGACAACGACGTGTACGCCGTGGCGGTCGAACTCGACGGCGATCGGGCGTACGTCGCGACTCCGAAGGAGTCGGAGGTCCTCTTCGAGGCGGGGGCCGTGCACGAGTGGACTCAGAGTCCGGATGGCTGGGTGATCACCGATCACCTGGTGGCGAGCGATCCGGAAGCCGCGGCGAGATTCGGATCGACAGTCCGGACCGAAGCGGATCTTCTGGCGATCTCCGCCATCTGGGCGGGCCCGGGCAAGCAGGGCGCGGTGTACATCTTCGAGCGACTCGCCGGCTCCTGGGTCGAGGTGGCCAAGCTGACCGGTGACGTCGCGGGCAACCGCGACCAGTTCGGCAGCGGCCTCGCCGTCGACCAGGGGCGCGTGGCCATCGGTGCGCCCGAAGAGCTGGGTGGGCCGGGGTCGGTGTACATCTACGAGCGAGGGGCCTCGGGCTGGGCGCGGACGCACAAGCTGCGGGCGACCGATGGGGAGCTGGCGGACTACTTCGGCTTCCGCCTCACCTTGCGCGGTGACCGCCTTCTCGTCGGGTCGGTGCGCGACGACGAGGGTGCAATGAACGCCGGCGCCGCGTACGTCTTCGACTTCACGGGCGGCGGGTGGCGGCACTCGGTCAAGCTCATCGCCGGGGAGTTGAAGGCCGACATCCGCACCGGCGAAGGAGTGGCCATCCACCCCAACGGAGTGCTGGTCACCTCGCCGTGGGCGACTGGCGGCGTCGATGCTCTCGCCGGAATGGCCACCTTCTTCGAGCTGCCTACGGGGATTCGCCCCGGCTGTCCGGGGCACGGGTGTCCGTGCAGCAACGACGACACGACCGGCGGATGCGCGAGCTCGATCGGAGTCGGGGCGCGCCTCTACTCGTGCGGCTCGAGTACGGTGAGCTCCGACGACCTCACCCTGACGGTCGTCGACTTGCCGCCGCAACAGCTCGCCGTGTTCCACATGGGCGCCTATCCGCGGGCCGTTCCCTTCGGCGACGGACTCGGCTGCATCGATCGCGGCGATGTTGGGTTGTTCCGACTCGGGGCGTCGTCGACGGGGATCGAGGGTCAAATGGTGCTGGGCCCGGGGATCGCCGCGTCCACCGCTTCCCTCGGATCCGGGGCGATCGATCCCGGCGAGAGCTGGCACTTCCAGCTCTGGTACCGCGACCCCTCGGGTCCGTGCGGGAGTGGATTCAACCTGTCGAACACCATCGAGGTCGGATTCACGCCCTGACGCACCTAGTTCCCGACGGGCAGCTCGTACCCGTATTCGGCCGAGAGGCCGAGCGGGAATCCCATCTGCCAGTACGCCAGTAGGAACACCGTCCACGTGACCAGGAACACCAGTGAGTACGGAAGCATCAAGGCGGTGACCGTACCGATCCCCGTGCCCTTCACGTAGCGCTGGGCGAAGACCACCACCAGCGGGAAGTAGGGCATCATCGGCGTGATGATGTTGGTGGTCGAGTCGCCGACGCGGTAGGCGGCCTGGGTGAGCTCGGGGGAGATTCCGACCTGCATCAGCATCGGCACGAAGATCGGCGCGAGCAGCGCCCACTTGGCCGACGCGGAGCCCACCACCAGGTTGACCGAGGCGCTGAGCAGGATGATCCCGATGATGGTGACCATGTCCGGGGCGCCGAGGTTCCGCAGGAACGTCGCCCCCTGCACGGCGAGTAGCGCGCCGATGTTCGACTGCTTGAAAGCGTCGATGAACAGGGCGGCGAAGAAGACCATGACCAGGTAGTAGGCCATCGTCCCCATCGCTTTCGACATCCCCTTGATCACGTCGCGGTGGTTCTCGAACGTGCCCGCGAGGTAGCCGTACACGATCCCCGGAATGAGGAAGAAGAGGAAGATCAGTGGCACGAGCGAGCCCATCATCGGCGCCATCGGCTGGTAGCTGGTCAGCGAGCCCGCGGTCTGCCCCTCGGCGATCGGCGCCCGCAGGGCGGAGTCCCCGGGCAGCGCCCAGAGCGTGAGCCCGATCAAACCGACGAGCACCACCCCGAGGGAGATCCAGCACGCTTTCGCCTCGCGCCGGCTGAGGGTCTGCATCTTGGGCATCTCCTCGGGATCGCCGTCGACCTCGGTTCGCCGCAGCCGCGGCTCGACGACGCGATCGGTGAGGAACCACCCGATGAGGATGATCACCAGGCACGACGCGGAGGTGAAGGCCCAGTTGCAGAGCGGGTTGACGGTGTGGCTCGGATCGAGCACGTCGACGCCGGTCTGGGTCAGCCCCGACAGCAGCGGGTCGATGCCGGAGGGGATGAAGTTGGCGGTGAAGATCCCGACCATGTTCACCAGGAAATCCGCCAGCGCGGTGGGCGTGAGCTGGTTCTTGATCACCATCGGATCGCCGGTGGGCCGATCCGGATCGACGTGGAACTCGTGTCCCGAGAGGATCGCCGAGAAGACCCAGGTGATCAGCAGCCCCCAGAGGAAGAGGACGGCCGGGTCGGGCAGCTTGTTGCCGGCCCACTCGATGCGGCCCGAGACGGGGCTATCCAAGCGTGGAGGGGCCGCTGGCGCAATAGAGACGGTACGGGTACGGTGCCAGGGACCTTCTCACCGCACACGAGCATGCTCCTCGCCTCGCTCCTCCTGTCCCTGACTCCGATCCCTCCCGCCCAGGAATCGGCGTCGGAGCCCCGCACCGCCGCGGACTGGGATCGCGTGGCCCTCGAATCCGGGGCGAGCTTCGACACCGACGCCGAGATGCTCGCGTGGCTCCGCGCGCTGGAGCTGGAGGAGAGCGACCGGCGCCGGCGCGAGCTCGGGCGGCTCGCCACGACCCGCGAGCGGCTGCGGGTGACGGTGAGGCACGACGAGGCGAGAGGTCTCCGTGAGCTCGAGCTCAACGCCGACGGGAGCCTGCTCTCGACCAGGACCTCACATGGATCGCTGAGGATGTGGGATGCGCGGACCGGAGTGTTGCTGTGGGAGGCGGAGGGATTCGACCCGCGCTTCTCGGAGAACGGGCGCTTCCTGGCGAGCGTGCTGGGCAACACCGCCACGCTGCGCAACGCCCGGACCGGCCGGCTGGTGGGCGAGGTGCACACCGCACCGGAGACGTGGATCAACCTGGCTCTCCCCGATCCAACCGGCCGGCTTCTGGCGACGATCGACCGGGGTGAAGCGCAGGACCACGGCGACTGGTTGACTCTCTGGGACCTTCACTGCGGGAGCCCCCTCGCCGGCCCGGTCCCCGTCGGGGACTGCTGGTTCTACGATTCGACCTTCGATCCCACCGGGAAGTTCTTCGCCGCGTGCTACTCCCTGGACGAAGGAGAACGTTTTGGCATCTACCTCTGGTCCAGGGAGGATGGCTTGCGATCGATCGACGGTACATGGCCCTTCGCCTTCGATCACGATGGTGAGCGACTGGCCGCAGGGGTCCGCGAGGGAGCGCAGCTCTTCTCGACCGCCACCGGCGAGGCGATCTCGCCACCACTACCCTTCGGCTTCTGCGACAAGCAGCTCGTCTTCCGCGACGACGGCGCGCTCGTCGCCTCCGACTGGGCCGAGGTCTGCATCTGGGACTTCGACGGTGGGATCGCCCGGAGCGCTCCACGCTGGAGGGACGACCTCGACGACGGCTGGCGAGAGAAGTACCACACCGCGCCGGACGACCTCAGCCCGGATGGCACGCGGTGCGCGCTGGGGGGCCTCGGTGACACGCTGCGGATCTGGGACACGGAGACCGGGGTTCCGATCGGACCGCCGCTGCTGCACGGGATGCCGGCCCACCACGCCGCGTTCGCGCGCGACGATCCCGCCGTGGCCACCGCCAACGAGGGCGGGCTGGTGCGGGTCTGGGACGTGGCGAAGAGTGACCGGCCCACGCCACCGCCGGCTTTCGTCGAGTCGCGCTTCGAGGAGACGGCGGACGGCGCGGTCGTGTCCCGCCGCGAGAGCGTCGTCCTGCTCGTCGAGCTCGAGACCGGAGAGATCCGCGAGCTCCAGCGCGGGGGCCGCGTCTGGGGTCTCGCCTTCGATCGCGAGGGGGAGGGCCTCGCCGTCTCGTGGGAGAATGGCGAGATCGACCTGTGGAGCCCCGACGGAGAGCGGATCGGCGACCCGCTGCGGCAGTGGGACGAGGCTGCTGTGACCTGGCGAGGAGACCGACTGGTCGCCTCGGGCCTGCTGCTCCGCTGCTGGGACCTGGCGAGCGGCACGACGGTACATCTCGGCTACGGCGAGTGGTGGCCCGCCGTGCTGACGGCTGGGAGCGAGCTGGTCTACAGGGACGTGTATGAGGACGCCTGGGTGATCTCGCGGAGATCGTTGGATTCCTGGAGGAGGCTCTCCATCGTGTCGGCCCCCGAGGACACCGCCCTCGCACGGCTCGATCCCGAGGGGCACCGCGTCGCCTGCGTCGGTGACGGTCGAGTGCTCCTCGTGGATACGCGCGCGGGTGAAGTGCTCGCCGAGACGAAAGCGGAGGGAGTGGACTCCAACACGTGGGTCCTTTTCGGCAGCGATGGGGCCGGGCTGCTCTGGCTGCAGTCGGATTACGACGAAGACCCGGTGCAGGTTCGAACCTGGTCGCCGGATTCTGGAGCTCCTCCGACGCAGGTCACGATCGATTGCAGCGAAGAGAGTCCGCTCGCCTGGTACGCCGACTCCCGGGTGCTCACGTGGCACGCCGGCTCGAAGCTGCTCGCGATCGCGAGGGAGAGGGTGGAGCCTCTTGAGGGCGACGAGATCCACCTGCTGGACTCGGAGTCCGGCGCCGCTCGCGGAGACCCCATCGTCGTGCCAGGGGAGGTGACGCACCTCCTCCTCGACTCCACCGGCAAGCGGATGGCGCTCGCGTGCGGTCGCCAGGTCGACGAGGTCCTTCCGCTCTCGTGGGCCGACCCGCCGGTCGACGATCCCCTGGAGGACGTGAACCGGAAACGCAGGGTGCTCGCCCGCTCACCCGAAGGCGACCTCTCGGCCGTGATCGTCCCGTATCGCTCACTCGAGCTCTGGTACACCGAGACGGAAGAGCCGATCGCGCGCCTTTCCACCCACCTGAGCGGACTCTCCGTGGCGGTCGATCCAGGGGTGACCCACGCGGCCTTCGACCGCACGGGGACGCGCCTCGCCGTCGTGCACCGGGATGATTCGGTCACCGTCTGGCGACTGGAGGACTGGCGAGCGTGCGGTCCACCATGTCGCGTCGGGAAGAACGTGAAGTCGCTGCAGTTCGGCGGGCGCTCGGATCGCCTGGTCGTCCTCGACGAGGACGGTTACTCCACCTACGACGTCGGAAGCGGCGAGCGGGTCGCGGGGCCCTTCGGCATCCACGGGAGCACGGTCCGGCCCGGCCCCTTCGATCCCTCCGGAAACCGCCTGCTGGTCTTCGACTCCGTCTACGTCACCCTGCTGGAGATCGAGGACGGCGAGGTCCGCCCGCTCGGCACGCGCCGGCGGCCCAGAGGAAACGAGATCGCGAACCCCGCTCGCTTCCTCGACGACGGGCGCGTCGTGGTCGGCGTTCGGATGGACAAGAAGCCCGCCCGGCTCACCATCCTCGACTTCGACGATCCCGGTGAGGTCCGGCTGGAGGGAGACGCGACCGAGCTGCGTCGAATCTGGGAGCCTCGGCTGGGGTTGCGCATCGAGGGGGACGAGATCGTCCGACGTCAGTAGGCGCGATGGCCGGGGAGGTGCCACGCAGCTCCTCCGCGCCAGTCACTGCAGTACTGCCCCGCGACGTCGACGATTCGATCCTCCGCGTCGGAAATGCCGCCCGGCCGACCACGAAAGAACGGCGGAAGGCGGTGCGACTCGGGATCAGCAGTTGTGCTGGCAGGTGCCGGGTCGTATCAAGGGAAAGGGGGAACGATCAAGTGGCCAGTTCGACCAGGTCGACACGGAGAACGCAGCGGCAGACCAGTCCCGCAGCAATTCGGGTACGGAGGTGGTTCTCCGGTGCGGTCGCGGTCCTGATCTGGCTGCTCGTGGTCTTCTTCTTCATTCGAGCATCGCCCGGGGATCTCCTCTTCTGGTCCATCGAGATCGGCCTCGTGGAGATGGCGCTCATGCTGACCGCCTTCGCCGTCGCCGGTGGATCCCCGCTGTTCAGACGGCGAATGGCGAATGCCGTCGTCCAGGGCTGCCTGGTGGCATGCGCGGGAACTGGATTGCTCGTCGTGCTGTCCTTGATCTTCTACAGCTGGGCGACAGTCCTCCCGGCAGTCGTCGGTCTCCTCGTCTTTCCGGTTCTCTTCGCACTGGGTGCAACGATCGGCTTCCTCGGCCGGTCGATCACCATCAAGCTGAACGAGTCCTGTTGACTCCTGGTACGGAACCAGCCGTGGATCGGGCGGCGAGCGGCGAGGCCTTCGCGCGACCGCCTCGAGTGCGTGGCGGCCCAGCACCGGCACGACTAGCCCGGCGATCGATCCCCGTCCCCGAGCTCCTTCCGAAAGCACCGGACGAGGCCGACGTCTTCGAAGCCGAGGGCCAGGTGTGCCGCCGTGCTGACGTCGTTCTCCGGCTCGGTGTCCGAGGCGAGCTCGCGGCACCCCTGCTCACGCCCCCACGTCTCGGCCGCGGCGACGAGCGCCCGCCCGACGCCCTGCCCTCGCGCCTCGGGGACGACGTACCAGCCCTCGAGGTACGCCACCTTCGAGCCGAGGCATCCCTCGGCGTACGGCCGGACGGAGACCTCCGCGAAACCGAGGATCCGTTCACCGGATCCCTCCGCGAGCAGGACCGCCCATGGCCCGCGCGGCCGCTCGCCGCGGAAGTACGGTCGGATCTCCTCCCGGTGCTCCGCTTCGGAACCATCCGGCCACAAGGCCAGGCGCATCCGCAGCCAGGCTTCCAGGTCCTCGGGGTGAGCGGTTCTCACTCTCATCGCCGACCATGGTAGGAAGGGGCGACCCCCCCGGCGATCGAGGTTTCGTGAAGATCCTCGGGGCACCTCGACAGGGGGGGAGCTCTTCCCGGGGCGGTGGTCTCGCCGGGTGATGCGACTCGGTATCTAGTCGGCAACCATGCAGACGAGATGACGGTCGAGGGCCTGGAAGCGGCGCCCCTGCCAGAAGCCCTCCCAGCTCTGGACGCGCCAACCGTCGAGCTGGAGCTGCAGCTGCCCGGGATCGTAGCCGAGCTCGAGGTAGACGCTGCCGTCGGCGAGACTGGTGCCGAGGTGTGCGCCGCCGATGCTGAGGACGTTCACGCCCTCGAGCGGTTCGGTCGCACCCGACGGAGCCAGGCGGCAGATCCGGAGCTCGGTGCGCCACGAGGGGAGCAGGTGCACCTCGACGAAGCGCAGGGAACCGCTGCCACGAATGTCGCCGGTGACTCCGAGTGCGGCCCGATAGCCGTCGACCTCGACCATCCACCAGAGCGAAGCGCTCTCGGGGATCTTCTCGAACGCGACCTTGCCGAACTCCAGATCGACGGGCCGGTCATCGAAACCGCCTGCGAGGGCCGCCTGCTTGCCGAGCCCGTAGCGATCGACGAGGATCACGCCCCGGAAGCTCTCGATCGGCGCCCCGGTCGCCTGATCGTACACGCGGAAGCCGAGGTCGTAGCCGGGAACGTCGTCGAGGCAGGTGAAGGAAACCGGGGTGGACGGCAGCTCGAGTTGCAGCTGCGGTGGATCCCACGCATGACCATCCGCCGCCGGTGGGTACAGCGTGTAGGCGCCGGCGGGGATTCCCTCGAACGCGAAGGAGTGACTACCTCCCCCGTCGCCGGCCTCGAGACGCGGCTCGACGGCGAAGCGGCGAGACGGGTCGGCGTTGTCGACGAGCCGGATTTCGCCTTTCGGGATGTGGTTCCCGGTGCGGCTGGACAGCGTGCCGCGGAAGTCGGTACACGCCCGGTTCCCGAGCACCAGGTCGCAGCGCAGCTCCTCGCCCCGGCCGATGACCAGCGGTCGATCCGGATGGGGTTGCCGTGCCGAGTCGATCTCGAGCGACCACTCCCCCGGGGCGACCGAGGATAGAGAGTAGAATCCATGCACGTCCGAGCACGTGTGAAGGCGTGCTCCGACCGGCGACCGCAAAACGACAGGCACGGAGGCGCACGGGACTCCGAGCGGGTCGGTGAGCCTTCCGCTCAAGTTCCCGGCGCGCTCGAGCTCGAGCGCGACCTCCCCGCGGTGGATGCCGGGTCTGGCACGAAAGCGGGTCACTCCCGTCCACCGGCCTCCGGACAGGCCGAGGGCGAACTCGGACCGGGTTCCACCGGCCATGAAGCTCAGTCGCGGCAATCGATCGAAGCGCAGGCACACGAGGGCGGGATCGCAGGGTGACAGGAGCGCCGCGCGAATCCCGGGCCCACCGTTCCCCGGTTCCCAGAGCTGCGCGACGAGCTCTTCGCGGGAGAGCTCCGGCGGCAAGTCGACGCGGATGCAGAGGGTGGGGCCGACCTCCGCCAGGATGTCCTGGACCGCGCCCCGCGCGAGAATCGGATCGTGCGTGAGAGAAGGGGACCGGACTGCAACCGGTCGCTCCGGTGTTCCCTGGGCGAGGCGCGCGACCACCGTGCCGCCCGCGAGAGCCGAGCGGCTCGTGAAGCAGCCATCCCATCCCGTGCGGACGGTCTCCGCCACGCCGCCGGGCCCCTGCAGGTGGACGTTCAGTTCGGGCACCGGCTCCTCGGTCCGCGCGTCCAGCACGCGACCGCAGAAGACTGCACGAGCCGCTTCTTCCCTGGAGCTCCTGATCGGCGAGGCGGCGGGCAGGCGGGGCTCCGACGTCAAGGATGCGGCCGGCGTTCTCCGGGCGGCCAGGCTGACGTGGTAGTGGCCGGACACCGGTGGGACCAGGCTCATCGGCAGCTGCGACCGGGGAGTCGATGACCAGGGGAGGACGAGGAGAATCGTCGCGGCCAGCAACGCACCCTTCGCCAGGGCGGCATCGGCGAAAGGGGCGGCCCGCCGCGCGAAGGGAGCCGGTCGCCTGAGCCAGGGCAGGAGGGCGAGGCACCAGGATCGCCGGTCGCCTCCGTACTCGTGGTCGAGCCGGCTGCGCATCGCCTCGAGGCCGCGGCGCACCCGGCTGCGCACCGTCTCGACCGGGATCCCCAGGCGTCGCGCGATCTCGCGCGGCGGCAGGTCCTCGTAGAAGCGCAGGTAGAGCGCGCTGCGATAGGCTTCACTCAGCTCGAGCAGCGCGTCGGCGACCTGCCGCTCCACTCCGATGCGCCGCACGATCTCCTCCGTGGAGACCACCACGTCGCTCCGCGCCACCTGACCCTCCCGATCCGTGCGCCGCGCCTCGCCGCGCCGGATGTTCGAGGCCACGTTGCGCACGACCCGCCCCAGCCAGGCGCGCAGCGAGTCCGCCGAGTGAGGTGGGTGTCGCAGAGCGGCCAGGCAGGTCTCCTGAACGACGTCCTCGGCGCGATGTCCATCCGCGAGGAGGCTCACCGCCAGCGCCTGCATGAACGCTCGGTGCTCGATCAGTCGTTGAGGGTCGAACCGGGAGGGAGTGGGCATGTAGCTCGTCGTTCAGTATGTCGCAGGACGCGGATTCCCACCATTCCCGACACCACGAGGCGGCGATCCGGTCCCTGCAAAACCCCGAGAAAACCGCCTCGGCGATTCCGGGATCATCCCGGACTGATCCGCCGATCGGCGGTGTTTCTCCGGTGAGACAACACCCTACAGGAGGACCCGTGAAAGACATCTTCAGCAAGATCGACAAGCTGCTTCGAGGCGAGTTCACTCGCGAGCAAGTGCTGCGCTCCGGCGTGGTCGCCGCCCCGACTCGACCGCTCCTGCTCCTCGGGACCGCCCTGGCGAGCTTCTACGGACTCTGCATGGGGGCCTTCGTCCTGCTGCGGCACGAGGAACCGGCGGCCTGGTACATCCCCCTGGTCATGGTGAAGGTGCCCGCGCTCTTGATGATGACCCTGGTCGTCACGGCGCCGTCGCTCTTCGTCTTCTCCGCGCTCGCTCGTTCCCGGCTGGATCTCGCGCAGACGCTGCGGCTGCTGCTGGCCGGCACGGCGGTCCTCGCGGCGGTGCTCGCGAGCCTGGGACCGGTCACGGTGTTCTTCGCCCTGTGCACGAAGAGCTACCCGTTCATGCTGGTCCTCAACTCGGTGGTCTTCACCATCTCCGGCCTGGTCGCGCTCGGCTTCCTGAGCTCGGCGGTCCGGATCGTCTTCGAGCCCACGGAGAGCGCGGCCAGATCCACGAAGGCGGGATCGCGCCGGGTGCAACTGATCTTCAGGCTGTGGTTGATCATCTACGGGGTGGTCGGAGCGCAGATGGCCTGGATCCTGCGGCCCTTCGTCGGCGATCCCGGACGACCCCTGGAGGCCTTTCGCGAGACGGAATCCAACTTCTTCCAGGGACTCTTCGATGCCATCCGCTACATGTAGCCGGGCGATGGCGCTGTTCTCCGCGGTCGATTCGGCGCTGAGGTCCACCGGCCGTCACTCCGTCGGTCGCGGCGCGGTTCCCTGGGCCCGGCTCGGAGCCCTGGTCGTCTGTGGCGGCGCGCTGTACGGAACGGTCATGGGCAGCCTGGGCGGCGATCTCCGCGGGAGTGTCTACTCGATGTTGAAGGTGCCGGTGCTGCTCTCCGGGACCACGCTCCTGTGCCTTCCCTTCTTCTTCGTATTCAACGCGACTCTCGGCCTGAGAGACGACTTCACCGCCGCCCTGCGCGGCGTTCTCTCCGCCCAGGGGACCCTGGCCCTCTGTCTGGCCGGCCTGGCGCCGCCCCTGATCGTGGCCTACGCCTCGGCGATCGCCTACCCGACCGCCCTCTTGCTCAACGGCGTCGCCTTCGCCACCGCGACCCTGGCGGGTCACCTGACCCTGGCCCGCCACTACCGCCCTCTCATCGCCGTCGACGGTCGGCACCGGCTCGGTCTTGCAGGGTGGTTGGTGCTCTACGTCTTCGTGGCCATCAAGCTCGGCTGGATCCTGCGACCCTTCGTGGGTGATCCCGCGCTCGAGACGGTCTTCATGCGCTCGAGTGCGCTCGACGAGAATCCCTACCTCGTCCTGTTCTGGACGGTGGTCGGTTTCGTGTTGCGGCCGCTCGGATAGGGAGCCCGACTTCGCGTCTATCCCAGCAGCGCCCGATCGACCGCACCCAGGAGCAGGTCCGCCTCCACCTCGCCGAAGACGATCGGCGGCTTGATCTTGAGGATGTTGTGGAATGGACCTTCGCAGCTGATCAGGACGCCGTCGCGCTTGGCGCTCTCGATCACGCGAGCGGTGAGCTCGGTGGCCGGTGCGAGGGTCTCGCGATCGGTGACCAGCTCGACGCCGAGGAAGAGGCCGAGGCCGCGCACGTCGCCGATCGCCTCGTGCCGCTGCGCGAGGCGCTCGAAGCCGTCGACCAGGTAGCGGCCGACGCGGAGCGCGTTCTCGCGCAGTCCTTCCTCCTCGATCACGTCCAGCACCGCCAGCCCCACTGCCATCGAGACGGGATTGCCACCGAAGGTGCAGAAGTACTCCATCCCGTTGTCGAAGGAGCGCGCGATCTCCGGCGTGGTGATCACCGCGGCCAGCGGGTGGCCGTTGCCGATCGGCTTGCCGATGGTGACGATGTCGGGAACGGCGCCTTGCGCCTCGAAGGCCCACATGTGACTGCCGGCGCGGCCCATGCCGACCTGCACCTCGTCGGCGATGTTGACCGCCCCGGCGGCGTGGACGTGCGCGAACGCCTCGCGCAGGTACGCGGGCGGCAGCTCGACCTGCCCGCCGCAGCCGAGGATCGGCTCGACCAGGAAGAGGGCGGGGGGACGTCCCGTGGCGACGAGGGTGGCGCAGAGCTCGCGCACCTCCTCGGCGTAGGCGCGACCGGTCGCTTCGGTCCGACCGCGGTGGGGGCCGCGGTACGGATCGGGGCTCTGCACCTTGTGCGCCCATGGCGGCAGTCCCTTCCCACCGGGGCCCTCGCACTTGTACGGCGAGAGATCGACCAGCGTCTGCGTGTTGCCGTGGTAGGCGCCGTCGAGCACGATCACATCGCGTCGGCCGGTGTGCGCGCGGGCCAGACGGATCGCCAGTTCGTTCGCCTCGCTTCCCGAGTTGACGAAGAAGCACACCGACAGCGGGTCGGGCAAGGTGGCGGTGAGCCGCTGCGCGAGATCGATGATCAGGGGGTGCAGGTAGCGCGTGTTGGTGTTGAGGATCGCCGCCTGCTTCGCGAGCGCGGCGACCACGCGAGGGTGGCAGTGGCCGACGTGGCAGACGTTGTTGACGCAGTCGAGGTGGGCGCGGCCGTCGGGGGTGAAGAGGTACGGACCCGAGCCGCGGACGATCTCGAGGGGCTCGTCGTAGGCCAGGCTGAGCGAGGGGCCCAGGCGACGGCGGCGTTCGTCGAGGAGCCCTCCGCCGAGTGAGGATTGCCGTTCTTCCGGCCTCGTCGGGCGCGGAGGGAGGTCGCAGGCGGCCCGGATCCGCTCCTCCGCCGCTCTCGGATCGACCTTCGCGAGCCGGGCGAGCGCCTGCCGCGCCGGCGCGTCGCTGATCTGCCGGTGGGCATTGTCGGGATCGTCGAGCGCAGCGAGAGTGCTGTTGACCACGCTGACGCACAGCCGCATGCAGGTGAGCGGGAAGAGCACGAGGGCCTCGTCCTCGATCAGCGATCGCGTCGCGTGATACCCGGCGGCCAGCCGGGCGACGGCCTCGACCGGGTCGGGTGCGCCGAAGAGCGCGTAGGCGGCCGCGATGGCGAGCTCGTTGACGGTAGACGATCGCAGCATGTCGCCGAAGTCGAGCAGCCCGGAGACGCACAGGCCACCGTCCGGGTCGGCGGCGAGCAGGAGGTTCTCGTCGTTGGCGTCGTTGTGGATGGCGCTGCGGGGCAGGGCGGCGACGCGCGGCTCGACGCGGGCGCGGTACTGCAGGAGGAAGCCCTCGACGATCCGGCGCAGCTCGAGGTCCTCCAGGTGATGCGTCTCCGGCGCGATCCAGAGGGGGTGGGCCAGGTCCCAGCGCAGCTCACGTTCCAGCGCTTCGTGCTCGAGCTCGGCGAGGGCGCGGTCGATCCCGCCGAGCGCGCCGCCGATCCGCTCCAGGGAGACACCGTCGAGTGGCCGGTGTTCGGCCAGCGGAGTCCCTTCCAGCCAGGTGAGGAGACGCAGCGGGAACTCTCCTTCGATCTCCTCCTGCACGGCGCCGTCGCGGGAGCGCACCAGCCGCGGGCAGAGCTCGGCGCTGTCGCTCGCCGCGAGGTGTTCGATCGCGGCGTTCTGCATAGCCAGCACTCGCGGGTCTTCGTCGCGATTGGCGATCTTGACCACGAAGTGGCCCCGATCACCCGCGTCCAGCCGGAAGTTCTGATCCCATTCCGCCGGCAGCGGCCGCAGGGTTCCTTCGATCCCGTATCGCTCCGCGACCAGCTCGCTCACCACGGCAGCGGAATAGTCGGGTCGTCCTTTCACGGTGGGGGGCATGTCGATTCGTCTCCTCGGGCGGGAGGATAGCGTGGGGGCCGCGTGCCAGGACACCGTCAATCGACGAACAACTGCCCGACCCAGGTCATCTGCTCGTCGAAGACGCGACAGATCGGCGCGAGCTCCCACTCCTGCGGCGGGGTGTTGCGCTCCGCTCGAACGCGACTCACGCGAATCCGGTAGTCACCGGGATGGATGTGGGCGAGGACGAAGTCGCCTTTCCCGCTCGGTTTGCCCACGTAGTGCCGAGGGAGCTCGCCGGGGAGGGCAACCGAGCGCAGCTCGATCCTGGCCCTGACGATGCGCCAGCCTCGCTCGTCCCACACCTCTCCCCGGACCTCGCCGCCGCGCAGGAGCGTCACCGGGAGGCTCGCTTCCCTCCCCTTCTCGACCAGGATCGACGGAACGATGCTCTCGCAGTAGCCCGGGGCGGAGACACGCACCTGGTAGCTGCCCGGCCGGAGGTCTCCGATGACGAACCGGCCGGCGGCGTTCCCGCCGATGGAGCGAAGCGTGACGTTGGTCGGGAACTCGTCACCGAGCGCGAGGTCGAGGAGCGAGGCCGTCCAGGTCGGGTCGTGCGTCGTGACCCTGGGCCTCGGAACCGGGTCGCCGTCGAGGTTCTCGACCGTGCCGGCAATCGATCCGCCCTTCGTCAGCCGAACCGATACGCCGGAGATCGGCCACCCCGTCAGGACCTCGAACGGCTCCGAGAAGCTCGGGGCGTACCCCGGCGCGGCGGCTTCGACCAGGGCGGTACCCGACACGATGCCGTCGATGCTGAACCTGCCGTCCTCCTCGGTGAAGACGTGCTCGTGTCGCAGGGGAATGGTGATCGTGTGCCCCGGGTTGGTGGCCCGCAACCTCACCGAGTATAGCGGCACCGGTCGACCCGTATCGGCTGCGACGACGCGGCCCCGGATCGGTTCCAGGCGATCGAGCTCGATGACCAGCTCGGGGTCTCCCGGCCGGACCCGTGACCGGTAACCGCGGCGGAATCCGGGGGCGGACACGGCGACCGTGTACATGCCGGGCTCGAGCCGCTCGAGGCGAAACGCGCCCAGCTCGTCGGTTCGGCAGGAGTCGCGACACTGTCGATTCGAGTTGAACAATGACATCGTCAGCACCTCGGCGTCGGCGACGGGAAACCCCTCTCGACTCACGACGCGGCCGCGGATTTCCTCGGCGGGGACGAGGGTGATGTTCCGCTCGACGATCGATCCGGCCCGGAACACGAACCCCTCGATCCGCACGATCGCGCAGCCGTACGCTCGAACCGAAAGACCGTACCGCCCGGGAGGAATGAGCGGGAACTCGTAGCGGCCGTCGTCGTCGCTCTCGGTGGTGAGGGTCTCGGGGGCCTCCGCGGCGTCCTGCAGGGCGAACGGTCCGTGGAGGAGCACCGCTGCGCCGGCGATCGGATCACCCTGGGGATCCCGTACCTCGCCGTACAGCCGCGGGCCCGAGCCGGGTGAGGCGCCGGGTGGGGGCGCACCGAGCACGATCTCCGGTGCGTGGCTGGAGCCGACGTCTCCCATCGCGACACACTCCACGAGCGTCTTGCGGTTCCCGGCATCGACCTCGACGGCGTAACGATTCCACGGTTCGAGATCCGTGAAGCGGAAACGACCGTCGTGGTCGGTGGTTGTGTGGAGATCCTCGGCGCGCATCACCGGGTGATCGCAAAAGACCGGAGCGAACGCCCAGGCCCGGGTCAGCGCGACGGCCGCGTCCGCGACGGGATACCCCAGATGATCCACGATCCGGCCGTGCAGCTCGCGTTGCGCCTCTGACTCGACTGCCTCTGGAGGCGTTGCGGCTGCGCACGGCTCGTCGCGAAGCGGGGCGCGGCAACCCAGGAGCGCGGCCAGCACCAGGAAGACGGGGATCTTCATGTCACGTCGGGTGGTCGACCGGTGGAGACAGGGATCGGACCGATGGACGCCCCGCTCGGCGGGCTGTTCCCTGAATATCGCCGGAATCCGGCCCTCGCTCACCCGGGAGCTCGCCCGCCCGGATCCTCGAAGTGCGAGTGATCCGGTCACGTGCGGTATCCTGCCCCGCATGAACGAGAAGCCGAGGGAGTGGTTGTCCTACGCCCTCGCGGGACTGGACCTGCGAGATCGCGTGATCCTCGATGCGGCGATCGGACTCGGCCGCGCGACGCGTTTCTGGGCCGAGGAGATCGAGAGGCAGGGGGGTACCTCGCGGATCATCGGGGTGGACGAGGATCTGGCGCCACGGTGGCGGGAGAAGATCGTGGCTCGGCTCGGGGAGCTGTCGAGCTACGTGGAACTGCGAGAGGCGGATATCTTCGAGCTGGGGTCTCTCGACGACGAATCGATCGACGTCATCAACTGCGCGGACACGCTGGTCTTCCTGAATCCGAAGCCGATGAGGTGCCTGGCGGCCTTTCGGGAGTTCAGGAGAGTGCTCCGACCGGGTGGGGAGCTGATCGTCACCTCGGAGCTTCCGATTCCCTATCCACGGACACCCGAGGAGGAAGGGGAGTGGCGGAGGTGGAACCTGTCCAAGGCGGTATTCGCCCTGCGGGGAAAGAACTGGTCGACGGAGGTGGGCCTGGACGAGACGATCGACGCTCTCGATCTGGCCGGGTTCCATGTGCGCGAGCACCGGGAGTTCGGTCGAAAGCGCAACGTCGAGCACTGCGAGGAGATGCTCGAGGAGTGGAGGGAGATCATGGAAGAGGAGATCGGGGCCACGCCGTGGGGAGAGCTGAAGGCGACGTTGAAGGCGGCCGTCGAGGAGGTGAGTCGCAGGATCCGGGCGGATGGCTTCGCCCTGGCGCCCGGAAAGTTCGTGGTGAAGGGACGAAAGAGATGAGGGCTGCGCGTGGTCCGAGACGGGCCCTGACCGACTCCTTCATCAGGCCCTCCTCACTCGGAGGTGAGTGACAGCGACCGTGGATGACGTGTTGCCGGGCTACAGAACCACATCGGAAATCGTCTGGCCACGCTGCTCGGAATCAGACTTCGCCACCTGAAGGGTCCGAAGTCGATAGCGAGCACCGTCTTGCCCTGTCCTTTCCGGCTTAAGCATTGACGCGTGATCTCGGGGTCGCCTCTAATCCCCCTGGGGCACCTTCGACCTGCAACATCCTACCCGGGGAATAGACCGTGAAACGCAGAACGCTTGCTACCGCTCTTGGATTCATTCTGACCTGCTTATCCGCTCAGGCGGCGGACAAACCAAACATCGTGATCATCTGGGGCGATGATATCGGCTGGTTCAACATCAGCGCCTACAACATGGGCATGATGGGCTACAAGACGCCGAACATCGACCGAATCGCCGCGGAGGGCGCGGTCTTCACCGACTGGTACGGCCAGCAGAGCTGTACCGCCGGCCGCGCCGCCTTCATCACGGGTCAGTCACCGATTCGCACCGGCCTGACCAAGGTCGGATTGCCCGGCGCAAAGGAAGGGATGCCCCAAGAGGACCCCACCATCGCTGCTCTCCTCAAGAATCACGGGTACATGACCGGCCAGTTCGGCAAGAACCACCTCGGGGATCGCGACGAGCACCTGCCCACGAATCACGGCTTCGACGAGTTCTTCGGGAACCTCTACCACCTCAACGCCGAGGACGAGCCCGAGAACGTCGACTACCCGAAGGACCCCGAGTTCAAGAAGAAGTTCGGTCCTCGTGGTGTGATCAAATCCTACGCGGACGGCCGGGTCGAGGACACCGGCCCGCTGAACATGAAGCGGATGGAGACTGTCGACTACGAGGTCACCGCGGCCGCCCTCGACTTCGTCGACCGCGCTCACCAGGCGGACAAGCCGTTCTTCCTTTGGTGGAACTCGACGCGGATGCACGTCTGGACGCGCCTCCGGCCGGAGTCGGAGGGAAAGACCGGGCTCGGTGTGTACCCGGACGGGATGGTGGAGCACGACGGCCACGTCGGACAGCTCCTCGCCAAGATCGACGAGCTCGGCATCGCCGAGAACACGATCGTCATGTACTCCACGGATAACGGTGCGGAGGCCATGACCTGGCCGGACGGCGGGACCATTCCCTTCCGTGGCGAGAAGAACACGAACTGGGAAGGTGGTTACCGGGTGCCCTGTGCGATCCGCTGGCCTGGGGTCATCGAGCCGGGAACCACCATCAACGACATCGGTTCACACGAGGACATGCTGCCGACCCTCCTGGCCGCGGTCGGTGAGCCGGACATCAAGCAGAAGCTCCAGGCGGGTGGCGTCAAGGCCATCGGGCGTACCTACAAATCACACCTCGATGGCTACAACCTGCTGCCCTTCTTCAAGGGCGAAGTCGCCGAGAGTCCTCGAAAGGAGTTCATGTACTGGACCGACGATGGCGACATCGCCGCGCTTCGCTACAACAACTGGAAAGTAGTGTTCCTGGAGCAACGCGGTCACGGCTTCGATGTCTGGCAGGAGCCGTTCGTCGCCCTGCGCTTCCCGAAGCTGTTCAACCTCCGCACTGATCCCTTCGAGCGCGCGGATCACGAGGGGATGGGCTACGGCCAATGGAGGGCGGAGCGCATGTTCGCTCTCGCTCCGACTCAGGCCTTCGTCGCCAAGTATCTGCAGAGCTTCGCGGAGTTCCCTCCGCGGCAGAAGCCCGGGTCGTTCAGCCTGGGAGACGCCATGGACAAGATCTCCAAGGGGACCCCGCACAACTAGTACGGATTCAGGCTCCTTCCCACACTCTTGCGGGACGTCGGTGTGCGACACCGACGTCCCGCAAGAGTTTGAGAAGGAGCCCGAATCCTTCTCACGCGCTCAGCACCGACCCTACCTTCTCCAGGAGGCCCTGGCGGGTGAAGGGTTTCTCCAGGAACTCGATGCCCTCCTCGAGGACGCCGTGCTGCGCGATGAGGTTGGACGTGTATCCGGAGATGTACAGCGTCGGCAAGCCGGGGAGCTTCGACTGGAGCTGATCGGAGAGGGCTCGCCCATTCATGTCGGGCATGATGACGTCCGTCATCAGGAGATGGACGGGACCCGCATGCCGTTCGATCGCCTCGATCCCCTGCTGGCCGGTTCCCGCGGAGATCACCGTGTAGCCCGCGGATTCCAGCGTCTTCACGATCAGTTCCCGTACCGGCGGGTCGTCCTCGCACAACAGAATAGTCTCGGATCCTCGTGATGGCGCCGGCGGGACAGGGTCAGCCACCTCGTCGATGGCGGTGGCCTGGATCGCGGGCAGGTACACCTTGAAGGTCGTTCCATGTCCCGGCTCGCTGTACACCTGGATGTGACCGCCGGCCTGCTTGACGATCCCGTGCACAGTGGCGAGCCCGAGCCCGGTGCCCTTGTCTGCGGGTTTGGTCGTGAAGAACGGTTCGAAGATGCGCTCCTGCGTCTCGGCGTCCATCCCGTGTCCCGTATCGCTGACCGCCAGCGTCACGTGGGAGCCCACCTGTGCTTCGGCGTGGGTCCGCGCGTAGTCCGCGTCCAGCTCGGTGTTGTAGGTTTCGAGCGTCAGCTTTCCGCCATCCGGCATCGCGTGAACCGCGTTGATCACCAGATTCACGATCACCTGCTCGAGCTGACCCGCATCCGCGCGCACGGCCAGCAGGTCCTCTCCGGGGAACGATGTCAGCTCGATGTCCTCGGTGATCAGCCGACAGAGCATCCTGTCCAGCTCTTCCATCAGCGAGTTCAGGTTCAGGACCTCCGGCTGCAGGACGTCGCGGCGGCTGAACGTGAGCAGCTGCCGCGTCAGGGCGGAGGCTCGCCGAGCGGCTTCCTCGATCTCCCACAGGGATTCCATCGCCCGGTGATCCTCCCCCAGCTCGGTGAGGAGGCACTCCATGTTCAGCTCGACGTTACCCAGGATCGTCGTGAGGATGTTGTTGAAGTCATGAGCGATCCCGCCGGCGAGCTGCCCCACGGCTTCCAGCTTCTGCGCCTGGCGGAGCTGAGCCTCCAGCTCCAGCCGCTCCTCCTCGGCCCGCAGGCGCTCGGTCACGTCCGAGATGAAGCCCTCTAGGAAGAGGAGGGAACCGTCGCTCGCGAAGACACCGCGTCCTCGCTCCCAGACCCAGCGATCACGTCCATCCGCCGTCGTGATCGGGTACGTCAGCTCGAAAGCCTGGCGTCTGGCCAGGTTCTTCTCGACGATCTCCTGGACCTGCTGGCGGTAGCTCGGGTGGATCAGCTCGGCATACGCGATCTTCCGGTTTCCGATCAGCTCCTCGGGAGCGTAGTTGGTCAGCGGCTTACAGCCGTCGCTCACGAACTCCATGGTCCAGTGCTCGTCGTTCCTGCAACGGTACGCCATGCCCGGCAGGTTGCTCATCAGCGTGGACAGCATGCGCTGACTCTCCTCGAGCGCGGTCGCCGCCTGCGAGCGTTCGGTGGTGTCCCGACCGATGGCAAAGGAAACACCCTCTTCCGGAAAGGGACGGCAACTCCAGTCCAGCAAGCGGTAGTCGCCTTGCCTGGTGCGATAGCGATTTTCGAAGCGGAGCACCCCCGTCCTCTCCACGAGGCTCCTCTCGATCAGCTCGGTCGTGGCCTGGACATCGTCGGGGTGAACGAAGTCGAGGAATGGCCGGCCCAGCAGCTCTTCTTCGCTGTAACCCAGAATGCTCCTGAATGCCGGGTTGACTCTGATGAACGTGCCGCTGTCGATGTCGGCGATGCAGACCAGATCCAGTGACATCTCGAAGATCATCTCGAGCTGCTGCTGGACCCGGTCTCGCTCCATGATGTCCGCCTCTTCCGGTTGTGGGGCGCCCGCGCAAACCGTTGAGTCTGAGTCGTGCGCTGGTCCGAAGCATCCAGTATACCCGGACACGATCCTCCCTGCCTGTCGCGGAATCCACGATGAGGGACTCCCGATCGGTTCGTCGGCCCCACTCGACGTGATCTTCGCCTATCCTGACCAGGCGGTCGGGTGCGTGATCTCCCGCAGCTTCTGGCGCAGCTTGTCGGTGGTGTACGGCTTCTCGATGAAAGCGCACGCGTCCTGTCCGTCGGAGCCGGCGGCGAGGTCTGGTTCGCCGTAGCCGCTGGCCAGCAGCGCCGGCACGTCGGACCGCAGCGCGCGAATCTCCGCGAGGGCTTCCTCGCCGCCGAGGCGTGGCATCGCCAGGTCGAGGATCACGCACTCGATCTCCGCGGCGCGCTCGGCGAACACCTCGACGGCTTCCCGTCCATCCTGGGCCGTGATGGTCGAGTAGCCGATACGCTCGAGCATCAGCGTGAGGATCTGAATCACCGACGGCTCGTCGTCCGCGATCAGCACGGTGCCGCGTCCCCGCCAGGTGTGGTCCTCCTCCAGCGGTTCCACGCCTCGCGAGACGCGACTCGCCCCGGTCGCCTCCGGCAACAACACGGTGATGGTCGTCCCGTACTGTGGCATGCTCTCGACGAGGATCGCCCCTCCTCGCTCGCGAACGATCTCCGGGACCGAGGACAGCCCCGGGCCCCACTCGCGGCGGGCGATCGAAGTGGGGGGATCGAAGAGCCTCTGCAGCGCATCTCCGCTCAGCCCCTGACCCGAGTCGGTCACCTCGAGGAAGGCGTACCGTCCCGGCGAGGCGGTCTCGGCCAGGCGGCCGCGAGCGAGCAACTCCTCGTCGCAATCGCGAGCCCCGGTAGCGATGGTGATGGTGCCGCTCGCCTCGCCGATCGCCACGGAGGCGCGGGTGACGAGGTTCAGCACGATCTGCTGCAGCCGCGTGATATCGACCTCGATGGCGGGCGTGTTGCCGGCCAGCGTCGAGCGGAGCTGGATCTTCTTCGGAATGGTGGCCTCGAGCAGCGGAGACATCCCTCCGACGAGCGTGGACAGGTCGATCCTCTGGAGGTGAAGCGGCCCCTGGCTGGAGTAAGCCAGAATCTGCCGGCAAAGCTCGGCCCCCCGATGCGCCGACAGGTGGATCGCGTCGATGCTGGCGCGCAGCGGAGAGCCCTCGCGGATCTGTTCGAGGGCCAGATCCGCGCTGCCGAGGATCGTGGTCAGGATGTTGTTGAAGTCGTGGGCCAGGCTTCCGGCGAGCACGCCGAGGCTCCCCATCCGCTCGGTGTACTGCCTCCGGTGGTCGAGGTCGACCTCGCCCCGGTCGGGCGGCGTGAGCTCGATGATCGGTTCGCTCTCCTCCCTGCGCGGCTCGTCCGGGACGGGCCCGTCCTTCGCGTGCGGAGTCGGGGTCGGCTCTTCCCCGCTCTTTCGCCGGCGCCTGGTCCAGAGCCAGGTCACTCCGACCGCGAGCAGGAAACCCACGGTGAGACCGAGCCCGGCGAAGAGCCACGGGAGGTCCGCGGACAGCTCGCTCCGGGAGAGGAACCCGACCGGCGGTGAGTCCGGCGGGACGGTGGGGGTCTGGCTCACGATGGGATGCCTCTCGAGGGTTGGGTGCCGATAACCGGTCCCGTATAGAGACGGTGGGTGGGCCCGTCAAGGGCCGGAGCTGTCCCTCACCGGGATCAGATACACCGCGTGGCGCGCCAGGCGGCTCCAGGAGTGCCTCGAACCTGCGAGAGTTCCGGATAGCGGTTATCCTCAAGTGTCCCCAACACCCAGGGAGTCCTCGATGAAACGCACACTCACTTCGATTGCACTGCTCGTCCTCTCGCTCTCGGCCGCTGCCCAGGATCCTTGCGGCCTGGCCGGCGTCACCGTGACGGTCAATCCGCCGAACGCCGTCCCGGGTCAGCCGATCGAGGTCGTCTTGACCAACGCTTCGACTCAGCTGATCCAGTTGCCCAGCACCTGCACCTTCCAGGCGGTCTACTCCGGTCCCGCTTGCTCCGGAACCCCGGTGTTCTCTCCCTGGTGCTTCACGGTGATCACTCCGGTCCCGCCGGGTACGTCCAGCTCGCAGTTCTGGGATCAGCTCGACAACAACGGGAACCAGGTTCCCGACGGCGTGTACTCGTTCGAGATCAACTACTACTACGACGTGCACAACCCGTACGGTTGCTGCACGTCGATCACCATCGGAGGCCAGCCGGGAGTGTCCTACTGCTTCGGGGACGGTTCGGGGACGCCCTGTCCTTGCGGGAACAACGGCGGTCCGGGCGAGGGCTGTGCCAACGGCACCGGCTCGGGTGCGGTGCTAAGTGCCTCGGGCAGCGCATCGGTGACCGCCGCCGACCTGGTGCTCTCCGGGTCCGGCCTGATCGGAGGCGAGTCCGGGCTCTACTTCCAGGCGGACAACGAGATCAATGGTGGCAACGGGTCGATCTTCGGCGACGGCTTGCGCTGCGCGGGGGGGAGTCTGATTCGCCTGCAGCTCCGTGTCGCTGGTGTCTCGGACAGCTCCAGCACGACGATCGACATCGGGGCGAAGGGGGGTGTAGCCGCCGGTGACCGGAAGCTGTATCAGCTGTGGTATCGCGACCCGGTCAGCAGTCCGTGTTCGACGTATTTCAACTTGACCAACGGGTACGAGATCAGCTGGACGCCATAAGGGACGCGAACGAGCATCGACTCACTCGAAGGGTGCGTCGATCCGCTCGTTCCCGTATCGTCCCGACCATGAAGCGTCACGTCGAGCTCCTCCTCCTCTCTGCCCTTCTCGCCGTCGCCTGTCGCAGCGTTCCGGAGGATCCCTACCCCAGCACCTCGGAACCGGTCGGGGTCTCCGCCAATGATCCCGATCGGCTGATGACGCCGGTCAACCAGGTGGTCGATCCGTACGGCGCGGTCATTCCGCTTCCCGGAATGCGGCCGCAGGCGATCGCGCTCGGTCCCGATGGTGAGCTGCTGATCACCTCGGGCAAGACCCACGAGCTGGTCGTCCTCGATCCCGCCTCGGGAGAGATTCGCCAGCGCGTCGCCCTGCCCTCGGAAGAGCTCACCGAGCCGCGGCCGGGGGTCACCTCGGAAAACCTCCTCGAACCGGACGAACGCGGTCAGCTGAGCTACACCGGCCTGGTCTTCTCACCGGACGGTCGGCAGGTGTTCCTCAGCAACGTCAACGGCAGCCTCAAGGTCTTCGCCGTCGAAGAGGACGGAGCGATTCGCGCCTCTCACTCGATCGCCCTGCCCCCCGCGAAGGCGCCGCGTCGCGCCGAGGAGATCCCCGCGGGGCTCGCCTGGAATGCGCGTGGGGATCGGCTCTACGTCTGTGGCAATCTCTCGAACAGACTGCTGGAGATCGATCCGGTGCGCGGCGAGGTGCTGCGCACCTTCGACGTCGGCGTCGCGCCCTTCGACGTGGTCGTCGTCGGCGACAAGGCCTACGTCAGCAACTGGGGAGGCCGCCGGCCGGGAGCGGACGATCTCACCGGGCCCGCGGGGCGGGGAACGACCGTGCGTGTCGATCCGGTTCGCCACATCGCCTCGGAGGGTTCGGTCACCGTGATCGATCTCGAGCAGAACATCGCCACGAAGGAGATCCTCGTGCGCCTGCACGCCTCCGCCCTCGCCGTCTCGGTCGATCAGCGTCACGTCGTCTGCGCGAACGCCGCCAGCGACAACCTGAGCGTGATCGAGGTCGAGTCCGACGAGGTGATCGAGACGATCTGGGTGAAACCCCGCCCCTCCGACCTCTTCGGCGTCACGCCGAACGCGCTCGCCTTCGACGAGGACGGGGAGCGACTCTACGTGGCGTGCGGCACGCAGAATGCCATCGCGGTGGTGGAGTTCGAACCGGGAGATTCGGAGCTCCTGGGCTACATCCCCGCGGGGTGGTTCCCCGGCGGGCTCGCCTTCGATGCGGCTCGCGGGCAGCTCTGCGTGGCGAACATCAAGGGGCACGGCCGGGGACGGCCGCGCAATTCGGATGCCCGCGCGGAGTTCAACACCCACCAGTACCACGGCTCCGTGGTGCTGATGCCGCTGCCGTCGGACGAGGCGCTACCCGCGTTCTCCCAGATGGTGGACGAGTACTGCCGCCGCGCCCAGCTCGAGCTCGCCCTCCGGCCGCCGCGCGAAGGCCAGCCCCCGAGGCCGGTGCCAGAGCGCATCGGCGAGCCCAGCGTGATCGAGCACGTCGTCTACGTGATCAAGGAGAACCGCACCTACGACCAGGTCCTCGGCGACGTGGCCGAGGGCAACGGCGATCCCGAGCTGTGCATCTTCGGCGAGGAGGTGACCCCGAACCAGCACCGGCTGGTGCGCGAGTTCGTGCTGCTCGACAACACCTACTGCGCCGGGATCCTCAGCGCGGACGGCCACCAGTGGAGCACCAGCGCCATCGGCACCGACTACCTGGAGCGCTCCTTCGCCGGATGGCCGCGCAGCTATCCCGATGGAATGCTGGAGAGCGACGTGGACGCGCTCGCCTACTCGCCGGCCGGGTTCCTCTGGGACAGCGCCGTCGCGCACGGTCGGACGATTCACAACTTCGGCGAGTTCATGATCCCGGAGTGCGGCTGGAGTGATCCGTCGCGGGAGGGCGAGCCGACCTGGAGCGACTACTGGCGGGAGTTCAACGAGGGCACCGGCGAGGTGACGATCGGCTGCCGCCCGGGGATCGAGAGCATCCGCGCCTTCTCCTCGAGCGATACCGTGGGCTGGATCATGGAGGTGCCCGACGTCTGGCGCGCTCGCTACATCACCGAGCAGATCGCCGCCTGGGACCGGGAAGGGGTCTTCCCGAACCTCGTGCTGATCTGCCTGCCGGACGACCACACCAGCGGCACGAACCCCGGTTCGCCGACGCCGGCGGCGTGCGTCGCGGACAACGATCTCGCGTTCGGCCGGATCGTCGAGGCGCTCAGCCACAGTCGCTTCTGGCCGAAGATGGCGATCTTCGGCATCGAGGACGATCCGCAGGCGGGGTGGGATCACGTCAGCGGCTATCGCACCACCGCCTACGTCGCCAGCCCCTGGGCGCGTCGCGGTGCGGTCGTCAGCACGCAGTACAACACGACCAGCGTGCTGCGCACCATCGAGCAGATCCTCGGTCTGCCGCCGATGAACCGGTTCGACGCGACGGCGACGCCGATGTTCGACTGCTTCACCGATGTCCCGGATTTCACTCCGTTCACCGCGGTGGCGAACCGGATTCCGCTCGACGAGCTGAACCCCGAGCCCGACGCGCAGCTCGACCCGGTGCTCCGGCGCGACGCCCTCGCTTCCGCCCGGATCGACTGGAGTCAGGTCGACCGCGCGCCGGAGGACCTGCTGAACCGGATCCTGTGGCGTGCGATGAGGGGGAGCCAGGCGCCGTATCCGGAGTGGGCGGTCGAAGCCGAAGTGGAGGACGACGATTGATCCAACCGTTACGCGGACGGCGAGCTCGCCCTGACCGACCGGTTAGAATTCCGTGATGGACAACTCGAGTCGCGCCCTTCTCCTGATTCTCCTCGCCGCCTGCGGAACAGAATCGGTGCCCGCCCCGCCGCCCGTCCGCGTGCGCCTCTTCGACGTGATGGATCGCGCGGTCGTGACCACCCCGGAGGTGGCGGAGGTGAAGGCGGAGGAGCGACAGACCTGGCGCTTCGACTTCGACGACTCCCGTCCCGATGGAGTCTGGTTTGCTCGCGCCGCCGGCCGCCGGGCGGAGTGGGAGGAGAGTGAGAGCTTCGGCCTCGACGCAGACGGCGGCCGCACCGGCGGGAGCCTGCGCCTCGGGCCCGGCGTGCCCGAGGATCAGAGTCGCGCCGTGCTGCTCTTCCCCAGCAGCGGTCGGGCGCGCTTCACCGTCCGCGGGCGAGTACGGCTGGAGGAGAACCCGCTCACCGACTCGTCGATCACTCGCGAGGTGATGAGGGTGATCGAGCATCGCCGGGAGATCACCGACCCGACGGCCCGCCGGCGCCGCAGCTGGGCGTCCTCGCGAGTCTCCAGGCGTCACGATCCCTCCGGCTGGGATCGCTTCGAGTGCGAGCTGATCACCAGACCGGACACCGAAACACTGGAGATCCAGCTCCTGCATCGCAGCGGCGAGAGCGACTCGGCGGTGACCCGCTTCGACGACCTCGAGATCGAGCTGCGTCCGATCGACCCGCAGGAGCTCGTCGAGCACCTGGTGCGGGGATACCGCCCCCGCGACGGGCAGGAGTCGCTCACGCCGTGGCGCCTGCGGGTCGAGCTCTACGGCGAGGTGCGCGACGCCGTGCTGATCGCCGCGCCGGGTGAAATCGCCTTCCCGCTGGAGGTGCCGCCGCTGGAGAGCGCGCCCCGCCTGCGCTTCCACCTCGGCGCGCTGCCGGAGACGAAGCGAGCGGATGGGGACGGCGTGCGGCTGGACGCGTTGTTCCGGAGCGAAGGCGCCGAACAGCTCGAGCTGCAGAGCCTCGACTTCGACCCGAAGAACGACCGCGACCAGCGCGGCTGGCTCGAGCAGCGTGTCGATCTCTCCACGGTCGCCGGCCGGCGGGGCGAGCTCGTCCTGCGCCTGAGCGACGTCGACGACGAGCCGGACGAGCTCGACGCGGTGCTGATCGCAACTCCGAGGATCGAGCCGAGCGAGGAGCCTCCCTCCGCGTTCAACGTGCTCTTGATCGGCGTCGACACGCTGCGCGCGGATCGCCTCTCGGCGCTGGGCTACGAGCGCAATACGACCCCGGAGCTGACCGCGCTGGCGGACCAGGGCATCCGCTTCACGCAGGCGCGTGCGCAGGCGCCGTGGACGCTGCCGTCCTTCGCGACGGCATTGACCTCGCTCTACCCCTCGTCTCACGGCGCGGGGCGTGGCGGGCACGACGAGTGGGAGCCGATCGATCCGACGACGATCGCGCTGGCCGAAGTGCTCGCGAGGATGGGTTGGGAGACCGCCGGGATCGTGGCCAACGGCCTGATCTCGCCGCGCTACGGCCTCGACCAGGGTTTCGACTCCTACCGGTCGTCGTGGAGCATGGAATCGGTGCGCGCCGATCTGCCGAAGGTGGTCGACTTCGTCCAGTCACACCGCACCACGCCGTGGTTGCTCTTCTGGCACATCATGGACCCGCACCTGAACTACGACACGGACGCGAAGTACCGGGAGGAGTTCACCGACCCCGAGTACGACGGGCGCTTCGCCCGCAACCGGGGCTCGGCCGTTCCCTTTGGAGTGCTCGATCCCCGCCCCGGCCGGAGGTGGTTCGCGCACGAAGGGCCGCCGCCGGCGCCGGAGCTCAGCGAGGAGGACGAGCGCTACATCTCCGACTACTACGACGCGGAGGTCGCCGAGGTGGACGCGGCGATTGGGGAGCTGCTCGAAGCGCTTCGCGAGAGCGGACAGTGGGAACGCACCATCATCGTCTTCTTCGCCGACCACGGCGAGGGACTGGGTGACCACGGGCACTATCACCACGGCTACACGCTCTTCGACGACCAGGTGCACGTGCCGTTGATCGTGCGCATTCCCGGGCGCGACGAGGGGCGCGTCGTGGAGGACCCGGTGGGAGTCATCGACCTCGGGCCGACCGTGCTCGGTGCGCTGGGCATCACCCCGCCGCCGGAGTTCGAGGGTGTCGATCGGCTCGCCGAGCGTGAGGGGGAGGATCCGGGGTTCTTCCTCGAGTATCCGACCTACGACTCCTCCGCGGAGAAGGCCTGGATCCTGGGTCACTTCAAGTACGTGCACGATCCGCTCTTTCACAAGGAGGAGCTGTACGACCTGGCCGCGGATCCCGAGGAGCTCCACGATGTGTCCGCCGAGCATCCCGAGCTGATCGCCCGGGCACGAACGGAGTCGTACGACTTTCGGTGGGAGCATCTGCAGCGAGGACGGTTCCACTTGCGAGTGCGCGGGCAGTCGGGTCAGCGACTCGAGGTGCGGGTCACGACCGACGACCTCTTCGACGCGAACTTCATCACCAAGCCACCGGTGAATGAGCAGCACTTCGAGATGGACCTGATGCGCCAGCAACTCTCCCTCGCCACCACGCTGGAGAAGGACCGGCTGGAGCTGGTCTTCTGGTGCCGGGGGAACGACCTCGAGATCGAAGCGAGCCTGGAAGGGGTGCCGCTCGCCGGCCTCGGACTCGGCGGGAGCGAGGACGGTGGCGGGCTCGCCCTGCCCGCGAGCCTGCGCCGGAGAGAGATCGAGGAGCGCGTCGGCGACGAGCTGGGCTGGCCCGACGAGGGGCGGGGCCTGCTCTGGCTGGAGGCCGGCGCCGGTCACGTCCTGCCGGTGGTCAACACCCCCGAGGAGATCGAGAGGCTGCGCGAGCTGGGCTATACCCGCTGACGGGATCGCCCGCGAGAGGGTCGGATCTCGCCGAATCACGGGGTTTTCGCTCCCGTCGCGGGCGCGGCCGGGGCGTCCTGGAGCGGCCCGCGGCCCCCTCGCCCTCCGGGAGGTCAAGGCGCCGGCGAGGCCGCGTCGATAGGGGCGAGGAGAGTCCTCGCACCTGACCCGCGCCAGATAGGGAGAGGCCCCGTGCCCGACACCCCGACCACCGATCGAGATCAGACCACCGAGCTGAGCGTCGCCTCGCTCCTCGCCCACGATGGCGACGAAGCGCTCGCCGGGGGGGATGGCTTCACCGACCCCCGCCTCGCCACGTGGGAGCTGGACACGGTGGATCCGCACACCCTGGAGCGGGGGAAGAGGCTCAGGCAGCGCCTCGCCGAGGTGAACAAGGAACTCTGGCTGGTCCTGTCGATGCTGGTCATCGCGTTCGTCCTCGACTCCCTGGTCTCGTCCAAGCGGGTCGTGCTCGGCTTCTACACGCTGCCGACGCTCTACTCGGCCTACTACCTGGGACGGCGGCACGCCACCTTGACTGCACTGGCCAGCATCTGCCTGGTCGTCCTCCTGGCCCGCGCGAACCCGGACATGCTCCGCATCGGCTCGCTGTCCGCTTTCAGTACCTACGAGCTGAGCGATCTGATCGCGTGGGGCGGGATGCTGATGGTCACGGCGTACGCGATGGGAACGCTCTACGAGCGGAACGCGTCGAGGATGGAAGAGCTGCGGGAGACCTACAAGGGCGTCCTGATGATCCTGCGGCAGTTCATCTCCAAGGACAAGTACACGGAGAACCACTCCTACCGGGTTTCCATCTACGCCGCGACGATCGGTAAGTACCTGAAGCTTCCGGAACCGAAGATAGAGAACCTCAGGACCGCGGGCTTGTTGCACGACATCGGTAAGCTCGACGTCAGCCGCGAGCTCCTGCACAAGGCCGCCGGCATCAGCCAGGCGGAGTACGAAGAGATGCAGGAGCACGTGTCGAAGGGCGGTGAGTTTCTGGCCCCGGTCAGCTCTTCGCTGCACGGAATCATCCCCATCGTGCTCGCGCACCACGACCGCTTCGATGGCAAGGGCAAGGTCATGCGCATGACCGCGGACATTCCCCCCGAAGCGAGGGTGATCGCGGTGGCGGACGTGTACGACGCTCTCACCAGCGATCGACCGTACCGCAAGGCGATGTCGCCGTACGACGCTCGTGAGATCATCCTCAAGGGCTCCGGGTCGCAGTTCGACCCGGTGGTGGTTCGGGCCTTCCTGGTGGCCTTCGACGAAGGGGCGCTGGAGATTCCCGACATCATGATCTGAGGCGGGCGATCGGGGATGGTGCCGCGGAGGCGCCGGTACGCCCGGAACGGAGCAGTAGTTGAAAGCCGCCCGTCCTGGTAGATTCCGGTGGGGCCCATGAGCAGCGAAAGCACGCCCGACCAGCCCGATCCGTCGGAGCACGATGAAACGGCGAGTGCGCGGTCCGAACGCAAGCGCCGCGAGGACGCCGAGGATCTGGAGGCGCTCTGCCGGGAGCGACCCGAGCTGGCGGATCGATTCAAGCTCCTGTTCGAGGAGCTGAGTCCCGAGCAGGCCGAGGAAGTGCTGGACGCGGCGGCGAGAGAGGCAGCGGCGGGCGGAGGACCCGAGCTGTCCGAGCGGCTCGGCGCCCTGCTGGCCAGGTTGCAGCGCCACTCCGACAGCGCCACTCGCTACCAGGTGCTCGAGGAGCTCGCTCGCGGAGGCATGGGCACGATCCTCCGGGTGCGGCAGGAAGAGCTGGACCGCGACCTGGCCATGAAGGTCATGCTCGGCGAGGAATCAGTGACCTCGGCGAACCCGAGGATCCTCTCGCGCTTTCTCGACGAGGCGATGGTGACGGGCAAGCTGGATCACCCCGGGGTGGTGCCGGTGCACGAGCTCGGGATCGACGCGGACGACCGGGTGTTCTTCACCATGAAGCTGGTCAAGGGGCGCGATCTGGAAGAGGTCTTCACGTGCGTTCGCGATGGAGAAGAAGGCTGGACGGAGACCCGCGTCGTCGGAGTTCTGCAGAAGGCGTGCGAAGCGCTCGCCTACGCGCACCAGAAGGGGGTCATTCACCGCGACCTGAAGCCGGCCAACATCATGGTGGGCAGCTTCGGCGAGGTGTACGTGATGGATTGGGGGCTGGCCAAGGTGCTGGAGCCGGTCGACGGCGAGCCCGACCGAGAAGAAGAAGACGGTGAGCTCGCTCGAGCCCTGCGAACGATCCGGCGAGAAGAGGCGAACGAGGTTCCCGACTCACCGCTGATGACTCGGGACGGCGACGTCGTCGGTACGCCGGCGTACATGCCGCCGGAGCAAGCCCAGGGCCGGCCCGAGCTACTGGGTCCCCACTCCGACATCTACTCGATGGGGGCGATTCTCTATCACCTCCTGGCCGGTCGTCGGCCGTACGTCCCTGCGGGCGGCTCGACGCGTTCGCACCTGATCCTCTCGGCTCTCCTCGCCGGACCGCCGCAACCGCTCCACGTCGCGAACCCCCGGGTGCCCGCCGAGCTGGCGGCGATCTGCGAGAGGGCGATGGCACGTGAGCCGGCCGAGCGCTACGCGAGCATGCTCGACCTGGCAGGCGATCTCCGCGCGTATCTCGAAGGACGCGTGGTTCGTGCCTACGAAACGGGGGCGCTGGCCGAGTTCAAGAAGTGGTTCCTGCGCAACCGGGCCCTGGCGGGTTCGCTGGCGGCAGCGCTCTTGATCCTTGTCGCCGGCTCGATCGGCTACGCGCTGCAGCAGGCCGCCGCTCGCCAGGAGATCGAACGACAGAAGGATCTGGCGGACAGCAACTACGCCGAAGCCGAAGCGGTGGCCGACTTCCTGGGCGACCTGTTCAAGTCGTCCGACCCGCGCGTGGAGGAGCAGGACACCGTCACCGCCGAGGATCTACTCGACCGCGGCGCGGCGTCTATCCCCGCGAGCCTCGAGGCGAAGCCGCTGGCCCGTGCGAAGCTGATGCGGCTCATGGGGGCCTCCTACGTCTCGCTGGGCCTCGACGAGAAGGCCGAGCCGCTGCTCGACCAGGCGTACGACGAGTTGCGGACGCTCCTCGGTCCAGACGATCCGGAAACGGTAGGCGCGCTCAGCTACCTGGGTAGCCTCTACACCGATCAAGCGCGCTTCGAGGAAGCGGAGAGCGCCATCGTCGAGGTGCTGCGCTACCAGGAGGACCGGTACGGCCCGGATCATCGAGAGACGCTGACCTCGCTCAACAACCTGGCGAGTCTGTACCACCAGATGGGTCGCCTGGACGAAGCCGAGAGCATGGCCTCCCGGGCGGTCGAGGGATTCCGTGAGACGGTAGGGGAGGAGGACCCGAGCACGCTCGCCTCGATGCAGACTCTTGCCCTGGTGTACTGGGCCCAGCGGCGGCTCGACCTGGCCGAAGAGATCTACCGGAAGGTCCGCCCGATCTCGGGGCGAGTCTTGGGCGCGGATCACCTCGACACGCTCACCTGCATGGGGAACCTGGCGGCGGTGTACCAGGCGAAGGGACTCGTGGGGGAGGCGGAGGATCTCTACACTCGCGTCCTCGAAGGTCGGCGCCGGCGGCTCGAAGCCGATCACTCGTCGGTGCTGAGCACCCTGGAGAGCCTGGCCCAGCTCACCGCCGCGGCGGGTCGCCTGAAAGATGCCACGGAGCTGTTCCTCGAAGCGCTCGAGAGCTCCGGCCGCGTGCGCGGGGAGGAACACCCCGAGACCCTCCGGATCCTCGGCAACCTGGCCGGAGTGTACTTCCAGCGGCTGCGCTTCGAGGACGCCAAGGAGTGCTATCGAGACGTGCTGGCCGGGTTCGAGGTCTCGTTCGGGGAGGGGCACCGCGATACCGCGCGGATCGCGTTGAACCTGGCGACCGTGCTCAAGATGAACGGCGAGCTGGAGGAATCGGAGCTTCTGATCGTGGACGTGTACGACCGGGCGCTCTCGGAGTACGGCTCCGATGATCCCCTGACCTTGAGCGCGACCGGCGCCCTCACCGATCTCTACTACGTGCAAGGCCGACTGGAGGACGCGGAGCCTCTCGCGCGTACGCTTCTCGAGCACTTCGAGGAGGGCACCCCGAGCCATCGGCTGGCGCGGATCGTCCTGGCGAAGCTCGAGGCTCAGGACGACTGAGAGGTGCGGAGTCAGGGCGATTGAGCCGGACCCAGAGCTTCGGCGAGCGCGGCCAGCGCCCGCATCAACAGCATCCGGACCGAGCCCTCGGTGCGTCCCATCTCCTCGGCGATCTCCTTGCGCGTCAGACCGAGCAGGCGCGAGAGCAGGATCACCTCGCGGTACTCCTCGGGCAGCGCCTCGAACGCCGCCTCGATGCGGGCGACTTCCTCTTGTGCCGCCACCTCGCGGCTCGGCGAACAGAAGGAAGCGTATCCCTCGAGGAGCCAGTCCTCCTCGGAGCGCCCCTCGAGCGGCGCGGGCGCGACCTCCCGGCCCGCTTCGCGCTTCTGCGCCCGGTAGTACTCGACCCGGTTGGCGATCTTCCGCTGCGCGGTCTTGTAGAGCCAGCGCTTGAACCCTCGTTCGCCGTCGTACTGGAACCGGTCGAGGTTCTGGAGAACCTCGCGGCAGGTCGACTGCACCAGGTCGGAGATCGACTCCTTCTCACGCAGCGTGCGGCCCATCCGCAGTCGGACGAAACCGTTCAGGCCGGGCAGGTGATGCTGGAGCAGGGCGTCGACGGCGAGGTCGTCCCCCCGCGACGCGCTCTCGACGAGCTCCCGGACTCGATCCGTCATCGAGGACCATTTTCGAGGGGAGCGCACGGAGCCGCAAGCCCGGCGAGGGTGCTTCGCGCTCAATCCAGCGGAATCAGCCGCAGCTCACACTTCCCCTCGCCCCTGGCGTCGATCCGGAACGTGTGTCGCCCGGTGCGGCTCAGGCGCATCGGTAGGAGACAATCCCGACCCACTCCGCCGTCATCGTCTCGTCCGATCACGACCCCGTCGGGGACTGAGCTCGGGTCTCGGACGTCTACGCAGCCCACCACCGCCTGTTGGGACCGATACCGCTCCCCGGCCCCGCGACTCCGCGGCGGGCAAATCCGGGCGAGAAGAGGAATTCGATGTCATTCTGGTCACGGATCCGGTCCCGCTCCATTCCCGGGGTAGCCCACCATGAACCCGCCCAGCCACACCGACCTGCAGCAGCTTCTCGCTCAGCGTGAGTGGTTGCAGCGCCTGGCGCGACGGCTCCTGGGGAACGGCCCGGACGCGGACGACCTCAGCCAGGAGACGCTGGCGCGAGCGCTGGAGTCGGGGGAGCCCCGGGCGCGGAGCCGGGGGTGGCTCGCCACCGTCGCGCGCAACCTCTCCTTCGAGCTGCGACGCACCCGCGCCCACCGCCGGGCTCGGGAGCGGGCCGTCGCCCGCCCCGAAGCGGTCGGCACCGCCGACCTGAACGGTCGCTTCGAGCTGCGCGGCGTGAGCGACCAGCGGTTCCTCTCCGCCCGCGCGGCCGGCTTCGCTCCCTCCGATCAGTTCTACGCCAAGGGCGCGAAGGGTGGCGATGTCGAGCTCGAGCTGGTCCTGCGCGGGAAGGCGGGGACCATCACCGGCGTCGTCCTCTCACCCGACGGCCGGCCTCTCATCGGCGCGAGAGTCCTGATCACGGGAGGCGTGCCCGAGGGGTGGCAAGAGCCCGCCGACAATCGCTGGCGAGCGGAGCGGCCCTTGCCCTTCGCCCTGCACACGGACGAGGAGGGGCGTTTCTTCAGCGACCAGGTCGGCACGGGGCGCGTGCACGTGCAGGCTCGGGCCGAGGAGTGGATGCCGTGGGGCCGATCCGTCGACGTGATATCCGGCGAGACCGCAGAGGTGGAGATTCGCCTGGTCGCGGGAGCCACCCTGGAGGGCCTCGTTCGGCACGCCGATGGCTCACCCGCCGAGGGTGCGATCGTGCACTGCGGCAGCCGTACCAGCTACGGGGACTTCGAGAGCTACCGTGGCCGCTGCGGCGCCGATGGCCGCTACCGCATTCGAGGTCTGCCCGGGGGATCTCTCGAGCTCCGCGTCGCCAAGAGCGACCGCGGCAAGGCGTCGGGGAAGCTTCGGCTGACCGGCGACGCCATCAACCGCTGGGACGCGACGCTCGTCGAGGGACTGAGGGCCCGCGGTGTCGTCGTCGACGAGCGTGGCGAGCCTCTGGTCCGCTGGTACGTGGGTGTGAGCGACGACCGCGGACTGTGGTCGTCGGGCAAGTACACCGATGACGCGGGCCGCTTCGAGTTGACGGATGTGAAGGCCGGTTCGACCGACCTGTCGGTTGCCCCTCCCGACTGGATCGAGACGGGGCCGTCGGTGGTCCTGCGCGACGTCCTGCCCACGACGGAGGAGCTCTACATCGAGGTGCCTGACGCCGCGCTCCCCAGCGCATCGGTGGTGCTGCGGCTCCTGGTCGACGGCGAGCCGGCTCCCAGCGATGCGCGCGTCGCGGTGCTCTCCAGCAGCCCGTTCTCGCAGCACGAGCGGCACCCCGACGCGACGGGGCGCGTGGAGGTGACGCGCCTGCGCCCCGGTGAGTATCAGTTGATCGTGAGCGCTCCCGAGCGGGCCAAGAGACGCCTCGACTTTCGAGTCTCCGCCGAGGAGGTGCTGGACCTCGGCGTGATGACCCTGGCCGTTGGCGGACGCGTGCGCCTGCTGGTCGACGGCGCGGGAGTCGACGACCACCTGCAGGCCGTGGTGATCGATCCCTCCGGAGCGAGGATCGAGTCCTTCGACCTCGAGAGAGGTCGGGGCGTGTCGGGCCTTTTGCCTCCCGGCGACGTTCGCTTGCGCGTGGGGGGCGCGCGCGTGGCCATGCAGCTGGTCGAAGGAACGGTCGTCGACGGGGCGACGGTCGAGCTCCGGGCGACGCTGCGGCCCGGTACGACGCGGACGGTGCTGGTACGCAGCGCCGACCGCCATCCGCTGTCGGACTATCGGTGCCTCTTCGTGTACGACTCGGCCGGAGTCCTCGTGCAGCGTCGCGAGGGTTACATGTCATCGGGGACCGCGCCCTCCGAGATCCGATCCTACCTGCACGGCCTCGAGCTCGGGTGGTACCGGATCGTCGTCGAGTCTCCGGACGGCCGGCGAGGCGAGGGGGAACTCACGGTGACCACGCTCGACCCGATCGAGGGCGACGCGGCCGTGATCGTGCTGGAGTGATGCGGATTCCTGCTTCCGAACGCCGCGAGGCGGGAGGAACGAGACTCATCGCGGTGTCTCCGGGAGGGAACTGACCCTCCCGGGGGAGACCCGGCGCGCCCATCCCGTCGCGATCCCGAGTCCCGCATTTCGCACCGGTCGGTGTCACTCGGGTCCGTGCAGGGCATTCCCGGTGCTGTACCCCACTAGGTCAATTGCCCAATTATTGCTCATCGATGGCGTCATTGAGGACGAGAAAGTCCGCAGGCAAGCCGCGCTGGCGTGCGGCTCGTCTTTGTTCCGCCGGACCCACATGAATGGAAGGACCCCCCGTGCAAGAAACTTCCACCCAAGAAGAACGGATTCACCAGCTCCGCAACGGAGTACAGGTGTCCATCGAGACCAACCGCGCTCTCTCCGCCATCGCCTCGTTGACCCGGGAGATCACGGAGGTCAACGACCGGAGCCAGACGATCGCCGCCGCGGCGGAAGAGATGGTCGCCTCGGTCCGTGAGATCTCCAACAGCAGCGAGGCGGCCGCGTCAGATACCAATGCCGTGAGCGAGGCTGTAGAGCGGGGTCGCGATTCTTCGCGGCGTGCCGTGGAGACGATGCAGCAGATCGCCGGCGCGGTGGATGACACCGCGGTCAAGGTGGACTCCCTCGTGGATGCATCCTCTCAGATCGGTGAGATCATCGGTGAGATCGAGGCGATCGCCAGCCAGACCAACCTCCTGGCCCTCAACGCGACCATCGAGGCAGCCCGCGCCGGCGAATCCGGGAAGGGGTTCGCCGTCGTCGCTTCCGAGGTGAAGAGCCTGGCCGGCCAGACCGCGGACGCGACCGAGGACATCCGCACCCGGATCGGCACCCTCCGCTCCGAGATGGACACCATCGTCAGCGCCATGCAACGAGGCGCCTCGGCGGTGGAGGAGGGCCGGACCGTCGTCGAGGAGACGGGTCGTGAGATGGAGATCGCCGCGCAGCAGGCGATCGGGGTCAACGACAAGATCCAGCAGATCGCCGGCATCCTGGCGCAACAGCAGGAGGCCTCCGCCGAGGTCGCTCACGGCGTCCACGCGATCGCCGGGCTGGCAGCTCAGAACACGGACGAGGTGCAGCGCGTGATCGACGCCATGAACAACTCGGACGAGCTGATTCAAAGACAGCTGCACGAGCTGGAGGACCTCACCAGCTCCGAGGCGATCTGCGCCTTCGCCATGTCCGACCACGTCGTCTTCATGAAGAAGGTCATGGAGACGCTTTGCGGCCATTCGAACCTGCACGCCGAGAACCTGCCCGACCACCACGATTGCCGGCTCGGCAAGTGGTACGACGGGGAGACGGATGTGCTCCTCACCGAACACGAGGCCTTCAAGAAGCTGGTCGGCCCTCACGAGCGCGTGCACCAGCACGGTTGGGACGCACTCAGGAAGTACCAGGCCGGTGACATCGACGAAGCGTTGGCGGAGGCGGCGCACCTCGAGGAGGCGTCCCGGGAGGTGCTCGAGTTGCTGGGGCACCTGGCCGATCACGCTGCCAATCACTAGCGGCTCGGATCGTCACCAGCAGATCGCCCGTCGTTCGATCGTCCGATCGGCGGGCGAGTCCGATTCCCACCCTTCGATCTCAGTCGAAGCCCTTGCCAGGCCAAGGGATTGCCTTTCCGTGCCGCGTGATGGCCAGCTCGATCGTCCTTCTAGGACTCGCCGTCGATGGTGAAGCCGCCCGAGTCGGCGAAGCGAGCGAAGCGCCGCATCACGTTCCTGCGGTACGTGCTCATCCCATCGGCGATCGCGGAGGCCCGGGAGGGGATCGGTGACGGCAGGATCGGCCCTACCGGTCTCCGGTGATCCTCCCGGGTCGGACCGCCGTCGGGGATCTGCCCCATCGCGCGGAGGATCGCCTGTGAGAGGGCGCAAGCATCGGCCCGCCCGACCCGCTGCGACTCGTACGAGAAGTAGTCCTGGCTGTCCCAGACGGGCGCGCCGTTCACGGCTTGTCGACTCTTCCAGGCCTCGGTCCGAGGAGAATTCGTACCGGCTGGTTTCCAGCCGTAGAGGAAGGCCAGCTCCAGAGCGGCTTCCCAGGCACCGCCGCTCACCCGGAGCTCCACTCCATCATCGCGGGTCAGTCGATACACGGGGGCCGAGTCTACCCGTTTCGGGCCCCGGCAGGCTCCGGACCCCGGTCGATTCCTCCGGGGCGCGGGATAACCTCGCTGAGAACCCACTCGCCGCGGCGAACCCGCACCTTTCGCGGGAAGCCGACCCGATCGGGAGCGCACGGGCCGATTCCCCTTCCCCGGTGTCTCGCCGACCGGGGCTCGGTATGCTCGAACCATGCGGTTCGACTACGTGGGTCCCGACGCGGTCGTGGTGCTGGGGATTCCCTCGGACGAGCACTCCTCGTACCTGCGCGGCTGCGCGGGTGGGCCGGCGAGAATCCGGGAAGTGCTGGCCAGCGGGATGATGAACCTCTGCGCCGAGGACGGCCTCGACCTCGGAATCGACGACCGCCTTCGCGACGTCGGCGACGTCGAGGGCGGCTTCGAGCGGATAGAAGGGACAGTTGCCGAGCTGCTCGATCGCGGAGCCAAGGTGCTCTGCCTCGGGGGAGACCACGCGATCACCTACCCGGTGGTGAGCGCGTACAAGCGCAGCCTCGATCGGCTGACCATTCTGCACCTCGACGCGCACCCCGATCTCTACGACGAGTTCGAGGGAGATCGGCTCTCCCACGCCTGTCCCTTCGCTCGCATCATGGAGGAAGCGCCTGCCCCGCGCCTGATCCAGGTCGGGATCCGGGCCACGAATCCACACCTTCGCGACCAGTCGGAGCGCTTCGGTGTGGAGGTCTTCGAGATGCGCCGCGGTTTTCCCGTCTCGTTGCCGCCGATCGAAGGACCGCTCTTCCTATCCCTCGATCTGGACGTCCTCGACCCCTCCTGTGCGCCGGGGGTCGCCCATCACGAACCGGGCGGGCCCACCACGCGAGAGGTGATCGAGCTGATCCAGAATCTGCGCGCTCCGCTGGTGGGGGCGGACCTCGTCGAGCTCAACCCCGACCGTGATCCGACCGGGATCACGGCGGCGGCGGCGGCCAAGTTGGTCAAGGAGATCGGGGCGGTGATGCTCCGGTAGGGGGGGAGCTCGTCCTCGTCCCGAGCGACAGACGAACGCCGCCCAGGATGGCGACCGCGGCGACGACGAGGCGCGGCGTGACCTCCTCCGAGAGGAGCAGGACACCGCCGAAGGCCGCCAGCACGGGGACGGCGAGCTGGACCGTCGCGGCGCGCGTCGCCGACAGGCCGCGAAGCGCAGCGTACCAGGCGACGTAGCCCAGCCCTGAAGCCAGCGCACCCGAGGCGACCGCCAGCAGCACTCCGCGCGGTCCCAGCTCGATCGCCGGAGACGCCAGCAAGCACACCGCGACTCCCAGGGGGAGTGCTCGAAGGAAGTTCCCCCCCGTCTCCGCCACCGATTCGGTGGCCCGCCGGCCGCGCAGGGAGTAGATCCCCCAGGCGACGCCGGCGCCGGCCATCAGCGCGGCTCCACCCGGCGAGGGGGCCTCCAGGCCGGGGAGAACGAGGTACAGGAGGCCGAGCACGGCCAGGAGGATGCCGACCCACTCGCGGGCGCGCAGCCGCTCCCCCGCGCCGAGACCAGAACCGATCATCGTCACCTGAACGGCGCCGAAGAGGATCAGCGCCCCGATTCCGGTACTCAGCTCGAGGTAGGCGAAGGAGAAGGCGACCGCGTAGGTCGCGAGGATGGCGGCGGAGACCCACCCGCCCGCGGAGACGGCCGTGCGCGGTCCCCGGGCGATCGTCACGATCACCAGCAGGGTGAGTGCTCCCGAAGCAAGTCGGACCGTGGTGAAGCTCGCCGGGTCGATCGCGCCGTCGCGGAGCGCCATCCGGCAGAGGAGGGAGTTCAGCGCAAAGGCCACCAGCGCGAACGCGGTGTGGAGGATCGTCTTCGCGCGTGGGGGCCTTGCCGTCTCGCTCATCAGCGGCGGCATTCTCGACCGATCCCCCGGTCGACGCGAACCAGATCCCGGCGGGACCGGCCGGTCACCCCGATCAGTGTGAGAAGCCCAGGGCCTTGTGGCCCCGTCCGCTCGCCGAGGGCGCGCCTCCGGGGCCCCGACTCACCCCATCCCGGACCGCGCCGAGGCACATCTCCTCGCCGAGCGTCGAGCGGCCGAGACGGCGACATCTTACGGTCAACGACCATTTGGGTTGCCATCAAGGGTCAGTTTGGTGAGCATCCAGGACTCGCGACGATCCTCTCCGCATCCCCGCGGACCGGCACGTGGGAGGACCCTCGCGCCACGGATCTGCCGGTGCCCGTGTGCGGATCAGGCGACGGATGACCAGTCCCCAATCTACGACCCATCGGGTTTTCTGCCGATCTCCCTACCAAGAGCCGGGGCCTCTGTAGCCGAGAAGAGAGACAGGCGATCGGCGCCCGGCCCGCCCGTCCCGAACGCTTTCCCCGTGACCCTCTCTCGCGTCCAGCAGGAGGACGCCAGTCATGCCCGACCTGGAGACCCAGGAGAGAATAAGAGGAGACCATCAATCTCCCCACGCTTCCCCGCATCAGCTCGAGACTCCTCCAGCTGGTCCGAGACCCCGACGCGGAGCTGGAGACGATCGGTGAGGTGGTCGAGACCGATCCAGTCCTCGCCGCCCAGATCGTACGCACGGCGAACTCCTCCTACTTCGGTCTCAGCGAGCCGGTCGCTTCGGCCAACCGCGCGACGATGGTCCTGGGCATGCAGGCCGTCGCCAACCTGGTCCTCCAGACCGAGCTGGTCGAGCAGTACTCGCAGCTGCAGGATACCGGCTTCGATATCGAGCAGCTGTGGAAGCACTCGATCCGTACCGCCTTGATCGCGAGAGATCTGACGACTCGCTGTGGAGGAGGGAGTGCCGGCGGGGGGCCGCAGCCGGACGAGCTCTACACCTGCGGCTTGCTACACGACCTCGGCAAGATCGCCATGCTCGACAGCATGCCCGACGAATACATGGAGCTACTGCAGGAGCATAGCGGCCGTTTCGCTTCCTCCTTCTACCTGGAGCGAGAGCAGTTCGGCTACACCCACACCGAGGTCGGGGCGATGATCGCCTACGTCTGGGAGCTCCCCGAACAGATCGTGGACGCCATCGAGTGCCACCACCAGGCGAGAGTCAGGCTCAAAGAGCAGCCGTACACCTTGACCGTCAGCCTGGCCGACGAGCTCGCGCACATGGTCGAGGCCGGCCATCAGCTGGATCTGAACCACTTCTCGGTGTCGCCCGCGTTCAGGTATCTCGGTCTCACCTACGAAGCCAGCCGGGAAGTGACCGAGCTCGCTGCGAATCACGAGATCACGGTCTGAACGCGGTCGGGCGCGACGAGGATCCCGCGCCCTGGAGGGGCCCGCGCGGAGCGTGCGGGCCCGCCGCTTCGGGGGGTGATAGGATGGTGGATCAGCGAGCCTCGCCCGCAGATCGATGAAGAAGTACCTCCCCTGGATCCTCGTGGCCGGCGCCGCCGTCGCGCTAGCCCTTCTCCTGCGAGATCGCGCTGAGGAGCCCGACGGCGGAGACGAGCCATTCTTTGCGGAAACCCGGCGTACGTGGTATTACCGATGGGTCTCGTAACTCGCGTCGTGCCCGCAGGTATCCACCTCATCCCATGATCGACAAGAAGGAACTGACTCTGCACCAGGGGTTCCTGACCGCTCTCGCCCTCAAGCTCGTCCGTGATCCGCACTTCGCCGACGAGCTGGTACAGGAAACGTGGCTTGCTGCGATCGAGCAACCGCCACGGAATCAGCAGAACGTCCGTGGCTGGCTGACGGCGGTGCTCCGGTCTCGCCTGCTGAATTTCCGGCGCAAGGAGAGGCGTCGTGCGGACCATGAGGAGCGGGCGTTCCATCCGCGCCACACGCTCACTCCGGACGAGGCGATGATGCACTCCGACCTCGAGGAGCGCGTCGAAGTCGCGCTGGGGGAGATGGAGCCACGCTATAGCGAGGCGCTGGCCTTGTACCTCATCGAGGATCGGTCGGTCGGGCAGATCTCCACCGATCTCGCCGTCAAGGCCTCCACCGTGCGAACTCGCCTGAGTCGTGGGCTGCAGCAGCTGCGAGTCTCCCTGGATCGCACCTACGGTGGGAACCGCAAGGCGTGGAGCCTGGCGCTCCTGCACTACGGCCGCAAGAACGCCCCCGTGCAGGCCTCACTCGGCACGGCGGTGTCGGTGGCAGCGGCCGTGGCATTGGGGCTGGTCGGTGGAGGGATCTGGCTGGCGATGAGTGCGGCGGAGACGACGCCGGAAGAGGCGCCGGCCTCGGTGGCGGTGAAGGACGACGGAGAGACCGTGAGAGTCCGTACGGACGGGTTGGATGTCCCCGGCGGTACCGAGGAGCCCTCCAGCGTGATAGCGCCTGCCGAAGGACTCAGGAAGCCGCTGCCAGTGTCATCGGCCACCCCGGACGGCGGGACCGCTCCCGAGGAGACTGCCGCGGTGGTCACACCGGTGCCGGCGATCCCGGGCGATGCGCCGCTCTTCATGCTCAACCCCGACCCCGAAGGCTCCGAGGCCACGGTGCTCGAGCTCTGTGCCGTGGTTCCCGGAGGATCCACTCTCAACGAGTTCGAGCCCCGACCGTTTCTCGTGGAGGTCCACGACCAGGATGGCCGGCCGATCGCCGGTGCTCGCGGCACGCTGACCTTCGGCCCGCGGAATCTGCCCATCACCACGCGCGATGAGTCACTCGCCGGCTGGGTGAAAGCCCTCGGCGAGGCGGTGTCAGACGAGAACGGCCGGCTCTCGCTCACCTATGATCGAGCCCTGTCCGCGAATCTGAGAGTCGAGGCCGAGGGCTACGGCCAGTGGCGCTCCATGATCAAGTCCCGGGCGGTCGGATCCGACCCGGTCGCGGTGCAGCTGACCCGGGGAGCGAACCTGCAGGGCGTGGTCCGCTACGAGAGCGGTCTGCCCGCACCGCGGGCGCGAGTCGAGATCAGCCCCCACGACTGGGAGTACTCGTGGAACATCTCCGTGGAGTGTGACGAAGAGGGACGGTTCTCGATACCGGAGATCCCCGAGGGTGCCGCGACGCTGCGGGCAGTCGCCTGCCATGAGACGGAACCGGGGCAGGCCGAAACCGACCGGACCTTCATTGCGGGCGAGACCGAGTGGTGGATGCCGCGATTGCAGGTCACCGATTGGATCAAGGGTGTCGCCCGGGACGAGGCTGGCGAACCACTGGCCGACTTCTGCGTGACTGCAGCACTTCGGGATTCGATGAAGGAACCTGGTTCGCTGAACTTCCAGGCAGTGAAGCGGCAGCGGTTGAAGGTGACCACCGACGCGGAAGGGCGGTTCTGTTTCTACGGCCTGGAGTCCGGTCCATACCTCTTGAGCCTCCTGGATCCAAGAAGCAAGGGCCGTCAGTCGCTGGCGGTGGTGAGGGACGTGGATCCCCGCGACACGGACGTGGAGCTGCAGGTGGACGCCAGGCGAACCGGGTACGGGAAGCTCGAAGGACGAATCCTCGTGGAGGGCACGAGCCAGCCGGACCTGACCAGAACGAAGATCTTCGTCTTCGATTGCGAGTACCCCGCCGGCTATCTGACTGTCCCGGTCGACGTGGAGACCTCCAGGATCGAGACGTGCTTCCTGCCGGCGGGCAGGTATCTCTTCAGGGTCATGCGCAGCATGGAGTGGCTGGAGAGCTTCGAGGTGGAGCTGTCGGCGGGCGAGGGAACCGACCTGGGAGACGTCGTCATCCCCGGTTCGATCGCGTTCCAGCTGGTGCCGTTCCTTCGCGCCAAGGCGACTGCCGAGCTCCAGGTGAGGATCGAGAAGGGCGGAGCTCTCGACATCCTGCTCGACCCGGCGGCTCCCCCCGGCGTCGCCGGCGAGGACGGTTGGCGTGCCGCCGTGAAGTCGCCATCGAGTCCCGAGAATCTCCGGGTCTGGGGTGACGTCCAGCGCCAGATGGAGGAGACCGGCAGCGTCCAGCTGTCCCTCCCACGAGGAGGCAAGTATACGGTCGAGGTGATGAGGCTGATCGACGGAGAAGTGGTCCCCGGCACTCTTCGCGTGTACGAGATCGAGGCGATCCCGGAGGGCCACGCGAAGTTGCCGCTCGAGGACTGAGGGGGCGTGGCCCGCCTCCAGGCGGCCGTCACGCCGCATTCTCTCGTTCGAGGTGGAATCCTCTTCCACGCGTTGGCGCGACCCGGAAGCCGCTTCCATCGGGTGATCACCCCAGGGGGGACGTGACCGCGCGAACGGAAGCAGCGTCTCACACCTGACCCGGCACCGGGCGAATCGCCGATCCGACCCACCTGAACGGCCTCTTCCTACCCTGATCTGGGTCGCATCAGGTGGTGCCATCACCTTAAAGAATGGGAGTGCGGCGCTCCGAGAAGACCTTGTCAGTTCCGACCGTCCTCTCCATTGCCCCACCACTTCCCACTCAACAGGTGGCTCCCGCACCTCGTCCCCGGTGCGCGAGACCTCGGAGGTGCTGCGCAAGCAGTCCGGCGCTTCCTTCGTGTCGCGGGGGTGTTGCTGTGTCTGGGGTTCATGGCCACCGGGGTCTTCGGTGTCGAGCCGGGCACTCGACCCGAGGCGGACAGCAGCGCTGATCCCGGGGCAGGCGGGGATGCCTTCCCGGAGTACAAGATCAAGGCGGCGTTCCTCTACAACTTCATCCGGTATACGACGTGGCCGAAAGAGGCTCTGGGGAAGAAGGAGGCGCCGATCGAGCTCATGGTCGTCGGCAAGGACCCGTTCGGCCCCATTCTCACTGCGACGTTCAGGGACAAGAAGCTGCACGGCCGCTCGGTCGTCATTCGCCACGTCAAGGACGCCCCGAAGAAGCTAACCGCGCACCTCATCTTCGCCTGCGGGTTGGACGAGAAGCAGAAGGTCGCCTTGATCAAGGCGTGCGCCGGGCTGCCGATCTTGCTCATCGGTGACGAGAGTGGTCTCGCCGAACAGGGCGCCTGCGCGAGCTTCTTCGTAAAGCACAACAAGGTTCGCTTCGAGGTCAACAACGAGGTGACCAAGGCGAGCAAGCTGACGATCAGCTCACAGCTGTTGAAGCTGGCGACAATCGTCAAGACGAAGGGGGAGAAGCGATGAGCTCGGTTCCCCTTCGCGCCAAGATCGGGCTGGTGATCCTGATCTCCTGCTCGGTGACGCTGATGGCCACGCTGACCCTCCAGGTGGTGAGGAACTGGAGCACTCTCCGCGCCAAACACCAGGAGACGACGATCGCCACGACGGAGACCGTGGGGAAGCGCTGTGCCTCGTCTCTGTTGTTCCTCGACGACGCCTACGCCGCGGAGGCGCTGCAGGACTTCCTGCTCGTCGAGTGCACGGTTCACGCCGCTCTCTACACGAATGACGGGAAGCTCTTCGCCAAGTGGAGTCGATCCGGTGTGGAGCCACCGGAGCGCCTGGACGAGGCGTTGTCGTCTCAGCACACCGCCGAGCCGTTCTTCGAGGTGACTCGGGTAATCACCGAAGATGACGCTGTCGTCGGCACGATCTACGTGCGCTCCGACATGACCGGGCTCCGTCAGGAGATCATGAGAGACGCCGGCCAGATGGCCCTCCTCGCTCTCGCTGGTCTGGCCCTGACTTCCATCCTCGCCATCGCGTTCAGCAAGCTGATCGCCCGGCCGATCCTCGAGCTGGCCGAAACGGCGCGGGCCGTCGAGGAGAGGAAGGACTTCGTCGATCAGGGCAGAGCGTCGTTCCCAGGACGAATTCGGCGCGCTGGTCGATGCCTTCAACCGGATGCTCGGACGGATTCAGCTGCGTGACGAGGAGCTCGAGCAACACCGACGGAACCTCGAGGAGAAGGTCCAGATCCGCACGGCGGAGCTGACCCGCACGAACGAGAAGCTGAAGGTCGCCAAGGAGCAGGCCGAGGAAGGCGCCCGGGCCAAGGCGGAGTTCCTGGCCAACATGAGCCATGAGATCCGGACCCCGATGAACGGCGTCATCGGGATGACCGGGATCGTGCTCGATACGGACCTGACACCGGACCAACGAGGACTGCTGGAGACGGTCCGAACCTGCGGTGATTCCCTGCTCGCTCTGATCAACGACATCCTGGACTTCTCCAAGATCGAGGCAGGGAAGCTCGAGGTGGAAGATGTCGACCTGGACCTGATCTCGCTCATCGAGAACCTGGGTGACATCTTCGGTCCGCGCTTCGAGGAGGACAGCATCGATCTGATCACGCTGCAGCAAGCCGAGATCCTCTCGAACCTCCGCGGCGACCCGGGGCGGATGCGGCAGGTGCTGACGAACCTGATCGGGAACGCACTGAAGTTCACGCTGGTGGGCGAAGTACAGGTTGACGCGAACGTATTGGATGAGACGGAGGACACGGTGGTTGTCGAGGTCTCCGTCCGGGACACGGGAATCGGAGTCGACACCGAGAAGATCGAGAAGATCTTCGAGCCCTTCACCCAGGCCGACAGCTCGACGACTCGTCGCTTCGGTGGAACCGGGCTGGGGCTGGCCATCTCTTCCGAGCTCGTTTCGGCGATGGGGGGCGATATCAGCCTCGAGAGCGTCCTGGGCGAAGGAACCACGTTCCGGATCTCGATCCCGTTCGCCAAGGAGGTGGACGGGCCGTCCAGTCCACCCCTTCCCGAGGGTGCGATGTGGGGCAAGCGCATCGCCATCCTGGAGCCGTGCGAGACGAGCCGCGAGATCCTGGAAGCTCAGCTGCACACCTGGGGAGCGGAAGCGAACTGCTACGAGGGCCTGGAGTCGATGTTGGCCGACCTGGCCGATGCGACGGAGCCCGAGGACCTTCCGGACATCCTGTTGGTCTACGGAGGCGAGACAGTCGAGGAGTGCCAGGATATCAGCCGACGCTTCCGTCGAATCGGAAACCTGGACGAGGTTCCCTTGCTGATGTTGATTCCGATCTCCTCGCTGGGAGCTCGCCCCCAGGTGCTTCAGGCCCGAGCATCCGATGTGCTCACCCGACCGCTCAAGCTCTCGATGGTCCGATCCAAGCTCATCCAATGGCTTGGCCTGGACGAGAGTTTTCCCGAATACTCGACGGAGGAAGCGTGCGGCCCCGTAGCCGCGCTCGAAGGAGAAGGTACCGTCGACAACCATGAGGCTTGCATCCTCATCGTGGAGGATAACAAGGTCAACCAGCGCCTGGCCGTCGCTCTCGTCGAGAGGTGTGGCTACCAGGTAGAAGTTGCCAACGACGGTAAGGAAGCGCTCGAGGTCATCGACCAAGGGCACTTCGATCTCGTACTCATGGATTGTCAGATGCCTGTCATGGACGGCTACGAGGCGACCCGGGAACTGCGCTTACGGGAGCGTGATACCGGTCAACATCTTCCAGTTCTCGCCCTCTCCGCGAACGCGATGCAGGGAGACCGGAAGAAGTGCCTCGCGGCGGGAATGGATGATCACATTCCCAAGCCGGTCGTTCCCGCCGTTCTCTACGCCAAGATCGAGCAGTGGCTCGAGGCGCCCAGTGAAGACGTGAACAAGACGGCATGAAACGACGTCCCTCGATCCCCCCCCTCTCACTCTCTGGGGTCGCTCGGAACACGAGCGTCGAGAGTACCGCACTGCCTGAGGAGTGCTTGTCATGAATACTATCAGACTCTTTCAGCTTACGATTCTCTTCTGCGCATCCCTCCCGGTAGCGCCCGTGGTAACGGCCACATCCGGCGCTCCGGATCCCGCAACCTACGGCGAAGATCTAGACCTGACCGAGCTCTCCCTGGAAGAGCTCATGGACATAGAGGTCACGATCGCCACGCGGACCGCGGAGCCCCTGTCGCAGGTGCCTGCAGCCGTGTACGTACTGACCGGGGATGAGATTCGACGGTCAGGGCACTCGTCGATCGCCGAGGCCTTGCGCATGGTCCCAGGCATGCACGTGTCGAGGTGGTCATCGAACGCCTGGGACGTCACCTCGCGCGGGTTCGGCCCGGGACTGTCCTTCGTCAGCAGCGCCTACCTGAACCAGCTCCTGGTGATGGTCGACGGCGTCGTGGTCTACACGCCCCTGTTCGCGGGGGTCTGGTGGCCACTTCAGGACATCCCGCTCGAGACCGTGGATCGTGTCGAAATCGTCCGCGGCCCGGGGGGGATCCTGTGGGGGTCGAATGCGGTGCATGGCGTGGTCCACGTCATCACCAAGAAGGCGGAGGAGACCCAGGGGCCGCAGGCCAGCCTTCGCTACGCGACCGACGACCAGCACGGCAGCTTCCGCTACGGCGGCCAGATCGGGGAGGACACCTACTACCGGGCCTGGTTCAAGGGAGCGCGCTACGACACGCTTCACGACCCGTTCTTGGGCTACGACTACGACTGGGGCGTGGTCAGTGCCGGGACGAGGTTCGACTTCAACGCATTCGAGAAGGACTTCACCACCTGGGCACGCGTGTACACCGGCGAGTTCTACAACCTGGGCGCGGATCTGGACACCTGGGAGCCCATCCAGGTTCGGGACGAGCGGAAGGGTGCGCAGATCTACGCCAGCATGTCGGACCCCGAGCTGAACGATCGGTGGCAGGCCTGGTTCTCGAGTGATCAGCAGGACATGAAGACGATCGCCGACATCCACATCGACGAGCTGGACCTCGAGTACACACGGTCTCTGGAGACCTCCAAGTCCAACAAGATCAACATCGGCGCGGGGTACCGCTGGACTCACAGCCGCCTCCACGGCTACGACCCGTGGTGGCTGGAATTCGATCCCCCGAACGTCACCAAGGACACCTTCCGGGTCTTCGCGCTCGACACGCTCTCCTTGACGGATATCAACACGAGCCTCACTGCAGGCCTGACGCTCGAACACAACAGCTTCACCGGTTGGGAGTTCCAGCCCACGGTCCGGGCGGCCTGGGCACCGGCTGATGACGTCACGGTCTGGGCCGCGGTATCTCGCGCGGTGCGAACGCCCTCACTGGAAGAGCGGTACCTGACCGAGGACAGCTATTTCGTCGGGAACCCGGAGTTCAGCTCCGAGGAGCTCCTCTCCTACGAAGTGGGGACGCGCGTGATGCCGGCCGACTGGCTCTCCGCGGATCTGACGGTCTACGTCAACGACTACGACAACCTGCACTATCTGGATCCCTACGCCTTGCCGTGGGGCTATCAGATCACCAACAACGCCACCGGCGAGTCGTCCGGCGCCGAGCTGGCCATGGACTTCCAGATCAACGAGGATTGGAAGATCCGCTCCGGCTACACCTATCACTACGGCTCGTACGTCAACACCGATGGCGAGGCGCTCACCACGGACATGTACCACCCGCGGCACGTCCTCAACATCCGTTCGTACTACGACCTGGGTCAGCACTGGGAGCTGGACGCGGGCTTCTACGGCGTCGAGGACATGGGCGAGTGGTGGAAGATCGCCGAGTACTGCCGGTTCGACGCGCGCGTCGCCTGGCGTCCGTCCGACGACTTCGAGGTCTACATCGGGGGCCAGGGGATCAGCGATCCGATCCGGTCCGAATTCTCCGAAAACGACCAGCTGCGGCGAGCGATCTTCATCGGCATGAACTTCGGTTCCTGACCCGAGAGAGCCAGAAGACGCAGGCGAAACGACTCGCCTCGAGACAGGCCCGGCGACGCCCTTGCGGCTCGCCGGGCCTCTTCGTGGATGCCGGTGCCCGCGGGAGACCTATTCGCCGTCCTTCGAGCCCTCGACCGGCGGCCTTGGCGGGATCTTCTCGTAGCCCAGGACGTAGGTCTGGGTCTTGCCGAAGTCGAATTCCCAATGGATGCGGGTCACGTTTCCACTACCGTCACGCTCGAACGCGATGTCCGCATCGAAGCGCCCCCCGTCGAAGCGGCCCTTCTCGAGACCCCCGTCGTCGGCGTGCCGAAAGGTGACGGTGCCCGAGATCCAGGAGTCGAAGTTCTCGTAGACCGCCTTCGTCAGCCGCATCTTCTCGTCGTACTCGTACCGCTCGCTGCCGGTCACACCGTCCGAGCGCTCGAAGGTCCGGCGAATCAGGCGGCGGTTGCCGTTGAACCGGTACGTGAACTCGGCGGTCAGCCCATTGCAGGGCTCCTGACATAGGTGCGTGGAGTGGCGGCATTGGCCGAATGCC